>CAJOFA010000022.1 GCA_905233985.1 uncultured Prevotella sp.
GGCATAGGACCGTCAGTTGCAGCAACAACGAGGATAGCACCGTCCATCTGAGCAGCACCAGTTACCATGTTCTTCACATAGTCGGCGTGTCCCGGGCAGTCAACGTGAGCATAGTGACGCAGCTTGGTCTCGTACTCAACGTGAGCGGTGTTAATAGTGATACCACGCTCCTTTTCCTCAGGAGCATTGTCAATCTGGTCGAAAGACTTAATCTCAGAAAGACCCTGCTTAGCCAGAACCATCGTAATGGCAGCGGTCAGAGTAGTCTTACCATGGTCAACGTGACCAATTGTACCAATGTTTACGTGCGGTTTGGTGCGCACAAAATTCTCTTTAGCCATAGCTTAAACTCGATTTTATTTATTTAATGAATTGTCAATATATCGACGCAGTCAATAATTTTCCTTCGCTTCCATTGTTTTAGAGCTGTTACCGAGACTTGAACTCGGGACCTCTTCCTTACCAAGGAAGTGCTCTACCACTGAGCTATAACAGCGAGCCTTGAGCGGAAAACGGGGCTCAAACCCGCGACCCCCAGCTTGGAAGGCTAGTGCTCTATCAACTGAGCTATTTCCGCTGGTGATGGATTCGAACCACCGAAGGTAAAAACCAGCAGATTTACAGTCTGCCCCATTTGGCCACTCTGGTAACCACCCTTATCTTTTCGCCCTTTTTTCACCAGAAACGCAAGGACTCATTTGAGCCTCTTGTCGGATTCGAACCAACGACCCCGAGATTACAAATCACGTGCTCTGGCCAACTGAGCTAAAGAGGCTTTTCAAGCATCCGCCTCCCGCCTAAGTTGCGAAATATCGGAAAGCGGATGCAAAGGTAGGCATTATTTTCGAAATACCAAAACTTTTCTCGCTTTTTTTTAGCGATTGCGTAATTTTTCCTTGAATTTCTTGAGTTGAACCTTCATGGAATCTACACAAAGGTCTATACTTTCCTCAAATGTGTCAGCGGTTTTCTCGACGAACAGCGTATTGCCCGGTACCGTGACAGTAAGACTGGCCTGCTTGTTCTGTGCCGTAGCCGGCTTGACGACCTTACACTGCACCTCGACCTTCTGCACATCCTCAAAGGATTTTTCTAACTTGGCGACCTTCTTTTCGATGAACGCCTGTAACTTCTCAGTAGCGTCGAAATGAATCGACTGGATCTTTACTTCCATTGTTACCTCCTATTTTTAAAGGTTAGTAGATATATTAAGCCCTTGGGTGGGCATCACGATAAACTTTCTTAAGCTGCTCGAACGTAGTATGAGTGTATATCTCGGTCGTCGAGATGCTCTCATGTCCCAGCAGTTTCTTGACACTCTCCAGTCCGGCGCCGTTATTAAGCATGGCCGTTGCAAAACTGTGGCGTAACACATGCGGCGAGCGTTTCTTCAGAGTCGTGGCTCCAGTCAGACACTTGCGCACGATATATCCCACGTTGATACGGTTGAGCCGCTGTCCCTTGTCATTCACGAAGAGAGCATCCGACTGTCTGACCACCTGTTCATCGCGCAGTTTCATATATTCACGCAGCGTCTGTTCCAGTTCGTTGCCAAAGGGTATAATGCGCTGTTTGTTACGTTTGCCCGTCACCTTGATGTGATGCTGGGCGAAATCTACCGCCACATCATCAAGCCCTGTCAACTCTGACACACGCATACCAGTCTCATATAATAATATAATAATAGTACGCGCGCGCGTATCTTTAAAAGAATCCCCCCATCGCTCTACGTTGTCAATGAGGTCGTTCATATCGTTTTCACGCACGAACTGCGGCAACGGCTTCTGCTTCTTAGGTCCCCTGATGTTATAGGCAGGGTCTGCATCCACCATATGGCGTGCCAGAGCGAAACGATAAAAAGAACGCACGGCACTCAAGCGGTTGTTCACCGTGGATGCCATGTCGCCTTTATCCATCAGGCTCTCCATCCAATCGCGGATAATATCCGAGTCTACCGACTCCCATGAGAGCTGACCATCTCGATTTTTGAAGTACGACTCGAAGCAGCGAAGGCCTCGTTCGTAGTTTTGCACTGTCAGCTGCGAGCGGTTCCGCTCATAGCGCAGGTAGTTCAAAAAATCCTCAATCAACATACTCGTGCTCTATTTCGGCAACGAATGTACGAATAATTTTCGAAACTACCAAATTTTTCGGGATTTTTTTACTCCTCGACAGTGCGCAACTTCTGTACGTAAATAGCGTGTTCCATCTTCAGGCGCTTCAGTACAGAAGGTTTGTCGAACTGCTGACGACGGCGGAGTTCCTTAACTACGCCTGTCTTTTCGAACTTTCTCTTAAACTTCTTGAGGGCCTTTTCGATGTTCTCGCCTTCCTTTACCGGTACAATAATCATTTTGTTTCTTGATTTTATTTTTTTAATTAAACTTCAGTTATTTTCGGGCATGCGCCACGAAATGCGGGTGCAAAGGTACTGCTTTTTTACGAAACCACCAAGTTTTTATCCTTTTTTTATCAGAAGGAAAACGATTTTTCCCGATTTTCAAGCTTTTGCCTGTCTATAAACGTTATTCTGAAGGCTGTTCCGTATTGTTTATATACCATTTTGAGTACTCCACGTAGTGCTTGGCATTGTCGGTCAAACCTGGTCTCGTGAGTTTGATATACTTGGCTGGAACCCCACCCCATATCTCATGGGCGCCAACCTTCGTATTCTGTAGCACCAGGGCTCCAGCGGCGACCACAGCCCCCTCGCCTATCTCACAGCCGTCAAGCAGTGTGGCACCCATGCCAATGAGAGCACCATCATGGATGGTACAGGCATGTACCGTCACATTATGACCAATGGTGACATCACTGCCGATATGGGTGGGTCCCGTGTCGTGAGTGACATGAACGCACGAACCGTCCTGAACATTCGTGCGGTCTCCAATGGTAATAGGTGCTACGTCGCCGCGTACCACAGCATTAAACCATACCGAACACTCGTCGCCCATAGTAACATCGCCCACGATGGTAGCGTTCTCACTGAAGTAGCAGTCGCGACCCCACTTCGGTGTCATTCCCTTATAAGATTTAATCAGTGCCATTACTTAAATTACTTTGCGTTTATTATTGGGGGGCAAAGGTAATAATAATAGAAGAGAAAGGCAAATAATTCAAGAGCTTTTCGCCTTTTTTTGCATTTAAAATTTGCAAGTCCCGTTATTTTGTTGTACTTTTGCGGCATCATTTAATATTCACACACAAACAACAATAATAATGAAAGCAATCAAACAACTATTCGTTCTGGCACTTCTTGCTGTTTCTATGACAGCTACCGCACAGGATGACATGAACGCAGCGCTGATGGACTATGTAAAAGCATGTCCCTCAGCCCTGGTAGGAATGGACGACAAGATGGGCGAAGCCCTGAAAATGATTAATCAGGAACTCATCAAGGAATACAACGGTAAGACATCGGAAGAACTGGTGAGTGATTACATGGAGAACCACTTTCTCAACGACATGGTAGAGAACGTGATGGCTCCTGCAGTAACAGAGTTCGCCACGGTGGACGAAGTGAAACAGCTGGCAGCAGCGATGAAGTCACCGGAAGGTCAGGTATTCCAGCAACATCAAAAACAGATGAATGAAAACTCCGACTTTGAGAAGCTCGGCACATCCATTATGGAGACCATCATTGCCGGTGTGGAACCAGAGGACATACAACCCGATCCCGCATGTCCGAAAACCTACATCGACACCTATTACAAATTCTATGACTTATCGAACCTCAACTCCATGGTGAATCAGATGACTGCCATGTTCGGAGACAAGAAAGACGACCCGGATGTCAAGAAGTTCGTGAATTATCTGACAAAGAACATGCGCACGATATACTTGAACCAGAGCTACGGCATTATGACGACTGACGACCTGAAGTTCGGTGTAAAGACCTATCAGACGGAAGCCTGGCAGCACATGATGCAAGCATCGGCCAAGATGGTGAGTGACCCGCAGAAGTTGGGCATGGGCATCATCATGGGTTATATTCTCTGGCTGCAAGGACAGGGTGTAGAGACACAGATGTAAGTAAACATTCAACAATAAAACAGTAAAATTATTATGGCATTTTTAACTAATGACAAACTGACCATCGTCGGCGCAGCCGGTATGATTGGTTCAAACATGGCACAGACGGCCCTGATGATGGGGTTGACCAAGAACATCTGTCTTTATGACGTATTTTCACCCGAGGGCGTAGCAGAAGAGATGCGCCAGAGCGGTTTCGACGATGTGAACATCGTTGCAACAACAGAGGCTGAGGAAGCTTTCCGCGATGCAAAGTACATCATCTCCAGCGGTGGTGCACCCCGTAAGGCTGGCATGACCCGTGAGGACTTGCTCGCCGGAAACTGCAAGATTGCCGAGGAGCTGGGCCAGAACATCAAGAAGTTCTGCCCCGACGTAAAGCATGTGGTTATCATCTTCAACCCCGCTGACCTCACCGGTCTCGTCACGCTACTCTATAGCGGACTGAAACCCGGACAGGTAACGACACTTGCCGGACTGGACACCACCCGTTTACAGAGCGCTCTGGCTAAGAAGTTCGGTGTGATGCAGAACGAGATTACAGGTTGTGCCACCTATGGTGGTCATGGTGAGCAGATGGCCGTCTTCGGCAGCCACGTAGAGATTGCTGGTCGCAAGCTGACCGACATCATCGGCACGGCTGAATTCCCCGCTGAGGAGTGGGAGCAGATGAAGGTGGACGTTACGAAGGGCGGTGCCAAGATTATCGAGCTTCGCGGACGCAGCTCTTTCCAGAGCCCTGCCTACCTCTCTGTTGAGATGATTCGCGCTGCTATGGGCGGTGAGCCGTTCCGTTTCCCCGTCGGCACATACGTGAAGACCGACAAGTACGACCATATCATGATGGCCATGAAGACTACCATGACTGCTGAGGGTGTTAAGTTCGAGGTTCCTCAGGGAACAGCCGAGGAGAACGCAAAGCTTGACGCCAGCTACGAGCACCTGTGCAAGATGCGCGACGAGCTCGTAACGCTGAACATTGTTCCTCCCATTGCTGAGTGGAACAAGATCAACCCGAATCTCTAAGACACTCCGCTGTCTGACAACACAAAGCCCCTTGATGATCATCAAGGGGCTTTTCTATTTATCCGACAGTACTTAGATTTCCTCCAAGGCAAAATACTGATAGTCACGGACGACACGCCATAGGAATGCGGCGTCATCGGTCTCATAGACATGTTCTATATGGAGAGTCTGCTTCACCTTCTCAGCCAGGGCGTGAACACGTGGGTCGTTTTCATTGAGCTGCATGGTCTGCGTAATCAGGTTGACTTGTTCTAACGACAGGTCTTCGGCAGTAGGATAAAGGGGACGGTACTTCGAACTGAAATGGCTGAACTCGTCAAGGCTCACCTGCAGCTTATTATAACTATTAAGCTTGATGACTATCGTGCCTGCAGCCAAGTCGCCTAAGCGTTGGTTGTTCTTGCTCATCAACATGATAAGCAGTCCGAAGCCGCTCATCAGCGGACCGTCAATAATCATCAGGAGCCAACGTAAGATATAGGCACCGACCCCAGGCCGTGAGCCGTCTTTCTTTACCACCCGCATGTTCATCACACGCTTTCCGATGCTCTGTCCGTTATTCAACACGCTGCAGATGATAGCATAGAAGTATGCTGGAAGCATGCAAACAAAGAAATAGAGTATCCAAATAATATTCTCGTCTATCGCCTCATCTAACAAACCTATGACATACAAAGTACCGCCCATCCATGCAAACTGGATCACCCAGTCAAGGATTTGCGCCAACATGCGGTCGCCGATGCTAGCCGGCGTCTGGCTGATGTGAACGTACTGGCCTGTTAGAATGTTTGAGTTTGCCATAATCGGTGGCAAAGGTACAAAAAAAATATTAATTATGATATTAATTCCTATTTATTTCGTACTTTTGCACTTCGTAGAGTGACTGGATGCTCTAAGTTCAAAGTGAAGGAAGTTACATTCATCAGGCAAAACATAGAGAAATGGCGCGACATTCAGCTTATTGTCGAAGATGCCATTGATGCCTCGCCCGACCATCAGGCCGATGCCTACATCGACCTGACGAGTGACTTGGCCTTTGCCCAGACACACTTCCCCCAGTCGCGCATCACGCTCTACCTCAACGGACTGGCGTCAGCACTGCACAACATGATCTACCGCAACAAGCGTGAACCCATTTCACGCCTGTGGACGTTCTGGACGCAGGAGATTCCTAAGACGATGTACGAGGCGCGCGGCGCCCTGCTCACGTCGTTCATCGTCTTTGCGGTGAGCGTCATCATCGGAGCCATCTCACAACTTAACGACGGAGAGTTTTCCCGTCTGATCCTCGGTGATGATTATGTTGACATGACCTTAAAGAACATTGCCAACGGAGAACCGATGGCCGTTTATAATCTGGGTGGCGAAACGTCAATGTTTCTGCAAATCACGATGAACAACGTCTGGGTTTCGTTTATCGTCTTCGTCATGGGTATCTTCACCCCTTTCGGCACAGGCTATTATCTCTTCCAGAACGGTGTGATGCTCGGCTCCTTCCAGACGTTCTTCTTCATGGAGGGACTGGGGTTCGAGTCCATGCTCGCTATCTGGCTGCATGGTACACTGGAGATTTCTGCCATCATCGTCGCTGGTGCTGCGGGCATCTCGTTAGGCAACGGCTGGCTGTTCCCAGGCACCTATAGTCGAATAAAGTCGTTTATGATGGGCGCGCGACGCGGACTGAAAATCATTGTGGGCACGGTGCCCATCTTTATTACGGCTGGCTTCATCGAGGGCTTTGCCACCCGTCACACCGAGTGGCCCGATGCACTCCGACTCATGGTCATCCTCCTCTCCCTTGCATTTGTCATTACCTATTATATCATAATACCTTATTACCGTTATGGAAGAAAAGAAACCAAGAGTTAGACTATATGTTGTCCGTAACTTCGGACAGAAGCTGTCGGCCACAGCCGACTTCCTCAGGGAGAACTGGAGGGTACTGCTCAAGTATTTCACCTATTTCCTACTACCTGTCAGTCTGGTGCAAGCCCTCGGACTTAATGGTTTCATGGAGGGATACATCAATTCACTTCAGGGCATATCAACGGGCGTGAGCAACGAGAACGTTGGCATGGTCATCTCCTTCGTTGCAGGACTTCTGGGCTACGTGGGTATGGCGATGGTTGGAGGCTTGCTGCTGCAAGCAGTTCTCTTTGCACTGATACGTTTTCACGATGAGAGCGACCAGCCCCTTCCCCTTGTGCAGTGGGATGAGCTGAAGCATTATTTCTGGCAGGGCATACGTCGTTCACTGATACTGACGGCCATCGGCACCGGACTACTGCTCATCGTTTTCCTTTTCCTGGGTCTGCTGATGTTTGCGCTGGGCGAGATAGGTGTCATCATGGGGGTCGTGCTGTTCTATCTCATGCTGATTGTCCTGGGCATTGTCTTTGGACCGTTCTTAATGCTGGTGTCGCCGACATACATTTTCCGTGACGACCTCAATGTGCTGGCAGCCATGCAGAAGGCGCTCCGCTATTCCTTCGGCACATGGGGCGGCACGTGGGCCATCATCCTCGTACTGGGTTTCCTTACCAACATCATCTCCGGCATTACCATGATGCCGTGGTATATCGCAGAGATGACCAAGATGTTCCTCGGTATCTCCAACCAAGACGCCACCACCTTTGCTGACTCTTACATCTACGGCTTCGTGGTTTATCTGCTTGCCGTCGTGCAATGCTTCGGCAACTACCTCGTCAGCCTGATTCTCTACATAGGCTCTGCCTACTGTTACGGCCATGCCGCCGAGAAGCTTGACGGCATGACGATGGATGACAACATCAAGAACTTCCAGACATTAGCATGAGTACGATAGCAGCCGATACCATTGCCTATAATGCCTCGCGCATCGCCGAGTGGCAGCAGATGGACGCCTACGACTACAACCGTGAAGCGGTGGAGTCGCAGTCGGATTTGCTGCAATGGCTTATCGGTATGCTCATGCAGCTCATTGACGACATGATACAAGGGGTGGTGCGCCTTGACATCACCACTTATGTGTTCATTGCCATCGTTGTCATCTTGTTGGCGGTGTTCTGCTGGCTCATCTATAAATACCGTCCGGCCATCTTCGGCAGACGGAAGAAAGACGACCTTGACTACGAACTGGAGGAGGACAACATCTACGGCATCGACTTTGACGTCGAGCTGAAGAAGGCGCTCGACCGCAGCGACTACCGTGAGGCGGTACGTCTGAAATATCTGCAGACGTTGAAACTGCTGACCGATGCAGAACGCATCGACTGGCAGTTGCACAAGACAGCCACACAGTACAGTCTGGAGTTCCCCGACGCAACGTTCCAGCAGATGACCAACCATTTCCTCCGCATCCGCTATGGCTACTTCCAGGCCACAGCTGAGATTTATGAGGAAATGGCGGCGGACTATGCTTCACTCTCCGCCCTTCACCCTTCATCAAAGAAAGGAGGTGAGTCATGAAGCTGAACCGCTGGTTTGTTATCGGAGTCGTGGCCTTCCTGCTCATCATCTTCCTGCTACACTACCAGATGCCGAGGGAGTTTGCATGGACCCCTACCTACGCCCACTACGACCATGAGCCTTTCGGCTGTTACGTGTTCGACAGTCTACTGAACGAGGACATGCCGCAAGGTTACAGTGTGACGAACAGATCGCTTCCCCAGCTGGCTAAGGACAGTACGCCACGTGGTATCCTCGTCGTCGCCGACGACGCTTCGCTAACACAAATTGACGTAGATGCCATTTATCAGATGATGAACTGCGGCAGTCAGGTGCTGGTGGCATCAAACCATTTCGGCAGGCTGGAGGACACCCTGAAGCTGGAGACCGAATACACGTACATCTATCGAAAACTCAAGGACTTCATCAAGAAGAAAGAAGGACGTGACACATTGCGCTGGGTTACCGACACGCTGGGCACACAGCCGCGTGATTACATGCTCTTCAGTCCTTTGTGCGAATGGTATATCAGAGATGCTGTCATTGTTGACTCATTGCCAGGAGACTCTGTCAGGGAGAGACCTTACCATGACAGTATCAGTTACATGGCGACGTTCAACAACCGGCCTATCGCCTACACCCAGCAAGTGGGACGCGGAAGGCTCACCATCGTCAGCGCACCGCTGCTGTTCACCAACTACACCATGCTCGACATGGACAATGCCGGACTCGTATTCCGCTTCCTATCTACCATGAAGCACCTGCCAGTGGTGCGCACAACAACATTCTGCCCCGAGGCGGAGGATGCGTCACAGCTCACGCCGCTACGCTATTTCCTCTCCCAGCCGCCCCTGCGGTGGGCAATTTATCTGTCGCTGGGTTTGGCAGTGCTATGTCTCCTCTTTGGAACACGACGGCGCCAGCGTGTCATTCCCGTGATGAAGGAGCCCGAAAACCACACCATTGAATTCATCGAGCTCATCGGCACGCTCTACTACCAGAGCCGTGAGCGGCGCTCGCTGGTGCTGCGCAAGTACACCTACTTCGCTGAGGAACTGCGCCGCACGATACATGTTGACATCACCGACGACGAAGACGACGGCACGGAGATGCAGACCATCGCCAACCAGTCGGGCATCCCCGTCGAGGACGTGCAACGCCTCATCGAGGAGCTGCGTCTGTTAGAGGCAGCCGACGATGAGACAGAGATCAGCCGCAAGGAGATGAAACGCCTCATAGACGAAATGAACAGAATCATTAAAAACATATAGACTTATGGACAACAGACAACAGACAACAGACGACGGACAGAGAGTCCCGACCGACCTGACGCAGTTTGCCGAAAAGATACAACAGCTGCGCGACAGTATTGCCGAGGTCATCGTAGGCCAGCGGTTTACCGTTGACCTCATCCTCACCGCCATTCTTGCCGACGGCCATGTGCTCATCGAGGGTGTCCCTGGCGTGGCCAAGACACTATTGGCACGTACCATCGCCAAACTCATCGACACCAAGTTCAGCCGCGTGCAGTTCACGCCCGACCTCATGCCGAGCGATGTCGTGGGCACCACAGTGTTCAACATGAAGAACAGTGAGTTCGAGTTCCACCCAGGTCCTGTTTTTGCCGACATCATCCTCGTTGACGAAATCAACCGTGCACCAGCCAAGACACAGGCTGCCCTGTTCGAAGTTATGGAGGAACGACAGGTGACCATCGACGGCACAACGCACCGCATGGGTGACGTCTATACCATCCTTGCCACGCAGAACCCTGTGGAGCAGGAGGGAACCTACAAGCTACCCGAGGCGCAGACCGACCGTTTCCTCATGAAGATTACCATGGGCTACCCCTCACTCGACGAGGAGGTACAGGTGCTGGAGCGCCATCACACGAACGCCAGGCTGACGCGCCTCGAAGACCTGAAGCCTGTCATCACCCATGACGAACTGCTCCAGTTGCGCAGTATGCTGCAGCAAGTATATGTGGAGCCGTCACTACTGCGTTACATCGCCGCCATCGTACAGCAGACACGCCAGTCGAAAGCCGTCTTCCTCGGTGCATCGCCGCGTGCCTCAGTAGCCATGCTACAGGCATCCAAAGCCTTCGCCCTGCTCTCGGGCCGCGACTTCGTGACACCCGAAGACATCAAATTCGTTACACCGAGCATCCTGCAGCACCGTCTCATCCTCACCGCCGAGGCAGAGATGGAGGGTCACACTGCCCTCAAGGTCACGCAGCGACTTATTGACAAAGTGGAAGTACCGAAATAAGGATTGAATGTTTTTGACGCGTAGATTCTATATCGTAGCCATAGTGGTCATCCTCTGCATTGCCAGCGGATTCCTGTGGAGCCCGATGTTCTTCATCGGGAAGATTCTGCTGTGGCTGTTCCTCACCGCAGTAGTAGTTGACGTTGTCCTGTTAGGAGCAAGGAGCAAGGGGCAGGGAGCAAGAGGCATCTACGCTCAGCGCATTCTTTCTGACCGTTTCTCCAACGGCGATGACAACGAGGTACGGTTGCGCATCGAGAACAACTACCCGTTCACGGTTCACGTCGAGGTCATCGATGAGGTACCCGTCATCTTCCAGCGCCGTGACATCAGCTTCCACGCCATCGTGCCGAGCCGCGAGGCACAGACCATCAAGTACCGGCTGCGCCCCACACGTCGCGGCAGCTACGGCTTCGGTCAGATACGCGTGTTCACTGCCTCACCCCTCGGACTGCTCTTCCGGCGCTTCACGCTCGGCGAGCCGCACGACGTGAAGGTTTATCCCTCGTTCCTCATGCTCCATCAGTATGAACTGCTGGCCATCTCGAACAACCTCACCGAGCTGGGCATCAAACGCATCCGCCGTGTGGGTCATCACACCGACTTCGAACAAATCAAGGACTACGTGGCAGGCGATGACTTCCGCACCATCAACTGGAAAGCCTCTGCCCGTCGCTCGAAGCTCATGGTCAACGTCTATCAGGACGAGCGCTCGCAGCACATCTACAACGTCATCGACAAGGGACGCGTCATGCAGCAGGCCTTCAACGGCATGACACTGCTCGACTATGCCATCAATGCATCGCTCGTGCTCTCCTACATCGCCATGAACAAGGAAGACCGTGCAGGACTCATCACCTTCAACGAGCAGTTCGACACCTTCGTGCCCGCCTCGAAGCAGCCCGGTCACATGCAGCTGCTCATGGAGACGCTCTACGCCCAGCAGACCACCTTCGGCGAGACGGACTACTCGTCGCTCGTCATCCACCTGAACAAATACGTCAACAAGCGTTCGCTCATCGTGCTCTACACCAACTTCTCAGGCATGGTCAGCATGAAGCGCCAACTGCCATTCCTGCAGCAGATCAACTCCCGGCATCGCCTGCTCGTCGTCTTCTTCGAGGACGAACAGCTGAAGGAGTACATACAAGCCCCCCTAAATCCCCCCAAAAAAGGGGACTTGCCTACGGACTCTGGAAGTAAGTCTCCCCTTCCGGGGAGGTTTGGTGGGGTTTCCACAGAATCCTACTACCGCCACGTCATGGCCGACCGTTTCGTCTATGAACAGCGTCTCATCGTCAGCACCCTGCGTCAGCATGGCATCCTGTCACTACTCACCACACCGCAACAGCTCAGCGTCGATGTCATCAACCGCTACCTTGAGATGAAACAGCGCCAGCAGATCTAACTATCGGTTGACTTTTGGCAGTGCACTTGTTGACTTAAGTCAGCAAACTTGTTGACTCCAGTCAGCAGATATTTTGACTTAAGTCAGCAGACCTGCTGACTTAAGTCGACAGGATGGTTAAAGGCCTTCGGGCATACGGTTAAAAGCCTCCGCACTTACGCTTATAAGCTTCCGGGCATACACTTAAAAGGCCTTTAGCATTGAGTTAAAGGCCTTTTAAGTAAAAACAGAAAGCCTTTCTTTATATAGAAGAAGGATTCAGCAAATAATCAAGAACAGTTTTCCAATCAGGGAATCGCTCCGAGCCGAACTGAATCCACTCACCCTTGAATTCACTGGTGCCATTCTTCCCACGGTCGTCAATCAGGTAGTCACCCTCAACAAGGTCTTTTCGGTGAGTGATAATCATTCGCTTATGGAACACATCATCAAAGTATTTGGTTACCCACGTCACCTTATCAGACCAGGCAGATGGATTCTTCCAAGGAGCAGTAGAGAGAATGAAGACATCATACACCTCTGCCAATTTATGAACAGCCTCAATAGCCCCGGCATAGGATCCATCTTTCCGAACAATCCAGGAATCTCATCCAATCGGTCTTTGTCATCAGGTCCCTTTGCCCTATACTTATTCTTGGTTTCTTCATCAATCCTGTCAAGTCCTGATTGGAAATCAACCAGCACATTATCCATATCAAAGAAAAGTCGCTTCTTCATTCTTTCCAACCCTTCATCCGTGTCGGGCACAACTATTATTAAACTACTTTTTACTCCACAATTTTGCCAGCCTTGTTGATTTTATACTTATTTCCATAGCTGTCCTCAACCTCAGCCTGTCCCTCATAGAATGGGTATGCCCATTCCCACTTATAGGGAAGAACCACCTTGCCTGTTTTGTCAATATAGCCATACTTGCCATTGGCTCCACAGGCTGGAGCTAAGCCCTCGCTGAACCTTCCTACACTTTTCCATTGGCAGGGGAGAACCACCTTGCCCGTCTTGTCGATAAAGCCATGCATCCCGTTTCCGTCTTTAACATAAGCCAGACCCTCGAAGAATGCTCCAGAATCGTCCCACTGGCAGGGAAGAACCACCTTGCCTGTTTTGTCAATATAGCCATACTTGCCATTGGCTCCACAGACTGGAGCTAATCCTTCGCTAAACCACCTTGTATCTTTCCACTGGCAAGGGATTACCATCTTACCTGTCTTGTCGATAAAACCATACCTGCCATTGGCATCCTTAACCGAAGCCAGACCCTCGTAAAACCATCCCGTATCTTGCCACTGACAAGGAATGACCACCTTGCCTGTCTTGTCAATAAAGCCATACCTGCCGTTGGCATCCTTAACCTCAGCCAAGCCCTCTTGGAAAGACCCTGCATTTTTCCACTGACAAGGAATAACGACCTTACCTGCCTTGTCGATAAAGCCATACATGCCATTTGCGTCTTTAACAACAGCAAATCCTTCGCTGAATCTCCAAGCCCATTTCCATTGGCAGGGAACGACTACCTTGCCAGTCTTGTCGATAAAGCCATACATGCCGTTGGCGTCCTCTACCGAAGCCAGACCCTCATAGAAATCTTCTTGTTTTTGCCACTTTTTCTTGAGCGGTTTCTTCTTCGGAGGAGTTGTAGGTTTAACCGGTTTCGTTGGTGGACGCAGGTTATCAACGGTCTGCGCACAGGCATAAGGAACAGGTACTAACGACAGCACCAAGGCTGCGAAAATAATAGAAATGATTTGTTTCATAAGTCATTGGTGTTAGTTATTTGCTGCAAAAGTAATACTTTTCCCGCAAACCTCCAAACAATTCGGCCTTGTTTTTCTTGCACAGAGCCTGACAGAGTTGTTTGCACCTCTCTATCTATACAAAACCATGGTTGTCTCGTTTCGAGGCAACCATGGTTCTTCTTTCTTTCAGCTCTATGTCTTAATCATCGGGAATGTCCTCGCGAGCAATGGTGACGAGGGCGTCGTCGCTAATGTCGGTGGCGTTGGCCAGACGGGTGTTCTGACGGTAGATGACTTCGTTGTAGAGCAGGGCCATCTCTGAGCGTCCACCCTCAACGTGACTACCGAAGTAGGCGGTGAGCGCATCATGGGCGTCGTCAGCCAGTTTCATGTTATGACGTGCCAAGTGGTCGATGAACAGACGCGACAACTCGTCGGGCGTGTAGTCGTCGAACACGAAACGGTCGTTGACGAACTCCGACAGGCGCGGCATGCGTTCCTCCACGGACTTCCACTCCACAGGGTTAGCCTCAATGACATAGATGGTCTTACCGTGTTGTGCCATGATCTCGTCGATGATACGGCGCTCGTTGTCGGGAGTAGCCGAATTGAGCATCTGGGCGGCGCTGAGCGTCTTCATGTGGTCGGGCGACTCGATGAGGTCGATGTCGGTCAGCACGTTAGCCATGATCTCCTTAAACTCCTTCTGTCCGGTCTCGGGATGTCCGATGAAGGCGAAGCACATGCTGAGGTTGACGAACGGCGTGTGTGTCAGCTCGGCACGGCGACGGTTGAGCTTCACCTGATTAAGCAGGTTCTCCATCTTCTTCTTCGCATTAACGGCACCGACGAGTCGGCTGAAAGGCTGCATGAGCGTCTGCGTAGGAGCCGAGGCTCCTGCCTTCTGACCTGTGATGTCCTGTAGGGTGAGCACCTTCAGCTCCTCGGGAGTACACTGGCCCTTGTTAAGCTTGTCGGCCAGACGTGCGCCCTGACGCTCCTTGGCCTGTTTGAAGATGTTGACCACAGCACCAGCATTACCAAACGACTGCGGATTACGCTGCTCATAGACAGTACGGAAGTAAGCCGACAGGCCCTGCTCAGCGGTTTCGTCGAGCTTCATGTCGTTCTTCTTCAGCAGGTTGCGGAATATCTGTTCCAGCTCAGCGGGCTGATAGTCGTCAAACTGTACCATACGGAAGCGACGCTCCAGTCCGCTGTTGGTTTTGAGAAACTGCGTCATCTCCTTCGTGTATCCTGCCAAGACGCAGACGAACTTACCTGCATCAGCGGTAAGTCGCTGCAACAGGGTGTTAATGGCTTCCTGTCCGAAACCGCCACCGCCATCGGCGCTCTTATCAAGCGAGTAAGCTTCGTCGATGAACAGCAGTCCACCCATGGCAGAGTCGATGACGTTGGATGTCTTGATGGCAGTCTGTCCGGTATAGCCTGCCACGAGGTCCTTCTCCGTCACTTCGACGAGATGACCGCGGCTGAGCACACCGAACGAAGTCAGGATATCAGCCACAAGACGGGCAACAGTAGTCTTACCCGTACCAGGGTTACCCATGAAGATATAGTGTGGTGCCTCGCGATGGGGTGTCTCTCCCGTCAGCTTCGCACGCTCCTCATCAGCACGGAACGACTCCACCATCTGACGCAGCTGCGTCTTGATGTTATCGAGACCGACCAGCTCGTCAAGAGCTGCGAGGGCTTCGTCGGGCGACAGCACCTTACGCTCCTCGAAGGGGATGTCCTCGGGCTGGATGGTCTGATAGACCTCAGCAGTACGCTGCTCCTTGGGCAACTCACGGATGCGGAGTGACAGACGAGCCTTGACTGCTTCGAGCAGTTTCGCCATCTCACCGGCATTACCCCAGTTCTTATCCTTCGTTGACAGCATCTCGTTAATCTTGCGGAAGAGCACGGGCTGGAGGTTGTCGGCCAACGTGTAGCCCTGCTTGCGGGCCATCTGACGGAAGATCTGCATGAGTTCCTCAGCAGTATAGTCGGCAATATGGATGCGGTGAGTGATGCGACGGGCGATACCCTCGTTGACACGGATGAAGTTATCCATCGGAGCAGGATAGCCCGCAAGGATGACAGCAAACTTACCGGCATCATCCTCCATGCGCTTCATCAGAACCTCGACAGCCTTCGTAGCCTCTTGGTCCTTCGTGCCGGCATCGTTGACGGGGGCGAAGGAGTAAGCCTCATCGATAAAGAGTATCTTACCCATAGCGAGGTCGCAGGCCTTACCCATCTCCTCACCAGAACTATTCTGGTACTTACCCACAATGTCCTTACGCTCACGCTCGATGACGTCGGGTGCAGACAACAGTTTCATGGAATAGAGTATCTCACCGAGCTTACGGGCCACGGTGGTCTTACCTGTACCCGGGTTACCGGTCAGGATGATGTTGAGCTTCATGGTCTGCTGCGTCTCAAGTCCCAGCTCCAGACGCTCGTCCATGTCTGCCTTTTGCGATGCTATCTCACGGACAAATTCCTTGACGGCCTGCATACCCACGAAGTCACGGTCGAGGCTGGCAACAATCTCATCGACATTCAGCTCCTTCAGGGCGTCCTCACCCTCGATGTCGGAACGTGAGAACATGTAATCCTCGGTCTTGCCCTCCATCGACAGACGCTCGCGGTGACGCTCCAGAGCCTTGTCGAAGGCAGCCATCACCTCACGGGCATTGCCGAAGTTCTTGGTGCGGCGCTTATACATCTTCTCGAAGAAGCGACCGAGCTTCTCGTCGGCATCTGTATCGGGCTGGTAACCTTCCTTCTTCATCTTACCACGGAATATCTCCGTCAGCTGCTCGGGCTCGTAGTCACGGAACTCGATGCGCTTATTGAAGCGTGAAGGAATACCAGAATTGGAATCGAAGAAGTCAAGCATCTCCTTGGTGTAGCCGGCAATAATGCAGACGAAGTCACCGCGACGCTCCTCAACGGGCTTCAACAGGGCATTGATCGCCTCACGACCGAAGTCGTTGGCATTGTCACCGCTGGCCAGCGTGTAAGCCTCATCGATGAACAGCACACCACCCATGGCCGACTCCACGACCTGACGCGTCTTAGGTGCCGTACCTCCGACATACTTCGCCACGAGGTCCTCACGCGTCACCTCAATGAGCTGACCGCCAGGCAGGATGCCGAGGGCATAGAACATATCGGCGATGATACGCGCCATCGTTGTCTTTCCCGTGCCTGGATTGCCCAAGAACACGAACTGGTCGCGGAACTTCGGCAGGGCATTGGGGTCGTTATGCTCGGCACGATACTGCTTGATGTTCTCGACGATGCTATGCATCTCACGCTTCACGTCGTCAATGCCGACGAACTCATCAAGACGTGCAAGAATCTCGTCAGGTGTCTGCTCAACATAAATCTCACCTGAGATGTCGTCGGGCTGTACCTCACTGGTATGTCCGTGCTCCAGACAAAGCTTATAGATGGTATCAGCCTTCTCGGTAGCTTCGTAGGCATTGCGGAAGGTGACCTTACGATTCTTGATAACATTACGGAAGTAACCCTTCAGTTTCTTGTCGGCCTCGGGGGAGAGGGTGAGCCCGAACTTCTCTAGCTCCAAGCGACAGATATCGTGCAGGTCGGCAGCGCTACAGTCGCGCAGTTCCAGCTGCAGGGCGAAGCGGCTGCGGCCGTTCTTCTTTTTCTGGAAGTAATACTCCACGATGCTCTTGTCACCAGCGAAGATGACGATGGGATAAGTGTCCCAGCCCGCCATCGTGTCACGCTCCCAGTCTTCCATCATGCTAAGCAGACGGTCAATGGGCGTCAGGTGCTCGGTGTCACTCATCAGCAGATGCACATTGTCGATGAGCAGCAGCTGACCCTTCATGTTGGCAAGCGTGCTCTCGTTCACGGTGTTAATCCACTGGTTATACTCCGAGGCATCAACTTTCTTGATGCGCGGATTGGTGAGGATGCCGTTCTGGAGGAACTGCTGATGTACGACGTTGACGAGGTAGGACTTACCCGTACCCGAGTTACCGAGTATGAGCATATCCATCTCAGGGCGTGTGGCCATACGGCCCTCACGCTTCGTTGACAAGTAGAAGCCGATGAGTCGCTCTATCTGCTTCAGCACACCCTCCTTGCCGACGGGTGTAGGCAGGGCTACGGTTTTAGGTGCTTGCTGCGGAGCAGCAGGAGCTGACGGTGCAGGTGCTGCAGAGGGTGCAGCTTCCGATGTTGCCGGTTGGCGTGTTCCACAAGAGGTACAGAATCTCGCAGAGTCCTGTAATTCTTTATGACAATTTACACAGTATTTCATAAAACAATGAGTTAGGAGTTATAAATTTTGAATGAGGTGTTATGGATTATCGAATTATTCCGGATAGTTGTAATACCCTTCTATCTCGTGCTTCTCGAGTTTGTCGCCCTGTCCGAGTGTCACAAAGCCGAACGTGCTGCTCTCAGGGGCATATTCGAAATAGAGAATCTCGAGACCGTCAGGTCCGTCAAAGGCCATATCGGGCCGTATGCCGAAGTATTCGCCGCCATCATCGACATGCCACATGGACTGATCATTGACATTCTCGGCAACATCGGTAAACGACCATATCTTATCGCCGCTGAACACGACCTCAACGGCAATACACTTGCCACCCTTGGGTTTAAACTGGATGTGTCCGGCAGCATACTCGTCGCCAATGGCACAGACCAGTCGGGAACGCTCGGCCTTGCCGCCGTACTTCTTCTCCATACGCTTCACGATGTTCTCGGGCAGCGAACGGCGCTCAGCATCAGTATCCCCGAAGCCATAGATGTCGAGGGGTCTGCGCAGGGCGAGATATTCCTCAGAAAGCAGCCAACGCAGTCCCCAGCCATTCCACGTAAAGCCATCGCCGTCTATTTCGGCAGCACGACGGAAGGCAGCAGAGTCGGCAAACTCATAGACCATGCCCTGCATGGGGTGTTCTGTGCTGCGCAGCATTCCGTTGTCGGCATTGCTGTCGGTGATTTCACGTACAGGATGGCAGTCAAAGAACTGTCCTTTCTCAAAAACCTTGTTGTAACGGTTGGAAGCATGACGGAAGGCTTCCATCAGGATGAAGGGGCCCGTACCGTGATCATCCACATCGTCGGGACGCGAGAGTCCGGCCCAGTAAACCACCTGTGTATGGTCTGCTCCCTGATAATAAATAGGTACAGGGGGCGTTGCACAATTGATGCCAGTGTTGGCATAGACTCTTTTCGTCCATTCATTATTGGGGGCAGGCTGTCCGATGGACACGGTTTCCTGCGCCACGGCTGAACCGCTGAACATCGTCAGCACGGCAGCCATCATAAATACATATCGTTTGCTCATATTTATAGTTTTTGTCAGGGTGTTATTTTCTGATCTCGTTGATGGCCCCACTTCATTCGAAAGCTCCCTTTACGTCCTCCAAGGTCAGTTCAGACAGCTGTTCTCTGCTGGTATTGCTTGTCTGCGACAGACGGTTGGCCTGACGCTGGATAGCCTTCTCGAACATGTTACGGACGTAACGGGCATTACCGAAGTTACGGTCCTTATGCTCCACGACGTAGGATAGTCTCTGGCGCAGATAAGAGGAAGCCTCTGACGTCATGGTATATTGGTTCTTGCGAA
This sequence comes from uncultured Prevotella sp., assembly GCA_905233985.1. Taxonomy (GTDB): domain Bacteria; phylum Bacteroidota; class Bacteroidia; order Bacteroidales; family Bacteroidaceae; genus Prevotella. The sequence continues at coordinate 19,526 of CAJOFA010000022.1, forward strand.
GGTACATCTGGAAGATGTCGTAGAGCTCGCGGGGCGTATAGTCGGGGAAGTTGATGTATTTGTTGAAGCGTGACTGCAGTCCCGGGTTGGAGTCGATAAAGCGCTGCATCTCGCTGCTGTAGCCTGCCACGATGACCACCAGCTTGTCACGGTCGTCCTCCATGCGCTTCAGCAGGGTGGAGATGGCTTCCTGTCCGTAGTCGCTGCCCCGTCCGCCGTCAGGTACCAGGGCGTAGGCTTCATCAATGAAGAGCACACCGTTGAGGGCAGAGTCCACAATGGCATTGGTCTTCTGAGCCGTCTGTCCCACATATTCTGCCACGAGTCCTGAGCGGTCGGTCTCCACCATGTGACCACGCTTCAGGATGCCGAGGTCCTTGTAGATACGTGCCACGATGCGGGCCACCGTCGTCTTACCTGTACCGGGACTTCCCGTGAAGACCAGGTGATAGGACATCTTCGGCGTCTTCATGCCCTGCTTTTTACGTTCCTGCTGCACCTTCACGAAGTTGGCGAGCGAACGCACCTCCTCCTTTACCGACTCCAGACCGATGAGCTCGTCGAGTTCCTGATAGGGGTCACCCTCCAAGGTCTCGTTGATTACGACGCTGTCACGTTCCACAGAGTCTGTCTGCTCCGTGCCGTCAGTCTTTTTCTCCTTGATTTTGTCGTCTGCCTTATCTGCTACATAAGTCAGGACACCCAGAGCTATGAAAAACGCAATGAGGACACCGCCGATGACGATGATGATTTTAGTTGTATTGTTGCTTACATTCATCTTGTTACGAATATGACATATATTATATAAGGTAAGACATAGCAAAGTGCATCCAGTACGTCAGGCGTTCCGGGGCAAAGCCCTGCAAACTGCAACAGCTCGGAGAGGAGCCCCAGCATAGGAATGACGGAAGCCCACAACAGCCTCGCTGACAGGGGGAAGGAGCGGAAGAGCATGTCGGCCAGCAACACGTAAGAGCCTGACCACAGCGCCCCCGGGAGGTTATAGACCACGAACTCAGGCCATGCTGCCAAGTCGGTACGCACCGCGTCGAGCCGTTCCGTGAGCCCTAACGCATCGGTGACCCTGAACAAGAGCAAAGAGGCAGGCCGCTGCAACAGATAGATGCAACCGCCGCCCATCAGGAGTATCATACCCAGTATTGCCCTCACACTACTCGTTGGGAATCAGGACAGCAGGTCCTATGCCACGCGGCTCGATGTTCTCCATCCCTGTGACGCCGTGGAAGCGCACATCATCACGTGGGATGATGGCTTTGTCCATCGTACCCAGGTTCTCCGTCGGATGCCACACGTCACAATTGACGAGCACGAACTCCCGGTCGAAATAGAACAGCATACGCTGCTGTCCGTTACGATAGAAGCGGCAGTCGTCGAAAGCCACATCGCTCTTCTGTCCCTCGATGAGTATCTCGGAACCGCTGTCGCGGAAGTCGCAATGATAGAAGCGGCAGCCCTCTGACTCGAACAGCTGCAGGAGTCCGTACGAGCAGTCATGCACCACGCACTTATAGAGCGACACGTTCGTTGTATACTCTGCCACCAAACCGTAGGTGCCGCAACCATAGAGGTCACAGTCCTTGCAAAAGACGTTACGTCCGCCCGTCACACCGATGACACCTCCCATGCAGAAGCCGCCCTTGGTATGGCCGATGGTCAGGTTGTCCAGCGTGATTTCCTCGCAGTCCACGAAGTTCATCACGTAGCTGTAACGCGGCTCAACCACGATGCTGGAACCTCCTTCACCACTGATAATCAGGTTCTTGAAGTTCTTGAGCGTCAACTGCTGACCATCTGCGACATCCTCGCTGACGGCACACTCAGAGTCAACATCTTCCGGAGATGACAGCCACGCACGACCGATGATTCCTGTGAAGTATGCCTCGTCTTCGAGAATCACCGACAGGTTAATCTCGGTGTTGGCAGCTACGAGGATGGTGCGGTTAGAGCCCAGCGCCTGGAAGAACTCCTTTTCGTTGGTGACGCGGTAGGTCGGCTCGCCGTTCACGATCTTCATGCTCTGGGCACGCCCTGTCGTCACAGCCAAGACCACCAACGCCAAAAACAAAACTCTTTTAATCATACAAATATCGTTTGCCCCTTCTCCCCTCCCCCGTTTCGGGGAGTGGTCAGGGATAAAGACTTATTTCTTATTCATCAAATCCTTCACCTTGTCCTTGCCCTTGAAAGCAAACATCCAGATGAGCAGACCGGCGCCCACCAGCAGGCAGATGCTCAGCACAGGACGGTAGAACAGCCATGCTATAGCGATGACGATGAGTGACCAGACAATACCGAGGATGGTGCAAACGATACCGACACCCCAACCGACGATATTGGCCACGAAGGGAACAACCTTCAGGATAGCCTCGATGAAGCCGAAGATGCTCTTCAGACCGACAATCACGAGGATGCAGCCCAACAGACGGAATATCCACTTCATCATGTTGTTGCTGCTCTCGGCAGAGTCAAACACCTCCTGTGAAGACTTCTTGCCCATGCTGAGACTCTGGAAGGTCTCGCCGTTCTTGGCCTTGTAGGGCTTGAAGGTGTCACCATCGACAACAGCCGTCACCGTCACCTTGGCAGGAACAACCTTCTCGAACGTCACACGCACGTCACCCACCTCAGGAGAACCAGGCGCACGACCGAAGTACAGCACGTTGCCGGCCTGGTGCACATATTCAAAGTCCTTCTTGTTCTGGGCGTTGGCCATGATGCTGTCAGTCACGTGCTGGATAGAGTCCTGCACGGCCTTGGCAGAGTCAGAGAGTGCCACTGTCTGGGCAGGCTCCTCCTTGACGGGCTGCTTCTTCTGCACACCATAGAAACGCTCGTAGGCGGTCTGGGCGTTCTTGTCAAACTGACGCAGCATGTTCTCACCGATGGCCAGTTCCATGTTCTCCTTCGAGGAAATGCTGTGAATCAGGCTCTCGCTCAGCTTGTAGGCACCGAACGATACGTTCTGGGCATACTGCTGTGCGGGCTCAACGGTCGTCAGCACGAAGTTCTTGTTCTGATAGGCAGGATCCTTGAAGTTCGCCGACTCCGTGGGTGTGCTCACCCATGCCTTGCTGTAAGTGTAGGTCGTCGTGGTCTCCTGCTTGCCACCTAGTTTGTCCTTCGACTCGCTGTGCGACTCCTCTACCCACTGATAGTACTCCACCGTGCGCTTGATGGAGATAGCCTTGGCACCGATGCCGAACTGGGCATCCTGCAGTGAGTCCTCGGTGGTAGCCATCGCCGAACCGCAGACCAGCTCACCCTCGAGGGCGGCATCCTTCTTCTCGGGATTCACCATCTCCTTGCACACCTCGCGTGCCTCGTCGAGCATGTCACCGGTCTTCACCGTACGACCCTCGTTCCACCATAATAACACGGTACCTGCAATGAAGAGCAGAATACCCATACCAATACCACCACATGAACTTTTCACTCTCGAGCCGTAGCCCGTTGTCTTTGTTTCTGTATAAGCCATAATTTTTAATTTAAGTATTTATAGTTAATTCATAATCAGCTTCGCAAGCAGCGTGCAATGTTGCGATTTAGCGAGGGCTATCAAGCTTGCTTGAATGGCCGAGCGTGAGCAACTTCGCGCCGTTTCACGGCGCAAAGGTACAAAATATTACGCAAAAAAACTTGTCAATTTGTAACAAATATTTGTCGGAATATGAAAAAAATCATAGAAAGTGAATTTTTTCAACGCTCAATACGGTCAATTCGCAGCCTCAGCACACCGGCAGGAACATGCACCTCCACGACGTCACCGGCCTTTTTGTTCAACATCGCCTGGGCGATGGGCGACTTGATGGAGATCTTCCCCTCACGGATGTCAGCCTCGTGCGGACTGGCAATGGTATAAGTCATCTTGCTGTTGTTGGCCAGATTGGTCATCTCCACCCTGCTCAGCAGCTGCACACTGTCGCCGTCCAACCGTGACGTGTCAATGACACGTGCATGAGCCAGCACCCGTTGCTTGAAACGGATTCTGCCCAGCAGCCGTGCCTGTTCACGCTTGGCGGCATGATACTCGAAGTTCTCGCTGAGGTCGCCCTTGTCGCGGGCCTCGGCAATGGCCTCCCTCACCTGGGGCAGTTCCACACTCTCCAGCTGACGGAGCTCGGCCACGAGCTTGTCGTAGCCCTCCTGCGACATATACTCAAAAGTCATCGTCCACGTCCTCAATTACCTCAGACTTCGAGAACACAGGCTTCATGCCGTCCCACTTGAAGGTATGTTCCAGATGACCTCGCGGTCCGAACTCCGAAATCTTCAGGTCCTTGCCTTCCCGTGGCAGCTGATAGTAGAACTTGGTGTCCTCCGTGGTGCGGAAGCCGTCGATGATGTGCGGCTCAGGGGTCAGCGTGTGTTTCTGTGGGGAATAGTCATAGAAGCAGACAAAATGAATGGAGGGGTCGATGGGCTTGCCAAAGTAGATGCCCAGCAGCCGATGACCGTTGGAGCGCTTCCAGTAGCACACTTTCAGGAACTCCGCCCCCATGTGGTTGGCACCCGCCTCTACCCATCCGTTCTCGCGTTCATAGTACACCGTTGGCAGCCCCTCGCCATAGCGCTCGATGTACTGGCCTTTCTTCATCGTCTTCATCCCCTTGATGGCATAGGTCACCATCCATGTGGGCCACCGCTTGTTGAAACATTCGAGCATGGCAGTCAGCGAACCGTCACCCGCACCGCTCAGCGTCTCGTTTTCCCACTCGCTGTCAATCACCACCACGCTGGTACTGCCGCTATAGACATCCTGCCCTACTACCGTCGTGAAAGCCATCATCGCCAGCACAACAATTAACATCATTCTCTTCATCATGCTTTTTTGTTTTTAGTTGATGGTGCAAAAGTACAACTTTTCCTGCAAACTCCCAAATAATCTGCCGAAATTTGCATCAGTCACCCTTTCCGATATTCCTTCGGACTCATACCGTTAAGGCGTGAGAAGAACTTGCTGAAGGACGGGGTGTCGGCAAAGTGAAGGTGGTCGGCTATCTGGCTGATGCTCAGTTGGGAGGTTTGCAACAGAAAAGAAGCTTCCATCAGTAGCATCTGATTGATATAATCGACAACGGTGCGGCCCGTGACCTGACGGACCACGCGGGAGAGATAGACGGGAGAGATATGGAGCTGGTCAGCATAGAACGGGATGTCGTGGTGCTCAGCAAAGTGGCGGGGCAGCAGACGGATGAAGCCAATGAAGATTTCCTCCACGCGCTGGGGCGTCTGGCGGTGTACGATGGCACGCTGCTGGGCGTTCTGCAGGTCGAGCAGGAAGATGGAATAGAGCATGCGCAACACCTCGCCTTTATAAATATGCTCGGAATGAAGATAGCCGATGATTTCGCGCATCTTCACGGACAGATGCTGTGCGGCATCCGAGGCCAGCGTCTGTTTGGGCTCGTGCAGTTGTACGATGGACAGGTTGGCCAAATGAATGAGGTCGTGGACGGATGGCGCCTCGATGGTGACATGTTCGTCGGCCATCAGGCAAAGGCCGTGGAAATCGTCGGACGTGGCGATGACATCGACGGAGAGGCCTGGCGAATAGGTGTACAGGTCGTTGGGGCGCAGCGTCAGGTCGCGGCCATTGTAGTGAATCGTCATCCACCCTTTGTCAACCAGCATAAAGGCGAAACAGGAAACGAATCCCCGCAGCAGGTTGGAACGAAGGACCTTTGCCCTGTCTGTTTCCAGACAGTACATCCCACTGTCCCAGCCCCTTTCGGGCAAATCGTCGCCTACAAATATTGGCAAATATTCATTCAACGTGTACATATCTCGACTGCAAAGATACGAAAAATTCGGTTAAGCGAGCATAATAAAAGCTTGTTTTTATTGTCGAGCGTGAGAATTTTATGCAATTTTTTCTTGTATCGTTTCAGACAATTTTTGTATTGTCTCAGATTTGGATTCGTAGGAAAAACATCGTACCTTTGTGCTCGAAATAGCAATCAAATAACAAAAAATCGTTTAACAACTAAAAACAAAAGCATTATGGACAAGCAGAAATCAATTGAGGCATTACAGTTTTTTGTAACTCATCTGGCAGAAGGTGCCATCGTTCACAAGCAGCAGGGCATGATCTTTAAGGCACAGGGTATCACCAAGCTTGGAGAGAAGTACATCGGTCACTTCAATGAGGAGATGGGCTGGGTAGAGAAGTTCACAGAGCGCATCCTCGACCTCGGCGGAGAAGTCAAGTTCGAAGGCATGAAGAGCCGCGACCTTATCTGCGACCCCATTGAATATGTCAAGGCTGACCTCGCCATCCAGGAGCCGGGCGTTGAGCTGCTGATGAAGTGCATGGCCGACCTGAAGGACGACCCCACCACCTATGATCTGTTGAAGGACTACCTGAAGGACGAGGAGGAAGACCTCTACTGGAGCCAGGGCGCAGTGGAGCTCATCGAGAAGATTGGCACACAGAACTGGTTGCTGCTGCAACTGTAAGATACGACTGAAATTCAAGGATTATGAAAGAAAAAGTATTACAGGCTATGCGTGAGTTCGGTGCACCCGTCAACGCTGGCAAGATTGCAGAAAATACAGGTATCGACCGCAAGGAAGTGGATAAGGCTTTTGCCGAACTGAAGAAAGAGGGTGCCATCGTGTCACCCGTACGCTGCAAGTGGCAGCCGGCTTAACTATTTTTGTGGGAGGGCTTTGGCTCTCCCATAGTATTTTTCATATATTTTGAGTATTGTATATTACCAGAAAACGATGTATCTTTGCATCCGATGACGACGACATTAACCATAGGACTGTTGATTCCGCTGCTGGGCACAATGCTTGGCTCTGCCTTCGTATTTTTTATGAAGGACGAGATGTCTATGCGATTGCAAAAGACACTGCTTGGCTTTGCGTCTGGCGTGATGGTGGCAGCATCGGTGTGGTCGTTGCTGATTCCGTCAATGGAGATGGTAGCTGACAGCGGACGGTGGTCGGTGGTGCCTGCTGCCGTGGGATTCCTGTTGGGTATGGGTTTCCTGCTGATGATTGACGAACTGACGCCACACTTGCATATCGGAACAGACAAGCCCGAGGGTCCTCGTTCACGACTCTCACGGACAGCTATGCTGGCTCTGGCCGTCACTATCCATAACCTACCGGAAGGTATGGCCGTTGGTGTAGTCTTTGCCGGAGCGGAGAGTGGCATCTCGAATATCTCGCTGACCAGTGCCGTGGCCGTGGCACTGGGTATCGCCATCCAGAACGTGCCAGAGGGAGCCATCATCTCCATGCCCATGCGGGCGGCAGGCAATTCCAAGCGGAAGTCATTCCTCATCGGTTCATTGAGTGGTGCCGTTGAGCCCGTCGGAGCCGTCGCCGTTCTGCTGTTGGCTTCGCTGCTGATGCCGGTCCTGCCTTACATGCTGGCCTTTGCCGCAGGAGCTATGTTCTATGTTGTTGTCGAAGAACTCATCCCTGAAGCCTCCGGCGGTCAGCACAGCAATCTCAGCACCATCGGTTTCGCCATTGGCTTTGTCCTGATGATGGTACTCGACGTGGTGATGGGATAGTCTTTATTTGCGCTTGGGATTCTTGGGGAACCAGCCTCTTTCGACTCGTTTCTTCTGCTCAAAGAGTTCTCCGATGCCCCAAAGGGCTGAAGCTCCGAACACACCCACAATGGCAGAGATCATGGTGTCCTCAATAAACAAAGCTGCCACGATTGCGGCTATGCCTATTATCAGATAAACAATCCAGGGGCGCGTGCCCCAGTAATACTCCGTCTTGATGACAATAGGATGCCATATACCTATTGTCAAGAAGGTGCATACGGCAATGATAATTCCTGTGAAATGCATCGTCTTTATAATTTTTTCTGCAAAGATAGCGATATTTCAGTAATTATCACTATCTTTGCAGAGAAAAATAAAAATCTTAGGTATTACACGAATAACAGAACTAAAATAGACGATTATGAAGAGAATGATTTTTAGCCTCATGGCAATGGTTTGTGTGCTGACGCTTTCGGCACAGAGTATCTATGATTTCAAGATGAAGGACGATGTAGGGCAGGAGGTTTCACTCTCTGACTACAAGGGTAAGGTGCTGCTGATTGTAAACACTGCCACCCGCTGTGGATTCACGCCCCAATACAAGGAATTGGAGGCACTATATGAAAAGTACCGCAGCGAGGGACTGGAGATTCTGGACTTCCCCTGCAACCAGTTCGGAGAGCAGGCCCCTGGCACGATTCAGGAGATTCACCAGTTCTGCGAAGCTAACTTCGACATCCATTTTCCACAGTTCGATAAGATTGAGGTGAACGGTGCAAATGAGCATCCGCTTTACACTTATCTGAAGGCACAAAAGGGTTTTGGCGGCTTTGATGTCAACGACCAGCGGGGGAAGATGATGGACGGCATGCTTCGGAAGCAGGATGCCAACTACGACAAGAAGTCTGACATCAAGTGGAACTTCACCAAGTTCCTCGTATCACGCGACGGGCGTGTATTGAAGCGCTACGAGCCGACGGATGAGATGACCGGCATCGAGGCAGACATCTGTATGGAAGTGAATCCCGTTCTGAGTAGCATCATGGCACGTCGCTCCATCCGCAAGTATCTCGACAAGCCTGTGGAGCATGAGAAGCTGGAAGTCATCGTGAAGTGTGGCATCAATGCGCCCAGCGGTGTGAACCGTCAGCCGTGGGTGGTCCGTGTGGTGGAAGACCAGCAGCTGATTGCCGACGTGACGGAGGTCTATAAGCAGGAGAACGCAGAGATGGTGAAGCGCGACAAGGACTTCAAGAACATGTTTCGCAATGCCCCGAATCTGATTTGTGTCTGTACCCCTGCCAATGGCGGTGGCGAGTTGGATGCCGGTCTGCTGGGCGAGAACATCATGCTGGCCGCACAGTCCATGGGACTCGGCACCTGCTGCCTGGGCGGTCCCGTGCGCTTCCTGCTGTCGAACGAGAAATGCAAGTTCTTCCTCGACCGTCTCGACATCCCTGCCGACTATAAGCTGAATTATATCATCGCCATCGGCTATCCTGACGAACAGCCCGACGCGAAGCCCCGCGATGTTTCGAAGGTGAAGTTCATCAAGTAAATACCTACTTCTTGTTAACCGCGTTTCATTAGAAACACTGCATATCCCGACGGCAAAACACTCTGTTTTGAGTATTGCACCGTCGGGATTTTCCTCGTACCTTTGCGGTCGAATTTCATTCAACCGCGAAACTCGGCTGCGCCTCAGCAATCTAAAGCGAGCTTTGATTGCATTCGGCTTGCACGAGCTTTGCACCTAAAAATAAGATAGAAATGAACAATTTGAGTAAGCAAGAGCAGACGGAAGCTCGCTTCCAGTATGCCGAGCGTGAAAATTGTCGGATGAAATCCAACGCGACAATTGTAGTTTACGGTTCCTCGACAGGAACGTGCGAGGCTATCGCAGAGAAGATAGCCCAAAAGTTGGGTTGTGAAGCCATCAATGTGCAGGATCTCACAGCCGATGTAGTGAACAATAACCAGAACCTGATCCTCGGCACCTCGACATGGGGTGCAGGAGAATTGCAGGATGACTGGTACGACGGACTGAAGACACTCCAAGGTGCCGACCTCAGCGGCAAGACCATCGCCATCTTCGGCTGTGGCGACTGCTCAACCTACAGCGACACCTTCGTAGGCGGCATGGGAGAACTCTACAATGGCATCAAGGACAGCGGTGCCAAGTTCATTGGGGCTGTTGAAACCAACGGCTACACCTTCGATGACTCGGAGGCCGTCATTGACGGCAAGTTCATCGGACTGCCCCTTGACGACATCAACGAGGACGACAAGACCGACACCCGTATCGAGGCCTGGATTGCTGCCATCTCTCCAGAACTTTAATCACAGGTATAAAATTCATAAAGTATTTGTTTAGTTTAGTGAGGTGGTTTGTCGGTGACGATCAACCACCTTTTTTAAAAAGATGAAGATTATGGGACTTTTAAAGAAACTTTTCACAAACTGCGCCTGTCCGCAAGGACGGATGGGACGCGCCATGCTGAAGTTCATGAACCTCTGTCATGCACCGCTGACGAACTGGGGACTGAAACTCATCAACATTCAAGATGGCTGGACGATGCTTGACATCGGATGCGGTGGAGGGGCTACCTTGCAGCGACTATTGAAACGGAGCAAGGATGCACAGGTCTATGGTATCGACATCTCTGAGGAGAGTGTAGCGAAAGCCAGGAAGGTGAACGCCAAGGTGCTCGACAAGCAGGTCTTTGTGACTCAGGGTTCTGCTGAGATGTTACCCTACAAGGACGGGAAGTTCGACCTCGTAACAGCAGTAGAGACGGTGTATTTCTGGCCAAATCTCCCTAATTGTCTGCAGGAGGTGCGCCGTGTACTGAAGCCCGGCGGAAAGTTCGCCATCATGGTAGAGGTGGTCGATAGCAATTCCAAGTGGATCAGCGTCGTGGAGGGCATGACGGCTTATTCACCGGAGGAGCTGAAAAAACTGCTCGAAGAAGCAAGATTCACGCAGACCGAGATTCATCGTATGAAACCATCGAATGCAACTATCATCGGAGTGAAGAAATAACATTGCAACCGAGTTGCGTTCTGTTTGCCGTACCTTTGCGCCCTGTAAATGAAACATTAAAAGATTATGGCAGACAAGATTAAGAAATCGTACAAGTTTAGCAAGAGTTTCTACGATGATGCGATTACGCAAGGGAAATGGTGGAGTAAATTGTATTTCAAGCTGCTCTGGGGCGGTGTCGATGACAACGAGATAGCCCGCAGGGTGCTGGCGTGGATTCCCGATGACTTCTCAGGGCGGTTGCTCGACGTGCCTGTGGGTACGGCAGTATTTACAACTGAGAAATACAAGCGGATGAAACAGGCGGACATTACCTGTCTGGACTATAGCCAGGACATGCTGGAGCAGGCAGAATACAGGTTTCGTGGGGCTGGCATCAGCAATATCCATACGATGCAGGGCGACGTTGGCGCACTACCTTTTGAGGAAGGTTCATTCGACTATGTACTCTGTATGAACGGCCTCCATGTGTTCCCTAACAAGGATAAGGCTTACTCTGAGATTCTGCGAACCTTGAAGTCCGGCGGCGAGCTATTGGCCTGCTTCTACATCGCTGGTGAACAGAAGATTGCCGACCTGCTTGCCAAGACCTTCATGACTCGCATGGGCTGGTTTACGCCTCCTTTTGACGCAGCCAATGATGTGCGCGAGCGACTCGAACCATATTATGACATCCTCGACTTCCATGTAGAGGGAGCCATGCTTTATTTCAAGGCCAAAAAGAGATAATATGAAATATACTCTGACAGACAGACTGATGTGGCATTTCATGCAAGGCACATGCTACAAGGTTTTACGGGTGGAATGTCCTGAATGGGATTTTCACCAGCTCCGCAAAGCAGCCAAGAACAGGTTCCGCGAAATTCTGATGTCCACTCCCTCCATAGGCAGTTACCGTGAAAACAGCCTGAAGAAGAACCTCGTTGGTGGAATGGTGTGGTTTGCCATTTATGAGACGGCTAAAGAGAGATACGGCAGCCAGATGTCGCTTCCTCTCTACGAGAAGATGTGCCGTGCATCCATATCCATGCCCATGATGCTCAGAATGGCACGAATGGCGAAGCCGTTCACAAGGAAATTCCAGGAAAGTATGATGAAACGTTCCGAACAGGAAAACCGCATCGACTCTCCCTACAACTGGCAGGCTCATTATCAACTTGGAAAGGTTGATGAGGAGTTCACCTTGTCCTACACCCGTTGCGGGCTATGCGAACTGGCAAGGAAACGAGGTCATTTGGACATCCTTCCGGCCATGTGCAAAACTGATTACATCACATTCGAGGCCATGGGAGCCGTTCTTCATCGAAACAAGACCCTAGCTTCTGGTGATGACTGTTGTCTTTACTACATGACAAAGCCTGGTTCTGAGGCGGAACACCGATGGCAGGATGAGCATCCTGACGGGACATTCATAAGCAAATAGGCTGCGTTTTTTGTACCTATGGCTTTGCCGAAGGTATTCTCGCTCGTAAATACTCAAATAAATTTGGTATTTCGCTTGCTTATTCATACCTTTGCACAATAAAACTGTGCGAAGATATTAATATGGACATACAAAGTTTCTTCACATCGCTTTTAAACGTGGTCTGCGAGATGGCTCCCTACCTTTTGCTGGGATTTTTCATCGCAGGAGTGTTGCACGTATTCGTGCCGCAGAAGTTCTATGCCAACTATCTTTCGCGGAAAAACAAACTATCCGTGCTTTGGGCGGCGCTGTTGGGCATCCCCCTGCCACTGTGTTCGTGTGGCGTCATTCCTACGGCCATCGGACTCAGGAACGAGAAGGCTTCGAAGGGTGCCATAGCCTCGTTTCTCATTGCCACGCCCCAGACGGGCATAGACTCCATCCTGGCCACGTTCTCGCTGATGGGGCTGGGCTTCGCCATTATCCGTCCTACGGCGGCACTCATCACGGGCGTTTGTGGAGGATTGTTGGTGAACCGTCTGGTTCGTAAGGATGACGTGAAGGAGGATGCGTCCGCTATATGCCTGGTGGAAAGCGGAAACAGAATCTGGCGCGTACTGAAGTATGCCTATTATAATATGCTTCGTGACATCGGCCTGCGACTGCTCATCGGACTTGTCGTTGCTGCATTGATTCAGGTCACTGTGCCCGATGAGTTCTTCCTTAGCTTCGGCAGTCAGCCATTGTTGCAGATGCTGGTCATACTGGTCATCGCTGTACCGATGTATATCTGCTCAACGGGTAGCATCCCCGTGGCAGCAGCCTTGATGATGAAAGGACTCTCGCCAGGATCGGCACTAGTGATGCTGATGGCTGGCCCTGCGGTCAACCTCGCATCCATCCTCGTGGTTCACAAGTCCATGGGCCGCCGTTTCACCGCTATCTATCTGATGACCATCGTAGGCTTCGCTGTCCTCTTCGGTCTGCTGCTCAATGCTACGGGCATCGACTTCACCGTTGCCGCTCAGGATGCTTGCTGCATGAGCACATCCGCTCTGCCCAGTCCGTTTAAGATTATTTGCGCCACAGTATTAACATTATTAATTATATTTGCTCTTATGATGAAGTTTTTCAGCAAGTTTACCACCAAAAAACCGTTAGATCCCGACGTGACCGTCTATCGTGTAGAGGACATGCATTGCAGCCATTGCGAGGCTGCCGTAGTTCGTGCCGTCGAGGAAGTACCAGGCGTTGAGAAAGCCAAGGCCAGTGCCTCTGCTAACACCCTTACCATCAAAGGTACTGCTACCGCAGAGACCATCCGTGCAGCCGTCGAGGGTATCGGATATACATTCAAGGGATGAAAGGTGAGTGCTGACTTTTAATATGTTTTGCAAAATGGAGAGGTCACATATCTTCGGCTATCTGCTGGGGTTGCTTATCTTTGTGATTGGCATTCCGGCGTTGATGTGGCTGATGTCAGGACGGCCTTGGCCATACGTGTCTGATTCGGCAGTACTGTGCACAGTTAGTTTGATTCTTGCCGTCGGCGGACTGGCACTCAGCATCTACAGCATCGTCTATATGCGCATCGTCGGCAAGGGTAATCCTTTTGATGCCTACGGTCATGAGGTAGCTCCGCGGACAAAGCATCTGATGACCAGCGGCCCATATCGTCTATGCCGCAATCCGATGCTCGTAGGTATCTATATCTATGACGCGGGTGTTCTCGTCTGGCTTTGGTCAGTCATGCCGCTACTTATCGTCTTGGCAGAAGTAATTTTGCTCACCCTACAAGTCCGTAGTGAGGAAAAACGGTTGGTTCAGGACTTCGGACAGGAATATCTTAATTATAAGAAACGAGTCGGGAGGTATTTCCCTGTATTAAAATAATAATGAAAGAGACGATGTCCATGAAACTGAAGAAACGAAAAATCAAGTATTCGGCAATATTCCTACTTTGCTGGTTTGCCCTCTTAGTCTTGCTAGTAGATGGAGTTCTGGGATTCCAGACACTGGTCGATTATTTCGGGTCGTATGCATTGGTAGAGGTTACTTTGCTGTTATTGGTCATCCTGCCGACACTGGCAGTTTATGCATTTACAAAAGAGAAGCAGTAATGGCAAATGCATTGCTATATTATCTGATTGTCATCAATATCGTAACATTCCTCGTCTATGGCATTGACAAGGTCAAGGCTAAGCGAGGCAGCTGGCGCATATCGGAAGCTACTTTGCTGATTCTTGCAGTCATTGGCGGCAGCATTGGTGCCTTACTCGGTATGAAGGTATGGCGGCATAAAACTCAACACAAGAAGTTCAAGTATGGACTTCCTCTGATTCTGTTAGCTCAGATTGTGTTGATATTCCTGCATGTATGGTGATTTTTACGTATATTCGCAACAGATATTAGATAAGATATGAAGAAACTTTATATTGTCGCAACATTCATGTTGTTGGCCCTGACGGGCTGGAGTCAGGGCTTCCGCAATCCTGTGCTGCCAGGTTTTCATGCCGACCCCTCCGTGTGTCGTGCCGGTGATGATTTCTATCTGGTGAACAGCACATTCCAGTATTATCCTAGCGTGCCTGTGTTTCACAGCAAGGACCTGATTCACTGGGAACAGGTGGGTGCTTGTCTTACCCGTGAGTCACAAGTCAGGATTGAGGGAATGGACGAGCAGACGGGCATCTATGCCCCCACCATCCGCTATCACGAGGGCCGGTTCTATATGGTGACAACGGTATTCCCCTCACGCAAGCATTTCTATGTCTATACCGACGATCCGAAGGGCGAATGGTCAGACCCCATTTACATCGATTTCTGCGTGGGCAGCTGCGACCCCACGCTGTACTTCGACAATGGAAAATGTTACTTCCTATGGAAGGAGGGCGATATCAAGATCTGTGAGATTGATGTAAAGGCAGGCAAACAGCTCGGTGAGATACATCATCTGGGCGTAGGTCTTGGCGGGCGATACCCTGAGGGGCCACATATCTATAAGAAGGACGGCTATTACTATCTGTTGCTGGCAGAGGGCGGCACGGAGCACGGTCATCATGTAAACATCCTCCGCAGCAAGAGTTTGTTTGGTCCCTACGAGTCGAATCCAGCCAATCCTATTCTCTCACATTTCAACATGAAGATGCAGAACAGCCCGATACAAGGGCTTGGCCACGCCGACCTGATACAAGCCAACGACGGCTCTTGGTGGATGATTTGCCTAGGATATCGTACCCACGGCTATCTGCAGCATGTGATGGGGCGTGAGACTTTCTTGGCTCCCGTAACGTGGGAAGAGGGCGAATGGCCTGTGGTTAATGGCGACGGAACGCTGCAACTGGACATGCAATGTCAGACGCTGCCGCAAGTACTCATGCCTTTGGAACCCTCCAAGGATGAATTTGAGGGCGAAAAGTTGTCGCTCTATTGGAGTCACTTGAACATGCCGCAAAAGGAGAACTATTTGCTGAATGCCCGCAAGGGGTGGCTCAGGCTGAAGACCTCAACTGTCACGCTCGATGAAGTGGGTAATCCAACATTCATCGGCCATCGGCAGTCTGAAGCTAACTTCACTGCCACAACTAAAGTCGATGTATCTGGACTGAAGAACGGCGGTGTGGCAGGCATCACGGCCTACGCCGCCCACCATAATCACTACGATGTGCAGGTGGCAGTTCGGAATGGCAAGCGATACCTGCAGGCTAAAATCCGCATTGGCGAGATAGA
The DNA here is from genome assembly GCA_905233985.1 of uncultured Prevotella sp. GTDB lineage: Bacteria > Bacteroidota > Bacteroidia > Bacteroidales > Bacteroidaceae > Prevotella. The sequence continues at coordinate 35,232 of CAJOFA010000022.1, forward strand.
GCATACCGAGAAAGAGATTCCATTGAATAACAATATTGTCTATCTGCGCATCACCGCCGACCCGCAGTTCTATCATCTGTATTACTCTACGGATAACAAAGAGTTCACCCATCTTGCTCGCATGGACTACCGCTATCTGAGCACTGAGACCATCGGCGGCTTCTGTGGTGTCAACATCGGCATCTTTGCCCATACGCTCACAAATATAATCAGCCACGCCGATTTCGACTGGACGGAGTTTTTGTTTATGAATGAATAGGATTATGAAAAACTTTAAATCTACTGCGTGGATTCTTCCACTTTTTATTCCTGAACTTCGTTCGAGCCTGCTCTCGCTCGGCAGAGTTCAAGCTCGCTTGACTCTGCTCTTGCTTACTTGCAGCCTTGCGAGCTGTCTGACGAATAACATCTCAGAAGCCGAGAGGTTTGAGGCAAGTGTCAGGAAGGAACTGCCTTTCCGTATTGATTCTCTGCGTTGGTTTGACGGCGTAGATATGGCCACGTATCAGTTTGCCGACCAAGGTTATATTCCGACACTTCCTGACGCTGAGATCGGCATGAACGGAGACGTATCTGTTTACAGGACTTTTGACTTCCAGAATACGTCGCCACAGACGGAAGATAAGGTTTGGCGCAATGTTGTTGTCTCGAAGAAGAACCAGCGCATCATCTGTATAGACCGTTATCTGAGAGATGGTCGGACACATGGATATGTCTATGTGTTGCAATGCGAAACGAAGAAATTTCCAACCTTGGGCCAATATCACTGGGACGTGAGCGACCCACACAACATCGAATCAGCAGGTGCTGCTCTTGACCATCTGAGGGATCTAACCTTAAAAAGGATAAAGGGGAATGGTCATTATGCTGTTCCTGCTTCGCAAGATGACTATTGGGCGTTGATGTTCCATGCCGACTCACTCTTTGCCGACGGTCTGTATGCGGAGGCGAAGCAGATCTATGACCTGGCTTTCACAGAAGAACGCTACATTCTTCCGAGCCAACTTTCGACGGTGGCAAAAAAAATGATGGCCATACGTAACGACGAGGTCCCTCAGGTTTTTCTCAACCACCATGTGCAAATAGAGAAGGACTATTATGATGAGCCGTCGTCCTGTCCGTTCCCACAACTGAGAGACACGTTTGAACTGCGTAAACAGAAATGGAACTACAATCTGCCGCTGAAAGAGAAACTGGAGTGGATCTTTGAGCGTGACCAGTATGACCGCACGCTTTGGAACCAAACGGCAAACAGACATCCGGAGCAGACACATCGTAATGAGATGTTACGAGTCCGTACATGGAATACCGATAGCATCAATCTCATCACGGTGAACGAAGTTTTGTCGGAAGGTGGATTCCCACGCAAGTCACAGGTGGGAGAGTTTGCTTTGTTGGCAGTTTGGTTGGTATTTCAGCATAACCCTTTGGAGCAACAACAGGCATTCCTGCCACAGTTGGAAGAAGCAGTACGTAATGGCGACATTGCCCCCATGTATTTGGCCATGCTGAAAGACCGCATTGATATCCGTGAGGGCCGTCCGCAGAAATATGGCACGCAGTGGGGGCCAGATGGTCTGTGTCCGCTACTGGATGCCTCGCGTGTCAATGAGTGGCGAAAAGAGGTCGGGCTTCCACCAATCGCTACGACTCATTCTTCATCCACTCGGTCACAGTGATACCCATGAACTTCTTGAAAGCGGCACCGAAGGTGCTGTAGCTATAGAAGCCGCTTTGCTGGGCGAGCTGCATGGCCGTGACGGAACGGGAAGAAGTAGAGCTCTCGCGGTAAAGACGGATGAAATGCTCTACACGCAAGCGGTTGATATAGGCATTATAGGTGATGCCATGCTGGGCAAAATAGCCACTGAGATAGGTGCGGTTGGTGCCTACGACGCTGGCAAGCTGCTGCAGGGTGATGTCGTGCTGCAGGTAAAGCTGACGGGCCTCGCATTGCTGCGCCAGCTGTGCACCGATATCGATGCCGCGAGGTGCCACCTCGGGCTCCTTCTCCTCCGTCATAGGTTCGAGCTGTTGCAGTGTTTCCACGCGCCAGAGCAGAAAGACGATGATGACGAGTGTGAAAACCTGTGCCAGATACTCTTTTATCATCTCTCCTGCGTTTGTGGTATAAAGGTCATAAATGACAAAGATAGTTATCACGAACAACAGGCTCTGCCACACTTCCTTATGCTCCAAATCCACATAGTTCTCATGCAGCCAACGGCCGTACTGTATCAACGCACGTATATAATATAGGATAAAGATAACAATAACGGTCAACTGGCAGTAATGCACAATGTCGAGACCATAGAACTCGTTGTGAGTGACTATTCCGATGACGGTGAGCACAACAACTGGTACATGGGCCAAGACCCAAGGCCAAAGTCTGCGCCGACGGTCCTGCAACATGCACAGCAGCATTGCCACTACAAGCGGCACAAGGGTGATACGGTCAAGCATGATAACCACCATGTTGCGCACCAGACGGTCGTCAGTCATCCAATGGACACCGAGCACATACCACCACACATGACTCAGTGCAGCCGTAATGAAGAAGGCTGCCGTCCAGCGGCGCAACGTCCTCGGAGGAGTGACGTCAGGAGCAATGGCGTTGCTGCGCCTCAACCACAGATAGAGACCAGCCGCCAAAGCTAACATGGCTGCCCCGCCGTAAAGCATCAAAAAGTTGAAGTCCTGAAGACTCTGATATCCGTACATGGGTGCAAAGGTACGCATATTTTGCGATATAACACGAACAACAGACTTTCAGAATTTGCAATTTGCTTTCAAAATTTACAATTTTCATCACAAAACTAGCAATATTTACGACAACACAGTTACACTATGCAAAAAAAAAAAAAAAACGAGTAACTTTGCACTATGTAAGCAAAGAACAATGTCAGCGAACATTGAATCAGCCGTCAGCGAAGACGATAAGTAGGAAGATTAAAAAAAAATTATAATAAGTATATGTATCAAGGCAAAAAGATTGTTCAACCACCCTTTTTGAAGGAAGGTGACAAGGTCGCCCTCGTGTCTCCTGCCTACTGGGTGCCACAGGAAGCCATCCAGCTGGCAGCAGACACCATCAGGAGATGGGGGCTGCTGCCTGTCATCGGTCCTCACACCAACAACCTGAATGTAAACGCCTATGCCGGAACAGCCGACGAACGTGCTGCTGACCTGCTATGGGCATTCGAAAACGACCAGATTAAAGCAATTGTCTGCTCACGAGGGGGCTACGGCTCCATTCACCTGCTGAACCGCATCCTGACGGACTGTTACAGACAGCATCCCAAATGGATGATTGGTCACGGCGACATCACTATACTGCTCTATGCCATTGCAAGTGCAGGCATGATGTGCATACACGGCCCGATGGCATTCCAGATAGCAGGCATGCAGGAACCCGCAACTTCATTGGCCCGTAGCATTCTGTTCGGCACGGTGCCACAATACCAGATAGCAGGCAACCCCTATAACCAATGCGGCCATGCGGAAGGCGTACTCATAGGAGGCAACCTGTCCAGCTACTCCGCCGTAGCAGGAACCAAATACCACCTCACGCCCAAACAGGACATCATTCTCTTCATCGAGGAGGTGGAGGAGTCGTTGCACGCCATTGACCGACTGTTCTACATGTTGCGTCTGCAAATCGACTTCGAGAAAGTGAAGGGCATCATCTTCGGCACGTTCAACTCCATCAAGTATGACCTCCAATTCGGTAGTGTTGAACAAATGCTCGTGGCTCATCTGTACGACTTAGACATTCCCATCTGCTGTGGATTCCCTGTCGGCAGCGACAGCTGTATCCCGATGATTGAGGGAGCACCGTGTTCATTGGATGTCACTACGGAGAAGGCCGTTCTGACCTTCAACATAGACGGCACCCGGCAGCCATACACTATTGAAAAAGCTGACCAGCAAATGCTGAGAGTAATAGACATGTAACATCTATGGACGAGAAAGTCATCAAGATAGTCAACGAGACACGGTGGGCCGACGGTCAGAAAGTAAGAAGCCGACTGGAGGACATCACGTACAACCCCATGCAGATTCAGGAAGAGTTTATCATGAGGCTGATACGCGAGAATGCCAATATAGAATATGGACGTGCAAACGGTTTTGAGCACATCCGTAACCTGGATGACTTCAGGCGCAGTCTCTCCCTGACCACCTATGAGGACTACACACAATACATCAGACGCATAGCCAACGGCGAGAAGAACGTCCTGACGGCCTATCTCACGGAGCATATCTCGACTGTGGACGGACTCAAGCAGCTGCCGCAATCCAGATGGAGCGTGCAGACGGGCTATGACTACGGTTTCTGCACCGGTTTCTATCTCGCCGGGCATCACGGCTATCTTACTGAAGGCATGACGCTTAACCTGATTGACAATAGCATCGAACGACTGCCGTCGGGGATGACCGTCGGGAGTCTGCTGGGACGGCTGCTGTTCAAAAGGGATATCGATAACGACCAGGTCTATGTCATACCCGTTGATGTCGCCAACTTAACCAGCAGAACCGACATCCTCTATCTCCAGGCACTCTTTGCCCTCAAACAGGGCAACATCTCGCTGGCCATCTGCGACCGCTATGACTACATGCTGGAGCTGTTTCGCTACATAGAGAAACATTGGCCGAAGCTGGCCGAAGACATTGAGCGCGGTAATCCCTATATCCAGCCAGACCCCAAAAGGGCAGATACAATTCGTGAGGTCATGGAACCACACCATATCGGAACAATGATGGTTGAACAGCTATGGCCTGGACTGCGCTGCATGATGATCTATGATGTGGACAATCTCAGCGCCAGTTTTGAGCTGCTGCGCACCTATTGCGGCAGCAACGTGCATTTCGTGTTTACCGGCATCTGTTCGCCCGAAGGTACCTTCTCGACCACGCTGAATCTTGACGACCCGCAGACGGTACTCATACCCGACAGCGTCTTCTATGAGTTCAAGCCCAAGGAAGCAAAGAACTACAACCAACTACTCACCCTCGACCAATTGGAGATAGGCAGAAGCTACGAACTGATTGTCTCAACCCTTTCAGGGCTCTATCGCTACAAGACCGAAAAGACCTTCCTAGTCGTTGGCCGCTACCACGACACCCCCACCGTCATCATCGACAAGGATGCTGGCCGATAAAAAATAAAAGAGTGGCACGGTTGCCACTCTTTTTTGTTAATACTCATCCTCGTTGAAAACTTGGTTTCCGACGATTCTATACTGATTTTCAATTACTTGCATCATTCTTAACTATTTTTAGCCAAATTAACCGCACGATTCGTTGGCGGATTCGACAAATTTACTTTCGAGTGCAAAGGTACAAAAAAATATCATAACTCAGTCCGTTTGATTTGAATTTTTAGTTTTCTTTTTCATAACTTTTACTTGATTGTATATCTCATATTCTAATGATTCGAACAAGATGGTCATACATTGATATTGCACTGAGTTACTGCATTAACAGGTGCTTTTTGCTTGTTTATGGGTTCCTCTGGAAATGCTAATTGATGAAAGATATGAAATAATAGTAGTGTTATTTGGATAATTGACGAGAAAAACATATCTTTGCAGCGAAAAAGATTAGTTAGGAAATGAAATAGAATGGTAATAGAAAAAATTATAGTCAGAAATTTCAGATTGCTAAAGGACTTCTCCATAGACTTGGAGGATGCCCTTTCACTGGTTATTGGTAAGAATAATGTGGGCAAAACCTCACTTTTGCTAATACTTGACCAATTCCTTGGTGCTAAAGGTGAAGCGAAAAGAAGCATTAAGTTTAATGACTTGAACCTGGATGCGCAAGAGCAATTGAAGAATCTTATGATTAATCCTTTGGTTGAGGAGAATGCCTATAGCCCGGTGGCTATTTCTTTAAGATTGATTATTTCATACACGGATGCTGATATATTGGCAAATGTGAGTCCGCTTTTGATGGATCTGGATGTGGACAATCATTATCTTGCTATAGGTTTTGATTTCTATCTACCTTACGAGGGGTATAAAGAACTACATAGCCTGTGTGCCGCTCAAAGAGCAAAATTTGATGCGAAGTATCAGGAGAAAGCCCCCAAGCCAGAATTCAATTTTATTGGATTCTTAGAGGATAATTCCATTTGTCGGTTCCAACAGATAAGGAAATCGATAAAAATTGAAAAAGATGGGACAATTGATGAAGACAACTATATCGACATCAAGGATATTCAAGGGTTCAAAATGGAAAATGTCATCTTGTTTCAAAGCATTGGAGCAAGAAGAGATGTTGACAACCGTGATGTAGATAAAACGCTTTCCACCAAAACTTCAGACCTGTATAAGGCTATTGAAGAGACAGCAGAACAAATTGAAGCAAAAGAAAAGTTCCTTGATCAATTAAGAGAAACGGATACTCAGCTTACAGACATATACTCTGATATATTCGCAGATATTGTGGAGAAAATAAAGAAGTTTGGTGGTGTCACTCCTAATGATACAATTATAAAGGTTATTTCTTCGTTACAACACCGCGAATTGCTCAAAGGCAATACAACAGTCAAGTACGAACATGACAATAAAGACCTGCCAGAGAACTTCAATGGTCTTGGGTATATGAACTTGATTTCCATTATCTTTGACATAGACCTGATTATGAAACGCTTTGCCAAAATTAAGGAAGGCGGCGGTTTAGCAGATATAAACCTTCTTTTTATCGAGGAACCCGAAGCACATACTCACCCCCAGATGCAGTATGTGTTTATCAAAAATATCAAGGAACTGCTTAATGAAGGTGTTAAAGATGATCATGGGAATTGTAGGCCCTTGCAATATATTGTTTCTACTCATTCATCACACATAGTTGCAGACAGTGACTACGATGATATTAAGTATCTCCACAGGGTGACAGGGAAGAACGAAGTTGAGGCGAAGAGCTTGAAAACGCTCAGCAAAGTATATGAGAACAAAGACCATCTTCGTTTCCTAAAGCAATATATTACGATCAACCGAAGTGAGCTTTTCTTTGCTGACAAAGCAATTCTTATAGAGGGTGATACAGAACGTATTTTACTACCCGCAATAATCAAGAAGTTAGACGTAGCTGAACCTGCTGTTAAGCCTACTTTATCCCTGCTTTCTCAGAACATATCTATTATTGAGGCTGGGGCACATGCAGAGATTTTTGTTAAGTTATTAAATTTCCTTGGTTTGATGAAGGTTTTGGTTCTTACAGATTTTGATTGCTGTTCTTCTGAGGGGCATCATCCTAAGGTAAAATATGAGCATGGAAAGAACCAAGTAACATCTAATACAGCTTTGAAGTTTTTCTATGGTAACGACACTAATAGTGATACTCTTGCAGCGAAAACAGAGAATGACAAACGCTTCGTTTGGGATGAGGCAAACGGAAAGATGACAGTCTATAATGATGGTACCTATATGGTTTGTTTTCAGACCTCAGAAAATGGCTACCAGCCCAGAAGCTTTGAAGATGATTTCATGGCTCTAAATAAGGATTTTGTTCTTGAGAAGGATTTCACTGAGCGTGCTGTTAAAACAGGTTTTAAAGAAGGTTTTGATACTGTTGACAAGGCTTATGAGGCCGCAGAAAAAGTTGAAAGTAAGGCTGCTTTCGCATTTGAGATACTTCTGAACAGTAAAGAAATGACGCTTCCTAATGGGAATAAAGACCCATTTGGTGGTTGGGCTATTCCATCATATATCAAAGAAGGCCTTGTTTGGCTTAGAAAGTGAGGATAACTATGGAAGAGTTAGAACAGATAATGGGACACATCCACGAAGGTCACCACTTTTTGTTAAGTGGTGGTGCTGGTAGTGGTAAGACATATACCTTGGTAAAAGTTTTACGAGAGATTATACGCGAGAACCCGACGAAGAAAGTAGCCTGTATTACTTATACAAATGCAGCGGTCAAAGAGATTGAGCGACGCGTGGCAAACGATAACCTGCGAGTTTCCACGATTCATGATTTCCTGTGGGATTGTATTGGACATTTTCAAGCTGCGTTAAAACCTGCACTGATAAAGCTTATAAACGATGAGTCTATTACACGAAGCGTAAACATGGAACTACCTTTACATGATGATTTCTACGAACATGTGGAAGGGTTCAAAGGCATTCAGTACAAAGAATACTGTCGTGTGGGCGATGGAATCATTTCCCATGATGAAGTGCTGGTTCTAGCTGAGTACATGTTTAGTATTTACCCCAAGCTATGCGAGATTATGAAGGGAACCTATCCTTTCATTATGGTGGATGAATATCAAGATACGAACCCGCTTGTGATCAAAATCTTACTTAAAGACATCTTTGCAAGAGATGGACATGATTGCATTATTGGTTTCTTTGGGGATGCCATGCAGAGTATCTATGATGATGGCATAGGTAATTTGGATGAATATAAAGCACCTGAAGGAAAGGTTTATGAGGTGAAAAAGGAGCAGAACCGCAGAAATCCACGCTTGGTAATAGAATTGGCCAACAAGATACGAACAGACGGGTTGGTACAACGACCATCTGAAGACGTTACCGCGCCTAATATGGTTGATGGTCATGTCAAGGATGGAGTAATTAAATTTGTCTATTCTACTCGTGAAGGTATAACCCTTGAACAAGTCAGGGAAAAACTTACAGTGGATTATGTGTGGGACTTTGATAATGCCGAACGGACAAAGGAACTAAACCTGACTCATAATCTTATTGCAGGTAAAGCTGGTTTTGGGGAACTCATGCTTGCACACAATGGGGATGGAGTTTTAGATTATAGGAACAGACTGAAAAAATACATTGAAACGAACCCAATTGATACAGAAGGGAAGACATTTGGGGAAGTTATTGATGAATTAAAAGCCTCTGTTGAGGGCGCGAATGACAGAGAAAAAAAGAAAGTCACGCCTACTGACGGGCAACAAAAGTTCATTGACGCACATCCCGACGCGTTGGCGTTTGCAAGAGAGCTCCCTTTTGATGAGTTTATCAAGGAACATGCAGATAAGGATCAGTTGGTAGATGATAAGAAACAAAGTGAGGACGAAGAGAGCAAAACAGGATCAAAACGTTCAGAGCTTGTCAAACATCTGATGGATATTGAACGTTGTATTCAACTTTATCAGAATAAGAATATTGCAGAATTCATAGCAAGAACGGAGTATAAAGTCCTGAAAGTTCAGGACAAAAAAGAATTGGCTGAAGTAATGAATACTTTATCCGAACCTGGCGATAGAACAATAGGAGAAATACTGGACTTCGCAGAAGAAAAGGGAATTGTGCTGAAGAGTGACGGCTTGATAAGATACGAAGAAAGGAATAAATATGTATTTCATCGTGTATCTCAGATCAAGTATGAAGAATTTCATAAGCTCTATGAGTATCTTGAAGGCAGAACTCCTTTCTCTACACAGCATAAAACAAAGGGAACTGAGTTTGATGATGTATTTGTGATTCTGGATAATGGTCGTTGGAATAACTATAATTTTGAGAAGCTATTCACTGGAGGCGATCCGGCATCTGCAAAAGTAGTTGAGCGTACAAAGAAGATATTCTATGTCTGTTGTACGCGGGCTAAATCTCAATTGGCGGTCTATTTTGACCGACCATCAACTGCTGTAATAGCAAAGGCAGAAGAGTGGTTCGGAAAGGATAACATGGTGAAAATAGAAATATAATTTGTATAAACAAATTATCTACCCCACATTAATTAACTCCTGATAGTGTGCAAACACTTTCCTAAACACCTCATCTATTATTATTAGAGTGGCATAAAACATAAAAATATTATTATAGGTCTGATAAGTTTCATCTTTTAACTCATCCAAATGAGGTATATTTAATTGATACGAAAGAGTGTTATGGGCACATCTGTTCCTATGAGAATATAGCAGATGATAAACTGCATACATCTTGGTGTCTGCGTTAATTTGCGCTAATGGCGCCTCCTTATTACCATTTTTCAGCAGAGGACCATTATCAGGCACAAAATTACTTTCAGCAAAAGTACCAAAAGTTGTAATGAATGACTCAAACTCCTTCTTCCTTAACTTCGCAATATTTGTACCGTCAAATACTGTACTCACTTGATTAAGAACGTCATCTCTTAATTTCAGCCTTGCAGTATTATCGGGATATGGTTTATAATTAGAATCCATACTCTGGACGGCTTTCATCAAGTCTTTATATACTATTGACTTGTTTTCAAGCGTTGAGCACTCACTCAGAGTCCATCCTTTATAATATCTAATATACCTATACTGTAAGTTATTTGTTGCTAACTCCCAACAAATGCACTTCATTTTCTGCTCTTGGGCTCCAGTCATCTGTAGAAGCAGAGATTGTAACAAATAGCCATGAACTGCATAAAATGCCATCCCATCGCCTAACAGATTTGCTGACGATACGACATCACGCATAATACCCACAATGCTGCTGTTGATAAATGTAAGATGTTCTTCTCGATTCATGCCACGTATCCTTGATAAGTCTGTATCGATTCTCTCACTCTCTGCCGCAGGTAATATACACCATTTGGTGTATGTCTATGATTTTCACTTGCTTTGTACGTTGCAACCTTAGCGGCAATATCATTCTTCAAATTTTCAAATCTTGTAGTATCGAGTTCTTCACCCTTCATCATGACATGATATATAAGCCCAATTAGGTAAGCATCGGCATCAATAATAGATGGAAAAACATTATTATATCCCAAATCTGTCACATATTGTTGAAGTCTTGTCGCCCTAACCCCTATATTGCTTTTTCCTACTTGAGTAGAAAATTTTCCATAAACAGTACTATCTTCATCACTAATAACTGAGTCAATATAATCAGCATAATACTTCTCAAACGCAGCCTGTTTCTTACATTTTAATGCTATCGAAGCTTCTGAATTTTGTTTCGCATACTGAGAGGTAAATGCCAATGCTCTTACAAAATCATATCTAACAGTTTTACCATTTTGAATTACTTTTAGACGTTCAGAACCGATAGGCTCAAAGAATGGAACCAAATCATTGTCAAGGTAATAAAGCGATCTTCTACTCTCCTGTGCCTTTAGTTCAACTCCCTGCATATTAATATCATGAAATACCGTAGAGTAGAATTTCATCTGAGTGACAGCGGTTTCAGTTGTAGCAGGAACTATATACGAGAATCCAAGATAGCTTGAATTCATAAATGCATCATCCAAAATTTCATCCGCAGGTAGATTATTGTACTTTTCAGGTGTTGCTCTTCCCAAAAGATCAGACTTTGAATTTTTACCATCATCTTTCAACAACAATTTGAATGTCCATTCAATAGCCTCAGGTTCAGCTTCCTCTACAGGAGTAGCAGTGGCAGTAGTTGCTGCAGCATCCACAGCAGGCGTGGCAGCTACTATTCCCTCATTGTCATCCACATAGGTTGGATCATCAGTGATTCTAAATACATCTTTTTTCGGCAGTTTCCCAAGATAGCCAAGTAAAATTGCAGAAAGTCTCTGCTGACCATCAAGAATAATATTCTGTCCGTTGTAAGTACCAATAATCACAGGTGGAACAAAAATACCATCTTTCAGTGATTTAATGAATCTCTTCACCTGCTCTTCATCCCATACAAAACAACGTTGATATGCAGGTAGAACTATATCTTTTTTCAATATTAGCTCTACCCAATGTATCAATGTATATTCACCATAAAATACTTTTTTATTCATATATAATCCTTGATCTTTCCTTCAAAAATATTTCTTAATTGCAAAGATACAAAACTTTCTTCAATTTGATTCGGAAGGAACGCCAAATTTATGTCTTTTTTACAATTTTGAATTATTTGTGGTTTTCCTCTCTTACCCGTTGATTCTTGACTTCCTCCTGTAACATTTTCGCTTTCTTCATACTGTATAGTAGTGATATAAAATATTCATATTACTTCTTCACATTCTGTCGAATCCTACATCTTGTTGAGCGGATGGTCTCTTGGGGGATGCCCATGATGCGGTGCACGTCCTTGTCGTCCATACCCATTTCATAGAGGATGAGGAAGAAGATATTTCTCAATTGTCTACTTTTGTCTCGGAAACTTTTCGTACCTTTGCACACTGACGATGGAACAGAAATTCGGGAAAAACAGTATTGATATTGAGGCGCTGCGCGAGTTTTGCGAGCGCGAGGGCAAGGAGGTGACTTACCGCAAGGGCGACCAACTGGAGCGCGAGGGCGCCCCGGCACGATGGTTCGGCTTCGTCACCGAGGGGTGCTTCAAGTATGTAACGTATGGCATCAGTGATGATAGGGAGCATATCACATGGTTCTCGTTCGAGGGCGAGTTTGTGACCGATTATCCCAACTGTCTCGACGGTCGTCCATCGCAGACTACGATCAAGGCGATGATGCCCAGCCGCATGCTCCGTGTGAGCGGCGAGCAGCTGGTGGACTTTTTCCGTCAAGACGCTGAAAAGATGGAGTTG
>CAJOFA010000023.1 GCA_905233985.1 uncultured Prevotella sp.
AGACATGCACTCGCTTCTTGTACTACTTTCATCTGTTTATGTAAATCTTTCAAAGAACTCGTTTCCTTGTTGCTACACCGAATTTTTCGGCGAAAGCGGATGCAAAGGTACGACAATTTTTTGAACTGGCAAATAATTTTTCTGTTTTTTCTGCTAAAAAAGAAAAGTTTTCGAATTATTTAACAACCCGAAAACTTTTCTTATGAATGTAAACGTTTACGTTCTTAATTGCGGCGTCCGAAGATGCGGAGCAAGTAGATAAAGAGATTGATGAAATCGAGATAGAGTGACAGGGCACCGAGCAACGCTATCTTCTGTGAACGCTCACTCATATCACCAGCCTGCATCAACATCACCTTGATCTTCTGTGTGTCATAGGCTGTCAGTCCGACAAAGATCAGCACGCCAATATAGCTGAGCACCAAGTCAAACATGCCGCTCTTTACGAAGAACACGTTGACAAGGGTAGCAATAATCATACCTATCAGCGCCATGAACAGTAACTTACCCATCTTGGAAAGGTCGGCTTTGGTGGTATAACCGATAAATGCCATGACCGCAAAAGTGCCAGCGGTAATAAAGAACACCGTAGCAATGGAGCCAAGCGTATAGGCAATAAAGATGACAGACAACGTGGCGCCGTTGACAACAGAATAGAGGACAAAGAGTAGCGTGGCCGTCGTCAGCGAGAGTTTGTTGATGCCTGCACTAATGGCAATGACCAGTCCAAACTCAGCAATAATCAATCCCCAGAAAACCCATCTGTTCATGAGGATGATTTCCTGAAGGTTGGGGATGTCAGCAACGGCATAGGCTGTAAAACCTGTGATAGCCAATGCGAGCGACATCCACACATACACTTTTCGCATCAAGGCCGGCAGAGCGGTTGATGCTTCCAGTTCTCTCTCACGCTGAGAGATGTTTAACTCGTAATCGTTATAGTTCATTATTCTTCTTTTTTGATGATTTCGGGGGCAAAGTTACGATTTTATTTGTATCATTCATCAATTGTTTTCATAAAAAACGATAAAAAAGTTGTTTCTAATAAAAATATTAAGTAAATTTGCCATGTTTTACAAGACATTACTCTTTATTTAATAACTAAAACCATTTGATTATGACTTACAAAGTAGTTGACATCGAAGGCGTAGGTGAAGTTTACGCTGAGAAACTGATTGCAGCCGGTATCAAGACCGACGCAGAGTTACTGGAAAAATGTGCAAAGCCGGCAGGCCGTAAGGAACTGGCAGAGGCAACGGACATCAGCCCGAAACTGATTCTGAAATGGGCTAACCACTGCGACCTGTATCGCATCAATGGCGTTGGTCCTCAGTTTGCAGAACTGCTTGAGGCATCAGGCGTTGACACCGTGAAGGAGCTGAAGCATCGTGTTGCTGGCAATCTCGCAGCCAAGCTGCAGGAAGTGAACGAGCAGAAGAAGCTGGTTCGCCGTGTTCCCGTGGAGAGTGAGATTCAGGCTATGATTGACCAGGCTAAGGAACTGCCCGCCGTGATGGAATATTAATTCTCCCTATATCATTAACAAAGAAAAGTGTCAGGCAAATGTCTGACACTTTTTTATGATATACTAAATACATTCAACAGCTGCACTATCCTTTCAGCGTCGTCATCAGTCATCACCTCATTACATGGCAGGCTCAACTCCTCACGACTGATTTGTTCGGTCACAGGGAACGAACAAGTATTCCAGGAAGCGTAACACTTCTGCAGATGCGGAGGAATAGGATAATGTATCTGCGTCTCAACGTCGTTTTCTTTCAAATACTGCTGCAACTTATCCCGACTGGCAGAAAACACAGGAAATATATGCCAGACGCTATTGGTCATCTGAGGAAGACGCAACAGCGGATTATTTACCTTATTATTATATATACGCGCGATGGATTGTCGGCGCCGATTGATGTCGTCAAGATAACGAAGCTTTACTGTCAATACTGCTGCTTGCAGTTCATCCATACGACTGTTACATCCCAGATAATCATGCACATACTTGTGCGAAGCGCCGTAGTTGGCAATGGCACGGACAACAACTGCCAGTTGCTCGTCGTCGGTGGTTACAGCACCGGCATCACCTAATGCGCCAAGGTTTTTGCCGGGATAGAAGCTGTGACCAGCAGCATGACCAAGGGATCCTGTCTTGGGCGAAGGGCTTTCCACCGTAGAGAGCGAGCAGCCATGAGCCTGTGCGTTATCTTCAAGGAGCAACAGGTTATGACGTCGGCAAACGTCTGCAATACGCTCTGTAAAGGCACACTGGCCATAAAGATGAACAATCATCACGGCCTTAGTACGCGATGTGACGGCTTGTTCTATCAGACTGTCATCTATCTGACAGTTCGTTAACGACGGTTCCACTAAAACGGGTTTAAGTCCGCTATCGGTAATAGCTAGTATGGAAGCGATATAGGTATTGGCAGGCACGATGACCTCGTCACCACGGTGCAAGCGCCCCAGTTCGATATAGGCGCGTAGTATCAAGGTAAGTGCATCAAGGCCGTTGGCACAACTGACGCAATAGCGAGTACCAATATAGTCTGCATATGCCTGTTCAAAAGCAGCCACTGCCCTACCCTGCAGATACCAGCCACTGTCAAGGACCTCGCTGATAGCCTGTCGCATCTCATCCTCATAGGGAGCATTTATCCGTTTCAGTTCAAGGTATTTCATCATAGCGTCCATTCATACCAATCATAGCAGATACCACGACCTCCAAATCCTTCTTTTTGATAAATCAGCTGCTCATTCAAATAAGTACCATGTTTTTCTGTGGAAATGCCGAAATCGAAAAAGGCATGTGTCTGCAGGGCTTGATCTACCACCTCCTGAAACAAAAGGTCAAGTGCATGAACCTTCTTCCCATAAGCACTGGCAGCAATATACTGAGAGTGTACGACACGGTCAGTCACATAGAGCACGGTACCTCCTATGGTCTGCTGACCATCCTTGACGACAAAGAGCCGGATATTCTCAGGGAATCGTTCATGCAACAATTCCATCTCTTCGACAGTATGAACAGGCAACAGTCCATAGCGTTCCTGCAAATTCTGACTTAAGATAGACCAGAACGGACGATAATCGCCGGTCTCTTCTACGACAAGATTCTGTTGGCGGGCATGTTTGGCTCCGCACGCTCTGATGCGATACCACTTGTTGCGACAGTCACGACTAACTGTTGATGAGAGTCCTCTGGACACCGTTGCGCCGCAGAATTCAACAATAGCATAGAGGTCTTCCTCTGCTGGCTGCCTGTGATAAATCCAAGGTGTTGGTTTGTAGATAACCCGTTGAAAATGCTCATTGCGAAGAGCAGAATTGATGCCCTTGAAAACAGAAACGATATCTGCCGCCGTCGCCTTTTCATTCATAATCAGTCCGCCATACGTCAACCCCTGGTGAGAGAACAATGTTCCATCTGCCTCGTTCGCAGGAAGGACAGCATAGAGTCTCCCACGACGATACACCATCAGCGAGTGGTCACAGAACCGGTCTGCATGATAGTCCATGTAACGACGATTCAGGAGGAACGTGCCATTCTTAGAATGTGCCACAAAGCCATTCCACTCGTCTGCCTTTTCCGGGGTATATCGTACTATTTCGAACATCCAATGTATTTCAAGAATTCGTCGTAGTCTTCAATATAGTCTTCTGCTTCGTAATGCTCAGAAGCAAGAACCAGACAGACAGCTCCCGACGAGAAGTCATCGAGAGTACGCCATGTCTTGACGTCAATGAGCAACCCCTGATAAGGATGATTCAACAACACCGTCTTTTGTTCATAACCATTGTCAAGCGTCACATGAAACGAACCGCTCAACGCCACAACAAACTGCTTCAGCTTCTTATGGGCATGACCTCCACGGCTTTCTCCTCCAGGCACATCATATACCCAATAGGCACGTTTGATGTCAAAGGGCACCATTGACTGAGCCTCTGCAAACGTCAAGTTGCCACGAGGGTCTGCTATCTTTGGCAAATCGATGAGCTGGACATTCAAATGTTTCATAGCCATAACCTAATGCTCGAATTTCGTATAAGGGTCTGTGCCGAGAACGGTCTTGGCGAGGCGCTTGGCCTTATCACGAAGAGCGTTTACATCGTCTCCCACTTCACCGTAGCATAGAACGACACCCATGCGGCGGCCTTTATGAGCTTCGGGTTTACCGAAGATACGGATACGGGTGCGGTCTTCTTTCAGGGCATCGACGAAGTTGTAGTCGAGTAACGAGCGGTCAACAGGTGTCGAAGCCTCTTTCGGAGAGAGAATCACTGCACTTGCGCCTGCATGCTCCAAATGAATACCAGCAATGGGAAGTCCCAGGACAGCACGTAGATGGAGATCAAACTCACTGAGGTTCGTCGTATGTCCCAGCGTGACCATACCTGTATCATGCGGACGGGGAGAGAGTTCAGAGAAGATGACCTCACCTTGTTTTGTCAGGAAGAACTCCACACCCCAAATACCTGCACCCGTGAGGGCCTTCGTTACCTTGTCGGCCATCATCTGTGCCTGTTTCAATGCCTCATCAGAAATCTTATAGGGCTGCCACGACTCACGATAGTCGCCCGACTTCTGCACATGTCCGATGGGTGGACAGAACAATGTCGGCCAACCATGTTGCTGGGTAACGGTGAGGAGGGTGAATTCAGAATCGAAATCAATGAATTCCTCGATGATGACTTCTTTCACATCACCACGACTACCTTCCATCGCCTCTTTGAAAGCGGTCTCCAGTTCGCTGTCGTTATGTACGTAGCTCTGGCCATGACCGCTTGAAGACATCAGGGGTTTCACCACACAGGGGAAGCCAATCTCGTCAGCCGCCTTCTTGAACTCCTCGAAAGTCTTGGCATAGAAATACTTGGCCGTACGCAATCCCAACTCTTTTGCAGCAAGATCACGGATAGCGCGTCGGTTCATCGTGTAGTTAACGGCACGGGCAGAAGGAACGACTTGAATTCCCTGCTCCTCAAACTTAAACAGACGTTCGGTGCGGATGGCCTCAATCTCAGGCACAATGATGTCTGGCTGGTGCTTCTTCACAACTGCCTCAAGAGCATCTCCATCGAGCATTGAAAACACCTCACGCTCGTCAGCCACCTGCATAGCCGGCGCATTATCGTAACGGTCGCAGGCAATCACATACTGGCCTGCACGCATAGCAGCAATCACAAACTCCTTACCGAGTTCACCTGAGCCTAACAACAATATTTTCTTCATCTGTTCTTGTACATGTTATCGTAATACTTCTGATAGTCTCCCGAAGTCACATTGTCGAGCCACTCCTGGTTGTCGAGATACCAGCGTACGGTCTTTTCGATACCTTCCTCGAACTGCAAAGAAGGCTCCCAACCAAGTTCTTTCTGAAGTTTCGAGCTGTCGATGGCATAACGCAAATCATGACCAGCACGGTCGGTGACGAAGGTGATGAGATCCATATCCTCGCCTTCTTTACGACCTAAGAGACGATCAACGGTATTGATGACAACCTTGATGATGTCAATATTCTTCCACTCATTAAAGCCACCGATGTTATACGTCTCAGCAATTTTTCCTTTATGGAAGATGAGATCGATGGCACGGGCATGATCCTCAACGAAGAGCCAGTCGCGCACATTCTCGCCCTTGCCATAGACAGGCAGCGGCTTACGATGGCGGATATTGTTAATGAACAGCGGTATCAACTTC
Organism: uncultured Prevotella sp.; assembly: GCA_905233985.1. Classification (GTDB taxonomy): domain Bacteria; phylum Bacteroidota; class Bacteroidia; order Bacteroidales; family Bacteroidaceae; genus Prevotella. The sequence continues at coordinate 5,708 of CAJOFA010000023.1, forward strand.
TCTGGAAATTGGTAGGGGCCGTAGTTGTTGGAGCAGTTGGTCACAACAACGGGCATTCCGTAGGTGTCATGATAGGCACGAACGAAGTGGTCACTTGATGCCTTGGCTGCACTATATGGAGAATGAGGATTGTACTTCGTGGTTTCCAAGAAGAACTTGTCGCCATAGGCCAAGTGATGCTCGGCACTGCTGGCAGTCGTAGTGAACGGAGGCTCGATGCCCTCAGGATGCGTCAGCTCCAAAGCGCCATACACCTCGTCGGTAGAGATATGATAGAAGCGCTTGCCCTCATACTTCTCGGGAAGGCTTTCCCAATAGAGCTTAGCTGCCTGCAACAATGACAGCGTACCCATCACGTTCGTCTGTGCAAAGGTAAAGGGATCTTTGATACTGCGATCCACATGGCTCTCAGCAGCGAGATGGATGATACCATCCACCTGCTTATCCTGCATGAGCTTATAAAAGGCATCAAAGTCGCAGATGTCCATTTTCACAAACTCGTAGTTGGGCTTATTCTCTATGTCCTTGAGGTTTGCGAGATTGCCAGCATAGGTCAACTTGTCGAGGTTGATAATGTGATACTCGGGATACTTGTTCACGAACAGACGCACCACATGGCTTCCTATAAAGCCTGCGCCGCCAGTAATAACAATTGTACGTTTCATATAGCTATATTTTTAATGTTTTCCTAATGTAATAACTTCGCAATCGGTAAATTTATTGCCTTCGATAGTCAGTCTTATCAATGTCCGCTCCTTGTGCCAGCCCTGAATACCCGCGGCACCAGGGTTGATATGCAGCAGATTGAGCGTCTTGTCATACTTCACCTTGAGGATATGCGAATGACCACTGATGAACAACTGGGGCGGATTGGCATATATCTGCCCCATAATAGAGCGGTCATAGTTTTCCGGATACCCCCCGATATGCTTCATCAAAACGTCCACATCCTCACACTTGAAGCGGAGCACCTCAGGGAACATCAGCCGAAGGTCACCACCGTCGCAATTTCCACAAACGGCACGCAATGTCCGGAACGCTGCTAAGCGCTCAGCCAGTTCTGTGGAACAAATATCTCCGGCATGCCATATTTCATCACAGGGCTCGAAGTAATGCAGATACTTGTCGTCCCAATACGAGTGTGTGTCGCTGATGATGCCTATTTTCTTCATGGGCTGATAGGGTGCAGTTACTTCATGTTAAACTTTTTACGGATAAATTCGGCAATGAACTTCTCTGTGGCCGACAGGCCAAGAATGCTGGAGTCTATGCAGAGGTCATAGCTCGTGGCATGTCCCCATTTCTTGCCGGTATAGTAGTTATAATATGCTGCGCGCTGGCTTTCGCCTTGTTCTATCTTCTTGCGGGCATCTTCACGGTTGACATTCTCCTTGGTCATCACCTGATGAATGCGGAAATCCATAGAGGCAGTGATGAATACGCTGACCATATTGTAGTGGTCGCGAAGCACATAGTCGGCACAGCGCCCTACGAAGACACATGACCCTTCACTGGCAGCCTTGATAAGTGCTTCGCTTTGAAACTGGAATAGTGTCTCCTGTGAGATGTCTGACTTATACATCGAACTACCACCTATGTGAAGCGTCGGCATACCGAAGAGCTGCTTGAAAAAGCCTTTCTTCTCATCGTTCTGCTCGAAGAACTTCTCGCTAAAGCCACTTTCCTTGGCAGCCAGATTGAGTAGTTCGCGGTCATAATACCTGGCACCAAAGTCGAGTGCCAGCATACGTCCGATGTCATGACCGCCGCTACCGAGTTGGCGGCCAATGCAGATGATAATATTATTATTCATGGGATTGATGGTTTTATTTGAGGTATTGAAGTCTTGATTCTACGCATATACCATATCAACATCGGGATGGTCATGGCGAATGAGCCGAAGTCGCTGGCTGGCATGGAATACCACACGCCATCGAGTTGCCAGAACAGGGGGAAGATATAAGCCATCGGCAGCAGCAGGAACAGCTGACGCGACAGCGAGAGAAAGATGCTGACCTTTACCTTGCCGATGCACTGGAAGAAATTAGTAATAACTGCCTGCGAGCCGACAACAAAGAATACCAGCATGTCAAGTTTGATGCCACGTGCCGACAATTCCAGCAGTGTGGGATCAGTTGTAAAGATGCGAGCTATCTGTCGGGGGAAGAGCATGGATAGCGTCCAGCCTACAAGTAGGATAACCGTAGCTGCAGCTATGGTGAGCCACATACATCGGAACATACGGTCATATTTTTCCGCTCCAAAGTTATAACCCACAATAGGCTGCATACCTTGGTTCATACCCATGACAAACATAAAGAAAAACATGACAACGCTATTGGCTATGCTATAAGCACCTACTGCCATGTCGCCACCGTAACGCACAAACTGATTGTTCATAAAAATGACAATGATGCAGGCGGTAGCGTTCATCAGGAAGGGTGACACGCCGATAGCGATGATGTTACGTACCAGGTTACTCTTCAGTTGATAGATGCCGCGTTTGAAATGCAGCAACTCATTCTTGTTGCTAAACAGCCACAGCTGCCAGCACATGGCAAGCGTCTGACTGGTGATGGTGGCGAGCGCAGCGCCGCGTATGCCCCAACGGAACCACCACACGAAGGTAACTGCCAATACAATGTTACACGCTACAGTAAACAATGTGGCATACATGGCATGGCGCGGCTTTCCTGCAGCCCTCAGCACAGCGTTCATGCCAAAGTACATGTGAGTAATCATGTTACCCAACAATATAATGGTCATGAACTCACGGGCATATGGCAGCGTAACTTCACTGGCACCGAAGAACAGCAGGATGGGGTCAAGGAAAACGAGGCAAACAACCATGAACAAAAAGCCAATGACGAGGTTCAGAGTCACGGTATTGCCCAACAAGTGTTCAGCCGTCTCATAATCACGCTGACCAAGCTTGACACTGATACAGGTAGAAGCACCCACCCCCACTGCAGCACCAAAGGCAGCACTGAGGTTCATCAGCGGGAACGTGATACCCAAGCCGGCAATAGCCTCGGGACCAACCACCTGACCTATCATGGCACGGTCGATGATATTATAGGCGCTCGACGCTGTCATAGCCACGATTGCAGGCAGGGCATATTGCGCCAGAAGTTGACCCACGGGCTTCGTTCCCAGTTGAAGTGTCGCTTGCTTGTTATCCATGCTTCTATTATAAATAATGTGCAAAGGTACAACAATTCGTTCAAAGGGCAAAACTATCCAGCGTTTATTTTGTTTTTTAAGTAAAAAGTTGCTTAATTTCTTGGATAAAAGCACGAAAAATTTGGTCATATCAAAAATATGTCGTAAGTTTGCAGATTATTAACAGCTATCCGTTAGCAATCAACAGACAACAATTAATATTAAAAAGCAAGAATAATGAAAAAGTACTTACTGATGATGGCAGGACTGCTGATGGCAGGACTGCAAACGGCAACGGCACAAGGCCAAGAAGCCACCGAGGAGCAACAGGCGCCAAAAGCCTACATTTACCGAATCTACCTGAGCGACAAGGATGGTACACTCTCCCTGCGCAAGCCGCTCCAGATTGTGTCAAAGAAAGCACAGGAGCGCCGTCAGCGCCAAGGGCTGGAACTCAACGAGACCGACCTGCCCCAGTCACCTAAGTATCTGAAGACTATCCAGAATTTGCCTGGCATACAGCTTATCGGCGGTAGCCGCTGGCTGAACACAGCATTGGTACGCGTGACTGACACAACAGCTATCGACCGCGTTGCATCTCTCAGCTTCGTGACGGGTACACGCCGTGTATGGACACAACCTGACAACAGCGACCCTCTGCCAGATCGCAGCAAATATTCCACAGGCTTTAGCAAATATGACACGCTGAAGAATGTGCCCTACGGTAAGGGATTCCACCAAATCAAGGTAATGGGCGGCGACAGTCTCCACGCCGCAGGTTTCCGCGGACAGGGCATGACCATCGCTGTCATCGATGGCGGTTTCTGTAATGCCGATGTCATCCCAGCCATCAAGAACATCAACATCCTTGGCAGTCGCGACTTCATCTGCGAGCCTCGCCCCAACATCTTCTACGACACCAGTCACGGAACGGGTGTGTTGTCGTGCATGGGGCTCAATGCTCCCTACGTTTTCGTAGGCACAGCACCCGAAGCCAGCTACTGGCTGCTGCGCAGTGAGGACGGACGCACCGAGCAGGAAGTTGAGGAAGACTATTGGGTGATGGCTGCAGAGTTTGCAGACTCCGTAGGTGTTGACGTCATCAACACTTCGTTGGGCTATAACAACTTCGATGACAAGGTGACCAGCCACAAGCTCTGGGAACTGGACGGAAAGACAGCATTCATCTCACGTGCTGCCTCAATGGTAGCCAGCAAGGGCATGGTGCTTGTCTGCTCAGCAGGCAACAGCGGTGACGAGCCTTGGAAGAAGATTACACCGCCCGCTGACGCTGACAACGTGATAACCGTAGGTGCCCTGACACGCGAGCTGACCAATGCCAACTTCAGCAGCATCGGCCCGTCGCAGGATGGTCGTGTCAAGCCTGACATCGTTGCTATTGGCAATCCTTCATACCTGATGTACGGTGAGGGAGAGATTATTCGCGCTAACGGTACGTCATTCTCGTCGCCTACGGCTTGCGGAATGGTGGCCTGTCTGTGGCAGGCACTACCCCACCTCACTGCCTACGAGTTGATGGAACTCATCCGTAAGAACAGCGACAACGCCCAACACCCCGATAATATCTATGGTTATGGCCTGCCTAACTTCTGGCACGCCTACCTGAACGGAAAGAAGTAAATGCAACAGGCACTGACACTCCGTCAACTCAACCTCATGGTGTGCGACGCCATTGAGATGCACCTGCCCGATGAATACTGGGTGCAGGCTGAGTTGGCGGAGTGTCGTGAGCATGGGGGACATTGCTACATGGAGCTCATTGAGCGCGACGATCGGGGAAACACCCCTATAGCACGTGCTTCAGCCAAGTGTTGGCGGCAGACATGGACTATAGTCAAACCCCATTTTGAGCGCACCACGGGTCAACCGCTACATGCAGGAATGAAAGTGATGCTCAAAGTGTATGCCCAGTTTCACGAGGCCTATGGCTTTTCGTGGATTGTCAACGACATTGACCCTACCTACACCATCGGCGACCAAGCCCGCCGTCGGCAGGAAATCATCAAGCAACTCAAGGAAGAAGGTGTATTTGACCTGCAACACGAACTGCAGTTGCCGCTCTTCTGTCAACGCATTGCGGTAATCTCAAGCGCCACAGCTGCCGGCTATGGTGATTTCTGCCGCCAGTTGGAGGATAATGCCTACGGCTTTTGCTTCCATACCAAGTTGTTTGAAGCCATCATGCAAGGCGAACAGGTGGAACAGAGCATCATTGCTGCACTCAACCGAATCTATAGTGTGGAAGACGCGAAGTTTGACTGCGTCGTTATCATCCGAGGTGGTGGTGCCACAGCCGACCTCAGCGGCTTCGATACGCTGGCATTGGCGGAGAACGTGGCGAACTTCCCCATTCCCATCATTACCGGCATCGGTCACGAGCGCGACGAGAGCATTCTCGATATGGTAAGCCATACGAGAGTAAAAACGCCAACAGCAGCTGCCGCCCTACTCATTGACCATCTGGCCGAGACACTCCACCGCATTGAAGAGTCACAGCGTCGCCTCATGCTGTCTATCACCACGAAGATTACCCATCATAAATCACAGATTTCCAACCTCTCTACGCTCATTCCTACGCTGGCGATGCGCACCTTGACCAACGGGCGTCATCGTATTGAACTACTGGAAAGTCGTCTGCCCGTAGCCATCGAGCGACGACTGACCGAGCAGAAGCACCGTTTGGAGCGTATCAACTTGCAGTTGCAAGGCTTCGACCCCCAACTATTGCTCACCCGAGGCTACAGCATCACATTGCACGAAGGCCGCGCCGTACGTGACCCCAAGCAGTTGAAAGTAGGAGACGAAATAGAAACACGTGTAGAAAAAGGAACCTTTAAGTCAAAGGTAAAAGGGAAAGAAGGTAAGAAAGTAAAAACGAATAAAAATGAACGAAGAACAGAAATATGAAGAGGCACTTGCCCAGCTGGAAACCATTGTACGAAAAATGGAAGCCAACGAGTATGACATAGACGAAATCGCTGCACAACTAAAAGTTGCACAGCGACTCATTAAGTTCTGTCAGGACAAACTGACCCGTACAGAGGAGGAACTCTTAAAAATACAGGCCGAACGAGAGTGAGTGGAACTGCGGTCCACAGTCGTTCTTGAGCACGCTCATCGGGCAATACTTGCAATAGAGTCCTACGCCGTAGAGTTTCAAAATACCCATAAAGTCAACCGTCACAGGACGCTGACCAATTTTCTTTGTCGTCAGTTCTGTTTCTACATCCCCCATCTCGTAACCCGACGTAAGGCTGCCATACACATTGAAGTTGACAACGGGACCAACACTGAACTTAATGTCGCCCTTGCGGTCAAATTTCTGCGTAAAAAGCAGGGGAATAGAGATATTAAACACGTTAATGGAAGAATATCTGTGGCCAGCATTAGCGGGATAATCAGCCAAGCCTATCACACCAGCATCATCTTTCATAAACATCTTTTCGGTACTAAGCCCGTAGTGATGCCAACCTAACTGGAAGCCTGCAGAATAAGTCTGCCATACACACTTCGGTGTATAGTCATACTGGATTACAGTCCAAAATAATTCCCAAGACTTGAACGGGGCAAAGCTCATCTCGTCAGGCACATTAGTCGGAGTAGCTATACCAACACCAAAATGCATGGACAGGTCATGCACCTTGCAGGTATCATCATCCTCCTTGTATTCACGCGATGTCTTCACTAAATCGTTGCCGGACAGACAGACGGTAGATTCATAGACGTTCTTACCTTCATCATCATAACCACGGACGACCTTCACCTGCTGTGAAGTGTTGTCATTTACAATAATTACCTTCTTTGCATGTTTAATGACGGTGGTGTCATTTGGTTCGAAATCATGAGCTGCAACACTTATGCTCACAGCCAACGCCATTAATGTTAATAATCTCTTCATTTTCTTGTCAGTTTAGTATAAACATTTAAAATTATCCTGTTTTCGGGGTGCAAAGGTAAACATTTATTTTAAAACAGAACATTTTTTGCGTCTTTTTGTTGCATAGATGCCTATTTTTATGTAATTTTGCACGCGTTCAACAAAGAGAAACAAGACAGACAACAAAAACAAGAAACATATAAACATAAACATTATGAAGAATTTAGACTGGGGAAATCTGTCGTTCGGTTACATGAAGACCGACTACAATGTCCGCTGTTACTACCGCGATGGAAAATGGGGCGAGATAGAAGTCTGCTCCGATGAGTATCTGAACCTGCACATGGCAGCTACCTGCCTGCATTATGGTCAGGAAGCCTTTGAGGGACTGAAAGCCTACCGCTGCAAGGACGGCAAGGTACGCATCTTCCGTGTTGACGAGAACGCTGCCCGTCTGCAGTCAACCTGCCGCGGCATTATGATGCCCGAGGTCAGCACGGAGCTGTTTACGGAAATGGTTAAGAAGGTGGTTCGTTTGAATCAGGAGTGGATTCCCACTTACGAGAGTGGCGCCACACTCTATATCCGTCCGCTGCTCATCGGCACAAGCGCACAAGTTGGTGTGCATCCCGCTAAGGAATACTGCTTCCTTATCTTCGTCACACCTGTAGGTCCGTATTTCAAGGGTGGTTTCGCTGCTAATCCCTATGTCATCATCCGCGACTACGACCGCTCTGCACCCCTCGGAACGGGTAAGTACAAGGTGGGCGGCAACTATGCAGCTTCGCTCTTTGCCAATAATCTGGCACACGAGAAGGGCTACGCCTGTGAGTTCTACCTCGACGCAAAGGAGAAGAAATACATGGATGAGTGCGGAGCTGCCAACTTCTTCGGCATCAAGGACAACACATACATCACACCTAAGTCAACCTCTATCCTGCCCTCTATTACCAACAAGAGTCTGATGCAGGTTGCTGAGGACTTGGGCATGAAGGTGGAGCGACGTCCTATTCCTGAGGATGAATTGGAAACCTTCGAGGAGGCAGGTGCCTGCGGAACGGCAGCTGTCATCAGTCCTATCAGTTACATTGACGACCTGGATACAGGTAAGCGCTACTCATTCGGCGACAAGCCCGGTCCCGTCTCCAAGAAACTCTTTGACACGTTGCGTGGCATCCAGTATGGTGAGATAGAGGACAAACACGGCTGGACAACAGTGGTGATTGAGTAATGAGCAAAGGCAAACTGGCAAAGTTCGCTGACATGGCGACTTATGATAACGTGTTCCAGTACCCTTACGGGACGCTGGAACACGTTGATTTTCCCCTGCGTGGACGCTGGCATGATGATTACTTTCACAACCCCAACCCCATCATCTTGGAACTGGGCTGCGGAAAAGGCGAATATACCGTAGGGTTAGGAAAGATATTCCCCGATAAGAACTTCATCGGCGTGGACATCAAGGGTGCTCGTATGTGGACCGGTGCGACACATGCCGTTAAAGATGGCATGACAAACGTGGCATTCCTACGCACGAACATCGAGATTATCGACCGTTTCTTTGCTGAGAATGAAGTACAGGAGATATGGCTGACATTCTGCGACCCGCAGATGAAGAACCCGCGCAAACGGCTCACCAGTACCTTCTTCATGCAACGCTACCGCCGCTTTCTTATTGACAGTGGCATCATCCACTTGAAAACCGACTCCAATTTTCTCTTCACCTATACCACCTATATGGTAGAGAAAAATCACCTCCCCGTACTGTTGTCCACCCAAGACTTATACTCAGAATTCTCCAACAACTCTGATTTCTCCGATGCAGCATCTATTCAAACCTACTATGAACAGATGTGGATAGAGCGCGGACTCAGCATTAAGTACATACAGTTTCGTCTGCCACGTGAAGGAGAGTTGGAGGAGCCGAACATTGAGATTCCGCTTGATGAATACCGCTCCTACCACCGCGACAAGCGCAGCTCGCTTGAGGTAAGCAAATAAATATAATAAAAGGAACGTGCACATGTACGTTCCTTTTTATTTATAAGTTAGAAAATGTCTTTGACGTCAGCGCAGAATCTGCACTTGCTTGATTTCCGAGTTAGCTCCTTTATAGACAATGTCGATGCGGAAGTTGACGAAGTCGCTATAGATAAATAGCGGCAATTCCTCCTCGTATTGAGGCACATAGTCAAACACAAGATGAATGGACGTCCCCTGTAAGTAATTTTCCACGGGCGAAAGCGCCTCCTCTCCGTCGATGGCACGAAGCGAGAACACAGGGTCAATCATCGTCAGCACACGCGGCAGCTCTATCTTCAAATCGTTGTCAGGACTTGAGAACCAACCACAGAACTTATCCCACCAACTACGCTCCTCTGCGGGGTCTTCCTCTGGAGGCAGCACTTTAATGCTTCCTTCTTCTTGCAGCGTACTGCGCAACTTGTCAGGACTGAGCGAGTAGTTGCGCAGGTATTCCTGACGGTCGCGTTCAAGTTGAGCATTGCGATTGCTATCACCACTACGCAGTTGGTCGAGGATATGCGAACGCTTATATTTCACGTCATCCACCCAGCAGATACGGTTATCGGTAACAGCAATAGCACGGATGCGGGTAATGTCGTCATAGTTCTTGCCGGGATAGGTAATGCGCAGCGTATCGAAGTCGGCTGTGGAATGCTTGCTGATAATGTTCATCGTACGCGGCACCTTCACCACATCATACTCATTGGTGTACATACCCGTGTAGTGAATGCAAAGGAACAGTCGTACGTTCTCCAAGTCGAGATCACTACGGTTGTTGAGCTTCACATTCAACAGGTCATCGCTATTCCAGAACAGCCACTCCGACTCTGGTTCGACCTCGACATCCAGGAAAGCGTGTTCAATGAGCAATTGCTTGAAAGGACCGTAAAGATGCTCCTCACAGAACTGCATATCGCTGAGCAGCGCATCGTAGATGCCTTGATTGCCGCGACGGAAGAAGTGGTTGAAAATTTCCTGCCGTGCCTCATCATTCTTCCCCTGGTCGGCATAATGACGGGCTTTCAGCAGATTGGGGCTGAACATGCCGTAGCCTTCCATCGTTGAAGCATAGAGCTGGCGCAAATACTGTCCTTCGGGGGTTTTGCTCAAGTAAGTACGCGTACTATAGGCATCAAGCATATCGGTGAGTTGGGCTGCCTGCCGCGGATATTCTATGCTCGCCTGATTGAAATAGGATAAGGCAGCACGCTCGTCGCCGAGCTTCTGAGCCATGAGTCCCTTCATGACAAGCGCCGGAGCTGTCTTCGAGGGATATTGCTCCATATAGTTGTCGAGTGTGCGGTTAGCCTCAACAAGCTTAGCGTTCATACTCGTCGGCTGAGGATTAAGCGTGTCAGGCAACGTCAGCTCGGGTTGGCTGCTGATTGGCAACTGCTCCTGCGTTTGCTGCTCAGCCGAGCCCTGAATGATGAGGGCCATCGACTGCAACAACTGAGCCTCGCCATTATTAGGATACTTCTGCAGGATGCGTCGTGTGTGTCCCAGTGCCTCATTCGTTCGACCACCATAGAGGTCGAGGTAGGCAGCGTCCTTCTCCACACACAGCGCATCATACTCCTTCATATACTTATGATAGATGGGAGCATAGTCGGTCAGATACTTCAAGTAGGAGCCTCGTAGCTTCTCTATCTCACCTTTGATCTTCGATTTCAGTTTTTTGTCCTCCTCAAACTGGGCAAAAGCCGCATCGGTGGCTTTCGCTGCGTCAGCGTTCTGATGGATGTCGAGGATAGAGAATGGGTTGCCGGCAATGATACCCACCAGTTTCATCGGGTCGTCAATGGCAGTTGCACCTTTAGCAGCACTACGTGCTAACATCCACATATCGGAGAGCTGTTCGTCCTGCGACTGCATCTTATACATATACTGTAGCACAGGAAGCAGTTTCTGCTTGGCCTCTATCACGTCAGGAGCCACACCGGTATAATCCTGCTTAGCCATATACTCCAAGAACTCGTTGAAGTTCTTAGACTTCACCTGTGCAATCTCCAATGCATTGATAATGCGAACGGTCTTCTCGATGTCGTAGTCACGATTCGACACCAAGTCGTCGCGTTGGTTCAGAGCCTCGTAAGCAGGCACAAACTGGTCTACGGGCTTGAAGTTGGCCAAATCCAGTTCATCGCTGGTCAGGGGCGTGTCGCAACCAGCGAAAACCAGCAGGAGCGCAACCACACAGATAGGGAAAAACTTGATATGCTTCATTTTTGTATGCGAATGGTTTGATTTGTTCTTATTTATTCTTTTTCCGACTCAATAACCGTCACCAGCATGTGAGGCTCATCACCCACATAGACACGTTTACCTGAGAGGCGCACGTTGACTTCTTCCGGCACGTTGGCAATAGAGTAAAGCGTCATCACAGCCGACACGTCATTGAAGTCATGCTTCTGCTTAAACGCATTGGTTATGACATAGCGCACCGGACATGTACTACAGGCAAACCCCGTGCCACACTCTCCACAGTCTTCACCCTCCCGACAACGCAAGACATTTCCCAGTCTGTAAGGAAGTACATGCCGGCGTTCAGGATTCAACTCATAATAGTTGGTGTCCTGCACATCCATATTCTTGTCTATCAAGAACATATAGCAGCCCTCGGCAGCACTAATCTGCTCATGAAGAGCGCGACGGTCGCTACGTTTCTGCATGATTCTCCGCCCTAACTGCAAAAGCAGCAACAGAGCGATGACAGCTATGACAACAAGTCCCAAAACTTGGTAATCCATATCGTTTTCTTACGTCTTACGTATATTATCACTATTGGTTTTTGCGTGCAAAGATATGAAAAATCGAGAATAGAACAAAAGAAAACAAAAGAAAAGTTGGCTTTTTGCTCACTATTTCATACCTTTGCACGAAAAATCGTCAAATAGTAAAATATTAATATGGTACTTTACCCACAACTCATTATGGACGCGCTGGCTACGGTGACGTATGCCGGCACAAAGAAGAACTTGGTTGAAAGTCAGATGGTGGCAGATACACCGTCTGTTGCAGCCCCGCAGAACGAGGGTGACTCATGGAAGGTGAAGGTAGTGTTAGAGTTTCCACGCGACACCGACCCGTTTCTCAAGTCAACGGTAAAAGCAGCCGAAGCCGCTATAAAATACCATTGTGCTCAGGTCTTCGGCGGGTCACCTGCCGAGGTTCCTGTCATGGTGGAGATAGAAACGGAGTTCAAGTCGAAGCCGCGTCCTGAAGTAGGTAAGATGCTGCCCGACGTGAAGAATATCATTGCCGTCAGCAGCGGCAAGGGTGGCGTGGGCAAGAGCACGGTGGCTGCCAACCTCGCCATCGCGTTAGCACGTTTAGGCTACAAGGTCGGGCTATTGGACTGCGACATCTTCGGTCCTTCGATGCCCAAGATGTTTGAGGTGGAAGATGCCCGCCCTTACGCTGTCAACGTGGATGGCCGTGACCTCATTGAGCCCATTGAGAAATATGGTGTCAAGCTGCTCAGCATCGGATTCTTCGTCAGCCCCGACACCGCTACGCTCTGGCGTGGAGGTATGGCAACGAATGCCCTGAAGCAGCTCATTGCCGATACCGACTGGGGTGAACTCGACTATTTTATTCTTGACACACCTCCAGGCACCAGCGATATCCATCTGACGCTGCTGCAGACACTTGCCATCACAGGTGCCATCATCGTCAGCACACCCCAACAGGTGGCACTGGCCGATGCTCGTAAGGGTATTGATATGTATCGTAATGAGAAGGTAAACGTGCCCATCCTCGGACTGGTGGAGAACATGGCATGGTTCACGCCTGCCGAACTGCCCGAGAACCGTTACTACATCTTCGGCAAGGAGGGCTGCAAGCAGCTGGCCGAGGAGATGCAGGTTCCCCTACTCGCCCAGATACCGCTGGTACAGGGCATCTGCGAGAGTGGCGACAAGGGAGAGCCCGCTGCCTTGAGCAGCGAAACGATGACGGGCCTTGCCTTTATCAACCTCGCCCAAAGCGTGGTTACCGTCGTGAACCGTCGCAACGCAGAACTGCCCAAGACAAAGATTGTGGGGATTCAAAAGTAAAGCGAAGGGTAAAACTGCGTGAAGGCTATGCCTTTTTCCGCTTATGCAACAGTCGGCGGACAACCAGTTTACGCTTCATGATATCAAGTCGTTCATGCACATGCTGCCGGGACAGACGCAGCTGATGACGATAGACCAGACAGGCTAACGTCCAATAGACAATAGTTTGCACCCAAAGCACATTATATTCCGTAACCACATCGTCAATAGTTGCACCCATAGAGTTCATACGTATAAAGCCACGCACGCCAGGTGTCGAGGGGAACAGCCATGCCACCGCCTGCCATGCACCTGGTATGTTTGACTGCGGCCATGAAAGACCTGTCATGAACAATAGCGGAACACTAATGAATATGACTAAGAGCATGACGTTCTCACGGTAACGCACCATGCACGAGATGACCATACCGAAGAACACACAAGCCAGTATATAAGGGAACATAAATGTCAGCAGATGCTCCCAACGCACGAGCGTCGGGAAACTGAACAGACGTGGTACGATAACCGTCAGCCATGCTCCTGCAACGCAGTAAATCATAAAGTAACATAATGCCTTACCAAAGACGATGCGCAACACACCACGATAAGGACGTTCCATCGGAATAAGGTCACCAAAGCGGCTACGCTCACGGGCAGTACCGGCAGCCAATCCGATGCCGAGCACCAATGTCTGTTGCAGAATCAGGACAAGGACTCCAGGCAAGATGAACGACCCATAGCCCCCCGAAGGATTAAACACCGGTACATCATCATAGTCGAGCGGGCGCACCAGTATCTGGTCTTCACGCTCGGTATAGTTCCCAGTCAACTTTATCTGCAACTCAGTATTCATGTGCTGCGATACATTCACTGCTGTCTGGTATGCTGCTTTATAGGCTAACATCAGACTCATGTCACAATAGACGCTGACATGTGCCTGTTCCATGCGCAACAGCCGTTCACTAAAATCAGATGGAATCCAATAGACTGCACGCACAATCTGACGGCTCATCAGCATCTGCGCTTCATCCATATCGCTGGCATGATAAGTGATAGACACGTCAGGGCTGGCATCACACTCACGGATGAACTGCCGACTGAGTGATGAGTGGTCGTCATCGATAACTACCACCGGCACATTACGCACCACCTCATTGTTATAAATCCATGAATAGAGCAGCGGATAAACCAACGGCACGATAACGAAGAAGATGAGTACTCCCTCGTCGCGTAACACCTGCTTCATCTCATAGCGCCAGATGTAGCACATGTCTTGTATGGTTTCGCTGAGATTATGGAATATAGACATAGTTGAGCATTGCGTTTTTAATCTTGGGCAACATGATAAGCGGCATCAGAGCAAAGGCTGTGAGTGCCGAGAAGTGGAACCATGCGTCAATGAGCGGGAAACCGTGAAGGACGCACATCTGGTAAAGCATATAGTAATGGCGCAGGGGAATGAGCCACGAGAGCGACTGCAAGGGGCCGTCCATGCCCATGACGGGGAAGGCTGCGCCACACAAGGAGAAGCCGAGGACACCCCACAACGAACAGATACTCATAGACATGCGCAACGAAGGCACCAGTCCGAAGATAAAGATGCCGAAGCCCTGAGACGCCAATACCATCTCCATGGTAAGTAAGAGTATCTTCCCCCACCCTCCTGGGTGTGGAAAATGCAACACACCAAACACATAGCAGGCATATCCCGCTGCAACGGTGAAGAAGATGAGTGTCTGGGGAATCATCTTGCCCAAAATAGCCACATAGATGTTATCACCTGCTAACTTCATGTAACTGTGACTACGTCCGAACTTCATCTCCGTACCAAGCGAATAGGCCGTGATGAGTGAGATAAACAACATGAGCACACCAGGAATGAGCATGGTGGAGAGGTAAATGTTATAGTTTGTCCACGGATTACCCAGCTGATGCAGGTCTATGGCAATGGGTTGCAGGAACGTCTTGATTTGCTGGTCTGTATAGCCACGGGCTCGCATCGTAGCTTGTCCCACCGAAGCAGAGCCAAGTACTGAAATGGTCTTCAGGTCACGGAACAACAGCGATCCGCTCATCACGCTGGTCAGGGAATAATAGAACGATATCTTCGGCTGACGGCTGGCCAACAGGTCATCGGTGGTACCTTTTGGAATATAGAGGAAGGCATAGATTTGGTTGTCGTGTATGGCCTCGCGCGCCTCGCTAACGCTGGGATAATGCGCCACGACATGACTGGTCTGGAACGAACCGAGATTACGAATCAGCGCTCGCGACGTGGTGGTATTATCCAAGTCAACCACTCCCACCGGCAACTTCTCGGGCAGTCCCTCATCCAGCAACGACGTGAAGAACACGATGCAGATGACAGGCAACAGCAACATACACAACCAATACATGTGGTTGTGTATAAGGATGCCTATCTCACGTCTGCAAACCGAGAGAGTCCTGAATATAAACTCTTTGAATTTCAAGGGGAGTCCAAATTATTACCGTCAACTACATTCAGCGCTTCAGTATCAGCGACATACCCGGACGCAGTCCTTCCAGTTTATCCACTGGGCGTGCCTTGACCTCAAATGTCTTCAGGTCATACTGTCCGTTGGCTTTCGTGGCTTTCCACACAGCATAAGAGCCTTGATCCTTCATATAATAGACCTTCATCTTGATGGTCTTGTTGAAGGCAGGCACGAAAGCTTCGAACGTAGAGCCTACCGCCAGTCCCTCTAACTGATCCTCACGAACGTTGAACGTTCCCCACATGTCGCTCATCACCGAGACAGACATGATGGGTGAACCAGTACCGACCAGCTCACCGACTTTCGGGTAGATGCTACTTACCTCGCCTTCCATCTGTGCCGTCTGCACGGTCTCGTTGATGTAGCTGTTTACCTCCTGCACAGCACCACGGGCACGGTTCACCTGTGCCTGTGCTGCCAGCTTGTCTTCACGACGTGCGCCGTTGACAGCCATGTCATACTGGCTCTTGGCAGCCTTTTCCTGAGCTTCCATCGCCTTGTACTTGGCATAGACCTCGTCACGTTTCTGGGCGCTGACAACACCTTCGTCAAACAGACGCTGGATGCGTTCATACGACTTCTTGGCGATATCAAGACCGGCAATAGCCTGCTGCCAAACCTGGTAAGCGCCCTGAATCTGCTCCTGGCGGGCACCGTTCTGCGCCTTCAGCTCCAGCGCGGCTGCAGCTGCCTCAGCTCCCTGCGCCTGTTCCATCTTGGCACGTACCTCGGGGGCATCGAGGATGGCGAGTGTGTCACCTACCCTGACAAAGTCT
This sequence comes from uncultured Prevotella sp., assembly GCA_905233985.1. Taxonomy (GTDB): domain Bacteria; phylum Bacteroidota; class Bacteroidia; order Bacteroidales; family Bacteroidaceae; genus Prevotella. The sequence goes on from CAJOFA010000023.1 coordinate 22,122, forward strand.
CCTTCTTTGACGCGCAATTCAAGGATACGGCCAGGCACCTTGCTTGAGACGCGATACTCTGTTACTTCCATCTGGCCCTGAATCATCTCCGGATCACGGTCGAAGGCAAAGAAGCCAATGAGAGCGACCAGAGCCACTACTGCTACGAAACCAAGTATGGCGAGCAGGATGTTGTTATGTTGCGTTTTTGCACTCATATGATTATTTAATTTACGATATTACGATATAACGTTATTACGACTTGTGTGTTACTTCAGCGCACCGATAGCCTTGCGCAGATTCACCTGACTGAGTTTCACATCTATCTCAGCATCTATCTTCTGCGACTTTGCCTGCAACCAGGCCGTCTGTGCCTCCATCACGGTGGTAGCAGAGATAACGCCTTCCTGGAAGCCCAGGTTCGCCGTTCGCAAGTTTTCCTCTGCACGCTTGATGTTTGCCTGCGACATGGCGAGCTTGTGTCCGGCTTCGCTCAACTTGAACGAGCTTTGGTTGATTTGCAGCTCCATCTTCTCACGGGCCTCATTCATCTCCAGCTGAGCCATCGTGGTCACACCTTTTGAAGCACGAACCTTATAGGCCACGTCACCCCAATTCCAGATAGGCACACGTACCATGACGCCGATGTTCCACACACCGCCAAACTCCTTTTTGAAACCATTAAAGTTATGGGGATTGCTAATCGTATAGCCGCCTAAAACGGCCACCTGCGGCAGGTTGCCCGCCTTCAGCAATTTCGTAGCCTGCTTGCTTAGATCGACAGCGTTCTGCAGCAAGCGCATCTCCGGACGGTTGCCAATAGCTTCCTCCATAGTGTAGAGAGGCGCCGTTTCGTCTGTGACGAGATCATCGGCGTTCTCCTCTGCCAGCACCAGCTGTTCGTTGAGGGGCATACCACAAAGCTGACAGAGCAGCATCTTCGAGAGGACGAGACCGTCGTTGACTTGCGTCACCATCATCTCGGCTTCGTTCTCCTTCACATCCACGCTCAGTCCTTCGCTACGGGTGGCCACACCTTCCTCAATCATCTTATCCACATCGTCGCTCAGCTTGCGAACCAGCTCCAGATAGCTCTCTGCCAGTCGTTTCTTGTGCGTCAGCGACACAACGGTCCAGTAAGTTTTGTCTATGTCGTAGAGTGTTGACTGCACGCTGGCCTCAGCGCTGTTACATGCCATCTCCTCAGCAATGTCTGCCATATTGTTGATAGCCGAAAGCGCACCACCCATATAGACGGGCTGTGTGACGACGACTGAACCGGCCCAGATGTTACGAGTGTCCGTACGGAACGCATCAACAATGTGCTCTCCCGTGCCGTTGAGACTAGTGGCCAGTCCACTGAGCTTCGGCTGCAGAATCTGCATCACGGCATCGCTGGTGATACCCATTGCACCGAGCACCTGCTGTATGTTAGCGGGCAGATTACCCAAAGCATCCTGAATACCAGTACCAATACCTGTGGCAGCTTCAGTACCCAAGTTACTGAGCTTACTCTTCTGGTCATCGTTGAGGATAGAGATCTCACGCGACGTGTGCATATATGCACCCACGGCATTGACACGGGGCAGATAGGCCGTGCGTGCCGAACGGCGCACATTGGTAGCCACATCCTGTTTTACCTTCGAAACGGCGAGCTGCTTGTTATTGTGCAAGGCCATCGCCCTACAACTGTCAAGCGTCAACAGGCGCTGGGCAGTAGCGGGTATGGCCACAACCGTCAGTAGAAGGAGTAATACAAAGAATTGTCTTTTCAGCATCCCTTTAACTACTTAAATTATATTCATTTACATTATCAACTTTCAATCAAAGCTAAAGCTTCGCGAGCCTATCATGTGACCGTCGGCAAAGATACTTACCGTATATTTTCCGTCACTCAGGAACTCACTCACGTTCCAGTAGGTTGTCACCTGTGTCTCTTCACCCGTATATTCAATGGCTTTCTTCATCGAATACTCCAGATTACGGTTCTCATAGGGGAATGTACCTCCGCCGTTAAGCGCCTGTCCTACGGGCGTCATGATACGCACATAGACGGTACGTTGCCCGTTGGCTGCCGTCACATTTCGTGAGATATTGAACGACACGGTAATCGTCTTGCAGTCCTTCATCTTCTTCGCCGGCTTGCCGTTTTTCTTCAGCGGTGTCATGGAGATAGCTGTTGCATCCAACTGGGCGGCAATGGCTACACGCTCCGACAGGGTCTCACGCTCATTGCTCAGTCCTTCGATGGTACGCCGTGCCTCATCGTTCTCCCCACGCAGACTACTGTTCTCTGCCTGCAGATTCTCGTTCAAGCGGTTCAGCGAGTCTATCTGCATCACATAGTCGCGCAACACCAGCCTTACCTGTGCCAGCTCTTTCTTCAGTCGGGCAATCTCACGGACATCCTCTGCCCGTTCTGCCTTTACCTGCTTCAGTTCGGCCAGCAGCTGCTGTGTACGCAACTGCTCTTGCGTCAACTGTGCGATGATGGAGTCGTTGTTGATTTTCGTCATCATCTCGCTGTATTGCAAGGCAAAGCTCTCATACTCATTCTCCATCTCCTGCTTGTCAAGCTCTGCCAGTTCCTGCATCGCCTGATAGTCCTGCCGCTGCTGGTAATTGTCCCAGACGAGCCATGCGATAGCAGCCACCAGAGCGGCGACCACTACAAGAACAGGAATAAGTATCTTTTTTTTCATTCTTATATGCTATCCAAAATTTTGCGTGCAAAGATATGCCATTTCAACGAAATGACAAAAAAATTAGTATTACAAAATCTTTATCAATCATAAAATTAAGACTTTTCCCGTAAAAAAAAACATTTTTTTGCAATTTTGCTTGGTAGTTTACACATTTATGCGTATCTTTGGCTGCAGTTTAACTAAAGACGTGATGAGATGAGTAAGCCAAATATCTTCTCCAAGGTTTACCACCTTTACGCTGACGGTTTCCGCAGCATGACGGTGGGAAGGACGCTTTGGCTGGTCATCATCATCAAGCTGTTCATCATCTTCGTAGTCCTCAAACTGTTCTTCTTCCCCGATTTTCTTTCGACACACGCCGGGGAAGACGGCGAAGCAGACTTCGTGGCAACAGAAATGACAAAACGAATCAATAACCAATAATTATGACAAACCAACTATTATTAAACATCGATGCAGGTACCATTGACTGGTCGCGAGCCCAGTTTGCTCTGACGGCCATCTACCACTGGCTCTTCGTTCCGCTCACCCTGGGTCTGGCACTCATCATGGGCATTGCAGAAACCGTCTGGTACCGTACCCGAGACACCTTCTGGCGCGACGCGGCCAAGTTCTGGCAGAAACTTTTTGGTGTCAACTTCGCTATGGGCGTCGCAACGGGTATCATCTTAGAGTTTGAGTTCGGCACCAACTGGTCGAACTACTCCTGGTTCGTTGGCGACATCTTCGGAGCGCCATTGGCCATCGAGGGCATCGTGGCCTTCTTCATGGAGTCCACCTTTGTGGCCGTGATGTTCTTCGGCTGGAAAAAGGTGTCAGCGGGTTTCCATCTCGCCTCCACATGGCTCACAGGTCTCGGCGCCACCATCTCGGCATGGTGGATTCTCGTGGCCAACGCATGGATGCAGTACCCTGTAGGCTGCGTGTTCAATCCCGACACCATGCGCAACGAGATGACATCATTCCTCGACGTGGCTCTCTCGCCGTTTGCCGTCGGGAAGTTCTGCCACACGGTGACATCGGCATGGATCATCGGCGCCGTCTTCGTGGTGGCCGTTTCCAGTTGGTATCTGTGGAAGAAACGTGAGGTGAAGCTGGCCACGAAGAGCATCAGGATTGCTGCTGTGGTAGGACTCATCGCCTCGTTCGCTGCCGCCCTCACCGGTCATGTCAGCGGTCAGCAGGTAGCCAAGTACCAGCCCATGAAGTTAGCCGCTATGGAAGCACTCTACAACGGCGGCACAGACCAAGGGCTGACAGCCATAGCATGGGTGAGTCCCTTTGAGCAGCCTAAATACCAGCGTGACGCAGAGGCACCTTTGAAGATTGACATGCCTTACGCCCTGAGCATCATGGCTACAGATAACCCGCACGGCTACGTGCCAGGCATCAACGACCTGCTGAACGGCTACACCACTCCCGACGGACACGTGGAGCCTTCCATCAACGAGAAGATAGAACGCGGCAAGAAAGCCATCACCGCCCTGGCTGACTATCGCAAAGCGAAGAAGGACGGTGCCGATGAGGCAACGCTCACTCCCCTACTCTCAACCCTCAAGGAAAACATGCCCTACTTCGGCTACGGCTATATCAAGGACAAGAACGACGTAGTGCCCTTCATACCTATTAACTTCTGGGCATTCCGTGTCATGGTCGGCATGGGTTGTCTGTTCATCCTCTTCTTTGCCGTTATCATTCTGCTGTCATTCAAGATTCCATATCTGTCCGTGATTACGCGCAGGCTGATTGCTGCCGTCGGACTACTGCCAGAGACAGAAACCGACTCCTACGACATGGCGAGTCTTCCCGCCTGGCACTATTGGCTGGCCATTATCCTGCTGCCGTTAGCCTACATCGCCTCTGAGAGCGGCTGGCTCGTGGCAGAGTTCGGACGTCAGCCGTGGACCATTCAGGACATGATGCCCACATGGGTGGCTGTCAGCGACCTGCAGTCCAACTCCGTCATGCTGACCTTCATCATCTTCCTCGTCCTCTTCACCGTGCTGCTCGGCGTGGAAATCAGCATCCTGCTCAAACAGATCAAGAAAGGACCGGACATCAACTAATTCTCAATTATCAATTCTAAATTCTCAATTAAAATGACATACGAATTTCTGCAACACTACTGGTGGTTTATCGTTTCGCTGCTCGGCGCGCTGCTCGTGTTCCTGCTCTTCGTACAAGGGGCCAACTCCTGCCTGCGCTCCTTAGGATGGACCGAGGAGGGAAAGCAGCTGGTCATCAACTCCACTGGCCGTAAGTGGGAGTTTACATTCACCACCCTCGTCACTTTCGGCGGAGCCTTCTTCGCCTCGTTCCCCTTGTTCTACTCCACCAGCTTCGGCGGAGCCTACTGGCTGTGGATGATTATCCTGTTCACCTTCGTGCTACAGGCCGTCAGCTATGAGTTCCAGAACAAGCTCGGCAACTTCCTCGGCCCCCGCACGTTCCAGTTCTTCCTCGTGCTCAACGGACTGCTCGGCCCGCTGCTCCTCGGCGGTGCCGTGGCAACCTTCTTCGAGGGCTCGAACTTCGTCATCGCCAAGGACAACATGATTGAAACTGGTGCTATGACGCCCGTCATCAGCAGTTGGGCGAACGCCTCGCACGGCCTTGATGCCCTGCTCAATCCCTGGGTGCTCATCTTCGGCTTGGCCGTCATGTTCCTCGCCCGCACACTCGGCATCCTCTATGTCATGAACAACGTTGACAACGAGGACATCCGTTCACGCGGCTCCGTGCGAATCATCGGTACAGCCATACCCTTCCTCGTGTTGTTCGTCGCCTACCTCGTGCACCTGCTGCTCAAGGAGGGCTTTGCCGTCTCCGCCGACGGCATCATCACGATGGAGCCCAACAAGTACCTGCACAACCTGTTTGACATGTGGTATCTTATTCCTATATTGTTAATAGGAGTGTTGCTCGTCCTCTACGGCATTGCAGTGGAAATCATCAATTTCAAAGGTCATACTTCAAAGTTCAAAAACAAAGGCATCTGGCCCGCTGGCATCGGCACCGTACTCGTCGTGCTGTGCCTGCTGCTTGTTGCGGGATGGAACGGCACGGCCTACTATCCCTCAATAGCCGAAGGACAGCTGCAGTCGTCGCTGACCATCGCCAACAGCTGTTCGAGCGAGTTCACCCTGCGTACCATGTTCTACGTCTCGCTCCTAGTGCCCTTCGTGCTGGCATACATCGTCTATGCCTGGCACGCCATCGACAAGAAGAAACCTGCAAATGAATAAAAACAATATAATGTAATATGAAACAGACAATGTTTGTGCCTGGTCGCCTGTGCCTTTTCGGTGAGCATACGGACTGGGCAGGAAAATACCGCACGATGAATGCGGACATCGCCCCTGGCGCAGCCATCGTGACGGGTATTGAACAGGGCATCTATGCCGAAGTGGAGAAATCACCTATCTTCGAGATGTACAGCGAAGCCCCTGAAATCAAGGGCGTCTGGCAGGACTTTGCCTGCCGCATGAACGAGACGGAACTGAAGGGCGTGGCCAAGAGCGGTTCGTTCTTCAGCTACTGCGCTGGTGTGGCATCCTACATGCTGGAGTGGTACCAGGTGGGTGGCGTGAAGATTACCCTGAAGAAGATGACGCTGCCCATGAAGAGCGGCCTGTCGTCGTCGGCAGCCATCTGCGTCCTCGTGGCACGAGCCTTCAACAAGATTTACAATCTCAACCTGAACACGATGGGCGAGATGAACATCGCCTACCTCGGCGAGTTGCGCACCAGCAGCCGTTGCGGTCGTCTGGATCAGGCGTGCGCCTTCGGCGTGAAGCCTAACCTGATGATTTTCGACGGCGACGAGATAGAGGTGAAGACGCTGAACGTGAAGAAGCACCTCTACTGGGTGTTTGCCGACCTGTGTGCCCAGAAAGACACCATCAAGATTCTGCGTGACCTGAACAAGGGCTTCCCCTTCGCCTCCAACGAGCTGGAGAAGCAGGAACAGCAAGCGCTGGGTGAGGACAACCGGAAGATAATCGACCGCGCCATCAAATACATGGCCGACGGCGATGCGGAGGCCTTGGGACAGCTGATGACGGAGGCCCAGGAGCTCTTCGACCGCGCAGTGGCTCCCATGTGTCCCGAGGAGCTGACCTCGCCGAAGCTGCATGAGGTGCTGGCCGACCCGACCATCAGGCAATGGACCTACGGCGGCAAGGGTGTCGGCTCGCAGGGCGACGGCAGCATACAGTTCCTGGCCAAAGACAAAGAGTGCCAGCAGAAAGCCATCGACTACCTGAACAGCAAGGGTATGAGAGCCTATCCGCTGACGCTGCGTCCCGTCCATACGGTACGCAAAGCCATCATCCCCGTGGCAGGCTTCGGCACCAGGCTCTACCCTGCCTCACGCGCCTTGAAGAAAGACTTTTTCCCCATTCCCGACACGGACGGCATGGTGAAGCCAGTCATCCTCATCCTGCTGGAGGAGCTGGTCAAGAGCGGCATTGAGGAGATATGCCTGGTATTAGGCTCCCAGGAGGAGCGCCTGAAATACCGCGACTTCTTCGAGACACCCCTGCCCGAGGAACACCTACAGAAGCTGAACGCGGAGATGCAGGAGTATGAGAACCGCATCCTGTCCATCGGCAAGCGCCTGCGCTACGTCTATCAGCGTGAGAAGCGCGGCTTCGGCCATGCAGTCTATCAGGCCGTCGATTTTGCCAACAACGAGCCCGTGCTGCTGCTGTTGGGCGACACGCTGTACCGCAGCACCACCAACAAGCCCTGCACGCTGCAGCTGATAGAGAAATACGAGCAGTACAACCGTCTGATGGTAGCCGTCCATGACATCCCGCTGGCAACTGTCTCCCGCTACGGCATCCTGTCAGGCACCTGGGAGGACAAGGACGAGACAGAGCTGAGCGTGAGCAACATGACCGAGAAGCCCAGCCCCTCGTTTGCCGAGGACTTCCTGGGCGTGAAGTGCAAGGACGGCCAGAAGAAATACATGTCCGTCTTCGGTCAGTACATCCTGACGCCAGAAGTCTTCGAGCAGCTGCATCAGGACATCACGAACGCCACAGACCCGACGAAGGAGATAGAACTGACAGCCGCGCTGGAGAAGGTGCGCGAGCAGTCAGGCATGATTGGCGTCAGACTTCAGGGCCGCATGTACGACATGGGCAACTACCAAGCCTTCATGGAGTGCGTGAGCGAGTATGCCAAAGAGCCTAAGGCGTAGAATTTTATATCTCGCGCAGAGCCGCGGAGTTTCACGGAGTTTTTATATTCTTCTCTGCCTCACTCTGCGCCTCCGCGCGAGATTAAAAAAACTCGAAAACCCCTCTTTTACGCATGATTTTAAACACGAATGGCCACGTTCCGAGCTTGCTCGCCTGAGCACCTATAAGAGAAAACAATAAGCGAAGAATTGCTCACAAAACGACTATACCTTGTTGACCAAATTCGGCGGAATTGGTGACCAAATTCGGCGATTTTGCTTATCAAATCCGGCGACTTTGGTCGTACGCAAAATTAGAAAAGCAATGTAAAGGATAATTACAACGACCCCAAAAGCAAACAATGGTTGTCTCGTGTTGAGGCAACCATTGTCTGCACGTGAGAGAATCATCTCCTGCAGCCGAGCCAACCATCGCCTCAACGCCAGACGATGATTGGCTCAAGCCGAGAGAGGCATAGGCTTAGTTAAAGTGGATCAGCAGCGCTCAGCTCTGCCGCTTTGTACCTTCAGGTCAAAGAAGATTTAGTTCAACGGCCCGAAGGGGAAAGTCCGCTCGGCTCAGTCGCTTGCCTTAGCAAGAACCGTCACTTTTTTTTTGAGCGGGCGGTTTCAGACCTAATCTAAATATTTTTTCTTTGTTTCCCCGTTTTTATACTTGATGATATTTATGCCAGACTTAAGATGAGGCAGTCTTTTACCGTTTGTGTCGAATATCATCCAGGGGGCCTCGACTGTTGTTGACGACAGGATGCCCGAAAGTTCCATATCATCAACAATATGAATAAATCTTTTCCAATGCTCTGCCGTGGCGTAGTTCTGCAGACATCCTGATGGTACATGCAGTGTTGCATTCTTATAGTTTTTTTCGGTGAACGTATTTTCAAAAATCTCTGTGGGGATGGAAGAACGAACATAGACATCTGCTATAACGAAACAACCACAAAAGGCAGCACTACCAATCGTTTCCACACCATCACCTATCGTAATTGATTTCAACTGTTCACAACTTTCGAAAGCATCCCCACCAATAGAGGTCACACTGTTAGGGATAACTAAATCGTTCAGAGCACAGCAACCGTAGAACGCTGCATCGCTAATGGTTTCAATACTTTCGCCTAAAAGCAGCGATTTCAGCCTTGTGCAATATGTGAATGCCATTTCACCTATCATTTTTACATGATTGCCTATAACCAAAGATTCCACTTGATTACAATAGGCGAATGCTTGTTTCTCTATACTTACTACACCATCGCCTATCACTATCGTCTTGAGGCTCTTACAATTTTCGAAAGCTCCTTCTCCAATGGTAGTCTCACCATTCCCAAAAATAATGATGTCTGTAAGTCCTGTACCATAAAAGGCGTTCATTCCGATAGATTTCACATTGTTAGGAATAATTATTTCTTCCAGTTGATAACAATTAGCGAAGGCACCAGTACCAATAGATTCCACGCCTTCGCCCAAGGTCACAGAGCTTACCCCTCCACAATCAAGGAATGCCCTGTCGCCTATCGTCTTTACATTTATCGTCACCGATTCTATCCGCCAGCTATAGTGGAAAGCTGACTCACCTATGCTCACCACTCCATCGCCTATTTCAACTGTCTTGAGATTCTCACAACTCTTGAATGCCTCTTTGTCAATAGCTGTCTTACCATTTCCTTGAATATTCACAGAAGTCAGGCCTGTATAAGAAAAAGCAGCCTCTCCAATCTCATTTATGCTCATGGGGAAATCTATTGTTTCTAAATTAGAGCATGCCAAAAAAGCCCATTGGTCAATATACTCCAGACCCTCAGAAATGATGACAGACGATAAAGAACTGCACCCCTGAAAGGTGGAGAATTCTATCCGCTTCACACTATTGGGTATGTTAACCGATTTAAGACTTGTACAACCATAAAATGCCGATTTTCCAATATACGTCATCGATTCTGGCAGGGTTATATTCTTCAAGCCTGTACAATTTTTGAAAGCAAAATCGGAAATATGAATGACATTACACGTCACACCTAAACATTCAATGGTAGGAGGAATAATCACGTGACCAGAATAACCATCATCTTTTGCTATGACTTCAGCGGTTTGTTCATCAGTGTTGTAAGAGTAATTGATGCCGCCAAGCAAAGCTTGACCTTCATAAGCACTGGCCATTAAGGGAAGGAGTGGCAGCACGAATAATAATATAAGTTTTTTCATAATCATAGAGTTTTTGTTAGTATTCTCGTTTTGAATAGGACAAAAAAACGTGGACTACTTACTTCGTTTATGTTCACCAGGTATCGGCAAACACCTTGCAATCTTAAACGAGTAAAAGTCCACGCCATCAGGCGCGAACTCCAACTTCAGTTCTTGATTGCTCTTGTGAAATTTTGCCGATTTCGATAAAGCAAGAATCAAAAGTGGACGTTCATCCTTATGTCCTTTTTATGTTATCTTAGCCCATAGGCGGTATAGTTTTTAGAGGGTTTGACATTTGTTTGATGGGACAAAGATAGTGCAAAATTTCGATTTAGCAAAGAAAAAGGCAAAAAAATTAACGGCTATGGATTTGTGAGGATGAAAAGGAAAGGGTGAGACGTAATCTCGTCAAAATTCGGTAATTTCTTTGTTTTTCTTTGCATTTTGTCCGTTTTTCACTACCTTTGCAGACGAAACGCATGCAAATGAAAAAGGGAGTGTTAGCATTATCGCCGTTGGCGGTGTTCATCGTACTTTATTTGGTGACGAGCATCATTGCGAACGACTTTTATAAAGTACCTATTACCGTGGCTTTTATGGCAGCCTCGGTATATGCCGTCATCATCACGGGCGGCATACCGCTGAGGAAACGCATCGACGTGTTCAGCAGCGGAGCGGCTACGGGGCAAATGATGCTGATGATATGGATTTTCGTGCTGGCAGGGGCCTTTGCCCATTCTGCCAAGACGATGGGTGCCATTGATGCCACCGTCAACCTGACTCTCACATTGCTGCCCGGCAACATGCTGTTGGCAGGACTGTTCCTCGCGGCCTGCTTCATCTCGCTCAGCGTGGGAACCAGTGTGGGTACCATCGTGGCACTCACGCCCATTGCGGCGGGCATTGCCACCCAGACGGACATCAGCGCACCGCTCATTACGGCAGTTATCGTGGGCGGAAGCTTCTTCGGTGACAACCTGTCATTCATCTCCGACACAACCATTGTCGCCACCTCTACACAGGGCTGCCGACTGAGTGACAAGTTCCGCGTCAACTCTTTTATCGTCGTACCCGCTGCACTACTGATACTGGTGATTTACATTTTCTTAGGTAGTGGCATTAATTCCCCCCAGAACGTTCCGGAAGTGGAATATGTGAAAGTCATTCCTTATGTGGTTGTGCTGCTGACGGCTATCTTCGGCATGAACGTGATGGCGGTGCTGACGCTGGGCATCATTCTGACTGGCTTCATCGGCATCTGCAACGGCGCCTTCGACGTCTTCGGCTGGTTTTCAGCTATGGGAACGGGCATCACGGGCATGGGTGAGCTGATTATCATTACCATGATGGCCGGAGGACTGCTGGAACTCATTAAGCATAACGGCGGCATTGACTACATCATCAGCCACATGACACGCCACATCCACAGCAAACGGGGAGCAGAACTGTCGATTGGTGCCCTCGTGTCGTTCATCAACGTCTGCACAGCCAACAACACCGTCGCCATCCTCACCGTGGGCGGCATAGCCAAACAGGTGGGTGACCGCTACGGGGTGGACAACCGTAAGTGCGCCTCCATACTCGACACCTATTCCTGTATGATGCAGGGAGTGCTGCCCTATGGTGCCCAGCTACTCATGGCGGCAGGACTGGCACAGCTGAACCCCATCAGCATCGTGCCCTATCTCTACTATCCGCTGGCCATCGGTATTGCGGCTACGCTCTCCATCCTGCTTCGATACCCAAGACGGTACTCATAAGTTCATAGTTCATAGTTCATAGTTCATAGTTCATAGTTCAAAATTCAAAGTTCAAAATATATGAATGTCATAGAACGTAATTTCTTCCGTCTGCTCCGCGCAGGGGCATTTACCAATGAGGAGCCCATTGAACCGATGTCACCCTGGAAGTGGCGCCGGCTCTACCAGATAGCTGTCATGCTGAACGTAGCCCGTCAAATCGGAGGCGGTGTGGAGGCCTGTCAACAGGAGTATTTTGTGAGCATCATGCCCACAGACATGAAAGAGAAATGGGCAAAGGCAAAGAGCGCACCTGTTCAGGACAAGATGGTGAACACCGACGATGAGGAGGAGGGTGACAACGTGACAAGTCTCACCAATCCCCTACTCGACCGTAAACTACAGGCTATTATGGACGCTGAATCTGATTCGAGCGAGACACCCACGCGACTGATGTTGCTCAATATAGTACTCAACACGCGAAACATACTGAATGAAGGCATTGCGCTGCCGTTGCTCATTGAACTGGGACAGATGACGAGAAACACCGCCAGTCCTATTGACTATGACAAGCTGGGCGGGTGGATCAAGGACTTGCGGCTCCAGCCGATGGCCGACCTGTTGGGAACGCTGCTGGTGCTGCTGTTGGGATTCAAGCAGGAGGAGATACACTTCATGAAGAAGATGCTGACCAAGCCCGCACAACAACTGACTGCAGACATGTTCCGCATGTCGAAGGAAGCATCGGACGAATGGCTCGTCACTCAAAGCAGCGACCAGATTTTTGCACGCAGCACCAACTCACGCGCCATGTTCTGGCATGTGGGACACTCTGCACGCTACTCCCGGCTCTATCCTTCGGAAGCGCTCACTAACTTCTTCAAGAGTTTCGCCCATTCCCTCTCGCATATCGAGGAATAAGACGCTTTATTTCTTTTTGGTTTCAGCAGGTTTCTTCGGGGTTGAGGCAGCTGGTTTCGGAGTCGAAGCAGCTGGCTTGGATGTGGTTGCCGGCTTTGTGGTGGTAGCCGATGGCTTAGGAGCCGGCGTTGCGGGCTTCGACTGTTCCTCGGCCTTTTTCTTCTCCACAGCAGCAATGCTGTCCTTACGTGCCTGTTCCTCTGCCTCCTGACGCGTCTTGATTTCGTTCATCTTCATCGTGGCCTCGTCGGAATGGTCGCCTTGATTGGCATAGTTCTTCAAATATGCCTCATAGGATGCCACCGTGTTCAGCTCAGCAGCCTTTGCCCAGTCAAGCGAGTCAAGCATCAGCTTTGCTTCCTTCACATGCATGTTCGTAGGATACTTCTCGATGAAGGCGGCTATCTTGTTCCGGTTCTTGCTACTATAGACACTATCCCACTCTTTCTCCACTTTCTTCAAGCGCTTCAACATAGCTTCCACGCTGTCACGCCGCTCCAACGGCGCATCCTTATAGCGCAACAGATAATCGTTGAGAATGAGCGGTTCGTTGCTGGAGACGGCACGTTCGAAAGCATCTATCTCGTTCTGCGTGTCCATCTTCTGCATCATGTAGAGACCGAGGAAAACGAGTGCCAACGAGAACACCAATGCACTACCGAAAACCACGAAACCCACATGACGGTTTTTCTTTCCGTCCTCCCTAGGAGTCTCCTCAGTAGCACGTCTCTCTGCCCCTTCCAACTCTCCCAAGCGGGAGGGCTTGGTCTTCCCCCCTTGGGGGGACATGAGGGGGGCTACCTGGGCAACTGACGAAGTAAGTGGTTCGTGACAGTTGGGACAGGTGTCATAACATAATAGCGTCTGTTCACCACACGAGGGACAACGGGTGATATTTCCCATGATTTCGATGCCGCAGCTTGGGCATACTTTTGCGTGGTCGCTGACCTGATGACCACATTCCGGACATTTTATGATTGCCATAATCTACTGAGTCTTTTATATCATTTTGACCTTATCTGTCAAATTTTCGTGCAAAGATAACAAAATATCCATATTTTTACGTATCTTTGCCGCAAAATATTAAGCATTATGAAGTATTTATTGACTTTTTTCATGGCGGCGCTCTGCCTGACAGCCTGCAACAAGGATGATGAGCCGAATACGGATCCGGTTGACCCCACTACCGACAGCAGGACGGTAATCTTGTATATGTCAGGAGAAAACGACCTCTCCAGCTATGTGACAAGTGACACCGCTGAGGTGGTGAGGGGAAGCATTGACCTGAAGACGAACCAGCATATCATTGCCTTCATTGACAAAGCAGAGTATGGGGTTTCCCCCAGCATCTGGGAGTTCAAGGGCGGGAAGCGTGAACTGATTAAACAGTTCGACAGCGATTTCTATAATTCCGACCCCCGGATGATGAAGGAGGTGATAGAATGGATTGTCGGCAAATATCCCGCCAAGAGCTATGGTCTCGTGCTTTGGGGACATGCCAGCGCGTGGTTTAACCGCAGCGACTCCATCAACCCGTCGAGCGACATTATCTATTATCAGAGGCATCGTGCCTACGGGCGTGACACGGGCGACAACTCAGCAAGCGCCACAGGGGGTAAGGTCATCAACATCCCTACTATGGCAACGATGCTGGCGTCGCTGAACTTCAAGTTTGACTTCATCTTCTGCGACTGCTGTAACATGGCTAATGCGGGAACGGCCTACGAGCTCCGCAAGGTAGCCAAGTACCTGATAGCATCACCTGCCGAGATTCCCGGCAATGGTGCTCCCTACGACAAGATTGTGCCCCTTATGTTCTCGGGCAAGGCCAACTACTACAACGACGTGGCTGACGCCTACTATAAGGATACGGCCAACGGTCTTCCTATGGCCGTCATTCAGTTGGACCAGATGCAGCAGTTTGCCGAAGCCACAGCCAAGATACTGCAGACCATCAAGCCCACGAGGGATGCCGAGTTGAAGTTGGACAACCTCGTGTACTACGACGGAAGCAGAACCCAAGGTGTTCGTCTGCTCTACGACATGAAGGACTTTATGCTTGCCAATGCATCGCCTGCAGACTACAGCATGTGGGAGACCGCCCTGAACAAGGCCGTCATTCATCACTGTTGCCAGAACAACATGAGATGGATGTCGAACGGACACGTGAACTTCGTCGACTTCAAGGTTTCAGAATCGCGTTGCGGCTGCATATCCATGCATGTTCCCCAGATGGCTTATGAGAATTACTCCTATAGCCGCGGGCTCAATGCCTATTTCAAGAATATACAATGGTTCTGGGCAACGGGATGGGAGAACTACGGATGGTAAACCAAAAGAATCAAGAATAAAAAGAACGGCTGGCATCAAACTCACAGATGTCAGCCGTTCTTGTTTTCGTGCATCACAACCTTCACTTTCACTATTCTACGCTCGTCCATTTCAAGCACCTCGAAAGTGAAGTTACTATAGTTCATCTTTTCATGCAGTTCGGGGAAGTCGCCCTTGATTTCAAGCAGCAATCCGGCAATGGTGTCGGCATCACCCTGCACCTCATCGAACGTCTCGTCGTCAAGCTTCAGGATTTTATAGAAGTCGCTCAACAACGTCTTACCTTCGAAAACGAACGTGTTGCTGTTGATGCGGACATAGTTCTTCTCCTCCTCATCATACTCATCGTTAATCTCACCTACAATCTCCTCCAGCACATCCTCCAGCGTGACGATGCCACTAGTACCGCCAAACTCGTCCACCACGACGGCGATATGAATTTTGTTCTCCTGAAACTCATGCAGCAGGTCGTCAATCTTCTTCGTCTCTGGGACGAAATACGGCGGACGGATGAGTGTCTGCCAGCGGAAATTAGCCGACTTGTTCAGATGAGGCAACAGGTCCTTGATATAGAGAATGCCGCGAATATTGTCGATGCTTTCCTGATAGACAGGAATACGCGAATAATTGTTCTCCACGATGCATTTCAGTACATCGGCATAGGTGGAGGTGATGTCAAGATCCACCACATCCTGACGGCTGGTCATGATTTCCTTGGCTGTCTCATCGCCAAAGCGCACGATACCTTCCAAGATACGCTGTTCCTCCTTGATATCCTCCTTATCCGTCAGTTCCAGCGCCTGCTCCAGGTCATCAACGCTCAGCACACGGTTCTCCTGCGGCACCACCTTCTCGGCTATCAATCCCGAGCGAATCAGGATGGAGGCAAAGGGATAGAACAGCTTGCGGCAGAACATGATGCCCTTCACGATACGACGGCAGAATGCCAGCACGTGCTGACTGCAATAGACCTTCGGCATGATTTCGCCGAACAACAGCAGCAGGAACGTGAGCAGCACGGTGATGCAGATAAACTGAAGCCAATAGGCATTTCCGAACGTCACCACATGTGCAAAGAAATAGTTGCAAAGCATGATGATGGTGACGTTCACCAGATTATTCGTAATGAGAATGGTAGCCAGCGTGCGCTCGGAGTCTTCGCGCAGCGCCAGAATCTGTTTATCGCGGTCATCTTTGCTCTCTTCCAGTTCGTTCAAGTCTGTGGGTGACAGAGAAAAGAAAGCTATCTCGGAACCCGAGGCAAAGCCAGAAACGAGCAGCAGCAGACCTGCCAGGCAAATGGCAATGATTGGTCCCAAAGTGGGATAATGGAATTGAACTTCGGAAAACAGTTGTTGAAACTCTATCATGGCTTAATCGGAAGTGGGCACCGGCTCGCTGGCCATCTGCGAATTATTCGCTGGAGCTTGGCTACGCGGAGTCAGCATCTCCATGTTCTCTGCCCATATCTCGGTCGTGTCATGTCTCACGCCGCGCTTGTCATCATAGGTGGAGTAGCGTATGCGGCCCTCGATATACAGCTTGTCGCCTTTGTGAACGTACTTCTCGACAACTTCGGCCAGACGGCGCCACAACAATACGGTGTGCCAGTCGGTACGGTCGGGCACCTGTGTGCCGTTCTGCAATGTGTAGCCACGCTCGGTCGTTGCCAAACGAATGCGTGCAACAGCGACTCCAGCTTCCACATAGCGAACCTCTGGCTCACCACCGACGTTACCTATCAACATGACCTTATTCATAACACTCTACGCTAAAACACTCAACACTTATTTTGCCTGTCCCAGATAACGGAACTTGAAATTCTTTCCTTTGGCTGAGGGGAACTGGCTGCGACTATCGACACGTCCACGCAGGTAATCAACAATGCGATTATAGCAGTCAAGACCGGAAATAGCCTTGCATTGTGCCACAAAATGGGTGTCACAATACTGGAACTTTCCTGTTCCGGGTACCATCAGCACACGCTTGAAGTCGATAGAACCCTCGTACCAACCTGGAAGTTCCTCGTTGAGCTTCATCAAAACAGGCGACACTGGCTTCTCAGGTATATCTATCATAGCGTGTACGGCCTTCTTATCCTTGAAGTCCTGCATGGTAGCAGCCTCAGTCTTGATAATAATAAAGTACACGCGCGGGCGAATCTTATAACGTTTGGGATAATATACGTCACTTGCAGCATATTCACGGATATCTTCTTCGAGCATCGGGTTCATCCCAATCTCGTCAATATCAGCAAGAAACGATATAGCATCGTCAACATTAGTAACTAATGTCTCGTTGTCAAAATAACGTAAGTATAAATTCATTTATGTTGATGTTTTCCTCAAAATAAAAAAAGAGCGGAAAACGGGACTCGGACCCGCGACCCCAACCTTGGCAAGGTTGTGCTCTACCAACTGAGCTATTTCCGCCTGTGTGCTAAAAAGATGTGAAGAGGAGGAGACTCGAACTCCCACGTCGCAATTGACACTACCCCCTCAAAGTAGCGCGTCTACCAATTCCGCCACCTCTCCAACAATAAAGATGAAAAAAAAGAGTGCCCAGAACAGGACTCGAACCTGCACGCCTCGCGGCACACGCACCTGAAACGTGCGCGTCTACCAATTCCGCCACCTGGGCATTTATCTCTGACGCTCTTTTTGTTCATTCTGTTGAGCGGAAAACGGGACTCGGACCCGCGACCCCAACCTTGGCAAGGTTGTGCTCTACCAACTGAGCTATTTCCGCCTTTTCTTCGAAAAGTCGGCATTTTCGGCTGCGCTCGGCATAAAGTTAACTTTCTGCTCTCACTGGCACGAAAATTCCGCGTCTTCTAAGCCATCTCTCTCGATTGCGGATGCAAAGGTAATGCTTTTTTCGGAACTGACAAACTTTTCGGGCGTTTTTTTGCAAAAAAAGTTTCAATCCATTCGGTTTCGGTAGTCTTCATAGCCGAAACGACGCAAAATCTCGAGCTTTCCGTCTGCGTGTAGCATACCGATGGCGGGATGCGTGACACCATTAAACGTGTTCGTCTTTACCGTCGTGTAATGTATCATGTCCTCGAAGATTATCTCTTCACCCACCTCCAACTCATGGCCAAAGCTCCACATGCCCATAAAGTCACCAGCCAGACAACTGTTTCCACCTAATCTGTAGAGGTGAGAGGTGAGAGGTGAGAGGTGAGAGATTTCATCAACATGCTCAGCACCGCGGACATCGGGATAATACGGCATTTCGAGGCAGTCGGGCATGTGGCACGTGAAGCTCACGTCAAGGATGGCAGTACGGATGCCCTTGTCCTCCACGACATCGACGACATGCGCCACCAGCGGACCTGTCTGCCAGGCGAAGGCGCTGCCCGGCTCAAAGATGACTTTCAAGTGCGGATAGCGTTGATGAAAACCCACTACCGTGCGCACCAGCTGCTCAATGTCGTAGTCCTTGCGCGTCACCAGATGACCGCCGCCGAAGTTAATCCATTCCAGCTGGCCGAACCACGCCGCAAACTTCTCCTCGATATGCTGCAGCGTGCGCTCGAACACGTCTGCCCCACTCTCACAATGGCAATGGCAATGGAAGCCCTTGACGTCTGCGGGAAGTCTTTCGGGCAGCTTGTCGGCGCTGACGCCGAAGCGCGTGCCTGGTGCGCAGGGGTTATAGAGCGCTGTGCCAACCTCCGAATACTCGGGGTTGATGCGCAGCCCCAGCAAGCAATCGGGTTGCACCTCTCTAACGCGCGCGTGATACCTTTCATATTGTGTCAGCGAGTTGAAAGTCAGGTGACTTGAGCAGCGGGCGATGTCGTCAATCTCCGCATCGGTATAGGCAGGAGAAAAGGTGTGGCACCGGGCGCCAAACTCCTCCACCGCCAGGCGTGCCTCGCTGAGCGAGCTGGCCGTCGTGCTGCCAATGTACTCGCGGAACACGGGAAACGTCTTCCACAGCGCGAACGCCTTGAACGCCAGAATCCACTCCGCCTGCGTGCGCCGCGCCACGTCGCTGATGAGCTGCAGGTTCCGCCGCAAACGCTCCTCCTCAATGATATATATCGGAAAGTCAACCTCCGGATAAACTTTTGCCTTCATAACACTTTCTGTTTGCTTTTGCAAAAGTACAAAAAAGTGAGTGAAACGCAAAAGATTTTGGCTGAAATATTTGGATTTCCGCATTTAATTTTGTACCTTTGCAGATGTAAACCAACAAAAAATCAAAAGTATGCCACGCAAGACTGACGGAATGGAATATGAACTGTTGCCACGCCCCACGAAAGGCGTGGACGGAAAGCCCCTACTCTACGCACGACCATCGGGCGGAATCAGGTACGACATCGACGGCATCGAGGATTTCTGCCGCAAACATCGTGGCATGAATAAGGGCGATATGAGTCGTTTCTTCACGGTTTTCCTCGATGTGGTATCCATCATGATGAGTGACGGTTCGCGCATAGAAACGCCCATCGGCACGTTTGCCCCCAAACTGAAACTGTCAGGCGACTTTACCGATCCGACACAAGTTAAGCGTGAGGACGTGAGTCTCGCCACCATCGAGTTCAACCCCTCCAAGCGCTTCGTTCAAGAGTTGGCGCAACACCTGCGAACAGGCTTCCGTGAAAAGGAGAATATATATGGACGCAAACCGATGCATGAGCTGCGTGAAAGCGGTAAAATAGAGGAAGTGTTGCAGGAGCTTATCAAGCGCAACTCATTTGGCATTGACCTGTTTGTTTCGCGGACAGGCATGAAATATAATACTGCCAGAACATATTTAAATAAGCTGTGCAAGGGTGAGAATCCGCTTCTGACAAAGGATAGATACGGCAACAAAAACACATACAAGGCTGCCAAGAAATAGCCCATTAAAGAATGGTCGGTTTACAGCGACCGCAGTTTGAATGAACACCGCTCGATGTTAGAACAAACATCGGGCGGTGTTTGTTTAAACATCGCCCGCTATATCCTTAGAAGAACGGCAGTTCGCACTTTTCAGCTTGCCAGTCTCACCCCGTTTGCCCGTAAGTCATACCCTGTTTGGACGCGGTACTCAACCCGCTTGCCCGTAGTAGTCATCTGTTCCAATGGCACATGTCTTCATATTTTACATGACTTTCAGGTGTACTCGCATACGCAGGATGTCTTGCACGTTGCTGATGATGCTGACAATGCCGAATGTCATCAGCAGCGAAAGGGCGGTAGCTGCAATAAGGCGAGAGTTTTCGGAGAGCCACAGCAGAACACCTGTCTGCACTTTGAAAGAAAAGAGAGGCACATCGGTTGGTGCGGAAAGGAGATACGAGATGGTGACGGCACCGCTGATGATGCCCACGACAAAGACTGCCACTATTGCCATCTTATAGCGACGGATGGTTGCCTCCTGATGTAGCTTGATGTACTCTACGGCATCCAAACGCTTGGTGAGCGATGCCATGAAAGCATCGTTGTCCATGAAATGGGCTTTACGGGCGAGGAAGAGTTCCTCGAGGACTTTATCTTTTGTCATTTCCATTGTCAATCTTCAATTGCTCTTTCAGTTTGTCGCGTCCTCGCGAGAGTTGCTTCTTGATGGCATCCTCCGAGGACTCAGTAATAGCAGTTATCTCCTTGATATTATAGCCGTTAAGGTAGAACAGCGTGATGGCTGAGCGTTCCTTGGGCGGCAGGGTACGCAGGGCCAGATAGAGGTCCTGGTGCTCGAACTCAGAATCGGACGAGACGCTGCTGACCAGTGTACGTGCTTCGTCGATGCTCTCTGTGCAGCGCAGGCTTGCCTTGTGGTTAAGAAACGTGTTATAGGCAATCTTGTAGAGCCACGAACGGAACTTCCCCTTGTCTTGATAGCCTGCACAGGAAAGATAGGCCTTCACCAGCGCATCTTGTGCCAAGTCGTCAGCATCGTCTTTCTTACCACAACAGAGGGCGAGCAAGAAACCTCGAAGTGCTTCCTGCTCACGCTCTACTTGTGCTATGAAGACTTCGCGTGTCACGAGTTTGACTCTGCTATCAGTTTCTTTTCTTCTGCCTCCATCTCCTTGGCGAGCATCTTCTTGCCAACGAAGTAGTTTATGATAAAGGCAATACCTACACCCGACAGGATGGCACCAGCCAGATAGAGCATCCTAAGATCTTTTGAACTCATTCCACCCAGGTAGTCAACATAGAGGGCGCACACCAAGAAACCGGCACCGAGCAAGGCCGTGATGCTTCCCGTTTGCAGTTTTGACAAGAGCTTCTCCTTCAGCAGCTTTTTCTTGGGTGAGATCTTTTTCATCAACTCCTCGACATCCATGTCCGGATTCTTCTCGATGGCAGCCAACACAATCTGCGTACGAGTATTGGTCTCGTTTATTTCCTTACGAATAGCCAGCCAGACAATTACGATAGGAAGCACACATCCGCACGCAAGGGCGGGTAACAAGTTAACAAAATCATGCATTTTCTTTCTGTTTTTATTGTTATACTTCTGTTTCTTTTTGACCTTGGTCACTTATATAACAAGTCAAAAGGACAAAAGGTGACATCTATCCCATGCTTTATATATTTTTACCTAACCTTCCTTCTTATCTGACTGGGTGATAAATACATGTCAGCAGTTCACTTTAATGAAACAGAAATTTCATCTAGTATTCTATTTAAATCATCAGAGCTTGATGATGGGTAATAGTTTCCTCCTGTTATTGATGCAATAGATGACAACGTTTCTTTATCAACCTCAACAGGAAGATTAACATACTCAACTTTATTGCCATTTTTTAAAGGATAGCGTGCCATCCCATTTTTACCTATACTTATTGTATATACCCTTACCCCTTGTTCTTTTGCTATTTCAGCTGCTTGCATTGGCGACACATCCCCCATGTTATTACAACCATCAGTCAACAGAACAATAACCTTATTGCTTGCAGCTGATTTTTCCATTGATACAAGAGCGCTGGATAATCCTAAACCTATTGCAGTACCATCATGAATTTCGTTTCCTTCCAATATGTCAATACTTTTTCCTTGAATAACAGCTCTTAACGAATCATAATTTGAAGTTAAAGGAGATTTCTCTACTGCCTCCCCAGCAAACAGTATTACACCAATTCTGGAATTTGGAATAGTAGAGACAAAATTGCCTACAGATTTCTTTACTGATTCAATACGATTAGGACTATAATCCTCTGCAAGCATTGAGGATGAAACATCTATTACTAACATTAGATCTGTAGATGATTGTAATTCAGCAGATTCATATCCATTAGTTCTCTCAAATGAGACGTCTTTAGAAGAACATCCTCTATAAACAAATATTGCAATAATAGATAAAACAATAATGACACTTATTATTAATAATGTGCGTGTAAGATGAAACTTACTATTATTAGCTGCTGTGCTTTTTTTAAACTCTCCCTGTGTATGTTGGTCTTTTTGTTCTTTTTTCGCTTTTTCTTTTACAATCTCCGTTTCCTCATCCTTGGGTTCTGGTTTTGGCTGAGGCTTCGGCGTAATAACCTCCGTCTCTTCGTTGGCAGAAGAAGCGGCAGAAGCAGAAACTGGAGTTGATACAGGAGGATCAACTAGCGTTAGGGTAACATTAGTAACAGGTTTGAAAGCACTCCCAAGGAACTCTTCTACTTCACCGATGCTCTGCGGGCGCTCGTCAAAACGGGGTTTCATCATCCACTCAATGAGCTGACGGATCTTTGTGCTGACGGTTGCAGGATAGCTCAACGGTTCACTGGCTATCAGTAGTTCACTGGCTGTGGGTGGCATCTGGTTGGTCAGCATCTTATAGAGTGTTGCACCCAAAGCATAGATGTCCGTCCATGGACCAATGTTTTTGGCACTCTGCTCCTGCTGCTCCAACGGGGCATAACCTGGTGTATAGGTCATAGCCGATGAGGTAAACAGGCTCACGCCCTCACCAGCGCGTATTTGCTTCGAAGCCCCGAAGTCAATAAGCTGAACGTTTCCCGAAGGCTCTAGCATGATATTGGCGGGTTTGATGTCCAGATGATACATGCCCTGCTTATGAACTACCGACAGGGCATCCAGCACCTGACTGAGGATGGGCAGCACTTCCTGTTCAACAAGAGGCTGACCCGTACGCTTCATCTTGTCAGCGACAGACTCACCACGAATCAAATCCATGACATAGTAGGCCGTGCCGTTCTCTTCAAACAAGTCATGAACGGTCACGATGTGTTCGTGTTTCAGCTTGCGCAGGCGGCGTGCTTCCTTCTTGAACTTCTCACGCTGTCCCATGAACTGCTCTGTATTGCTCTTCACGCCGATGGTAACCGTAATGGAGTCTTCACCACGCTCATTCACGCCTTTCATATAGAACTCCTTGATGGCCACCTCTTCCTCAAACTCCACGATGTTAGCTACATAGGTATTACCGAAACCTCCCGACGAGAGATAACGCTCAATGCGGTATTTTCCATTCTGCAGGAGTGTACCTACAGGCAGCATGGATTTGGCTTCGATGTTATTATGTTGTTCTTCCATTTGTTGTTTCAGGTTATTAACTTGCAAAGATAGTACAAACTTAGTGAATTGCAAAACTTTTCTCAAAAAAACACATTTAGTTGTAAAAAAATGGCGGAAAGTGGACGATAAGTCAAAAAAAAGTAGTAAGTTTGCACGTAGAAAAGAAAACGAAGCATGAAACTCATCGTCATGACGAAGTCCACGTTCTTCGTGGAGGAAGACAAAATACTGCAGGAGCTCTTCGAAGGAGGGCTTGAAAACCTGCATCTATACAAGCCAGGATGGGAACCGGTCTATTCGGAGCGTCTGCTCACACTGTTGCCCGAGGAGTACTACAAGAAGATTACCGTGCACGATCATTTCTACCTGAAGGAAGAGTACCGTCTGCGCGGCATTCACCTCGACCGGCCCGACCAGCAGCCGCCCAAGGGCTACAAGGGCAAGCTGAGTCGCACGTGCCGACGACTGGAGGACCTGAAACAGATGAAGAAGGTATCTGACTACGTGTTCCTGCAGAACATCTTTGACAGTCAGTCGAACCCCGACGACCACCAGTCGTTCAGCGAGGAGGAGCTGAAGCAGGCCTCGCGGCACGGGCTCATTGACCGCCACGTCTATGCGCTGGGCGGGCTGAACGCCGACAACATCCGCATGGCCAAGGACCTGGGCTTCGGCGGCGTGGTCATCTGTGGCGACCTCTGGAACCGCTTTGACATTCACCAGCAGACGGACTTCAAGGAGCTTATCGCCCACTTCGAGCGTCTGCGTAAGATTGCCGACTAGAACATTTGAACTCCAACCAATCAATACGACAAGAAAACAGTCATGAGTGAAACAAGCTCTTACATGGTGTTCTCGGGCACGGCCACGAGATACCTCGCAGAGAAAATCTGCCAAAGCCTGGGTTGTCCGTTAGGGCAGCTGGTCATCACCAAGTTCTCTGACGGCGAGTTCGCCGTGAGCTACGAAGAGTCCATTCGTGGCCGCGACATCTTCCTGGTACAGAGCACCTTCCCCAACAGCGACAACCTCATGGAGCTGTTGCTGATGATTGACGCCGCCAAGCGCGCCTCGGCACGTACCATCAATGCCGTCATCCCCTACTTCGGATGGGCACGCCAGGACCGCAAGGACAAGCCGCGCGTCAGCATCGGCGCCAAACTGGTGGCCGACCTGCTCTCGGTAGCAGGCATCAACCGCGTCATCACCATGGACCTGCACGCCGACCAGATTCAGGGCTTCTTCGATGTGCCCGTTGACCATCTCTATGCGTCGAACGTGCTGCTGCCCTACCTGCAAAGCCTGAAACTGCCCGATTTGTGCATTGCCTCGCCCGACGTGGGCGGCTCAAAGCGCGCCAACACCTATGCGAAATTCTTAGGATGTCCGCTTGTGCTCTGCAACAAGACACGTGCCCGCGCCAACGTAGTGGCAACGATGCAGATTATCGGTGACGTAGAGGGAAAGAACGTCGTCATCATTGACGACATGGTGGACACCGCCGGCACCATCACGAAGGCAGCCGACATCATGAAGGCAGCCGGTGCCAAGACCGTGCGCGCCTGTGCCAGCCATTGCGTCATGAGCGGCCCTGCCAGCGACCGTGTGCAGGAATCAGCCTTAGAGGAAATCGTCTTTACTGACTCCATCCCCTACACCCAGCGTTGTGCAAAGGTGAAACAGCTCAGCGTGGCCGACCTCTTCGCCGAGACCATCCGCCGCGTCATCGAGAACAAGAGCATCAGCAGCCAATATATAATATAAGAAACAGCTATGAAAAGAATAAACAGATTCATCGTATGCGCTGCTGCGAGCTTGATGCTATTGGCAGCTTGCACCGAGGAGAATGCCTACCGCGTCAAGGGCGAAGGTAGTGCCCTGAAGAACGGCGACACTCTCTTCTTAACAACCGACCTGGTCAACCTCACTCCAACGGACACCATCATCGTGAAAGACGGACAATTCACACTGAGCGGACAGACGGACTCCACTTTCTTCTGTCTAATCTACTCCGCCTCGGACGATGAGCTGGCTGTTCCTTTCTTCATCGAGCCGGGTACTATCACGATTGACATGCCAAAGGACATGGAGCTGTCACGCGTGTCGGGCACCCCATGCAACAACGAATGGCAGGTGGTCAACGACACAATGATGAGCATGAGCATCAAGATGAACCGCCTTGCCTCACAGATGTATAGCTACCAGAATGAAGAACAGATGCGAAAAACACAGCAGCAGATGGACCAGCTGAACGCACAGTTCAAGAGCTTCATTCACGAGAAGGCCAAGAAGAACATCAGCAATGAGTTCGGTTACTTCCTCGTCACATTCTACTGTAATGAGTTGCTGAGTCCCACAGAGTGTCGGGAGCTCATCGCCCAGATGCCGGAGCAGATGCGCCAGCGTTCGAAAGTCAAAGAGCTGGAGGAAGACATCAAGATGACAGAAGGTAACAACGAAGGACAGATTGGTAACTTCAAGATGGCTGACATGAGCGGTCAGGAAATCAGCATCCTCGAGGAGGTGAAAAAACACAAGCTGACGGTACTCGACTTCTGGGCATCGTGGTGTGGTCCCTGCCGGCGTGCCGTTCCCCAGATGGTTCAGCTCTATAACAAATATCACGACAAGGGCCTCGGCATCATCGGCATCTCGCTTGATGAAGACAAAAACAGCTGGACGAAGGCTATAAATGATATGGGCATGACATGGACTCACGTATCAGACCTGAAGGGATGGGACAACGCCATTGCCAAGTCCTTCGGCATCCGCGCCATTCCCCACATGATGCTGGTTGACCAGCAGGGAAGCATCATCAACTTCGACGTTGAAGAACCCGAAGCCCTGGAGAAGATTCTCGCCGAGAAACTGAATTAAGTTTAGGACTGGACAACAGGCTCCATAGGACCTATAAGTCCAATTAGCCCAATAAGGCTTATTAGTCTAAAAGAAATCCCGCCCGAAGCAATACGCTCCGGGCGGGATTTCTTATGTTAGAGTATGATTACTTAGAAGTTAGGCAGCTCCAGCCACTTCACATAGCAGAAGTCCTGACGATGAGGCAGGTGCTTGTTCTTCGGGAACATGCGGACGGCACTCTTGTACTGACCGAACTGCGTCGGAGCAAGCGTAGCTTCGAAGGTGAAGTTATTACCGTCTTTGCCGGTCATCTTCAAAGGCTCAATGTTAAAGACGCGCTCATCACCGTTCTTGTCAATGAAGACATTGACCTTCTCCAAACCGATGGCATCGTCCAAGCCCTGCTCGTTGATGACGTACTTGAGGTTGTACTTCTGACCAGCCTCGGCACCTGTTGCGGGGAAGTCCCACTCGCAGGAAACAACGTTGATAGCATCCCAACGCTCTGCTACAGCTTCCTTCCACTGGGCAATCTCCTTGGCCAGACGGTTGTCGTCCTTCGAGATTTCCTTGAAGCGCTTAGCTTCCTTGTTGTAGAACTTCTCATAATAGTCGTCGAGCTGACGCTTCATCGTGTAGTGCGGAGCAATCTGGGCAATAGAGTTCTTAATGACCTTTACCCAACCCTTTGAGATACCTTTCTTATCCTTATTATAATAAAGAGGAATAATCTCGTTCTCGAGCAGAGAGTAAATAGTAGCA
Source organism: uncultured Prevotella sp. (assembly GCA_905233985.1). Classification (GTDB taxonomy): domain Bacteria; phylum Bacteroidota; class Bacteroidia; order Bacteroidales; family Bacteroidaceae; genus Prevotella. The sequence goes on from CAJOFA010000023.1 coordinate 49,276, forward strand.
GCATCAAGCTGATCCTGATAACCCTGATTCTGATAGGTGCGCTTCTCGGTAAGTGCCCATCCTGCACCCTCGCGATAGCCCTCAAGCCACCAGCCGTCCTTGACGGAGAGGTTGACGACACCATTCATCTCAGCTTTCTCACCAGATGTACCGGAAGCCTCCAACGGACGCGTCGGCGTATTCATCCAGATATCGACACCTGACACGAGACGACGGGCCAGCAGGAAGTCATAATCCTCGAGGAAGATAATCTTACCCAAGAACTCGGGGCGACGTGAGATTTCAAATATCTTCTGAATGAGACCCTGACCTGCGCCGTCGGCGGGGTGAGCTTTACCTGCAAAGAGGAACATCACGGGATGCTCGGGGTCGTTGACAATCTTCGACAGACGGTCGAGGTCTGTGAAGAGCAGGTGTGCACGCTTGTAGGTAGCAAAACGACGGCAGAAACCGATGACCAATGCGTTGTGGTTCATCTTCTCCAACAGATTCAGCACACGCGAGGGATCACCCTGATTACGCAGCCAAGTCTCGCGGAACTGTTCCTTGATGTAGTCAAAGAGTTTCTGTTTCAGCACCATGCGAGTAGCCCAGATCTCTTCATCGGGACAATTATAGATGCCGTGCCAGATTTCTTCGTTCGACTGGTCGCTCATGTGCTTCTCATCGAAATACTTGGCATAGACCTTACGCCACTCGGTAGCACACCAAGTGGGGAAGTGAACGCCATTGGTAACGTAACCCACGTGGTTCTCCTCGGGGAAGTAACCGTTCCAGATGGGAGCAAACATCTTCTGACTGACCCATCCATGCAGCATAGACACACCGTTGACTTCCTGACAGGTGTTGCAGGCAAAGGTTGACATGCAGAACTTCTCACCGTGGTCATCAGGATTGATACGTCCCATTCCGATGAACTCATCCCAAGAGATGCCGAGCTTCTGCGGATAGCCACCCATATACTTGCCGAAGAGTCCTTCGTCGAAGTAGTCGTGACCTGCAGGTACAGGTGTGTGAACGGTATAAAGCGAAGAGGCGCGCACCAGCTCAAGAGCCTGATTGAACGTCATACCCTCCTCAATGTAGTCACACAGACGCTGGAGGTTGCAGAGGGCAGCATGACCCTCGTTGCAATGATAGATGTCTTTCTTGATGCCGAGTTTCTTCAGCAACAGCATACCACCGATACCCAGAAGTATCTCCTGCTTCAGACGGTTCTCCCAGTCGCCACCATAGAGTGAGTGAGTAATGGGCTTGTCGAAGTCAGAGTTCATTTCGTTATCAGTATCAAGCAGATACAGCTTCACACGACCTACATTGACACGCCACACATAAGCGTGAACCTGATAATTGGTATAGGGAACGTCAATAACCAGAGGGTTACCCTCCTTGTCGAGCTGACGCTCAATGGGAAGCGAACCGAAGTTCTGACTCTCGTAGTTAGCAATCTGCTGACCCTCAATTGACAGGCTCTGTGTAAAGTAGCCAAAACGATAGAGGAAACCTACCGCACACATATCGACGTTTGAATCAGAAGCTTCCTTCACATAGTCGCCGGCAAGCATACCAAGACCACCCGAATAAATCTTCAGAGCAGAATGAATACCGTACTCCATGCAGAAATAAGCTACTGAGGGACGCTTGGTGTCAGGCGTCACGTCCATGTACTTGCAGAACAGATCATATACGTTTTTGACGCGCTTCATGAGCGCTTTGTCTTTCAGAATTTCCTCCTTACGAGCGAAGCTCAGACGCTCAAGGAGCATCACGGGGTTGTGCTTCACGTCATGATAAAGCTCAGGGTCAAGGTCACGGAACAGGTCACGTGCCTCGTAGTTCCATACCCACCACATGTTGTGGGCAATTTCGTCCAAACACTTCAATTCCTCGGGAAGGCTTGACTTGACTGTCAGCTCTTTCCACTGCGGAGCATTTGCATAATCAGCTTTAATTTTCATAATATAAATATAAATAGTACTTACTTATCTGTTCTTGTTTGTGCTTTGCGTAATGCAATGTCGTATGCCTCTTCGTAGTACTTGATGAACTCACTCCAAAGGGCTTTCTTCGAGAGATTGTCAGCGGCTTTGCGGCAGGCGTCAACCTGTTTCTTTGACATAGCCGAGAATTTCGCCACGGTGTCCTTGATAACATCAGCCACCTCAGAATAATTATAGTCGGTACGATGAATGACCTTCACACCATCCTCTATCTCACCATAGTGCCCGAACACCGAGTTTGCCCAAAGGCCAAAGCCCGCCAAGTCGGTGGTGACACAAGGCACATGGAAAGCCACAGCCTCCAGCGGCGTATAACCCCAGGGCTCATAATAAGAGGGATAAATACAGAGGTCATTACCCAGTACAATGTCATAATATGTCATGTTGACAATACCATCCTTGCCATCCAGATAACAAGGCAGGAAAATAACTTTCACACACTCGTCCTTGCGGTTGTGCATGTCGTAGTACTTCATCATGCCGAGCACATTGTCGTGGCTCATATTGTGCAGCCAATGGGTTATCTGGGGAACATCAAGCGGAGTATCTGGAGTATTCTGAGTATCCTTCAGTCTTTCCTGTAAATCCTTGCGAGGCTCACCTACCCAACCAGGCACTTCGATGAAGGCAACCACCTTCTTCTTCAGTTCCTTGTCGCGCAGCAAACGGTTCATGGCTTCCACAAACACGTCGATGCCCTTATTACGAAACTCATAACGTCCAGAGGTCGAGATGATGAGTGTGTCATCATCGAGGTTCTCACCCAGCAGGGCATTCGCCACGCTGAGAAGACGCTTGCGGGCTGCCTTGCGCTTACGAGTGAAGACTGCAGCGGACTGAGGTACGAAGCTATTGTCGAAACCATTGGGCAGCACCACATCGACAGGTTTATCAAGCAATTCCTTGCACTCGTTAGCTGTGATGTCACTCACAGTAGTGAAACAGTCAACATGCAGGGCGGTCTGCTTCTCGATGGAATGCTTGCTCTGCATATTGAGTTCGTCAGCCATCTGGTCGCCATTATAGGCAAAGAGATAATCGTAGAGGGGTTTCATATTGCCGGCGATAGAACGCCCGATACTCGTGGCATGAGTCGTAAAGACTGTTCCTATCTGCGGCAATTTGTTGTTGACATAGAGTGCTCCAAGTCCGCACATCCACTCGTTGGCATGATAGATGACGCGCTTCTTCTTATTCTTTATATAATATAGGTAATAGCTCTCCACCACCAAGGCAGCGGCATAGGAGAACATAGAAGCTTCGTCATAGTCGCCATAGGCATGAAGACTGTCCACTTGATAGTTTTCCCATAACCATCCGTAGATGTCGTTCTTTTTTTCGAAATAAGGCTGGAAGTCAACAAGGATGGCCACAGGCTTTCCTGGCACGTCCCAACGCCCTACCCTTACGGACAGTCCGTCGGCAACAGCCTTTTCACGCCAGTCGGCAAACAACTTAGCGTCCTCGCAAAAATACGGGCTTTCCTTTTCTTTCCAGAAATCAGGACCAATAAATATTATCCTGTCCTTCATCGTTTCCTGAAGTGTCTTTGCGCGTGTGGAAAGTACGGTATAGATACCACCAACTTTATTACAAACTTCCCAACTCGACTCAAAGATATAGTCAGGCTTCAACAATTCTCTTTTCATTCCTATACATGTATAACGGCCGCAAAGTTATGAAAAAAATTCTTAAACCTGCCATACTTTTGTATATATTTTCGATAAAAACTGCAATTAATTGATTTACATTTACTATCTTTGCCGCGACCAAATGAAGAAGTATGAAAAAGTTATTACTGACAGCATTGATGATGTTTGCCTGTTCTGGGGTAATTGCACAAGAACAGGTTACGAATACACAGGCGGCACAAAAGCCCTTCAAGGGCTATTTTGCCAATGAAGAACATCATGTCTATATACGCATCAACCTGTATGACGACGGCATGGTGATTCCCGAGCACGACCTCTATGGAAACCTCCCCGGCTATTTGGCAAAGGAGCATAACGGCTTCTACTGGGTCATCACAAGTGCCACGTTGGTAAACGACACGAAGGCTGAGATTGAGCTTATCAACGACTATGGCAGCGAGGATCTTGAAGCCACGCTCACGCTCGAGGACGACGGACAAACACTGGTGCTCAAACAAGGCAGCGGTAGCACAATCAAGGTGCCCGACAACGGTAAATGGAAGAAGCTGCCAGGAAAGCTGAAGTTCACAAAGAGATAGTGCAAATGGGCCAATAAGCCCAATTAGGCATATTAGGCTCATTAGGCTCATCGGGCATATCAGGCCAATAATCAAACAAAAAAGCCGGACTAAACATCCGACTTTTCTTGTTGTGCTTGTGGTTCTGATTACTCCTCCACAGCTGCCTGGGCGGCGGCTAACGGATGCTGATTATCAATGACTTACGAAAGGACTGGTCAACATTCCGAATGCAAATCATACACGTTCTGCACGTTCTGCACGTTTCTGACTCGTATTCTTCTGCA
>CAJOFA010000024.1 GCA_905233985.1 uncultured Prevotella sp.
AAGACTAATTTCAACGATGTCAAAGATCAATTTGGTCCCCTCATTCCGGGGCTATTTGATTAATATTTAAACTCGTCCCATTTTAACGGGACACTAATGATAATTGATTTTTGTTTGTTCGGTTGATGTTACTGTAATAGGGATACACAATGTACCTTTTGTGGCTCTGCGAGAATGCTCTCGCGGAACAACGAAACAGTAAGTGATGTACTTATTAAAATGGGGTTAAGGTGTATGGTTGTTCAGCACAGGCTACGTCGCGCCTTTGCGGGTACAAAATTAAACAAAATAGTTTTAACTTTTACAGCTTTTGTTACATATCATAAGCGAATGATACATAAAAAAAAAAATAGATACATTTTGCAAAAGAAAAGCAGTGAATTGCAAGGAAAATTCCTTATTGTCCGCTTCAAAGCTTGCCTGACTTAGACCCAAATGCTTCGTTCTCTCACAGAGACACGGAGGTTTTTATATTCTTCTTTTTCTAAGGAGGTAAGGAGAATGGGAGCTTTTTCAGTAATACAAGTAGGTTGTACTCGCAGTTTAACCTACTTGTACTCGTGATACAACCAACTGAAACGCGGAGTTTCTCCTACTGAAATTCCGAGTACCAGATAGAGGTACTGTTATTTGGTACTTTAGTTAAATCCCGTTAATTCCTCTCACAGATTTATCCCCACACAGAGACACGGAGAAAAATTAACGCACACAGATCTTTACCATCTCACAGATTATATATAGCACGCAGAAAGCGCAGAAAGCGCAGAAATATAATAAACTCCGTGAAACTCTGTGTCTCGGTGTGAGAAAAAAACAGGGATATATGCCAATAAATCATAAATAATCGCCTTTTGAGGCTCCAGAAGTTGCAAGTTCCAAACAGATTATGTAATTTTGCATTATGCAATTTTGCATAATCAAGTTAAAATGTAAGAAATGAAACAGTTAAGCAATCCTTTCGTGATAGGAAAATATGTGGATAAGGACTATTTCTGCGACAGAGAGAAAGAATCTGAGTTGTTGGTCCATCATATTGTCAATGGTAGGAACGTAACTATGATGTCTGAACGACGTCTTGGTAAGACGGGGTTGATAGAGCATGTCTTTGCTAATCGTTTGCCAAGTGAATACGAGACATTCTTAATAGACATATACACTTGCAAGAACCTGCGTGAAATGGTTTACCTGTTGGCCAACGAGGTATTCAAGAAAATCTCAAAGAAACAACCACTGCTGGAAAGACTGCTAAGCGTCGTACAATCTCTAAAAGCGACCTTATCATACAACCCCATAACAGGTCAGCCTGAATTTAGTCTCGGATTAGGCGAAATTACCCAGCCTGAGATTACGCTTGACGAGATCTTACGTTATCTGGAAACATCAGACAAGGTGTGTGTGGTCGCCATTGATGAGTTTCAGAAGATAGCAAGCTTTGAGGAGGATAACGTAGAGGCACTGCTACGTACGAAAATACAGCATCTGAAGAACATCCAATTTATCTTTGCCGGTAGTGAGCACCACCTATTGGAGAGCATCTTCAATGACCCTGCCCGTCCTTTCTATAACAGCGTGGTGTTTATGCAGCTATTGCCCATTGACCAGAATGAGTATATCAGATTCTGCCAACGCTTGTTCTCGCTCTACGGAAAAAGCGTCTCGGAAACATTAGTCTCTCGTCTTTATGATTGTTTTCAAGGCATCACTTGGTACTTACAACTGTCGATGAACGAAGCATTTACTATGGCTGAGCGCGGAGGACATGTAGGAGAAGATGCTTACGAACATATCCTAAATCACATGGTCGATTCCAAGCGTTTCACCTTCGAAGACCGTTATGCATCGCTTACGGAGAAGCAGAAAACTGTCTTGCAAGCTGTTGCCGCAGAGTTTCCCAAAGAGCTGACCTTGACAAGTCAGGAGTTCATCACGAAATATAATCTGAAAACGGCCAGCAGCGTTCAGACGGCTATCAAAGGGTTAACGGAAAAGGGCATCCTCAATGACAATCACGGAATGAAACGTCCCACTGATTTGCTATTCATGCTGTGGTTGAAGAAATATTAATCATCCGAGATTCGTGAGGTGTGTGACAAAGCCTCCATGAGCCTCTGCGCGAGATTTATCGCTAAGGAGTCAAGGAGACAAAATTCTTCGTCTCTGTAGAGCCATTTTATCCTTCTATTGACTGTGGCTAAAAACATTTAAGTCTGCAAAGCATTTAATAAATGACTTTGCAGACTTAAATGTTTCATTCTTCTGTCCTCATCATTCCACAGTCCCATAAAATAGCACACTCTATTTTTCGCATGGATGCCCAGAATGGGCCAAGGGTTTACACCAATGACCGCTGCAAAATTATGTTTTTTTTTTGAAAGAAACAAATTTTTCCACGTTTTTTTTAGTTATTAGTGGAAAAAAGGGACTTTTTTTTCGTTTTTTGCAAAAAAAATACGGCAAAAAAGCTTAATAATGTATTAAAATACACCATTATTCTTATAAGAGTTGTGCGCGCAAGTTCCTTACTACACGGGGACTTCTTTTTAATATATGTACCCGTACATTGTATAATATATAGGGATCAAAGCGAAAATGATAAATAACACTCCCAAACGAGAGCCGATTAGAAGAAATTTGGCTATTTTTGTGTAAAAAACATGGTACACAACAAGCAAACTTACAAGACAAAGGAACCCGTCAAAATGAGGTTTCGCAAACTGGCCGACGGGAGTCACTCTATCTATCTTGACTATTACATCAACGGCAGGCGGTCGTATGAATTCCTCAAACTCTATCTGATGCCTGAGACAGACACGGTGTCGAAAGAGGTCAACCGACACACGCTTCAGGCAGCCAATATAATCAAGGCCAAGCGGATGATTATGCTGGTGAACGAACGGGCTGGCATCAGCAACAGTACCATCCAATCAGCGATGCTGCTGTCTGACTATATCGAGCAGCACATGCGGGAGAGTACGCTGACGCATCGTGGAACAAGTTACGTCTCCAACTGTCGGAACATGAGAAACCATCTGCACGCCTTTCTCGGACACCGCTTCGGCATCTTGCGCATGAAAGAGGTCGACGTCAGGCTATGCCGCAGCTTTGCGGAATATCTGAAACGGGTGAGGACCAGCACGGGGAAGCCGCTGTCGCCAGTGAGTGTGCACCACTATTTCGGAGCACTGAAGGGTGTGCTGGCTGCGGCTGTTAAAGAGGAGGTCATCGCGGACAACCCCATTGAGCGGATGAAGAAGCATGAGATTCCTGGGCGTCCGGTAGTCACCCGCGAGTATCTGGATGCCGACGAGGTGGCCAGACTCTCTGTGACTGCGTGCAGAAACGAGGAAGTGAAACGGGCGTTTTTGTTCAGTTGCTTCACGGGCCTGAGGATTAGTGACATCCGAGGGTTGAGGTGGAAAGACTTCAAGCGTGTGGGCGATGCGTGGTACTTCTCTATCGTGATGCAGAAGACGCAGGAGCCCATCGTGAACAAGATGAGCGAGGAAGCGGTGAAGTGCCTCGGGAGTTTTAACAACAGGTCTGGCGAGCAGGTGGTGTTTTGTCTGCCTGGCGTGAGCAGCCTGGAACGCATCATCTTGCAATGGGTTCGTCAGGCAGGCATTGACAAGCACGTGACTTTCCATACTGCCCGCCACAGCTATGCAACGATGGCGCTGATGGCTGGTGCCGACATCTATACTATCTCGAAACTGCTAGGCCATAAGAGTATCGCCACGACAATGGTCTATGCCACCGTGGTCGATGCCCAGCGCGATGCAGCCACCGATCGTGTGAGCAGCCTCTTCCAGTCGCGGCTAAAATGCCTGACATAGGGAACATTTTATGTTGCAGGCTTAGTAATATACATTGAAAAGTGTGCAATTGAAATTTCGCTGGCTTTGGTATCTTTTTCCTCGCTCAAAATCATAGAGTTAGCAGAGGTTCTTATCAGAAACAGTAGAGAATTTGTCACGTATTTGTTACAGAAGTTCTACAGAGCAATGAGTAACACACGCAACAGCTGTTAGTTAACCTTTCTCAGAAAAATAGAGTGTGCTATTTATGGGGGCTCGGGGTGATAGAAAGAGATAAAATTTTAGTTCACTTAATTATTAACAAAAACATTTAAATTATGAGAAAAAATTTTCTTCTATTGATGTTGATGGCGCTCTTGATGCCTTTGGGCACATGGGCACAAGGCAACATTGGTGTGCAGCTTTCGACCACCATGACCAAGGAATTTGGTACTCCTGACCCGGTATACCTTGCTGCAACCGATTTTGTTATTATCTCTAACACTACCGCAATTGAAGGTATCGATGAGGAAGATCTTCAGAATGTGTTAAAATTCAAGAGAAAGCAAGACAATGATGGTGAAGACAGAGGAACCTATGACTACGAGGTGACTGTAGATGCAGAATCTGAATTCATGCAACAAAATCCGGGTGTGACTATTGTTGCCACTAACACTGGTCGTATCACCATCACTGAAAAGGCTCTTGAAGATGAAATGATTGGTGTAATTACGGGTGATCCTTTCACTTTCAAGGCTGCTGCGTGGGAGCCCAAACCTACCGTGTTAAATGGAGAAACAGCTCTTGTTGAAAATACCGATTTCACTTACAGCTGGGAGGACAATGTCAATGCAGGAACAGGTAAAGTTAAAATTACAGCAAAAGCTGGCGGTAACTATTCTGGTACTGCTGAAAAGACCTTTACCATTAATAAGAGGGCGATTGCTGCTGACGATTTGTTAATCACGTTAGATCAGAATGTGTTTACCTACCAAGGTGTAGAAATTGAACCAGTTGTTACTGTTAAAGACCAAACTTTGGGTGACTTGGGTACACTTGTTTTGGGATCTGATTATCTTGTAAATTATTACAATAATATTAATGCTACTCCAAATGCAACAACCGCTCGTTTGAAAGTTAAGATGCCAGCAGAAGGTGGTAACTATTCTTTTGATCAGACTAATAAATACTTCACCATCAACAAAGCTCCTCTGACCATCTCTATTCCTGCTGGTCAAAAGAAGGTGTATGGCGAAGTTGATCCCGCTCTCGAAGTTGAGTATGACGGTTTCGTAAACAATGAGACTGCTGCTGGTCTTGCAGCACTTGAGACTCCTCAGTTCGTTGTACCGGTTGTGACAAGAGTAGCTGGCGAGAATGCTGGTGTATATGCTATTTCTATCACTAACGCAGCTGCAGTTGTTGCCGGTGCTACAAACTACGAGGTTACGATTGCCGAGGGTACTGTCAACTTCAGCATCCAGGCTAAGGATATCGCTGACGTGACTATTACTCTTTCTGACAAGGAAGGTGATAATTATATCTACAATGGCGAAGAGCATTTCAAGAATGTTAGTGTAGCTTTTGGCGATAACCCAGCTTTGACAGAAAATGTTGACTATACTGTTGCAACCACCAACAATATCAATGCCGGTGAGAACACTGCTATCGTAACTGTTACTGGTATAAACAACTATAAGGGTACTAAAACAGCGAACTTCACTATTGCACAGGCAGAGGTTGCAATTATTCCTAACGTCGCTTCAAAGGCTTACGGCGTTACTCCGGATCCTGCTCTTACTTATACGCTGAAAGTTGGTGAGACAACTGTTGACAATAACGTACTGAATGGTACTGTTGAACTGCAGCGTGAAGAAGGTGAGACTGTTGGTGCCTATAAGATTTGGTTCAAGAAGTATACAGCTGGAACAACTGCTGACAACTACACGATTGTAAACACTGATGTTAAGGCTACTGAGGTAGAAAATGAAAGATACGCTCTGTTTACTATCACAGGTTCTGAACAGACTCTTTATCTGAGGTTTAAGGAAGGCACGACTGCTACTAAGGTGTACGGTGCTGAAAATCCTGAATGGACAATCGCCGACTTGGAGGTTGACACTAGCGTAGAAGGCGGTGCTGAATGTGACAACTGGGAGGATATTATGTATTCATTCGGTGATCCTGAATTCGCCATTGCAAGTGAGAATGTTGAGGACAACGAAACGAATGAGGTTACTTTAACAAATCAGTTGACTTCTCCTATTTATCCTACTGTTGTAGTTGCTTCTATGCCATTCACCATTACAAAAAAGGATGTTGCTCTTGTAGTTGCAGATCAGGTGATTGCTTATGGCACAGCACTTGATCAAGATGCCTGGGCTGTTGCTGACGGTTATGCAATTGTTGGTGAGGACAACCTGGGAGTTGTACTTGCTACAGTTAATGCCCTTGGCACCTATGCTCCTGGTACTGTAGCTGAGAACGCTATCCAGGCTACTATTAGCAACACCAACTATAACCTGGTTGTTGATGAGTGCACATGGGGTAAGCTGACTGTTGCCGAGGCTGAAGGGGTAGTTGATCTTGCACTTGACGATTCAAAGGATGATAACCTCATTAAGATTAACGCCCACAACGGACTGGATGCAAATGTGACTATTAAGTTCAGCCAGCGTGATGCTGTTGATTTCTATGGCTACGGTAAGTGGAAGGCTGGTTACTGGACCACACTGGTTCTGCCGTTCGATATCTCTGTTGCAGACCTCTCTAAGGCATTTGGTTATGCTATCGTTAACGTGATTGATCCTTCTAAGACTGTAGTAAGTGGAACAAGTTCTGAGTTCTATGGTAAGCTGACCATGAAGGGCGGTAACGGTAAGGATGATGTTCTCGCTGCCAACAAGCCAATCCTGATTAAGATTGCCGATGATATCAAAGACCTTTATGTTGGTGAGGGTGATGACAAGGAGTATTATGTGGTTGACTTTGGACAGCAGACCATCGTTGCTCCTACAGACCTCACTGTTGAGGCTGGTGAGGATGCCTTGTTCGTCGGTACATATGAGGCTATGACTATTGGTAAGGGTACTGACTACAACGATGGATCCATCTGGTTCATGCTCGGTGACTACTCTAAGTGGGCATTTATCAACGCCGGCTCTACTGCTGCTTCATGGACTATCGTTCCATTTGCAGCTTACATTGACATGAGTGCTCTTCCTGAAGAAGCTCGCGAAAATATGACGTTCACCTTCCAGGAGTCAGACGGAAGCACAACAGCTATTAAGGGCGTCAGCACAGACAACCTTGGTTCTAAGCTGAGCGCTGAGGGCTGGTACACTCTCGATGGTATGAAGCTGCAGGGTGCTCCTACTCAGAAGGGTATCTACATCAAGGACGGTAAGAAGGTCGTCATTAAGTAATTTCTGACAAGTTTGAGTCCGCTCATCATCTAACGAGCGTGAGCGGACTCTACTTTATAATAAAAGTGTAACAAAAAAATTGAGAGAAAAGAAAATGAAAAAGAATGATTATCAGTCTCCTGAGATGGAGGTTGTAGAGTTGAAGAGTCAGTGTGCATTACTTGCTGGTAGTGAAATCGGCGGAGGCGGCGGAGGCGGCTTCGGTGCTCGAGAGTTCGATTACGAAGATGACCAACAATGATTCTCACATCCGCGAAGCATTTGCTTGATGTGAGATGCTAATATCCCAGCCGGGGGCGTGAGCTAAAAGCTCCGCCCTCGGATTTATATTTGATAGTTTAATTATCTCATAATTCCATGCAGAAAAGAATGGTTCATATCCTCTGGACAGGAGGAATGGAGAGTACATATAGAGTGGTGGAGCTTTCCAAAACAGACTTGTGCATACAGCCACACTACATCATTTGTAAATATAGGGGAAACCGGAAAAGCAAAGACTATGAGCTGAGAGCCATCCGGAAGATCACGGAGATTCTGCAGAAGGACAAGAGAACAAAGGCCGCCATTATGTCTCCCATCATATACGATTTCAATACTCAAAGCGCTATAGATTTTTATCCTGACATCAGAGAAGCCGGGGTTATTCTGGAAAACATGAAGGGTTATGTAAGTAGGCAGGACCTAATGTTTTCATGCTACGCCAGGCATGAGAACCTGAAGCTGGAGACTGGCGTACGTTTTTCTACTCATGGATCTATAGGCAGAATGATTGACACGTCTCTCCTTGTCAGTCATCCACGGTATGACGATATACTAATGATTGACCCAGAAAAGGGAAAAGAGGAATGGGCAAGTTATACCATATTTAAGGATTTCTATTTCCCGAAATCACTATACCACAAAAAGAAGAGCGAAGAGGCAAGTGAGTTGTTAAATGATGGCTATGGAGAAGTATTAAAGAATGTGTGGTCTTGCTATAATCCTATTCTTGGAATGCCTTGCGGTCATTGTAATCCTTGTAGATGCGCAAAGATGGAGGGTACAGGACACATGATTCCTTTTATGGGCAACTTGTTGGGGGCTATTAGATACTGGGTGGGCAAATTGAAAAAACCTCATAGAGTGCTATCCCTGTGAGGTTTGAATAACATATTTTGTGTTAATACTAAGTTTTTTATGGGCGCATTATCCTCGCTGTGAAGCGCTACTGTCCCTGTTTTGTTTTAAAGATAGTTAAATAGTAATTGATTCCGTTCGCTCGTGAGAGTGGACGGCTTCTTTGATTAGGTGCCACAGGGACATGTAACTCGGTCACAGGCAGTGACCTTTCGAGTCACCGCCTGTGACTCGAAAGGGAAGTTTTTGATAGAATCAGACGAGGGAGAAGGCGACATCCATCATGTGTGTGAAGGAAGTCTGGCGCTCTTCGGCGGTGGTCTCTTCGCCGGTGATGAGGCTGTCGGAGATGGTGCAGATGACCAGAGCGCGACGACCCAGGCGGGCGGCGTTCATGTAAAGGGCAGGAGCCTCCATCTCGATGGCGAGGACACCCATGTTCTGCCAGCGGTCGTTATGCGGGTTCTCGGAATAGAAGATGTCCGACGAGAACACGTTACCCACCTTGTAGCGATAGCCCAGACGGTCGCAGGTGTCGGCGGCGCCGCGCAGCAGGTCGAAGTCGGCAATGGGGGCGTAGGTGCCGGGCAGCTCATACTGCATGGCATAGTTGCTGTTGGTGCAGGAGCCCATAGCGAGGACGAGGTCGCCGAGATGCAGGTCAGGATGCAGGGAGCCGGCGGAGCCGACGCGGATGATGGTCTGCACGTTGTAGAACTTGAACAGCTCGTAGGTGTAGATGCCGATGGAAGGGATGCCCATGCCGTGACCCATGACGCTGACGCGTTTGCCGTTGTAGGTGCCGGTGAAACCAAGCATGCCACGGACGTGGTTGAACTCTACGGGATTTTCGAGAAATTTCTCGGCCATGAACTTGGCACGCAACGGGTCGCCTGCCATGATGACGGTCTCGGCTATCTGGCCTGCCAGTGCACCGATGTGCGGGGTTGGAATGTTACTCATAGTTGTTTTTTTAGTTTGATATTTGAAATTTGAAATTTGAAGTTTTTTTTCTGGTGGAGGGTGGAGGCTTTAACCTTTAACCTTTTTACATCGTGACCGGATGAAGTCATAGACGAAGTCGAAGTCCTCGTCGCTGACGTAGATGCGGTTGTGGTTGAGCGTCTCGTTCACCTTGATAAGGTGCTGGCTGCGCTTTGCCTTCACTTCCTTGACTTTGGAGAAGCGGCTGTAGAGCATGGACCGTGAGCCGGAGATGAGTCCGGCACCGACGGTAGAGGGCCGGCGGGCCAGCAGTCCGACCACGACGGTGAGACATCCCATAAGCCGTGCTTTCTTCATCTGTCGCGGCTCCTGCTCGTGGGTGATACCTTCCTCGTCCATCGTGAAGCGCACGGTATAGTACCAGCCGTACATGGCGGCGACGATGAGGTAGGCGGGGATGCTGAGCACCAACAGAATGACGAAGACGAGGCCGATCATACCCAAGGAGAACAGGAAGCTCTCCCATGACATCTCGCCACTGAAAAGCTGGATAAAGAAGACGATGAGCCACGTGATGACTACCGTGATGAACAGCGCCCAGAACACGTCCTGGATGATGGTGTGCGTCTTGAGCATGTGCAGCTTATAGACCCAGCGGTACTTGCCGTCTGTGCCCTGCTGGATGTGCTCGGTGAACACGGGTTTCTCTGTTGTTTTCTTTTTGGCCATTGCTATTGGTGTTTTTTCGGCGGCAAAACCGCCGAACGCTAAAGCGTCTTTTCTATGATTTCGTCACACAACTGGCTGACGCTGGGGCGGTGGGAGATGAGTATCATCGTTTTTTCGGGATAGGCCTCGAAGAGCCTGGTGAAGAGGGTGCGCTCGGTCTGTTCGTCGAGCGAGGCACTGATTTCGTCGAGCAGCAGGATGCTGCCCGGGCGCAGCAGTCCGCGTGCGATGGCAATGCGCTGCGCCTGTCCCTCACTGAGGCCGGCGCCGCGCTCGCCACACTCGGTGTCGAGACCTTGCGGCAGGTCATATACGAAGTCTGCCACGGCAACATGCAGCACATGACGCAGCTCGTCGTCGGTGGCGTCGGGCTTCGCTATCTGTAGGTTATAGCGGATGGTGCCACTCATCAACGTGTTACCCTGTGGCACGAAGACGAAGTGCGAGCGGGTGGAAGGGGAAACGGGGAGGGTTGAGGGTGGAGGGTTGAGGGTGGAGGGTTGAGGGTGGAGGGTGATGGTGCCGCTCTCGGGGGTGATGAGGGCGAGCATCAGACGGAACAGCGTGGTCTTGCCGGCACCGGTCTGTCCGGTCAGCGCGGTCTTGCTGCCTGGTCGGAAGTCGTGAGTGAAGTGCTCCACAATATAATGGTCGCCCGTGGCGTAGCGGAAGGAGACATCGTCGAAAAGAACACCAAGCCCGTGAAGACCCTCCTCTTCGCTCCCTTCCCTTGGGGAAAGGCGGGGGGATAGGCTATCGGATGGGGCTTCCGTATCCAGATTCTCCAGCTCCTCTAACCGGTCTATGCTGGCGGAGGCGTGGATGAGCTGCGGCACCATGTTCAGTAGGTTGAGGATGGGGTACTGTATCTGTCCGACGAGCTGAAGGAACGAGGTCATGACACCAAAGGTGATGATGCCCTCCTTCAGTTGCAGTCCGCCCCAGATGAAGGCGAGCAGATAGCCCAGTCCGAAGCTGCTGGCGAGGATGGTACGGGTGACGAGCGTGAAAAGCGTGCGCCGCTGTATCTTCCCTTTCAGGTCCTGCTGCATGTTGTCGAGTCGGCCCGTTATCCATGTGCCGCTCTCCAAGGAGCGCAGCACGACATTGTGCTCCATGCCCTCCTGTACGAGCATCTGGATGCGGGCGTCCTGCTGGCGGATGTCGAGCGTCATGCGGCGCAGACGGGAGGCGATGAACTTACCCAGCACCACGAGCAGCGGCGTGAGCAGCAAGAGTATCCATGCCAGTCGCGGGTCCATGCTCCGCATGAGCAGGAAGGCACCGATGAGCTGTGTGGTGGTGATGACCACCTGGGGCATCACGGAGGTACAGGCATCGCTGACGGTGTTGACGTCGCTCTCCAGGCGTGACGTGATGTCGCCTGAATGTAGCTCGCCCTCGAACATACGGCGACGGAACAGCTGTGAGAAGATACGCAGACGGATGTCGTTGGTCTGACGGGTGTTGGCGCCGATGCTCATATAATAGTAGAGCTGGCGCAGGGCGATGCCTGCCAGCACGACGATGACGAGCATGACGACCATCCAGATGATGTCCTCTGGTCGGCCCGTGCGGATGGTGACGTCGATGAAACGCTTGCACATCCACACCATGAGCAGACCGAGCATCACCTGACTGATGCCTGCCACGATACGCACCGCGGTGTTCCACCGTATGCCCTTCGTGTTACGCCATATCCACGCGAGGTATTTCAAGTTTGAAGTTTGAAATTTGAAGTTTAAAATTTATTCTTCCACGATTCCCACTTTCTCCCATTCCTTCACGATGCGGTTGACATCGGTGAGGGCCTGTTCATTGCTCACCTCGTACTCCTCCTGCAGCGCATCAGCCAGCTGTTGGGGTGTGAAGTCACCCATCTCAGTGGCTTTCTTCCACAGGAAGGCAGCACTCTCGTTGAGGCTGATAAGTTTTCCGAAGTCGATAGTCTCGGCGCTTTCGCCGATGATGACATGTTCGCCGCACACCGTGCGCAGCACAAATCCTTTTTTCTGTTTCATAGTTGTTGTTTGTCTTGATGTTTTCTTTATTCTTATAGCCACACCCTTCTGTAAACTGCCAGTATCCAACGACGGACAGGTAGCAGGGTTCTCCATGCGCGCACGCCCGTACTATTATTATATAGGGGATTCTTTCGTCCGTCGGGGCGCACACGGTAGAGCGCTTTCGCCACCACGTCCTGCTCTGTGCAGTGCTCCGTGCCGGCGATATTGCCGTCACCCATAAGCGTCAAGTGCCCTGCTGCGTCACGCTGGATGATGCGGTGGATGACGTAGCGGTTACCATCTACCCATGCCAGCACGACATCGCCCACCACGACGCGCTCCGTCTTCTTCAGCTCCACGCTGTCACGGTCGCCGACAATGAACGGCAGCATGCTGTTGCCCTTGACGGGCAGGATGACCTTGCGGCCTTCGTCAACGAGCATTTTGACGTTCTCAATGGCTATGTTGTTGGGCAATGACTTGATCATGGGTATGGCGGCGATATAACGTTATAACGATATTTCCTCATGGCATACCCGTGCAGCATCAGCATCGGGCAGACATTCCAGATGATAGACCTTGACATATTGCGCCAGCCAGTCCTCTGTCTGATGTAAACCCTCGGCGATGCGCTTGTCCCACCGCTTGCCAGAGATGCTGGGCACCAAGGCGGCATAGGCTTGAATGGACTTCAGAGGACGGATTTTATTGTAAGGTGCCTGACTGAGTTGTACGATGGCACCCAGCGGCATACTGACGTTTCGGTAGCAGGGTGTCTTTCCGCTCCACGGCGAGCCGTAAACCGTTGCCGTGTCGTTCTCGATGCGCACGACGGGGTTATCGTCGTTCATCAGTTCCGTGCCGGCGATATGTCGCAGCCACAGCCGCGAGTGGGTACTCTTACCCGTGCCGCTCTTGCCGAGGAACATATAGGCATGGCCATCGCAGCTGACTACCGACGAATGGAACAATGCCGTCATCTTCGTAGCCGTTGAGAGGGCGTACATCACCATCAGCGCATTGTCTAAGGCAAAGGACCCTTCCTGAACGGGGTGTAGCCATCCCTCTGTATAGTCGGCATTGGTCTGCATGACACCTGCCAGCTCACCGAACAACAGGAACTTAAAGCAAGGAAGAAGGGAAACGGTGCCCACGATGATCTCAGAGCCGTCGTCGTCTTGGTGTATCTCCTGTGTGAAGCCGCTGTCATCCACCTGGTCCACGATGTGAAGGGTAAAGGCAGGCTGTGTCTGTTGGGGCGTTATCGCAAACGGTGTATAGTTACCAGGCATCAGCCCTTCCGAGGCTGCCGTCCGCTCGTCGCAGACCACAAAGACATGGTTTGCTACTTGATAATGGTATTCGTTCCTTTTATTCATGTTGGTTACTTTTCTTTCTATACTGCCACAGCTCTAATGAATTGACAATGTTCTGCCAAAGCACGTAACAGCCGGCTCCGATGCTGGCAACGGGGTTGAGGTACATATAAGCGACCCAGATGCTCAGTCCTGTGTTCTTCTGGAAGAGCGCCTGTCCGCTGTTCACCTCCTCGCCAAGGGTGCGCCCAATGCCACGGCCGACGGCAAACTGCACGAGACAGAGCACGAAACTCAGTACAGCAATCCACAGCAGCAGTTCTATGGTGGCGGTGCTGTGCACGATGTTCTTCACCGTGACCCCCGTGGTGATGCTCAGCGAGACAGCCCAGAGGTAGAAGCTGAGATTAGGCATGGCGGCAATGCGGGCACATAAGCCTTTCACATGATGCTGCATCACCCACCCTAACACCAACGGCAGCAAGAGGACAATGGCCATCTTCTCCATAATGATGAGAAAACCGTCGATAAATGACAGCATCCCTCCCCCCAAAGAGGGGTCGGATGAGGGTTCCAGCAACGGGAACGCAATGGGAATCATGATGGCCGCAGTGACGGACGAGATAATGGTATAGGTAATCATCGTGCTGATGTTACCGCCCAGTTTGCCCGTGACGACGGGAGCTGCTACTGCTGAGGGGCCGATGATACAGGTCAGCAGGGCTTCCAACAGAAGAACCTGCTGACGGGAATCGCCCAGCCAAACTCCTTCGTCTGCTGTATTCGTTCCGTCTTTAATCCAGAAGATAGCCCCGACACAGACAGCCACCATCAGCAGCTGTGCCACGAGAACGCCCACATGCCAGCGATGGGGACGCATCTGATGGAAATCGACCTTACAGAATGTGACAAAGAGTGTAAGGAAGATAAGAATAGGAAAAATCGTATCGATGATGGGACCGAGCACCGTTCCTGCCTCATCGAGCTGCGGCACGAAGGCAAAAACGAGATACAGCACCGTACCCACGACAATAGCCACGGGCAGTGTCCAGTCCTTGACAAAACGAATAATTCCCTTTCCTTTTTCCATTTCACCTGCAAAGGTACAAAAAAAATAAGAATTAAGAATTAAGAATTAAGAATTATTCGTATCTTTGCACCCATGAAGAGAAGAATGGCAAGAATACTGATGACGGCTGTGCTGTGCCTGATGCTGCCTGCCGTGGCGAACGCACAGATTGAAGAACTGCGCCCCGCAAAGCGTTCCGTGGCAGGAGTGGTGAAGCGCAAGGCCATCAAGTCGAAACGCCAGCTGACTGTCGAAGACATGTACGACAAAGGCGAGGAATATGACACGCAGAAAGACTACGAGCAGGCTTTCACGTGGTTCAAACGGGCTGCCGACAAAGGACATGCCCCTTCACAGACGTGGATAGGCTACTATTACGAGATGGGGTTAGGGACTGAGAAAGACCTGACAGTCTCCACAGAGTGGTATCGCAAGGCAGCACGAAACAATAATGCCTACGGACAGTATAAGTTAGGCACGTCTTACTTCAATGGTCGCGGTGTGGAACAGGACTATGACCAGGCGCTGTCGTGGCTGACGGCTGCCGCCAAGAAGGGAAACGCTGGGGCACAGGACTACCTGGGCTACTGCTATAAGTCGGGCATTGGTGTGGCGATGGATTACGAAAAGTCGTTCTACTGGTACAAGAAAGCCGCCAACAAGGGCTGCGCCCATGCGCAGCTGAATCTCGGCAACTGCTACTATAATGGCGAGGGCACGGAGAGAGACGTGGAAAAAGCCCGTGAGTGGTGGCAGAAAGCTGCCGACCAAGGAGTGGACGCCGCCCGCGAGTATCTGGAAAGATTTTATTGATTTCGTAAATTTTTCCCGAAAAGTTTGCACGTCTCAAAGAAAAGTCGTACCTTTGCAGCCGTTCAGAGGAATGAGGGGTCCGAAAGGGCTCCTCATTCTCGTTATAATTACAGATGTTGTTTATGATAGAAAGAAACACAGTAAAGACATTAGTAGAAGAGTGGCTGGAGGGTAATGACTACTTTCTGGTAGATGTGATGATGTCGCCTGACGGCCGCATCGTAGTAGAAATCGACCATGCCGACGGTGTATGGATTGAGGATTGCGCTGAGCTCAGCCGTTTCCTGCAGGAGCGCCTGGGTGAGGAACTTGATGAATACGAACTCGAGGTAGGCTCAGCAGGACTGGGTCAGCCGTTCAAAGTGCCTCAGCAATATCAGAACCACGTGGGCAAAGAAGTGGAAGTGCTCAAGGCCGACGGCAAGAAGGTGAAAGGCATCCTGAAGGATGTGGACACCGAGGCCGGCACCTTTGTCGTAACCGTTGAAGAAAAACAGAAGCAGGAGGGCAAGAAGCGTCCTGTAATCGTCAGCATTGACCACACCTTCTCTATGCAGGAAGTAAAGTCAACCAAGTACCTGTTGGCGTTCAAATGATGGAATAATTAAAGATTAAAAATA
Organism: uncultured Prevotella sp.; assembly: GCA_905233985.1. GTDB lineage: Bacteria > Bacteroidota > Bacteroidia > Bacteroidales > Bacteroidaceae > Prevotella. The sequence goes on from CAJOFA010000024.1 coordinate 15,834, forward strand.
AAAATCATTATGGCATTAAAAAAAGCGAAAGAACCCTCAATGATTGAGACCTTTCTGGAATTCAAGGAGACGAAGAACATTGACCGTACAACTTTGGTAAGCGTATTGGAAGAAAGTTTCCGCAACGTTATCGCCAAGATGTTCGGCTCGGATGAAAACTTCGATGTGATTGTAAACCCCGACAAGGGTGACTTAGAGATTTATCGTAACCGTATCGTCGTTGCCGACGGTGAGGTGCAGGATGAGAACAAGGAGATATCGCTCAGCGATGCGCAGAAAATTGAGCCTGACTATGAGGAAGGCGAAGAGGTGAGTGAGCGCGTAGAATTTGAGAAGTTCGGCCGCCGCGCCATCTTGAACCTGCGTCAGACACTGGCTTCGAAGATTCTGGAGCTGGAGCATGACTCTCTCTACAACAAGTACAAGGACAAAGTGGGACAGGTTGTCTCTGGCGAGGTCTATCAGATGTGGAAGCGTGAGGTACTGCTCATTGACGACGAAGGTAACGAGCTGCATCTGCCAAAAACAGAGCAGATTCCCAATGACAACTACCATAAGGGTGAGACTATCCGTGCCATCGTTAAGGAGGTGCAGAACGAAAACAATAATCCGCGCATCATCCTGAGCCGTACCAGCACATTGTTCTTAGAGCGCCTGTTGGAGGCAGAGGTTCCTGAGATTAATGACGGACTCATCACCATCCGCCGCATTGCCCGCATGCCGGGTGAGCGTGCCAAGGTTGCTGTGGAGAGCTATGACGAGCGCATTGATCCCGTTGGCGCCTGTGTCGGTGTCAAGGGTAGCCGCGTTCATGGCATCGTTCGTGAACTGGGCGGTGAGAACATCGACGTCATCAACTTCTCTAACAACGTCCAGCTCTTCATCCAGCGTGCTCTGAGTCCTGCCAAGGTGACGGAAATCAAACTCAACGCTGAGGAGCACAAGGCTGAGGTTTACCTGCAGCCCGAAGAGGTGTCGCTGGCTATCGGCCGCAGTGGTATGAATATCAAGCTGGCCTCCATGCTCACTGAATATACTATTGATGTATTCCGCGTGCTGACTGACGCTGAGGAGGATGAGGATATCTACCTCGACGAGTTTGCTGACGAGATTGACCAGTGGATTATCGATGCTATCAAAGCTATTGGTCTCGATACAGCTAAGGCCGTCATCAATGCTCCGCGTGAAATGCTGATTGAGAAGGCAGACCTCGAAGAGGAGACTGTTGACCATGTTCTCGAAGTGCTGAAGGCAGAGTTTGAGTAATTATCAATTGTCAATTATCAATTTGAATAGATGAGTATCAGATTAAATAAAGTATTATCAGAACTGAACATTGGACTTCAGACGGCTGTTGACTTCCTGAAGAACAAAAAGAATCTCGGTGAGATTGAGGAAGACCCGAAACTCACGACGAAGATCAGCGACGAGCAATATGAGGCGCTGGTCAAGGAGTTCAAGGGCGACAAGGATGTCAAGAGCGAGGCAGAAAAGATCTTCCCCAAGAAGCAGAAGGAGAAAAAGGCTGAGAAGGTGGAGCCAAAACCCACCGCTAAAGCTGAGGATCTGCTGGAACAGCGTCCACAGTTCAAGCCGCTGGGTAAGATAGACCTTGATAACCTCAGCAAGAAAACTGCTCCATCCACTACTAAAAAGGAGGAGACTCCTGCAGCAGCTCCTGCCGTGGAAAAGGCCAAGAAGGAAGCCCCCAGTGTTCAGCCGCAGGTCGCTGCCGAGAAGACAGAGCCTGTAGAGGCAGAGGAGAAGAAAGTCGAACAGCCCCAGCCTACTGCCCCCGTCAAGGAAGAGGAACCAAAGGAAGAGGTTGTATATGAGGAGGAGGAAGACGTCTATGAGACGGAAGAGCAGAAAGCCGAAAGTCCTGAGATCTTCACGCTGAAGAGCGAGAAGAAAATGGCTCCGAAGGTGAACGTGCTGGGTAAGATAGACCTCTCAAGCATCAACCAGAGCACTCGTCCGAAGAAGAAGACGAAGGAAGAGCGCCGCAAGGAGCGTGAGGAGAAGGCTGCTCAGCAAAAGACTGCCAACGGCGAGCGCAAGAAGCGTGAGCGTATTCGTAGCGGTAAGGAGCGCGTTGACATCGAAGCTGCTGCAAACCAGCCAAGTCCGAATCCTAAGAAGAACAAGAACAAAGGCGGCAACCAGAACTTCAGTGATGGCAACCAGCAGCAGGGAGGCGGTAAGAAGAACAAGAAAAACCGTCCCATACAGAAGCCGTTGGAGGTTGACGAAGAGGCTGTTGCACGTCAGGTGAAGGAGACGCTGGCCCGTCTGACTTCAAAGAACCAGAACAAGAAAGGTGCCAAGTATCGCCGCGAGAAGCGTGATGCCGTGCAGGAGCGCTTGAACGAAGAGATGGCCGAACAGGCAGCTGAGAGCAAGACGCTGAAGTTGACGGAGTTCGTGACTGTCTCAGAGCTGGCAACGATGATGAACGTGCCTGTAACGAAGGTCATCGGTACCTGTATGTCCATCGGTATCATGGTGTCTATCAACCAGCGACTCGATGCAGAGACCATCAATATCGTTGCTGACGAGTTCGGCTTTAAGACAGAGTATGTCAGTGCCGAAGTGCAGAACGCTATTCAGGAGGAGGCCGACGACGAGAACGACCTCATCCCCCGCGCACCGATTGTTACCGTCATGGGACATGTTGACCATGGTAAGACCTCGCTGCTTGACCATATTCGCAACACCAACGTCATTGCTGGTGAGGCCGGTGGTATCACACAGCACATCGGTGCCTACAATGTGAAACTGAAGGACGGACGCCGTATCACCTTCCTTGATACCCCAGGACACGAGGCATTCACCGCCATGCGTGCCCGTGGTACACAGGTGACGGATATCGCCATCATCATCATTGCTGCCGACGACTCAGTGATGCCCACCACGAAGGAAGCCATTGCCCATGCTCAGGCAGCCAACGTGCCGATGGTGTTCGCCATCAACAAAATAGACAAGCCCGGTGCCAACCCCGATAAGATTCGTGAGGACCTGGCACAGATGAACCTGCTCGTCGAGGAGTGGGGCGGTAAGTACCAGTGTCAGGAGATATCCGCCAAGAAAGGCATGGGTGTCGATGAGCTACTGGAGAAAGTACTGCTCGAAGCTGAGATGCTTGACCTGAAGGCAAACCCCAACCGCAAGGCAACGGGAAGCATCATCGAGTCCAGTCTTGACAAAGGTCGTGGCTATGTCTCTACCGTGCTCGTCAGCAATGGTACGCTGAAAATTGGTGATGTGGTGATTGCCGGTACCAGCCATGGTCGCATCAAGGCTATGTTCAACGAGCGTAACCAGCGTATCCAGGAGGCCCATCCTGCAGAACCTGCCATTATTCTCGGTCTTAACGGAGCACCGACTGCGGGTGACTCGTTCCACGTCATGGAGACAGAGCAGGAGGCGCGTGATATTGCCAACAAGCGTGAGCAGTTGCAGCGTGAGCAAGGTCTGCGTACGCAGAAGACGCTGGGTCTTGATGACATCTCGCATCGTATCGCCCTGGGTGAGTTCCACGAGCTGAACATCGTCGTCAAGGGTGATACCGACGGTTCTATCGAGGCATTGAGCGACTCATTCCTCAAGTTGTCAACAGAGAAGGTGCAGGTCAACGTCATCAACAAAGCCGTGGGTCAGATTTCGGAGAACGACGTGATGTTAGCCTCGGCTTCCGATGCCATCATCGTCGGCTTCCAGGTACGTCCTTCGTCCGATGCCCGTAAGCTGGCTGAGCGCAACGGCGTAGAAATCAACACCTACTCCGTTATCTACGATGCCATTGACGATGTACGCTCTGCTATGGAGGGTATGCTCGATAAGGTCATCAAGGAACAGGTGACAGGTGAGGTTGAGGTGCGCGAAGTCTATAAGATTTCGAAGGTCGGTACCGTGGCTGGTGCTATGGTTATCGAGGGTAAGGTGCACCGCACCGACAAAGCCCGTCTGGTGCGCGACGGTATCGTCGTACACACCGGTGCCATCAATGCCCTGAAGCGCTACAAGGATGACGTGAAAGAAGTGGGTGCCAACTTCGAGTGTGGTATCTCGCTTGTCAACTTCAACGATATCCAGGTAGGCGACATCATCGAGACCTTCATGGAGATTGAGGTAGAACAGAAACTGCAGTAATCAGGAGTTTTGGGAATTCTGGTGTCCAGGGAGATAGTCAAAAACATGAAGGAACGCAAGTTAAAACCCTTTGCCGGACGACTGACGCGAAGCATCATGCTGACGCAGCTCATTGTCATGGGACTTGCCTCTGTCCTCATTTACGTCCTAGTACATAGGACGATGAAGAATGAGGAGTTAGAGGTGTATAAGAACTATCTGGCAGCCACCCACGCAAAAGTGGAGCGGGCACTTGCTGATGTTCATGTAGGCATGGTCAATCACATGTCAGAGATAGAAGGCTCCCTTGAACAGCCCGATCATTTGTATGCTATCACCAAGTGTATCGTGGAACAGAATTCCCATATCCGAAGCTGTGGTATCAGTTTCGTGGACAACTATTATCCCCAGAAAGGACATCAGTTCAGTCCTTGTGCAGTCAGGGAAGAAGACGGACAGATAACGAAACGTATGTCTGACGATGTGCGTAACGACTATCTGAACCAGGAGTGGTTTACAGAAGCTCTCAAGGCAGAAAAAAGCTATTGGTCAAAACCTTTCTTTGACCCGACTGATTCCGTCACCCCGTTGGTCTCTTATTTGATGCCAATACGCAACAAGCAGGGGCAAACGGTGGCCATTCTCAATGCCGACATCTCACTGAACTGGCTCAATAGCCTAAGCATGCCTGACTTCATCCGTTTTCAACACAATCAAGAGGGGGATACGGCTGCTGATTCTACTTCTGTGAGGGCGAACTACGGGTTAAATATTTGGAAAGAACGTCAATGGAGATTCGTAACCATTTACTTCATCATTGACAAGGATGGCACATTTATTTCTCACCCTAACAAAAGCCGTATCATTCGGGATAATTATTTCGAGTGTGCAAAAGAAACAACGGACCCCGGCGATGATTTTGTCGGACAACGGATGGTAGCCGGCGAAAAAGGTGTCTATGGTGATGAGGATGGAAATGCTGATTCTTTCAAATTCTTTGACATACCGTTTTTCTCTGTTTACACGCTCTATGAACCCATAGAACATACAGACTGGTCTATCGGTCTTGCTGTACCGGGAGTCATGATTGACGGCTTTAGCATTGGCATGGGCGTCATTCTGTTGCTGTTGATTTTGCTTGCATTATTCGTGGTGCTGGTTATCGGTTGGATTTATATTCGTCGTACCACAAAGCCATTGAAGCAATTGGCTGGCTCTGCCAAGGAGATATCGAAGGGCAGATTCAACGCCCCACTTCCTTGGATTAAACACAATGACGAGATACGTCTGTTGCGTGACTCGTTCAAGGAGATGCAGCATTCGTTGACGAAATATATTGATGAGCTGAAGACCACTACAGCATCAAAGGCTGCTATTGATAATGAGCTTCGTGTAGCCCATGATATCCAGATGGGAATGTTACCTAAGACATTTCCACCCTATCCTGATCGCGATGATATTGATGTCTATGGTCAGCTGACGCCCGCCAAGGAAGTAGGTGGTGACCTGTTCGACTTCTTCATCCGCGACGAGCAGTTCTATTTCTGCATCGGTGACGTGTCGGGCAAGGGGGTGCCAGCATCGCTTGTCATGGCGGTGACACGCTCATTATTGCGTAACATCTCGGCTCATACCTCTGAGCCCAGTCATATCGTCGCAACGTTGAACAACACCTTGTCAGAGGGAAACAATACCAACATGTTTGTGACACTCTTTGTCGGTGTGCTCAATTTGAAGAACGGCTTGTTACGTTATTGCAATGCTGGTCATGACGCACCTCTGCTTATGAAAGATACTGTAAAGACGTTGCCTGTGGAGAGCAATCTTCCCGTTGGTGTGATGGCAGACTGGAAGTATGTTGCTCAGGAGATATGCCTTGATCGTGGTACCGTTGTCTTCCTCTATACTGACGGACTCAACGAGGCAGAGAATATAACACATGAGCAATTTGGCGTACAGCGTGTCATCAATGTGGCACAACAGGCCATCGCAGGAAATGACAATCAGATAAAATCAGTTGTTAACCGGATGACTTCAGCTGTACATGACTTCGTCGGTGATGCCGAGCAGAGTGATGACTTGACCATGCTGGCCATCGGGTATCAGGGTGTTAAGAATGAAGCGTGAGGAGTGTCATGGAGAATCAAAACAGTAATGAGTTCGTGCGTCAGGTGGCGGAACAGAAATATGAGTTTGGCTTCACCACAGATGTACATACTGAAATCATAGAAAAAGGTCTGAACGAAGATGTCGTTCGCCTAATCTCCGCCAAGAAAGGTGAACCTGACTGGATGTTAGAGTTCCGCCTTCAGGCTTTCCGTTATTGGAAGGAACAGACGGAACCCACATGGGGACATGTCCATGTTCCTCCCATAGATTATCAGGCCATTTCGTACTACGCCGATCCGACCGCCAAGAAGTCCACAGTTCCCGACGGTTCTCCGTCGGGTATCGATCCAGAGTTGGAAAAGACCTTCGACAAACTCGGCATCCCCTTGGAGGAACGGTTGGCGTTAAGTGGCAACACCGCTGTCGATGCCATTATGGACTCTGTCAGCGTAAAGACCACCTTTAAGGAGAAACTGCGTGAGAAGGGTGTTATCTTCTGCTCAATAGGCGATGCCATCAAGGAACATCCAGACTTGGTACGTCAGTATCTCGGTTCCGTTGTGCCATATCGTGACAACTTCTATGCAGCACTCAACAGTGCCGTCTTCAGTGACGGTTCCTTTGTTTATATCCCGAAGGGCGTGCGTTGCCCGATGGAACTGAGTTCTTATTTCCGCATCAATGCCCGTAACACAGGCCAGTTTGAACGTACACTCATCATTGCCGATGATGATTCTTATGTATCCTATCTGGAGGGATGTACGGCTCCAATGCGTGACGAGAACCAGTTGCATGCTGCCATCGTCGAGATTATCGTAATGAACCGTGCGGAAGTGAAATACTCCACGGTGCAGAACTGGTATCCAGGCGATGAGCAAGGTAAGGGCGGTGTACTGAACCTTGTGACGAAACGTGGCGACCTGCGTGGCGTTGACTCAAAGCTGTCGTGGACACAGGTGGAGACAGGAAGTGCCATCACATGGAAATATCCGTCGTGCCTGCTGCGTGGCGACAACTCACAGGCAGAGTTCTACTCGGTGGCTGTGACCAACAATTATCAGGAGGCTGACACGGGTACGAAGATGATTCACATGGGTAAGAATACCCGTTCGACTATCATCTCGAAGGGAATTTCTGCCGGCCATTCGCAAAATTCATATCGCGGACTGGTTCGTGCAACCAGCAACGCCGACAACGCCCGTAACTATTCTTCGTGCGACTCGTTACTCTTAGGCAGCGAGTGTGGCGCCCACACGTTCCCGTATATGGATATTCATAACGAGACGGCCGTCGTGGAGCATGAGGCAACAACGAGTAAGATCAGCGAAGACCAACTCTTCTATTGTAACCAACGTGGCATCCCCACGGAGCAGGCTGTCGGACTGATTGTCAATGGTTATGCCAAGGAGGTCTTGCAGAAACTACCTATGGAGTTTGCAGTGGAGGCTCAGAAGCTCCTCTCTGTATCCCTTGAGGGCACAGTAGGATAAAGAAAAGGTAAAAAAGTAAAAAGGTAATAATAATGCTTGAAGTCAAGAATTTACACGCCAAGATAGGCGATAAAGAGATACTAAAGGGCATCAACCTGGTCATCAACGATGGCGAGACACATGCCATCATGGGGCCTAACGGATCTGGTAAGTCAACACTGTCGGCAGTGCTTGTGGGTAACCCGCTCTATGAAGTGACGGAGGGCGAAGCCTGGTTCAATGGCAAGAACCTGTTGGAGATGAAGCCTGAGGACCGTGCCCATGAGGGGTTGTTCCTCTCATTCCAGTATCCTGTGGAGATTCCCGGAGTGCTGATGACACAGTTTATGAAGGCTGCCGTCAACGAAAAACGTAAATATCAAGGGCTTTCGGAGCTGAAGGCTGGCGAGTTTCTGAAACTGATGCGTGAGCGTCAGAAGATTGTAGAGTTGGACAACAAATTGGCAAACCGTTCTGTGAACGAGGGATTCAGCGGAGGTGAAAAGAAACGCAATGAGATTTTCCAGATGGCTATGCTGGAGCCGACATTGTCCATCTTAGATGAAACAGATTCTGGACTTGACGTCGATGCCATGCGTATCGTAGCGGAGGGGGTAAATCGTTTGCGTACATCGGAGTCGTCATGCATCGTCATTACTCACTATGACCGTCTGTTGGAGATGATACGCCCCGATATTGTTCATGTGCTTTATCAGGGTCAGATTGTCAAGACCGCAGGCCCCGAACTGGCTAAGATAATTCAGGAGCGTGGCTACGACTGGATTAAGGAAGAAATAGGAGAAGAGCAATCTTAATTGAGAATTGAAAATTGAGAATTGAGAATTATGATTACTTCGAGCGAAAAGCAATATATTGATTTATACACGCAGGCTCGGCAGATTATCTGCGAGCATTCGTCAGATGCCATGAACGCCGTGCGTGATGAGGCGTTCGAACGCTTCAAAGGGCAGACGTTCCCGTCAAAAAAGGTAGAGCGGTATAAATACACCGACATGCAAGCACTCTTTGCACCCGACTACGGACTGAACTTGCAACGTCTGTCTATACCTGTTGACCCCTATCATGCTTTTCGTTGTGACGTGCCTAATCTGTCAACAAGCCTCTACTTTGTAGTGAATGATGCCTTCTTTCATAGCACGGAGCCAAAAGGTCATTTACCCGAAGGCGTCATTGTCGGTTCATTGAAGGACTTTGCGACGACGGAATATTACAACCGATTGGCGGGTAAGGACAATGATGCGGTGACCAACCTGAATACGATATTGGCACAGGATGGCCTTTACGTCTATGTGCCCAAGGGGGTGGTGGTTGACCGCGCCGTTCAAATCATCAATATATTACGTTCGGATGTTCCTTTGATGGTCAATCGCCGTGTTCTCATTGTTCTTGAGGAAGGAGCAGAACTTAAACTGCTCTTCTGTGACCATGCAGCTGATGACAGAGAGTTTCTTTCGACGCAGGTCATTGAGGCATACGTCGGTAAGAACGCTTCCCTTGACCTCTATTGTCTGGAAGAGACCCATCATAAGAATACACGGGTGAGTAATGTGTATATCGACCAACAGGCAAATAGTCGGGTAAAGCACAATATCATAACGCTGCATAATGGTATCACACGTAATAAGCTCGACCTGATGCTCTCTGGTGAGGGTGCTGAATGTGCATGTTATGGTTGTGTGATTGCCGATAAGCAGCAACATGTTGATAACAACACGCTCATTACCCATCATGTTCCCCATTGTACGTCGAACGAACTCTATAAGTATGTGCTTGACGATGAGGCTACGGGCGCCTTTGCCGGACGTGTGTTGGTGGAGCATGGTGCGCAGAAGACCGTATCGCAGATGACGAATCAAAATCTCTGTGCCACCCGCAAAGCCCGAATGTTTACGCAGCCGATGTTGGAGATTTATGCCGATGATGTAAAGTGTGCTCATGGCTCAACTGTCGGCCAACTCAATGATGCTGCGATGTTCTATATGCGTCAGCGAGGCATTCCAGAGAAGGAAGCACGCACGCTCTTACAGCAAGCCTTCGTCGGCGAGGTCATTGACCGCATAGAGCTGGAGTCGTTACGTGACCGTCTGCGCTATCTGGTGGAAAAACGCTTCCGAGGTGAACTGAACAAGTGTGAAGGATGTAAACTCTGTAAATAACTTAGAAGATATTTTGCCCTATGAGCCCTATAAGTCCCATAAGTCCAGCCGTCAGAGCAGACTTTCCGATACTATCGAGAGAGGTGTATGATCGCCCGTTGATTTATCTCGATAATGCCGCCACGACGCAGAAGCCTCTCTGCGTACTTGACGCTATGCGGGAGGAATACCTCAATGTCAACGCCAACGTACACCGTGGTGTGCACTATCTCTCGCAGCAGGCCACAGACTTGCATGAGGCAGCACGCGAGAAGGTACGTGAGTTCATCAACGCCAAGAAGACAGAGGAGATTATCTTTACCCGCGGAACTACCGAGGCTATCAATCTGGTGGCAAGTTCTTTCTGCGAGAGTCAGATGCAGCCAGGTGACGAGGTGTTAGTGACAGAGATGGAGCATCATAGCAACATCGTTCCCTGGCAGTTGCAGGCAGAACGACGTGGCATCATGGTGAAGCACTTGCCCATCACCGATGACGGTCGTCTTGTTTGTTGCAATTCCGATGGTTCTGTTTGCTGCGATAGCATCGCAACACACTTCACGGAGCGTACCAAACTGCTTAGCATTACCCATGTCAGTAATGTGCTCGGCACCGTGAACCCTGTGGCTGAGATTATCAAGTTGGCTCACGAACACGGTATTCCCGTGTTAGTCGATGGAGCACAGAGTGCGCCCCATATGCGTATTGACGTGCAGGCACTTGAGTGTGATTTCTACGCTTTCAGCGGCCATAAGATGTACGGTCCCACCGGTATTGGTGTGTTGTACGGAAAAGAAGAATGGTTGGAGAAGCTACCACCATATCAAGGTGGTGGCGAGATGATTGACAAAGTGACGTGGGAGAAAACCACCTTCGAGCGCCTGCCATTCAAGTTTGAGGCAGGAACACCCGACTATATCGCCACCCACGGACTCGCAACTGCCATTGATTACCTCAATTCCATTGGCCTTGATACCATCAAGGCACACGAAACAGAACTGACGCGTTACTGTATGGAACAGTTGCAAACGATAGAAGGGATGCAAATTTACGGACCAGCCGATGGGCATGATGCGGTGGTCAGCTTTAACGTAGGACAAATCCATCATCTTGACCTCGGTACATTGCTCGACCGTCTCGGTATAGCCGTGCGCACAGGGCATCACTGTGCGCAGCCCCTCATGCAGCGCCTTGGTATCCAAGGTACGGTTCGTGTCTCATTCGCACTTTATAATACTAAAGAGGAGATAGATGCTCTTGTCAGTGGCATCCGTCGTGTCAGTCAAATGTTCTAAAGAAAAAAGAGCAGATGCTAAAGAGTTATTTTTACGAAGGAAAAATAGAAGCCGGTTGTGATGAAGCCGGACGTGGTTGCTTAGCGGGTAGCGTCTATGCTGCAGCAGTTATCCTGCCGCCCGACTATCAGAACGCAGAACTCAACGATTCAAAGCAGTTAACCGACCGCCGTCGCAAACAGCTACGCGAAGTCATCGAGCGTGATGCTATAGCATGGGCCATCGGCATCGTCACACCAGAAGAGATTGACAAAATCAATATCCTCAATGCCTCCATCCTTGCTATGCATCGTGCCCTCGACCAGTTAAACGTCAGACCAGAGGCCATCATCGTTGACGGAAACCGCTTTAAACCTTATCGCTCTGTGGTCAACGATTTTCCCGTCGATGTCCCCCACACTTGCATCATAAAGGGTGACGGGAAATACCTCTCCATTGCAGCCGCCTCCATTCTCGCTAAGACTTACCGCGATGACTATATAGACAAGTTGGCTGCCGAATATCCACAATATGACTGGCTGTCGAACAAAGGCTATCCCACGAAGAAGCACCGTGATGCCATCCGTCAGTATGGCATCACACCCTATCACCGTCGCAGCTATAACCTGCTGGGTGACGGACAGCTCAGTTTTGACTTCTAAATGACATCTATGGAGTGAAATGGGAACACAAAAACAAAATAATTGATGTTTTCTTTTGTCCTTCGACTGTTTCTTAGTACTTTTGCAGAGAATTTTAACCCATATAGAAATATGAAGATACTGATAATGAACGGTCCCAACCTGAACCTGTTAGGTCAGCGTGAGCCAGGTATTTATGGGAACACTTCGTTCGAAGCATATCTACAAGAATTGCGCGAGCGATATAAAGACGTGGAGATTAGTTACTATCAAAGTAATGTCGAAGGTGAGCTCATTAACGAGATGCAACGAGTGGGAGCTGTTAAGGGTGATGGTGTTGATGCAATTGTGCTCAACGCAGGAGCTTATACTCATACCAGCGTGGCATTGCATGACTGCATACGCTCACTCAACGTGCCCGTCATCGAGGTACATATCAGTAATGTCCACCAGCGCGAGGAGTTTCGCCATAAGTCACTCATCTCGGCTGCTTGCCGCGGTGTCATCTGCGGTTTTGGTCTCGACAGCTACCGCTTAGCTATTGAAGCCCTATTGGCATGACCACTACAGACTATATTCTCACTCACATTGATCCTGAACCGGATTATCTCTACCGCCTTTGGCGGGCAACAAACATCCGGTTGTTGCATGGACGTATGGCCAGCGGACACCTGCAAGGACGACTGCTGAAGATGCTGGTGCAGATGATTCGTCCGAAGAACATCTTGGAAGTGGGGACGTTCAGTGGCTACTCTGCTATCTGTATGGCTGAGGGATTGGAGGAAGACGGTCGTATCTATACCTATGAAATCAATGACGAGCAGGAGGATTTCACACGTCCATGGATTGAGGGGTCGCCCGTAGCCGACAAAATAGACTTCCGCATTGGCGATGCCGCGAAGGAGGCACCACATTTGGGTATCATGTTCGATATGATGTTCCTTGACGGCAATAAACGTACGTACACCGAGTGTTATGAAGCGTTACTGCCTGTGTTGCGACCTGGCGGTTTTCTATTAGCCGACAACACGCTGTGGGATGACCATGTCATAGACCCCGCTTATGACCTTGACCAACAAACGTTAGGCATCCGTCGCTTCAACGACCACATTGCTACCGATGAGCGTGTGGATCGTGTCATTCTTCCCTTGCGCGACGGACTGACCATCGTTCGCAAACATATGCAGAACGAAGGATAATTATTCAGATAATACGTAAGAATTTTCAAAATCTCTTCGATTTTTGCATATAAACTGTATTTTGTGTGCAAATAATGCAGATTTATGCAAAAACATTTTGCTGTCTCCCTAAAAATTGCGAACTTTGCGGCCGGATTTAAAACCCGAACGTAAGAATTGCTTTAGAAACAAGAGATTAAGTACATATTATATTCATTATGGCAGAACAATTAGAAGTTAAAGAACTCGAACAGGTGGTTGTTCGTTTTTCAGGAGATTCCGGCGATGGTATGCAGCTGGCCGGAAACATTTTCTCAACGGTGTCGGCCACAGTGGGTAATGGCATTTCGACATTCCCCGACTATCCTGCTGACATCCGCGCCCCGCAAGGCTCGCTGACCGGCGTCTCAGGTTTTCAGGTACACATTGGCGCAGGTAAGGTCTATACGCCTGGTGATCTGTGCGACGTGCTGGTTGCTATGAATGCCGCAGCACTGAAGACACAGTACAAGTTTGCAAAGCCGCAAGCTACAATCATTATTGACACAGACTCCTTCGGGCCGAAGGATCTGGAGAAGGCACAGTTCAAGACAGAGGACTATTTGGGCGAGATGGGTATTGACCCCGACCGCGTCATCCAGTGCCCGCTGACTCAGATGGTGAAGGACTGTCTGGCAGACTCAGGCATGGACAATAAGGCCGTACTGAAGTGCCGTAACATGTTTGCACTGGGACTGGTTTGCTGGCTGTTCAACCGTGACATCACGCTGGTCAATAATTTCCTGCACGAGAAGTTCGCCAAGAAACCTGCCATTGCAGAGAATAATATCAAGGTGGTACAGGCTGGATTTGACTACGGTCACAACACCCACAGCAGCGTACCCGCCACTTATAGAATAGAATCAAAGGAGAAAGTTCCCGGACGTTATATGGACATCACCGGTAACAAAGCAACAGCCTACGGCCTGATTGCTGCTGCCGAGAAGGCTGGCCTGCGTCTCTATCTGGGTTCCTACCCCATCACTCCTGCTACAGATATCCTGCACGAGCTGTCTAAGCACAAGTCGTGTGGCGTCATCACCGTTCAGTGTGAAGACGAGATCAGCGGCTGTGCCTCTGCCGTCGGCGCTTCGTTTGCAGGTGCCCTGGCAGCCACAAGCACCTCAGGCCCTGGTATCTGTCTTAAGTCGGAGGCCATCAACCTCGCCGTTATTGACGAGCTGCCGCTGGTTATCATCGACGTACAGCGTGGTGGTCCCTCTACCGGTCTGCCCACGAAGTCGGAGCAGACCGACCTGTTACAGGCACTCTACGGTCGTAACGGTGAGAGTCCTATGCCTGTCATCGCTGCGCTGAGTCCTACGGACTGCTTCGATGCCGTCTATGAGGCTTCTAAGATTGCGCTGGAGCACCTGACACCTGTCATCCTGCTTACCGATGCCTTCATTGCCAACGGTTCGGCAGCATGGAAGCTCCCCAACATCAACGAGCTGCCCGCTATCCGTCCGCACTATGCTACACCCGAGATGAAAGGCAACTACACCCCGTACTTCCGCGACGAGGAGACGAAAGTGCGCTACTGGGCCATTCCCGGACAGAAGGGCTACACCCACATCCTTGGCGGTCTGGAGAAGGACGGCAAGACGGGTGCCATCTCTACGGAGCCCGAGAACCACAACCTGATGTGTCACCTGCGTGCCGAGAAGGTGGCCAAGATTCCTGTGCCCGACCTGCAGGTAGAGGGTGACAAGGACGATGCCGACCTGCTCATCGTAGGCTTCGGTTCTACCTACGGTCACCTGCATGCTGCGATGGACGAGCTCCGCGCAAATGGCAAGAAGGTGGCGCTGGCACAGTTCAAGTACGTGAACCCGCTGCCCAAGAACACGGCAGAGGTTCTCACGAAGTACAAGAAAGTGGTAGTGGCCGAGCAGAACCTCGGACAACTGGCTGCCTGGTTACGTGCCAATGTCGATGGCTTTGCCCCCGCCCAGTACAATGAGGTGAAGGGTCAGCCGTTTGTTGTCAGTGAGTTAGTAAAGGCATTTGAGGACATTTTAAAGAAGTAAAAACGTTATGGAATATACATTTAACGATTATAAGAAAGGCCAGCCACGCTGGTGTCCGGGTTGTGGCGACCACTTTTTCCTGGCATCGCTGCATAAGGCAATGGCCGAGGTTGGTGTAGCACCCCACGATATGGCAGTTATCTCTGGTATCGGTTGCTCGAGTCGTCTGCCCTACTACGTCAACACCTATGCCATGCAGACCATTCACGGTCGTGCAGCAGCCATTGCCACAGGTGCCAAGGTGACCAATCCGAAGCTCTGCGTATGGCAGGTTTCTGGTGACGGTGACGGACTGGCTATCGGTGGTAACCACTTCATTCATGCCATGCGTCGTAACATCGACCTGAACATGATTCTGCTCAATAACCGCATCTACGGTCTGACCAAGGGACAGTACTCTCCCACCTCACCCCGTGGCTTTGTCTCAAAGTCGAGCCCTTACGGAACAGTGGAAGACCCCTTCCGCCCCGCAGAGCTCTGCTTTGGTGCACGCGGACATTTCTTTGCCCGCTCGGTGGCTACCGATGCCCCTGAGACACAAGCTATCCTGAAGGCTGCTTACGAGCACAAGGGTGCTTCCGTCTGCGAGATTCTGCAGAACTGCGTCATCTTCAACGACGGCTGTCACGAGAGTGTCTATAACAAGGAAGGCCGCAAGAAGAATGCCATCTACGTGCGTCATGGCGAGAAGCTCGTGTTCGGTGAGAACAATGAGTTCGGCCTGGTGCAAGAGGGCTTCGGTCTGAAGGTCGTGGAAATCGGCAAGGACGGCTACACGTTGGACGACGTGCTGGTGCATGATGCCCACTGCGAGGACAACACGCTACAGCTGAAGCTCGCCATGATGTCCAACGAAGACGGTTTCCCTGTTGCCCTTGGTGTTATCCGCGACGTGGAAGCTCCAACATACGACGAGGCTGTCAACCAACAGCTGGCCGACATATCAGCACAAAAGAAGTACCACAACTTCACGGAACTGCTGGAAACGAACGACATCTGGGAAGTCCGCGAGTAAGTGAATGCATAATAATGCTTATAATAAGGCGAGGGAGGAAATCCCTCGCTTTTTTTAGGGAAATACCATCGCTACTTTAGGGATAAACCTTTGTTTCTGGTTCGAAAATGCCCTACCTTTGCCAATGAAATCAAGAAACAACATGTCGAACCATTTTAATACTCACGACTATGAAGAAGATAATGATGATCATGGCAGTGATGGTAACGATAGCTACCCGTGCCGCAGCAATGTCATACACCGAGGCCCGCACCGAGGCCCTGTTCCTGACCGATAAGATGGCTTACGAGCTGAATCTCAACGCCCGTCAATACGAGGCAGTGTATGAAATCAATCTTGACTATATGATGAGTCTGGTATCCCACACCGACATCCTCGGCAGCAGCTGGGTATATCGTAACTACCGCTTGGGCGACGTGCTCGACCGCTGGCAGTACGACCGCTATATGGCTGTTACCTACTTCTATCGTCCTGTGGTGTGGACGAACAACCGCTGGCACTTCAGTGTTTACACCCACTATACCGACCGCCACAAGTTCTTCCGTCCGCGTCCGCACGCTTTCGATACCTATCGTGGTCCCGGCAACCATCACGTAGCCGTAGCACCACCTGCACATAACAATCACAATAACGTGCATCATCCTTCGACGCACAATAATCGTCCGACTCCTCCGCCGACGACACACAACAACAATCATCGTCCGACGAATCAGCCGACGGTACACAACACTAACACTCCGCGTCCGACGTCGACAACACGGTCAGCAACGACTCACCCGACTCGCACGAACAACGCCGGAGGGTTTGGAAAGCACAAATAACCTTGTTGATAATTGATTACTCTCTCATGGAAAAGCGGATGTCTTGCGAAAGACGTCCGCTTTTATTCAAATCAATTATCCGCCTTTTTATTTTGTTTTTAGCAGGCTTATTTGTATCTTTGCTCCCAAAAAGAACCCAAAACAAACAAGCGACATGAAAAGACTGATTACCTTAGTGCTGACAGCCGTTGCTTTGACGGCTTGCTCGCAAATCAAGAAGAACGTGCATCAGATCATCCACAACGAGGAACAGATAGAGCATCTGCAGCATCCTGTCAGGAGCACACTATCGTTCCATGAGACCTATAACGCAGGCGAATACCTTGAAGCTATTTATAAGAATGCTCCCGAAGGTACGTTCCTCATGGGATTCAACGACACACCGATGGCAGGCTTTGTAGCTGCTGCCGACACCGCTAAGTTCATGGAGGCTATGCACAAGGAAGCTGTGCGTAAGGCACTGCCCAATGACTGCCGCCTGATGCTTGCTCGGTTTAAGAGTGACGTTCCGGACGACGAGCGTGATCTGCACTCCGTCTATTTGGTCAAGACAAGCAAAAACTTGTCCATGTGGAACGTGACGCTCCAAGACATCTATGTAAGTGACGAAATCTATGCGGGTCATCCCATCATTGCTTTTCAGTTGAGTGGTAAGGAGGTGGAGCAGTGGGCGACGATGACGCGTATGAACATCGGCAAGTTCATCACCATTGTCTTCGAGGACCGTGTGCTCTGCGCACCACGTGTCAACTCGGAGATTACCGGCGGTGCTGCCTCTATCTCCAGTGAGTTCACTAAGGAGCAGGCTTGCGCTCTGGTCGAGGAAATCGTGAGCAAGAGCTCGGCAGAGTAAATGGATGTTCGATAAAGTTCAAATAAATTTGGCTTTTCGCTCACTTATTAGTATCTTTGCACCCAAAATCCAAAGAGATGAATATAGAATCAATGATTAGCAAGGCTGCAGGCGAAGCCGTAAAGGCGCTCTATGGCATGGATGCCACAGAAAAGATGCTGCAGTTGCAGAAGACAAGAAATGAGTTTGAGGGTAACCTGACGCTCGTGGTGTTTCCCTTTGTAAAGGCTGCCAAGAAGAGTCCTGAGCAGACAGCGCAGGAGATTGGCGAATATTTGGTAAATAACTGCCCGGCCGTCGAGAAGTTTAATGTGGTGAAAGGCTTTCTGAACATGAACATCGGCGACGGCGCTTGGCTTCAGCTGTTGGAGGCCATCGACAAAGACGAGCACTTCGGCATGAAACTTGCCGACGAGAGTTCCCCTCTCGTCATGATTGAATATTCTTCGCCCAACACCAACAAACCCCTGCACCTCGGTCATGTACGCAACAACCTATTGGGCTGGTCGCTGGCACAGATTATGGAGGCCAATGGCAACAAGGTCGTGAAAACGAACATTGTCAACGACCGCGGTATCCATATCTGCAAGTCGATGCTCGCCTGGCTGAGGTACGGCAACGGTGAGACCCCCGAAAGCTCCGGCAAGAAGGGTGACCACCTCATCGGCGACTACTATGTGGCTTTCGACAAGCACTACCGTGAGGAAGTGAAGGAGCTGGTAGCTCAGGGCATGGACGAAGAAAAAGCCAAGCAGGAGGCCCCGCTCATAAAGGAGGCTCACGAGATGCTGGTGAAGTGGGAACAGAACGACCCCGAGACACGTGCTCTGTGGGAGAAAATGAACAACTGGGTATATGCCGGCTTCGACGAGACGTACAAGAAGTTGGGTGTGTCGTTCGACAAGATTTATTACGAGAGCCAGACCTACCTCAAGGGTAAGGCCAAGGTAGAAGAAGGACTCGCCAAGGGTCTCTTTGAGCGCCACGAAGACAACAGCGTTTGGGCCGACCTCACGAACGAAGGACTTGACAAGAAGCTTTTGCTGCGCAGCGACGGCACCTCGGTTTATATGACACAGGACATCGGAACAGCCGAGATGCGTTTTCAGGACTACCCCATCGACAAGATGATCTATGTAGTGGGCAACGAACAGAACTATCACTTCCAGGTGCTCTCCATCTTGCTCGACCGACTCGGTTTCAAGTGGGGTAAGGAACTCACACACTTCAGCTACGGCATGGTGGAACTGCCCAACGGTAAGATGAAGAGCCGCGAGGGTACCGTCGTCGATGCCGATGACCTGATGGAGCTGATGGTTGGGGATGCCTACAAGATCTCTATGGAGTTGGGTAAGTTCGATGACATGACCGAGGAGGAACGTCGCGAAATTGCCCGTATTGTGGGTATGGGTGCCTTGAAGTACTTCATCCTGAAGGTCGATGCAAGAAAGAATATGCTCTTCAATCCGGAGGAGAGTATCGACTTCAACGGTAATACAGGTCCCTTTATTCAATATACCTATGCTCGCATCCGCAGTATTCTGCGCAAAGCAGGTAATCAGAATTCTCAATTCTCAATTCTCAATTCTCAATTGAGCGAGAAGGAAGTCGAACTCATCCAGAAGATGAATGAGTTCGGGGCTGCTGTCGAGCAGGCAGGCAAGGACTATTCGCCCTCAGGCATCGCTAACTACTGCTACGAACTGACCAAAGTGTTCAACCAGTTCTATCACGATTACTCGATTCTCAACGAGCCCGACGAGCAGAAGAAGGCCGTGCGCCTGATGCTGGCCAAGAATGTAGCTAAGATTATCAAGAACGGAATGGGGCTGCTGGGCATTGAAGTGCCTGAGCGCATGTAATGGTATTGGTTAATGGTTCAAAACCCTCCCGATTATAGACATGATACCGTGCTACCCCTTCCGATGGAGGTGCGGGCAGATGCTTGGGCTGTGGATGCGGCGTGCAGCGGCAATCCCGGACCAATGGAATATCAGGCGATAGATTTGGCGACAGGCTATCGGGTGTTTCACTTCGGCCCAATCCATGGCACGAATAATATCGGAGAGTTCCTGGCCATTGTCCATGCACTAGCCCTTTGTTGGAACCAGGGCCTGCACAACAAAACCATCTACTCAGACTCCTATAACGCCATTCTCTGGGTAAACAAGCGCAAGTGCAAGACGAAACTGGAGCGCACACCGCAGACAGAACAGCTTTACCAGATCATCGCCCGAGCCGAAAACTGGCTCAACACACATGACTTCCGTAATCCCATCATCAAATGGGAGACCTCGAAATGGGGTGAAGTTCCTGCCGACTTCGGTCGTAAGTAATTCGTTCTCTCGCGCACGTTAATATTATAGAAGAGCCTTGGATTCTGTGCGTTGTGCAAACCATTGCGCAGAGAAAGAGTAACGCTTTGACCGTCAAACGACAGCAGGTTACCAATAATGTTATAACTTTGCACCAACAATATTAAAAACTAACGACCGATGAAGAAACTGTTTTCCATTCTTTTCGCTTTGCTCCTCGTGCCCGGCATGATGATGGCACAGGGATGGCCCGCAAACTACAAGGGCGTGATGCTGCAGGGGTTCTACTGGGACTCTTACGATGACTCTAGTTGGTCTGTATTAACCAGTCAGGCTGATGAACTTGCATCGGCGTTCGACCTCATCTGGATTCCGCAGAGTGCCAACTGTGGCGGTACCTCCATGGGTTACGACCCGCTCTACTGGTTCCCGGGGCACTATAATAGCTCGTTCGGTACAGAGCAGGAGCTGCGCACGATGATTCAGACCTTCAAGAACAAAGGTCTAAAAACCATCGGCGATGTAGTCGTCAATCACCGCAAGAATGTCTCTAACTGGGTGGACTTCCCTAAGGAGACCTACAATGGTGCAGATTATCAGCTGCTTTCTACCGACATCTGTAAGGATGATGATGGTGGTGCCACGCTGACATGGGCCAACAATAACGGCTATTCGCTCTCTGCCAACAACGATACGGGTGAAGGATGGTCAGGCATGCGCGACCTCGACCACCAGAGCACCAATGTGCAAGAAAATGTGAAGGCTTACGTGAAGATGCTCATTGATGAGTTTGGTTATGCCGGCTTCCGCTACGACATGGTGAAGGGCTACTCAGCCTCTTATACTAAGTTGTATAATGAGTATGCCAACCCTGAGTTCAGCATCGGCGAATACTGGGACGGTTCGACCGCTATCAAGAAATGGATTAACGAAACGGGAAAGACCAGCGCTGCTTTTGATTTCCAGTTCAAGTATGTTGTGCGCAATGCAACTGACAAGAATGACTGGAGCTACCTGGGCAAGCAGAATGACGGCAACTGGCCGCTTATTGACAGTCAGGTAGGCGATTATAAGCAATATGCAATAACCTTCGTCGAGAACCACGACACGGAAGTTCGTCACGACGGTTCTTCGAACGGGCCGATACGTAAGGACACGCTGGCAGCCAACGCTTATCTGCTCGCCATGCCAGGAACCCCTTGTGTCTTTATGACCCACTGGCTGGCTTACAGGAACGACATCAAGTCGATGATTGACGTGCGCAAAGTTGCCGGCATTAACAACATGTCAGACTACAGCAACATGCGCAGCTCTCAGACCTATTACGCCAATCTCATCAAGAACGGCGCTGACGATGCACTGATGGTGGTTGTGGGTAGTGACCTGAACGGCTATATACCTTCTGCCAGCCAATGGACGAAGGTGCTGACGGGTTACCACTATGCCTATTATCTGCCCAACACAATGGAAATAGCATGGGCAGACAAGGCTTCGGGAACATACGAGACGACAGACGACTATTTGAAAGTGAAGCTCACCGCCGTATCTTCCGATAGCAATGCACAATTAGTCCTTACTACTGACGGTTCAGAACCCACGGCAGACAGTTCGACGTACCCCAGCGGTTCAAACATCTTTGTTCCCGTTGGTACGACCACGCTGAAGGTAGGTCTGCTCCTTAACGGCACCGTCAGCAAGGTCATTACGCGCACCTATACTGTGAAGGAAGTTGAGGAGTTTGTCATTCCCGATTTCTGCATCGCTAACGAAGGTGAGACCTGCGCGTTCTTTGAGGCACCGGCATCATGGACAAGCACCATTAAATGCTGGGCATGGGGAGCTGGCGGTTCGCCGAACTATACAGGAGGCACATGGCCTGGCGCAGACTGTGTCAAAGTAGGAACCAGAGACGGAAACGCAGTTTATAAATGGACCTATGATGGCACGCTGACCACCAAGCCGGCATTCATCATTTTCAGCAACAACGGTTCTCCGCAGACCGACGACCTGACGTTTACCAATGCCGGTTACTACAACAAGCAAGGATTGCTGGGTGTGGTCACTCCCACAGGCATCAACAATATCAACCATGAAACAACGAGCAATAACTATTGGTACACGCTGGATGGTCGGAAACTCGACAAGATGCCGACCACGAAGGGAATATACATCACCAACGGAGTAAAGGTTGTGATTAAGTGAGAATAAAAGGATAGAACAATCTCTTTTTCTACATAGTCAAGCGCGAGGTCAGACCGTCAGTCTGCCTCGCGCTTAATGATTTCTGCCGGATTGCCTGCTACGGTACAGCCGTCAGGCACATCCTTAAACACCACGGAGCCCGCGGCAATCTTCACATTGTTGCCGATGGTGATGCCGCCATAGACCGTAGCCCCCGTATAGATGCTCACGTTGTCGCCAATGGTGGGACGTCCACCCTTGCCGTTGCCCAGCGTAACGAGTTGCAGACAATAGAAGTTACGTCCGATGCGCTCAGCGTTCAAGTAGGAGGCATAATTGTGCTCAAAGTGTGCCCCTTCGCCAATGGACGGACAGCAGATGTTTAGCGTGCGCTCCGGCGGCAGCATCCACTTGATGAGTGCTGAGCGGTAGTCGCCCATACGATAGTAGAAAAGGTTGCGGAATACGCGCTCCCTCGTACATGTCTTGATGAAGTTCAGCACCGTGGGGCGCTGGTCCTGATACTTCACAAGGTCGCCGTCCACCTTTCTGCGGTTCAGCAGGTAAAGCCCGATGTGCGGGATCATGCGCAACGTACTGGCCGAAAGCAGCACAAACTGTGTGTATGGGTTCATATATGATATTTATTTGATGTCACTACTGTCCCGTTAAAGTGGACTAATCGGTCTTTGAAACAATTGAAATTCAGTCTTTTACAAGCATCATTTAGGGTGCGACGATTTGAATTCGTAT
>CAJOFA010000025.1 GCA_905233985.1 uncultured Prevotella sp.
GGCCTTTTCCTCCTTCTGACAACAAAGGTAGGGAATTGGCCGGGATTAAGCAAATTCTTCACCGATATTCTATATCGAGTGCAAAGTTAGAGTCCCGTGATCTTCTCCAGGCCCTTCAGTCTTTTTCCCTCCGGTACTTCGCTTGGAGTTCGCATTTACAAAGCTGCAACCTTCTTCAGTTCATTCTTGTGTATGTTCATTTAACAAAAAATAAACATAAAAATGATGAAATAAGGAATTAATGTCGTAACTTTGCAGACGATAATTAGAAACTTAAAACAATCATATAAAAGAACTTCCAGAAGGAAAATACAAAGTAAAAGATGGAGAAATTGTAAGAGACGAATAATGAAAAAAATATTATTATCTATTATATTGATAGTTGTTTCTATCATTCACGTGCATCTTAGCTGTTTTATCGTAGGGAATGTTATAAATCCTGCCTTATGGGTTGCCCTTTGTGTTAGTAGTTCTAATATGTCGGAAGTAAATGCAATGACGGTTTATGCAATAATTGTTATGGGCATCCATTGTTTTGTTACAGTATTAATAGCTTGGAATCTTCCAAAATGGAAAAAACTGATAATATGGTTTGTATCCTACTTTGTTTGTATTTATCCACTTTTGTTTTTTTGCAATCACATTCATTTGGACGATTAATTATTTCTCAGTGATATATGATGAAATATATGGTTATTCTAACGCATTAGAATTAGTCCTTATATTCTCTTTATCTCAGATTATTTACATTGTAATATCTTTCATCATATTGGGTACATGTAATATTTTTCATTATAACTCTCAATTAAGCCAATTTGATAATTGGTTTTTAAAAGTAACAAAAATAAAAGAATTAAAGAATATGTTCTCTTCATGGAAACGGAGGCTTTTGACCTGAGTGCACAGCGGAACCTGTTGAGTGCACAGCGAAACCGACCCTATTGCGAGCACACGAGGCTGTCCTGCTGAGAGGTTACAATTGAGGAGAAAGATGTCTGTTTTGAAGGAAAAAGCAGGCTCGAAAGTAAACGATGTCTGTTTGAGGTTGAAACGATAATCGTTTAGGGGGGTAAACGATTATCGTTTGCTGAGTAATCGAACTTTGTTTGCAAGTGAAACGAACATCGTTTGCAACGCAAAAAGGCATTAAATGAAACGGCTGCCGCGATATTGATAAATTTCTTACGTCCAAGAATGCAAATTTATTTGTATTCTCTTCGCTGAATCGAAATTTTACACTATCTTTGCAGTAACATCAAACATAAAACATAAAAATGAGTAATATGAAACGTTTTTCTCTTGGTGCTGCATCGGCACTGGTTGTAGTGATTTTCATGCTGTTATCAATTACGCCGGCTGTGGCACAGCAACGCGTAGGAACGATTAAAAAGCCAGCGGCTCCCACGCCTATGGAACAGAAGGAGCGTACCATTCAGGACCTGCTCTTTTTCCCCTTCTCGTGCATCGAAGCCAACATGTCAACGCAGGAATCGGCTTGGCAGGAAGTAAAGAACACCTTTGGCACCTGCGAAAACATTAACGGCAGCCCGGGCCTACATGCCAACGGCAGCTTTGATTTCAGCTATCGTGGCAGAACCATTGCCATTTGTTTCTACAACTGGATGGATGACAAGACCTGGTACGACTTCTTCTTCCAAGAAAAGAAGGATGCTGAGCAATTCTACAACGACATGGTCAAGGACGTTCGAGCTGCAGGCATTCCGCTCACCAAAGACAAATTATATGGCGGCATGTCTAACCGCAAGAAACCTGTTTCCATTTTCAAATGGGTGAGTGTCGAAGCGCCTGTCAAGGTCAAAGAGGCCAGCCCGTCGAACATCGAACCTGCTGATGTCGTCGGCATGTATAAAGTGGAATTGAGCGTCTATAAAAAGAAGCGTAAATAGCCTAAAGGCCGAACAGCATGCGGAGGCCGCCGTCAACGCCCGAGAAGCCCATGAAGGCCAGCGAGAGCAAACCGGCTGCCACGAGGACGATGGCTGTGCCGCGCATTCCCTTGGGGATGTCCGACATCTCCATCTGCTCACGCATACCGGCAAAGACCGTCAGCGCCAAGCCGAAGCCAACGGCCGTAGAGAGCGCATAGACGATGCTCTGCAAGAGGTTGAAGTCCTTCTGTATGACCAGGATAGCAACACCCAGCACGGCACAGTTGGTGGTAATCAGCGGCAGGAAGATGCCCAGAGCCTGATAGAGCGCCGGCGACACCTTCTTCAGGATAATCTCCACCATCTGCACCAAGGCGGCGATGACGAGGATGAAGGCAATGGTCTGCAGATACTGCAGGCCGAACTGGTCAAGCACAAACTTCTGTACCAAATAGGTGACGATGGTTGCCAGCGTCAGCACGAAGGCCACAGCAGCCGACATACCCAAGGAGGTGTTTACCTTCTTCGACACGCCGAGGAACGGACAAATGCCGAGGAACTGCGACAGGATGATATTGTTGACGAATATCGCGCTGATGAATATTAAGAGATATTCCATTGTTTTTGTTATTTCGTTATATCGTTATTACGTTATATCGTTGTCTTTAGTTGCTGCGCAGCTTATTCATTATTGCCACGAGGAAGCCGAGGGTGATGAACGCGCCCGGAGGCAGCACGAAGAGCAGGATGTTATAGTCCTCGGGCACCAGCGTGTAGCCGAAGATGCTTCCAGCTCCGAACACCTCACGACAGATACCGAGCAGCGTCAGGCCGAGCGTAAAGCCCAAGCCGATGCCGATGCCGTCGAACAGCGATGCCAGAGGTGAGTTCTTGGCAGCAAAAGCCTCAGCACGACCGAGAATCACACAGTTGACCACGATGAGGGGAATGAAGAGGCCTAACGAGGCGTCGATGTCGGGCAGATAGGCCTTGATGAACATCTGAAGAATGGTAACGAAGGCGGCAATCACCACGATGAACACGGGGATGCGCACCTTGTCGGGCGTCACATTCTTCAAACACGAGATGACCACATTGGTACAGATGAGCACGGCCATCGTTGCCAAACCCATCGACAGGCCGTTCATGGCCGACGTGGTGGTCGCCAGCGTGGGACACATGCCAAGCATCAGGACGAACGTGGGGTTCTCCTTGACAATGCCGTTCTTGATGATATTGATGTAGTTCATTTCTTTCCCTCCTTTCCTTTTTGACTGGCACCTGTATGAGTATCAACAGGCTTTACCTTATAGGCCTTGTATGCATTATTGACAGCTAACAGGAAGGCTCTGGTCGTAATGGTCGATGCGGTAATGGCATCAATATCGCCCACGCCTCCTTTTACGGGTTTTACGTCAAGAGGTTTCTCACCAGGGTTCTTGCCGATGATGCTGCCCTTGGCGTTATCCTTCTGGAACCATTTGTCGGCCTTCGCGCCGAGTCCCGGAGTCTCTGCCGTCTCTAAGATGGTATAGCCGAGAATATTGCCCTTGGGGTCGAAGCCCACCAGCACCTTCAGGTCGCCGCCGAAACCGTCTGTGGTACTCTCGACAGCAGCACCGAGGTCGTTGCCCTGCTGGTCCTGCGTCAGATAGATGATAAAGGTGTATTCCCTGCCCCTATCGCGCTGCTTCGTGGTGTCGGTCTTGACAACCTTCACCTGGTCGTTCATCATGACGGTCTTGATGCCGTCGTTGAGTGTCTTCTGCTTCTGCGCGTTGATGGGCTCTTCTGTCAGGTGGTTCACATAAGCGAGGACACCACCCATGATGACGGCCACACCTGTGAGCACAAGCACCATATTGAGTAAAGATGATTCTAATTTCTTCATCGTCCGTCCCCTCCCCTATTTCTTTTCCGGCTCTTCACCGAAGCGCTCGGGTTTGATATAATAATTGATTAACGGCGTAAACGCGTTCATGATGAGAATGGCGAACGACATACCCTCGGGATAGCTGCCCCTGTTACGGATGAGCAGCGTCAGCACACCAATGAAAATGCCATAGATGATTTGTCCCTTCGGCGTCATGGGCGACGTCACGTAATCGGTAGCCATGAAGATGGCACCCAGCATGAGACCGCCGCTCATGATGACCGTCAGCGGGTCAGCATAGGCAGGATTAACCAAATGGAACAGTCCTGAGAACACAAAGACGGTACCGATAATTGAGACGGGAATGTGCCACGTGATAATCTTCTTCCACAGCATATAAGCCAAGCCGAGCAACAGGGCCAGAGCACAAATCTCTCCTATCGACCCGGCTCCTTCTGCATAACCGTTACCCAAGAATACAGACAAGGCGTCGGGCACCTTCGCCAACTCTTTATAATTGTCGTTCTTGATGGCTTCCTTCATATAATATAAAGGAGTGGCGCCCGTCTGCGCATCCAGATAGCCGCTAAGCCCAAGCTGTCCTAACTTCGGCCAACTGGTCATCTGTGCGGGGAACGACACCAACAGGAAGCAACGGCCTACCAATGCGGGATTAAAAATGTTCTGTCCCAATCCGCCGAAAGTCATCTTACCCACGCCAATGGCAACCAATGCGCCAATGAGGATGATCCAGACGGGAAGGTTCGACGGCAGGTTAAAGCCCAGCAACAGACCTGTCAGCGCTGCAGAACCATCGAGAATGGTGTTCTGCCGACGACCGAGGATGAACTTATTGATGACCCACTCAAAGAAGACGCAGGCCGCAACGCTCGTCCCACACACAATGGCCGAACCAATGCCGAAAAACCAGAACGAAACAAGCAGCGCCGGCATCAGAGCGATGATGACGCCATACATGTTACGCTCGACGGTATCGGTACCGTGTGCGTGAGGCGAAAGTGAAACAATTAGTTTACCCATTATTGAGAATTTACAATTTGACAATTTACAATTTACTATTTATTTATCAATTGAGCTATTTCTTTTGGGCAGCGCGGCTGCGAATGATTCCCATGACGGTGGCCTTGCCCTGACGGATGTTGTCGAGCAACGGACGATGGGCGGGACAAGTGAACTGGCACGAGCCGCACTCAATACAACTGACGATGTGATCATCTTCGGCACGTTCCCAGTTCTGCACAGCAGAGAGCTTGGCCAACAAGTAAGGCTCCAGCCCCATCGGACAGACACTAACGCACTTAGCACAGCGGATGCAGGGCTGCGGCTCCTTGCGACGTGCCTCGTCGCCGCTGATAATCGTGACGGAGTTGGTTCCCTTGCAGACAGGCACCTCAATAGATGTCAGCGCCTTACCCATCATCGGACCGCCAGCCAGTAGTTTGTTATCACCTTCGGGCATACCGCCACAGGCATCTATCAAATCCTTCATCGGCGTTCCCATGCGAACCAGAAAATTGCCTGGCTTCTCCAGACGCTTGCCGGTCACCGTGGTGTAACGCTCAAAGAGCGGCTTGTGCTTCATGACTGCCTCATAGACGGCATAAGTCGTACCGACGTTCTGCACGATGGCACCCACATTGACGGGAATGGCTGGCGGAGCCGGCACCTGACGGCGTATCACGGCATCCACCAACTGCTTCTCACCACCCTGCGGGTAGCGTCGCTTCAAGGGGACTACCTCCACGTGGTATTCGGTTTTGCCGAATACTTCTTCGCACTTTTTGGTCAACAGCTCGATAGCTGCGGGCTTGTTGGTCTCAATGCCGATGTAACCCGTTGTTACCTTCGCGGCCTTCATCAGCAACTCCAAACCCACGAGTATCTCGTCGGCCTTCTCCATCATCAGCCGATAGTCGGCGGTGATGTAGGGCTCGCACTCAACGGCATTGATGATGACACACTCGGCTTTCGCCGTAGGCGGAGGCGTGAGCTTGATAAACGTGGGGAAGCCTGCACCACCCATACCTGTAACACCAGCCACCTTGATACGCTCCACGATTTCCTCGGGCGTCAGTTCGGGGTGGTCTTTTACCAGTTCCAGCTTGTCGGAACGGTCAATCGACTCTTCCCACTCGTCACCCTCTACATTAATCATAATAACGGGAGTGCGGTAGCCTGTGGCATCAATGGCTGTATCTATCTTGAACACCGTGCCGCTGACCGACGAATAGATCGGCGCCGACACAAAGCCGCCAGCTTCGGCAATCAACGTGCCTACTTTCACCTTGTCGCCTTTCTGGACAACGGGCTTGGCAGGTGCGCCGATATGCTGCGAGAGCGGGAAAATGGCCTGCTTCGGCAGAGCCGCCATTTGCGTGGGCACCTCATGCGTCAGCTTATTCTCTTCAGGGTGAATACCACCGATACTGAATGTTTTTGCGTTGAATCTCATGCTTGGGCCTCCTTTCCTGCTTTAGTGGGGTCTGTTTTTTTCCCGACGGTTGAACCGTCGGGCACTTTGACGGCTTCGGGCTTCGGTTTCGGAGCGGGGAAGTTCAGAGCGTGGATAGCTCCTGTCGGGCATGCCTCCACGCACTTCCTGCAGAGCCGGCACTTGTTGAAGTCAATATAGGCCACGTTGTTCTCTACCGTGATAGCCTCGAACTTACATTCCTTCTGGCACTTGCCACAGCCGATGCAGGCAGCTTTACATGCTTTCATGGCTACGGGACCTTTGTCCTTGTTCACACAGCTAACAAAGATGCGACGGCTCTTCGGGCCTTTCTTGCGCAATTCGATAATATGGCGCGGGCAGATCTTGACACAGGCGCCGCACGACGTGCACTTCTCCTCGTCAACCTCGGGAAGACCTGTTTCGGCATTGATGTGGATGGCATCGAACTGACAGGCTGCAGCACAGTCGCCACAGCCGAGACAGCCGAATCCACATGCCGTCTCACCGGCTCCGCAGCTGTTCATGGCTGCACAAGTACGAAGGCCACTATATTCGGAGATACGCGGACGCAGCGCACAGGTGCCATTACATCTGACGACTGCCACCATCGGCTCGCTGTTAGCGATGGCCATACCCAACAGGTCAGCCACCTGCGACATCACTTCCTGCCCACCAACGGGACACTTCAAGCCGTCAATACTCCCGGCGTCAGCGCCCTTGACCAGCGCATCAGCCAAGGCACCGCAACCGGCAAAACCGCAACCGCCACAGTTGGCACCAGGCAGCACGGCTGTCACCTGCGCAATACGCGGGTCCTCATAGACAGCAAATTTCTTGGAGCAGACATACAGCACCAAAGCGGCAATCAGTCCGATGCCACCCAATACTGCTACTGCAATCAAAATAAAATCCATAAATCAACTATTCTTTTCTATCTTTCTTCTATCCAAAATGCCATTCGCTTCTGCAGGCTGGAACGCCGCAAATAGAGAAAGCCGTAATAAGGCACCAACGACAAGATGCCGCATAAACCGGCCAAGTCTTCTCTATCCGTCAGCAACAGCACAACGACAAGAACCACCAACAGCAACACCAGCGGAATGCCGAAGGCATAGACGAGTGCCTGATTAGCCATCTGCTGCGATGCAGCCACGACGACACGGTCTCCAACCGACCAGCGCGACGTATCTGACATACGAACATCTACGAGCTTCTCTTTGGACTCCGAGGCATTGCAGTACTTGGCAACTTTGCAGGCTGCACAAGCCGAAGTCTGGACAATGCGCACGCACACCATTCCCTCCGTTATGCGCTCAATAATGCCGTCGTGTTTGACAATACCACCCATAGATTTGTATAAAACGGGTGCAAAGGTACGAGAAAAAATTGAATTTTAGGCGATTGTTAGCCAATTATTAGAAAAAAAATCGTAATCATTTGCGATTCTCAAAGAGTTTTCTTACTTTTGCACAGAGAAAAGTGAATCTGAAGTAAAGAATATGGAAACAACAGAACAGACTATTCAACAGATTGAACGTGCTATCCGAAAGATAGCCGAGAAGTTTCCGAAAGACCAGGAAGCTACTGTAATGACCGACATTCACCTGCGTATCACGCAGGAGTCGGGCGAACTGATTGCCTACGACGATGACGACCGCGAGATCAACCGCGCCGTGATAGAGCAATGGATAGACAACAAGGATGAAGACTTCTATCAGGCTGTTGCCGTCATCCTGCGCCAGATTCTTCACACGGACATGCGTCAGATGGTGGAGGACATGTCAATCCTGCGCCCCTACTCTTTCGTGCTCGAGAATGACGACCATGAGCATTTGGACGAGCTATATGTCGCTGATGGCGATACCATCATCATTGGCGGCGAACTGCTGCCCGACCTTGATCAGGATCTTGACTCTTTCTTTGAGAAACTGATTGCCGAATAGCCCGACACTACAACTTCAGCTTCACTTTCACCGGCTTGCTCTCGTTCTGCAACCGATTCAGGGCTGTCACCGCATAAACACAACGATTCGCCAAGTCCTCAATGGGCAATTTGTAGAACGTGTCTGTTGTGATAGCCACAATCTTCGACGGGTCATCGGTGTTCACCTTCTCTCCCCGTTCAAAGCGATAGACGACATACTGCGTGGCTTCGCGCTCCCAGTCCGAGGAACGCGGCGGAGTCCAGAACAGCACCGGCTCATCGTCGGTAACCCAAACCACCATGTCCTTGCGAACCTTCTTAGGGGCCTTCTTTGTGATGAACGGCATGTAAGGCTGCAGAGCAGGATAACGCCAGTAGTTTGTGCGGAGCTGCGTAGCATAGCCGCCGGTGTCGTCAACAGCAGCCTTCGCATACCACAGCACCGTTCCACCGACATTCTCACACTCGTTATACAGCTGCATCTTTTGCTGCTGTTGGCTGAACTTTGCCGTTCGTTCTATGTCTTCACCAATGAAGAGCGGACGCTCTGAGGCATGTTCATTCCACCAATGTATCAGCTCATTGTAGTCAGCAGCTCGATTGCCTATCTCCCAATACAGCTGCGGCACGTTATAGTCCACCCATCCCTCGTTCACCCATAGCAGGATGTCAGCATACAGGTCATCATAGTTTTGCAGGCCATTGGTAGCAGAGCCGTTGGGGTCGTTCTTCTTGTTACGGTAAATGCCGAAAGGAGAGACTCCTACTTTCACCCAGGGTTTGATGTCCTTCACCGTCTCGTACAACTGGCGGACAAAGAGACTGACCTGATGCCGGCGCCAGTCACCCTTATCAGTAAAGCCTTCAGGATTCTGAAGGAAGTAGTTATCATCGGGAATGGTCTTACCTGCCACAGGATAGGGATAGAAATAGTCATCAAAATGAACGCCGTCCACATCATAGCGGCTGACGATGTCGGCAACCACCGAACAGATATAGTCGCGATTCTCTTGAAGGGCGGGCTGCAAGATAAGCAGGTCATCATACTCAAACACACGCTCAGGATGACGGATGGCAATATGGCTGGTTGACAACATGGTCGTTGCCTTAGTCTTGGCACGGTAGGGATTAATCCATGCATGGAGGTCCATGCCTCGGCTGTGGCATTGTACAATCATCCATTGTAGCGGGTCCCAATAGGGATTGGGAGACTTGCCCTGCTGTCCGGTCAGGAAACGGCTCCACGGTTCTATGTCGCTGGGATAGAGTGCGTCACACTCGGGACGAACCTGGAAGATAATGGTATTCACACCCGTCTTCTTCAGCTCATCGAGCTGATAGATCAGCGTCTGCTGCATCGTCTGCGTTGACATGCCAACGAACTGTCCGTTCACACATTGTATCCATGCAGCACGGAACTCATGTTTCTGCTGGCCGAATGCTACACTAAATGATAAAAGATTGATGAATAATGATAAAAATATCACCCTCATCCAAGTCTTTCTGATTGCTTTCATTTGTGATTGTTATTAGGTTTGAGATAATTGTATATTTCCTTCGTCCAGTCGGCACCGTTCTCGGGGCAATAGGTGTGAATACCCATCTGACTGGCAGCAGCCACATTACGAGGGCCGTCATCAACAAAGAGCGTCTCGTCAGGGATGATGCCTTCGCCCATCAACATGTGCGAGAAGATTTCAGGTGACGGCTTCAGCATCCGACATTTGTAACTCTCGTAGCAAGCATCCATATAATCCGCTAACGAATGGCCGTGTCCGTCAAACTCGTCGCTCATCACCCACGACATCATGTAGGGGTTGGTGTTCGACAGGAGTATCAGGCGATAGCCCTCGCTACGCAACTGGCGCAAAACATCCAGATTACGCTGCGGCAGTTCGCGGCAATAGCCTAACCAGGCGTAGCGGCATTGTTCATAGGTAACCTCATGCCCTACCAGCTTGCTGAGTTCCTGCCGGAAGGTCTCGGCATCTATGTCACCACGCTCCAGGTCGCCGAAGATGCCACTCTGCGTATAGGCGTCAAGCCGCTCCTTCGCGTCATGCAGTCCCAGAGCCTCGAAACGCTTGATGGCCTGGTTCTGTCCTAACGTGATGATGACACCGCCTAAGTCAAATACGATATTCTTGATCATAATATGTTAGTTGTCAAATAAGTCTAACTTGTTCTTTCTTGCTTCATCAAGGGACATCAGCTTCTGCTGGTCCTGACGATATGTCTCACGCAGCTGGTTGTATTTGTCTGCCAACTCGTGTCTCATCTGCTGCTGATCGGTCATCAGGCGTTGTGCCACAAGTGCGTTCTGCGAGGCATCCTTCAGCCATACTACAGGACCGCCATAGACAGGAGCTATCTTCAGCGCCACATGCAGCTCACTCGTCGTAGCACCACCTATCATAATGGGGATATGCAGGCCGGCACGTTCCAACTCACGGGCCACATTGACCATCTCCTCTAACGAAGGCGTGATGAGTCCCGAGAGTCCAATCATATCCACTTTCTCCTCTTTGGCTTTCTGCACAATCGCTTCAGCAGGCACCATGACACCCATGTCGATAACCTCGTAGTTATTGCAGGCCATGACCACGCTGACGATGTTCTTCCCGATATCATGCACGTCACCCTTGACTGTGGCTAATAACACCTTACCAGCAGAGCGTTGCCCATTATCCGTTGACCGTTGTGCCTCAATATAGGGCTGCAGGATTCCTACCGCCTGCTTCATGGTACGGGCAGTTTTCACTACCTGTGGCAGGAACATCTTTCCATTACCGAACAGCTCACCGACCCTATTCATGCCTTTCATCAACGGACCTTCAATGATGTCAACGGCACGCGGATATTGCTGCAACGCATCGTGCAGGTCCGTATCCAGATAATCGCCCAAGCCTTTCACAAGGGCATGGATGAGGCGCTGCTCAACAGACTGTGTGCGCCATTGTTCCTGTTGCGTTTGACTGCCGTTGCCTGTAGCACCGTCACGTTCCTGCTCTGCCTTCAACTGTGCAGCCATATCAATGAGCCGCTCAGAAGCATCTTCCTTACGATTCAGCACCACATCCTCAAGCACCTCCAACAGATCAGCGGGTATATCGGCATAGGTCACCTTGGTAGCAGGATTGACAATACCGAAATCCATGCCAACCTGAATGGCATGATAGAGGAACACGGCATGCATGGCTTCGCGGATATAGTTGTTGCCGCGGAACGAGAACGACAGGTTGCTCACGCCACCGCTGACATGAGCACCAGGCAGGTTCTCACGAATCCACTTTGTAGCACGGATAAAGTCCAACGCATAGGCGTTATGCTCCTCCATTCCCGTAGCAATGGCAAGGATATTCGGGTCAAAGATAATGTCGAGCGGATTCATGCCAACATCCTCAGTAAGAATACGGTATGCACGTTGGGCAATCTCTATACGACGCTCATAGGTAGTGGCCTGTCCCTGTTCGTCGAAGCACATAACAACGACGGCAGCACCATAGTGTTTCGCAGCCTTGGCATGACGGATGAAGACTTCCTCACCCTCCTTCAACGAAATGGAATTGATGATACTCTTACCCTGCACGCATTGTAATCCGGCGACGATGACATCCCAGTTGGACGAGTCAATCATCACCGGCACACGGGCAATCTCCGGCTCGGCAGCAATCATGTTGAGGAAGGTGGTCATCTCAGCCTTCGCATCCAGCAGACCATCATCCATGTTAATATCGATAACGAGTGCCCCGTCTTCCACCTGCTTGCGGGCGATACTCAGCGCTTCCTCGTATTGTTTCTCCTTGATGAGCCGCAGGAATTTCCTGGAGCCTGCCACGTTACAACGCTCGCCAACGTTATAGAATGGAGAATGGAGAATTTGGAATTGAGAATTTTGATCACCATGCAAGCCCTTATTACTACCCTTCAAGTAATCAGAATTATCAATTCTCAATTCAGAATTCTCAATTTCCAGCAGTTCTAATCCGCTAAGCCACATGTTCTGCGGTTTCGGAGCAGGCACATAGGGTTGTTTAGCTTCCACCAGCGGCACATAACGGGCAATAAACTCCTCGGTAGTACCGCAACAGCCGCCCACGATGTTAACCAGTCCCTCGTCAATCAACTCGGCAATCTTGGGAGCCATCGAGTCGGGTGTCTCATCGTAGAGTCCCATGGAGTTAGGCAGTCCGGCATTGGGATAGGCACTGATATAATAAGGTGCGCGTCTGGCCAATTGGCGCAGATAGGGCTTCATCTGGTCGGCACCGAACGAGCAATTCAATCCGACAGAGAAAACCGGATAGGTGCTGACGCTGGCAAGGAA
Organism: uncultured Prevotella sp.; assembly: GCA_905233985.1. Lineage (GTDB taxonomy): Bacteria > Bacteroidota > Bacteroidia > Bacteroidales > Bacteroidaceae > Prevotella. Next base: position 12,490 of record CAJOFA010000025.1, read on the forward strand.
AGCTTCCAGCGTCTGACCGCTTAGGGTTCTTCCGGCTTGGTCGCTGATGGTAACACTAAGCATGATGGGCAGCTCCACATGGCGCTGCTGCATGACCGTCATGGCAGCATGAACGGCGGCCTTGGCATTGAGGGAATCGAAAATGGTCTCGATGAGCAGGATATCCACCCCACCCTCTATGAGAGCATCTATCTGCTCCATATATGCCTCACGCATCTGTTCGTAAGTAACGTCACGACGGGCAGGGTCACTCACATCCGGCGACATGGAACAGGTCTTATTCGTAGGACCTACGGAACCTGCCACGAAACGCGGTTTCTGCTCCGTAGAAAAGGCATCGGCACAACGGCGGGCAATTCGTGCCCCTTCCAATGCCATCTGTCGGGCAACCTGCTCCAAGTGGTAGTCGGCCTCGCTGATGCGCTGGCTGCTGAAGGTGTTGGTGGTGATAATGTCAGCACCTGCCTGCAGGTACTTGCAATGTATGTCTTCAATGATATGGGGACAGGTGATGTTGAGCATATCGTTGTTGCCCTTCAGCTGGCCTTCCACGTTGCAAAACTGCTTACCGCGGAAGTCCTCTTCCGTCAACCCATACTGCTGTATCATGGTGCCCATCGCACCATCCAGTATCAGTATGCGCTCTTTGACTATTTCATATATCCGGTTGTTCATCCCTCAACACTCAACTTTCAGCACTTACACCTTCATCGCTCTGTCCATCTCACGCCGGTCTTCTTTCTCCTTCAATGTCTGACGCTTGTCATACTGCTTCTTACCCTTGCAAAGCGCAATGTCCAGTTTGGCGCGTCCGTGGTCATCGATAAACAACAGCGTGGGCACAATGGTATAGCCTGTCTGCTTGGTTGCACTCTGCAACTTCCGAATCTCGCGCTTGGTAAGCAGCAGCTTACGGTCACGCTTGGCCACGTGATTGTTATAGGAGCCGTAGAAATAGGTAGAGATATTCATGCCTTTCACCCACATCTCACCGTTAACGATGGTGCAATAGGTATCTACCAGACTGGCCTTGCCCAGACGGATAGACTTAATCTCCGTTCCCGTCAGCACAATGCCTGCCGTCAGTTTCTCGATGAAGAAGTATTCAAACGAGGCTTTCTTGTTTTTGATTTGTATGGGGCTCTTCTTACGAAGCAGTTGTTGTTCCTTGTTCATTGATATATCTTTCTATCTGTCGTGTCCATTCTTCTTCGTTCTCGATGAACAGGTCGTCCAGATCGTCAAACTCAGGATATTGTTCATACATCGCCATAAACTCCTCGTCGTTGCAGTCGCGGGTTATCTCGCTGCCATACTTCACATAGAGCGTATGGGCATCATAGATCAGTTTCGACAAATCGCGCAATCCCCACAGCCGTACAGCCTTGGCAAAGGGGTTCTTGAAAATGAACGGGCCATAACCATTATGTATCAGTTGCACAAAGCCACCCTCCATGACTTCCTCATGCAGTATCTCCCAAGCTAACAGCGTCACCTGGTCAGCATTCAGCAGCTGCATGTTTTCTGCCGTTAGCTCGCCGCCGATGGTATGATGTATCGCCTGCAGGCACTCGTCAATCGTCATCGTTTTCTTCGCTTCCATGATTCATTCCTCCTCCGTGCTGTCCTCCGTGCCGTTGTTCTTGGCCTTCAGCACAAACAAGCCGTCGTTACCCACGCGGTACTCGTCAATATCTTGCAACTTCGGCTCGTTTTTGCCAAATTCCACGAACAGACGCATGATATAAATCTCATAGTTGCTTGTCATGGAGAAGTCCGTTGCCCACAAGCCCATCTGCTCGTCCTCATCGTCACCGGCAGAAGTCACCTCATAGAGTGGAAGCCTGTCAATGGCATGGCACGACGCATCAAGACTCACCAGGCTGATGGTCTTCACGCTGTCGCCGTCCCTGCCAGCCACCAATGCCATGTGGAAGTTATTGCAGTCGGGAAGTCTGATGGCTTTGATTTCTGTCATGTCTTCAATGCCGAACACGACCGAGGCAATGCCCACAGGCACATCAGAGAAGTTAGGCAGCATCCGCATGAACGTTTCCGAGTTACGAAGGGGCAGCATCCGCATCTTCAACTCATAGAAATACTCCTCGGCAGTCGAGGAATAGCAATTCTCCTGCTCCTCGTTATCAGTAGCCTCTAAACGTGCCAAACTATCCATGCGCGCCAGCTCCTCAATGCTGACGCTTCTCTGCTTGCAGCCGGCAATAAACAATACCGACAGAAGTACAACAAACAGTATTATTCTTCTCATCTCTTTCATTGATGCGTGCAAAGGTACAAATAAGCGAGCACAAAACCAAATAAAATGACAATAAAACATGTAAAACAGCGTTTATAGAGCATGAGACGTACACTTGTCATCCTTCTGTCGGTCATTCTCAGCACCGCAGCACTGGCTCAGCACCGTGTCTTCGCTCCCGATGTGAAGACGCTGACGGTGGTGGCAGGCAACGACTGGCTCTCGCCTCCTGTGCTGACGATGGGCGAAGACGAGGTGCTTTCCATCTCGTTCGACCGCATGAGCCATGAATACCAGCAATACACATACCATGTGGAGCATTGCGAAGCCGACTGGACTACCAGCAATGAACTCTTCGAAGTGGACTGGCTAAAGGGCTTCAATGACCAGCCCATCGAGGACTATGAGGCCTCTGTCAATACGACCGTTCCTTATATACACTATCGCCTGTCTATTCCCAACGAGCTGACACAACTGAAGCTCAGCGGCAACTATCGCCTGAGCATTGTTGACGAAGAGGGAGAAACAGTAGCCGAGGTACGCTTCATGGTGTTGGAAGACATTATGCCCCTGAGCCTGACGGTTAGCACGAATACCGATATCGACGTCAATAACAGCCATCAGCAACTAAGCATGTCGATAGGCTATGGAGGACAGAACGTGACACGTCCCCGGGAACAAATCTACACCGTGGTGACGCAGAACCAGCAATGGGATCGCGCCGTGACAAACCCAGCCCCCGACGGCCTCAGCAATGGCGGCAAGGGACTGGCATGGAACCATGTCCGTGCACTCATCTTCGATGCCGGCAACGAATATCATAAGTTTGAGACGCTTTCCACGTCACACCCCACCATGGGCATCGACCACATGGAATGGGACGGCGAAGCCTATAACGCCTACCCCTTCGAGAACGAGCCGCGCCGCAACTACCTCTATGACGAGGATGCCGACGGTGCTTTCTATATCCGCAACAGCGACAACTGGGAGAACAACGTAACGAGTGATTATGTGCGGGTGAACTACTGTATTCGCTGTCCGCAACCGATGGACGGCACCCTGCTGATAAACGGCACATGGACTACCGATGTCAGCTCCCCCGACACCTATGCCATGACCTACGACGAGACGAACCATTGCTACCGTGCAGCTATCTGGCAGAAGCAGGGCTACTATAACTACCAGTACATGCTTCGCCGCGCTGACGGAACACAGGTTAAGGCACCCGTCGAAGGCTCATTCTATCAGACGGAAAACCGCTACCAGGCCTACGTCTATTACCGCAGCACCATTGGGCGCACCTGGCACCTCGTAGGCTACCGACAAATCATTTTCAAGTAAACACCTGCCTGTATTCCTCAGGTGTCCTGCCATATTCGTCGAAGAAGCAGGAAGAGAAATACTCAGGAGATTTAAAGCATGCGGCTTCAGCTATCTGCTCAGGCGTATCATCCGTTTCACGCAGCAAACGGGCTGCCTGTTCCAGACGCCGGTGAAGAACCAGTTTTTTAGGATTGTTATTGATGTTCTGCATAACCAGCGTATAGAACTGACTGACTGACACGTTGCCACGCTCTGCGAGGCTACGGAAGGTGACGGACTTGTCCTTGTCGTTGTTCAGAAGCGGCTCGATGCGAAGCATCAGCATGACGAAGTCGTCACTCATTTCCGTGGAAGCACCGAAAGCTGTCGAATCAGTATCGTTCGTAGCCATTTCAACAGGACTTTTATCACAGCGGTCAAAGAAACTGCGCAACTGCTTGATCACATACTTCTCGCCATTGTTACGGCGCAGGCGCAGACGCAGATTGCGGGCAAACACCACCATATTGATAATTACCAGCAGCAAGGCGATGAAAGCCAACGACAGGAACACGGCAGAGGTTCGCCACCAGGGTTCCTCAACATTAATAAGCCATGTATAGCCCTCGTTCCATGTATCCTGTGACATGGAAGCCTGTACCTCGACATGATACTCACCGGGTGGCAGCACTCCCAGTCGAAGAGTGAACAAGCCATTCTTGTCAACCAGGCTCTCGTCGATATAATAGGACGTCATCTTCCATTCTTTGTCAAGTTCAAGAATACGATAGCGGTAGAAAGTCTGTACGGGACGGAAGTAGTTGAGCGCAGAGAAGGTGAGGTTGATGGAACTGTGGTTGTAGTTGACGTTGATGACCGAGGTACGTGTCACTGCCTTGTCGGTGACCATCTTTCCATCTATCTCCGTTCCTGCTTCGACATTAATACCATCGACCACCAATTTGACAAGCTTGGGGGCAATCTTGAAATCACGATACTCATGGAAATGGAAGTTCCTTGGATGGAAGGTGACCATGTGGTCAAGCGCCTGCATGATAATGGTTCCGTCGCCAAGCCGCACAGCACGCCCATTGACAAACGACTCACGGGGCACATTATCAGCCTCTGAGAAACTGAGCATCTGCTCCACCTTGTTGTTCTCCACCTTGAAACCGGTAATGCCATAGCTGGTGCTGACCCAGATATGATTGTTGGTATCCTCGATAATGGAGTGGACAACATCGTTCAGCAGTCCGTTCTCACGCTTATATACAATGGGCTTCGCATCGGGAGTCTTATAGAGGCAGAGTCCTTTTCGTGTACCTACCCACGTCCAGCCGCGGCTGTCCTTGAAGACACAGTTCACGGACTGTCCATTAAACTCCGTGACAACAGGAGACATATGACTCTCAAGAATCTGGTACAACTCGGTAGCTCGCGGATTGCTCCATTCATAGGCACGAAACGGCGACGGGAAGGGCTTGGAGTAAAGCAGTCCGCGAGACTCGGTACCGACCCACATACCGTTCTGCCTATCAAACTCGATGATATTGATGTCGGTAAGCAGACGCTGCCCGTTAGTAAGCATCAGTTCCTCCACATGGTTGAAGGCTGAGGAAGCGATGTCGTAAGTCCAGTAGCCATACTCGGAAGCGAGATAGACGACACTCTCATTGATAACGATGTTATTCAGTTTGTAAGGGAATTCACGTATCACCTTCCACTCGTGTTGCTTGGCGTCAAACTGTAACAGCACACCCTCTTTACTGCCGTCGCGTATCTGGAAATAGCCTTCCCTATATGGGTAGAGCAACGTCGTGCGCTGATACTTCTTCTGGTCATCCTCACCGTATGGCGCCGTACGGAACATTTGCTGACAAGTATTGATGTCGAATCCCACCACCTCGCTGTTTTCATAGAAGAGCAGCAATATGCTCTTTTGAAAGACTGCCAGGTCCTGAAGATTATAGCGCCGGTCAACAGGGAACGACTGTTTGTAGTCGGGACTGCTGATGACGTTACCGTGCAGCAGCCACGGACTGCCATCCTCATCAATGAACAAATCCTCCACCTGATAGTCGGCTCCCATCTCACGGAAGACGGCACTAATGTCGGGGACAAAGCGCTCTGTATTGAGATCAACACAGACAACGCATTTCTTGTCTTTGAGCCAATATCGCCTTTGGCGGTCAAAATAAGGATGATAATGTCCCGTATAGTTAGGTAGCTCGTAAAAGTGCTCCTGCGAAGGGTCGATATGCGTAAAAGTGCTACCGTCGTAGAAATTGATTTGCCCGATGGTGGAAGTAATCAAACGACCTGAAGGTGTACACTTGATGGTCTGTGCGCTATTGTCTGCCAGGCCGTTTGCAGCGTTGAACACCACAAATTCCCAGTCACCGTCATCTGCATGTATGTAGGTTGCAAACGACAGAAACAACAACCAAACCATCATCTTTCTAAGATTCATCAGGCATTGTTTTGGGTTAAGCATCAAAGAGACTCTTCGTCTCCTGTGTGCAAAAATACAAATAAATCAGTAAATCACAAAAAATATCGATATTTTTTTTCTGAAACCTTTGCATTTTACTCGTTTCGTCGTACCTTTGCAGCCGTGAAACTGACGACAAAACGACATATTGCCTCATGGATGCTATTGGCAGTGTTTGTGCCAATGCTACTCCTGTCGTCGCTGCACACTCATGAGGAAAGTACGGCTGCGGCAGAGACAGCATGTACTGACTGCGTCCACCACAACTGTCACGGCCATCTCACCCAGATGACCTCGTGGATACACGATTGTGTGCTCTGCCAGTTCCAGTTCATGAAGATGCTGACAGCTGCAGTAATAGCTGTCGCGGTATATATTCAAGTATGTAAGACGTTTCTTGCTCAGTCATTGTGCGGCGACCATGCTGCCTGCTGTAGCCTTTTCGTCACCCGAGGCCCTCCTTCATTCTGATACCGAAGGTTTTACACATACATTTTTGTTATTATATACCATATACATCCATTGACAACAGAATGAAAAAAAGATACATCATTCTGCCCTTGTTGTGCGTTTGCACGGCAATGGCAGCTCAGGACAACATAGAGAACCATCATCATGCGGAGGACTCCACCGATGTCTTCTACCGCCATCTGAATCTGAACGAAGTAACGGTGACCGGCGTCACGGGCAACACGAAGCTGAAGTTCGCCACGGCACCGGTGAGCATCGTCTCACCACAACTGCTGCGCTCCACAGCATCCACAAACATCATCGACGCCATAGCCCGTCAGCCGGGTGTCAGCCAGCTGACCACCGGTGGCAGCATCTCGAAACCCATCATCCGCGGATTAGGCTACAACCGCGTGGTAGTGTTGAGTGAGGGCGTGCGTCAGGAAGGTCAGCAGTGGGGCGATGAGCACGGCGTGGAAGTGGACGGCAGCAGCGTCGGCTCAGTGGAAATACTGAAAGGCCCTGCCTCGCTGATGTACGGCTCCGACGCGATGGCAGGCGTGGTCATTCTCCATGCACAGCCCACACTGGCCGAAGGAGAGATACAGGCCAATGTCAGCACAGAATATCAGACCAATAACGGACTCTTCGGCTACTCGCTGCAGATAGCCGGCAACCAGCAGGGCTTCGTCTGGGATGCCCGCTACAGCGACAAGATGGCCCATGCCTATAAGAACAAGTACGACGGCTACGTGCCGGGCTCGCAGTTCCGTGAACGGGCAGGACGCCTGATGCTGGGCATCAACAAGTCGTGGGGACATTCCCGGCTGACGTGGACAGCCTATCACCTGACACCGGGTATCGTCGAGGGAGAACGCGACGAGATGACTGGCGAGTTAGTGTGTTCGTCGGGTTCGCCGACAAGCTACTCCAAGTCCCTACCCTTCCAACAGGTAAAGCACTACAAAGCCGTGTGGGACAACTCGTTCAACCTCCCGTCAGGCTATCTCAAGGCCATCATCGGCTATCAGCAGAACCGCCGTCAGGAGTTCGAGGAGTCAGCCGACGACTATGAGCTGTACTTCAAGCTCCACACCCTGACCTACGACCTGCGTTACATAACGAACGAATGGGACGGTTGGACACTATCAACGGGCATCGGCGGCATGTACCAGCAGTCGGGCAACGAGGGCGAGGAATATCTCATCCCCGACTACCGGCTCTTTGACTTCGGTCTCTATGCTACTGCGACGAAAAGCCTCGGAGAACGGTGGACACTCAGCGGCGGTGTGCGCTACGACCATCGCCGGCTACATGGTGATGCATTGGAAGAGGTCGGAGCCATGCGCTTCACCGACTTCACCCGCCACTTCAATGGTATGACGGGCAGCGTGGGAGCCGTCTGCAACATCAACGACCATTTCAACCTGCGCCTGAACCTGGCACGTGGATTCCGCACGCCGAACATGAGTGAACTGGCTTCCAACGGCGTACACGAGGGTTCCATCCGTTATGAGTTAGGTTCGCAGGAACTCAAGGCAGAGTATAGCCTGCAAGCCGACCTCGGGATCGACTTCACCTCACCCTATGTCTCGGCACAGCTTGCACTCTTTGCCAACCGCATCGACAACTACATCTTTACCCATCGGCTGCAGGAAGAGATAGAGCCGGGTTACCTGACCTATGCCTACACTCAGGGCGATGCCCGGCTGTTGGGCTTTGAGGCTGGCTTCGACTTCCACCCCATCCACGCCGTCCATTTCTCCAACACCTTCTCCTATGTCGATGCACAGCTGATGCACCAGCCCGAGGAAACGAAGTACCTGCCCTTTACGCCGGCACCCCGATGGTCGTCAGAGCTGAAGTGGGAGCTCTTCCACCACTCACACAGCACCATCGCGCATCACCACTCGCACCTCGCACCTCGCACCTCGTTCTTCAACAACCTCTACGTCGCCGCCGGCCTCGACTGTTACCTGCGTCAGACACACATCTACAGTGCCGACGACACCGAGACCGAGACACCCGGCTATGCGCTGCTCAGCCTCTCCGCCGGCACCGACATCCAGCTGAAGGGCAAGAAGGTCGCCGAGCTGTATGTCACCGCCGACAACCTGCTGAACCACGCCTACCAGAGCCACCTGAGCCGCCTCAAGTATGCCGACGAGAACGTCGTCACCGGTCGCCGCGGCGTCTATAACATGGGCCGCAACATCACCTTCAAGCTCGTCGTGCCCATCAAATTGTAGACACGTTCAGGCCAGCGTGATATATCGCGGTATCTTTCCGCCCCGTGGGTTATAGAGCAGCGGCTCGGTGCTGTAGGTGAAGCGCGCGCCGTCGCAGCCGTTCTGATTCTGGTTCAATGGTATGGCCTCTATCTGTATCATGGCAGCAGGCACCATATAAGGCGGCTTCTGACTGAGGATAAAGTCAGCGAAATGTAATTTGCAAAAATTGCAAATTACACCTCGCCGTTGTCAACTCCAACAGCAAGGCCGCAGCGATGATGACCATCAGACTGGTATACTTCTTCATCCCCCACCCTTTTGGTTACCTAAAGCTTACTTTACTGCGGCAGCACTCTGTGCCGTCGGTTCGGACAATGCGGGTGCAGTACTCGCCGGCGGCGGTCTGCTCGCGATATAACGAGAGCCGGTCACCTGCATGGGCCTCGGCAACATAGGCTATCTCGAAGCGTTTGATGCTGTGCTCCTTGTACCACTCTAACGGCCAGAGGTCCAGCACGTGCTCTATGTATTTCACGGAATTGATGTGTCCGTTGATATCCACATCATTATAAAAGGTGTCGATAGTGCGCACAAGCCCGGCTGAGTCGGACATCTTCACTCTCCCACCCTTGTCGATGGGACATTCCTTTTCCTTCTCTATCCAATGGTTGATAGCACCATCGTCAATGGAAAGGATGTCGGTGGGCTGGCGCGTCTCGGTGTCTATCATCGCCCAGATGCTACGGCCATAGCCGTAAACCATCCCCCCTCCTTGGGAGGGGTCGGGGGAGGCTCCTACAACAGCAAAGTTGCGGCTGGTAAAGTAGCGCATGGCACTTTCCACCCAGGTCTCTACGTTGAACTTGGTATATTGCTGCGGCATCTCGTTCATCTCAATGGCAAGACGCGAGAGCACCCACGAGCGATGGATGGTCATGAGTCGCTTCATGCCGAAGCCACGGTCTGTGGAGTGGAAGTCGGCAGCATTGAGCATGTGATTGCCCAGATGCCCCATAAACAGCCGTCCAGAGAAGTCACAATGAAACGGCTCAGCCATAAATTCGTAACGTCCTACTTTATCCATTGAACATTGAACATTGAACGTTGAACATTATAAATTCTTCACTCTTTTATGTTTCTCTCTTTCTTCCAAGAACTCACTCACCTGCTCTTGCTTGCCACGGGTAACGGCAATGCGACCCGAGCGGGTGTACTGGAACACACAGCCAAAGGCATCCAATGCCCGATAGAGGGAGATGATGTCGTCGGTAATGCCATATTTCATCACGATGACATAAGTGGGGTTCACCTCGGTGATGCTGGCATCGTGACGACGGATGGTTCGTGAAATCTCAGGATTCTGCATCACCATCTCCGTCGAGAGCTTGTAGAGTCCTGTCTCACGGATAAACAGCTGGTCGTCGGTGAAGTAATTGGCCTTCACCACGTCTATCTTCTTCTCTATCTGCTTGGTAATCTTCACGATCTGGTCCTCGTCACTCCATGCGGTGATGGTGTACTTATGAACACCCGGGATGCTCGATGCCGACACGTTCAGGCTCTCGATATTCACCTGACGGCGCGTGAACACAGCCGTTATCTGATTCAAGATACCTGCAATGTTCTCGGAATAGACCAAGAGGGTGTATAGTTTATTATCTTTCTCTTCCATTTTACTTTTTTACCTTTTTACCCTTATCAAATCTCCAGCATCATATCATTTACGCTCATACCCGGGGGTGTCATCGGCAGCACGTCATCATCTTCCTTGATGGCACATTCCAAGATGTAGGGACCTTTCGTGGCCAGCATCTTCTCCACCGCAGCGGCAAGACTCTTGCGGTCGGTGACGGCTTCATAGGGGATGCCGTAACCCTGGGCAATGCTCTCGTAGCAGGGGTTCATCATCTTCGTGAACGACTTGCGGCGCTGCCAGAACATGTCCTGCCACTGGCGCACGTTTCCGAGATAGTGGTTGTTCATCAGAATCATCTTCACGGGAGCCTGCTGTTCCATGATGGTACCCAGCTCCTGGATGTTCATCTGGAAACCGCCATCGCCCATGAAGCAGCAGACGGTACGGTCGGTGGCAAACGTGGCTCCGATGGCAGCGGGCATACCGTAGCCCATCGTGCCCAGTCCACCGCTGGTACAGATGCTGCGCTGGCGATGATATTTGAAGTAGCGCGTAGCAAACAGCTGGTTCTGACCGACGTCTGTCACAAGCACGGTATCATCGGGAGCCTGACAAGCCACAGCATTCACCACCTCACCCATCAGCAGCGGACCTTCGGTGGGATAAATAGCAGGCTCGATGACCTTCACACGCTCCTGCTCGTCAAGCGCCTTGAACGACTCGCGCCATGCGGAGTGGTCGTTTTTGTTGATGAGTGCCGTCAATGCCGGCAGCGACTCTTTGCAATCGGCTACCACGGCCACCGTCGTCTTCACGTTCTTGTCTATCTCGCTCTTGTCAATATCCAGATGAATGACCTTCGCCTGCTTCGCATAGGTCTTCAGCGAACCCGTCACACGGTCGCTGAAACGCATACCGATAGCGATCAGCACATCACACTCCTGTTCCTTCAGGTTGACGGCATAGTTGCCGTGCATGCCGAGCATTCCCACATTGAGCGGATGGTTCGACGGCAAAGCAGAAAGTCCAAGCATGGTACGTCCGGCAGGGATGTCAGCCTTCTCAAGGAAGTCCTTGAGTTCCTGCTGGGCATGGCCGAGCTCCACGCCCTGTCCTACCAGTGCCAGCGGCTTCTTCGCGCTGTTAATGAGTTCGGCAGCTTCACGCACAGCATCGGGGTTTAGCTTCGGATAGGCAACATACGAACGGATGAAATCTACCTGCTGCGGCTCAAACTCCACCAGCTCCGTCTGTGCGTTCTTCGGGAAGTCAAGCACTACCGGTCCCGGGCGTCCGCTGCGGGCGATATAGAACGCCCTACTGACTGCCCAGGCAATATCACCGGCATGACGTATCTGATACGACCACTTCGAGATAGGCTGTGCCACACCGACGAGGTCCACCTCCTGAAAGGCATCCGTACCGAGGGCACCGATGGGCACCTGTCCGGCAATGACAACGATTGGCGTGGAGTCGAGCATGGCATCTGCCACACCCGTCAATGTGTTGGTAGCCCCCGGACCACTGGTGACAATAGCCACACCCACCTCGCCAGAAACACGGGCAAAGCCCTCGGCGGCGTGTGTAGCACCTTGCTCATGTCGCACCAGAATATGGTCGAACGCCTTTTTCTCTCCACGGGTGTAGTCGTAGAGCGCATCATAGACGGGCATGATAGATCCGCCAGGGTAACCGAAGATGGTCTTCACACCCTCAGCCTTCAAAGCCAGCATCAGCGCTTCACTACCTGTAATCTTTTCCTTATTCATCAATTATCAATTGTCAATTATCAATTAATCTATGATTCTAACTCCACCCTTATCTGCAGAACTGACGCTCTGGGCGTAGGCTCTCAGCGCCTTGCTTACCACACGGTTGCGCTTCAGGGGCTGTTGCGGACGGGCTGCCAGCTCCTCGTCGCTCAACTTGACGTTGATGCTGCGTGAAGGGATGTCAATGACGATGATGTCGCCGTCCTTGATTTTTCCGATGTTACCGCCATTGGCTGCCTCGGGCGAGATATGTCCGATGCTCAGTCCGCTGGTGCCTCCCGAGAAGCGTCCGTCGGTAATCAGGGCGCACTCCTTGCCGAGGTGCATGCTCTTGATATAGGACGTAGGATAAAGCATCTCCTGCATACCAGGACCTCCCTTCGGACCCTCGTGGGTAATCACCACGCAGTCGCCGCTCTTCACCTGGCCCCCCAGGATTCCCTCGCAGGCATCTTCCTGAGAGTCGAAGACCACAGCCGGACCCTCAAAGTGCCACAGCTCCTCATCAACGCCAGCGGTCTTCACGACGCAGCCGTCCTGAGCGATGTTACCAAACAGCACAGCCAGTCCGCCATCCTTCGTGTAGGCATGTTCGATGTCGCGGATGCAACCGTTGGTGCGGTCGTCGTCGAGACTCTCCCACTCTGCTGACTGCGAACCCATCTTCGTCGAGAAGCGATTGGCAGGAGCGGAATAGTAAATACCAGTTTGAGCAGTCCGACTAGTTTGATTAGTAATATCATAAGTCGCCATCGCCTCAGCCAGTGTCATGCCATCTACACGCTTGGCAGAGCCGTCAAGCAGACCGCCCTTGTTCAGCTCGTTCAAGATGCCGAGGATGCCACCGGCACGGTTACACTCCTGCACGCTGTATTTCTGCGTATTCGGAGCCAGTTTGCAGAGACATGGTGTCTTACGGCTCAGTTCGTCAATGTCCTTCATGGTGAAATCCACCCCAGCCTCCTGTGCTACGGCCAACAGGTGAAGCACAGTATTCGTCGAGCCACCCATCGCGATGTCGAGCGTCATGGCATTGAGGAACGCCTGACGGGTAGCAATGCTGCGGGGCAGCACGCTCTCGTCCCCGTCTTCGTAATAAGCCAGCGCATTCTTCACAATCTGCTGAGCTGCCTTCTTGAACAATTCTACACGTTGCACATGCGTAGCCAGTATCGTGCCGTTACCAGGAAGTGAAAGACCTATAGCCTCCGTCAGCGAGTTCATAGAGTTGGCTGTGAACATACCTGAGCACGAGCCGCACCCCGGACAGGCACATTGTTCCAGTTCCTTGATGTCCTCATCCGTCACCGAGGGGTCGGCACCCTTCACCATAGCGGTAATCAGGTCTGCATTCTCGCCACGCCAGCGTCCGGCCTCCATCGGGCCACCCGAACAGAACACAGCAGGAATATTCAGACGCATGGCAGCCATCAGCATGCCCGGTGTCACCTTGTCACAGTTGGAGATGCAAATCATAGCGTCGGCCTTGTGCGCATTGACCATATACTCCAGCGAGTCGGCGATGATGTCACGCGAAGGCAGCGAGTAGAGCATACCGTCATGCCCCATAGCAATGCCGTCGTCAATGGCAATGGTGTTGAACTCTGCGGCATAGCAGCCCATTTTCTCTATTTCCTCGCGGACAATCTGACCAATTTCATGCAGATGAGTATGACCTGGCACAAACTGCGTGAACGAATTGACAATGGCAATAATCGGCTTGCCAAACTGTTCATGTTTCATACCCGTGGCCACCCAAAGCGCCCGAGCTCCGGCCATTCTTCTTCCTTCTGTGCATACCGCACTACGTAACTGATGCTTCATAATTACCTGTTTTAAAAGCGCAAAGTTACACATTTTTATGCGAATAGCCAACGAAAACACTCATTTTTTGTCTGACAGTACTTAATTTATAACAGAAATCAAACAAAAACCTATTGTCTTTTTTGTTTCTTCAGCTTGTCGATGGCGTGCTCCAAACTCTCAGTAGGCGCAATAATGTTATAGGCTCCCCAGAAGTCAGGCTCATCGAAAAATTCAACGCGATCGTAGAAGGTTTCACGCTGTCCGAAAGAGTCACGCCCACGGATGCGGCGCACCTCAGCCTGCGGCACCACCTCAGTAACCACCATCTCGCTGACAACCGTATAGGTGGAGGCAAACAGACGCCGTTTCCAGTCACACTTGAAGCGCATCTCGTTACGCACATAGCTGATGCACGTTACGCTGTCAACGGTCTTGTAGTTGATGGTCGTCGTGAGCTGCTTGGGGTTGAAGCGCAAGCCCGGTGGACGACGCACAAGCATGTATTCGGTGGCAAGGTCACGGTTGCTCACGTCAAGTTCCAGCTCCACCCGGGTGAAGGCCAGCGTCTCCTGGTCAATATAGAGACGGGCATAGAAGAGCGGTCGCATGACGCGGTAACGAGGGCTGAGACTGACAACATACTGAGCCCGCTCACCGATGCGCTCGGGTATTTCCATGTGCAGGTCGTAGAGCGACAGCTCCTGCTCATTAAGCAGCAGCTGGCTGTTCTTCACCGCATCGAGCATGATGGGGATGACGGGACCGCCCATCAGCTTGACAGCCAGCGTGTCCTTAGCCCTTGTGCTCAACAACCGGCGTCCACGGACTATCTGTACCGCGTCGCCATAGGTATCGCCTACTTCATACGATGTCTTGTAAAGGTCGGTCAAAGCCTCGCTGACGGCAATGAAGCGCGAGCCACGCTGCGCTGTCTCACGGTAGAAGCAATGCATCAGCGAAGGTTGCGTAGAATAGTTCTCGGGAATCTTCTTGATGGCAGCACGCACCACCACCATCGGGTCGTTGGCAGAGACCAGCACCTCACTCAGCACAATGGAGCTGGGCTGCATACGCACCTTGATACGGTCTGTTTGCCCTTCTTTCACAGTAATGCGCCGCGTATGGAAGCCCAAATGCGAGAGGATGAGATGCGTAGGACGCGCCAGTGTCTTGAGCATGAACTCACCGTCCTCATTGGTGACAGTACTGACGTTGTATTCGGGCGCCGAGACGCTGACATGAGCCAGCTCATCACCATCGGCAGAACTGACCACACGCCCCGAAAGCACCACACCGGCACTATCGGAAGGCTGCTGGGCGTGAACAGACACCGCCAGCAAAAGCAGAAGGGAAATGACAAACGGTCTCATAGGCATGCGTTCTTTTACTAATCTATATCATTTTTCCGCTACAAAGATAAAAAATAATGATGAAATATGTGTGATGAATAATGTTTTTTTTGTAACTTTGCGCCGCAAATAAGCAAAATCATATATATTTGTTTCATTGAATCGTCAAAACATCAAAACATGGGTGGATTTTTCGGCACTATCGCTACCAAAGACTGCGTGAACGACTTGTTCTACGGCACAGACTACAACTCACACTTAGGCACCAAGCGTGCCGGTATGGTTACCTTTGACAAAGAACAGGGCTTCTACCGGTCCATTCACAGCCTGGAGCGCAACTACTTCCGCTCACGCTTTGAGGACGAGCTGGATAAATTCAAGGGTAGCGAGGGCATTGGCGTCATCAGCGACACCGACCCGCAGCCCATCATTATCAACTCACACTTAGGACGATATGCCGTCACTACCGTGGCGAAAATCAATAATCTCCGTGAGATTGCCGACGAGCTGTTGGCCGAGCGCATGCACTTCAGCGAGATGTCAGCCAACAACATCAACCAGACAGAACTAGTCGCCCTGCTCATCAACATGGGACAGACATTCACCGACGGCATCAACCTCGTCTATAAGAAAATCATCGGCTCCTGCTCCATGCTCATCCTCACCGAGGACGGCATCATCTGTGCCCGTGACTTCTTCGGACGCACACCCATCGTCATCGGCAAGAAGGAGGAGGCTGACGGCAGCTGTGCCTACGCCGTATCGTCAGAGACAACGGCATTTCCCAACCTCGACTACAAGGTGTTGCGTGACGTCGGCCCCGGCGAGATAGTCCGTCTGCGTGCCAACGGCATCGAGGTGATGCAGCCCCCTATGGAGCGCGAACAGATCTGCTCGTTCCTCTGGGTGTACTACGGCTTCCCCTCCAGCGACTACGAGGGCATCAACGTGGAGCATGTTCGTGAGGCCAATGGTGAAATGCTGGGTAAGGAAGATAACGTCGATGCAGACATCGTCTGCGGCATCCCCGACTCAGGTGTCGGCATGGCGCTGGGTTACTCCGAGGGCCATCACATCCCCTACAAGCGTGCCGTGACGAAATATACCCCCACATGGCCGCGCTCGTTCACCCCTGGCAGCCAGACACGCCGCGAACTGGTGGCACGCATGAAGCTCGTGCCCAACCCCGCCATCCTGAAGGGGCAGCGCATCGTGTTCTGTGACGACAGCATCGTCCGCGGCACACAGCTGCGCGACAATGTCCGCACGTTCTTTGAGTATGGTGCCAAGGAAGTACATGTGCGCATCTCCTGTCCCCCACTCGTCTATGGCTGTCCGTTCATCGGCTTCACATCGTCGAAGAGCGACTACGAGCTCATCACCCGCCGCATCATCCGCGACCTTGAGGGCGAGGAAAAAGCCAACGACCCCGAGGTGCTGAGTCGCTACGCCACCACCGACTCGCCGGAATACAAGCGAATGGTAGAAGAGATAGGCAAGCGCTTAGGACTGACCAGCGTGAAGTTTGCCAAGCTCGAGAACCTCATCCAAGCCATCGGCATGCCGAAGTGCAAGGTATGCACCCATTGCTTCGACAACACCAGCTACGGACACGAGAAGTAAAAAATCACTTCACAATCTTGCCTGTCTTGTCGATTATATACTCTTTTCCGTTGGCGTCCTTGACCGAAGCCAGACCATCGTAGAAATTCCATACACACTTCCACTTACAGGGAATGACCACCTCACCCGTCTCGTCGATAAAGCCGCACTTGCCTTTGGCGTCCTCGACATAAGCCAGGCCCTCGGAGTAGGTTCCTTTATATTTCCATTGCGCACTTGCGTATGACATAGGAATTAACGATAGCACCACGGCTAATAATAATACTTTAATAATCCTTTTCATATTTTTGGGGTTTTAAGTTATTTTATGCAAGGCTGCGGGTAAGCGAGGGCAATGATGCTTGCATCGATTGCCGAACCGATGGAGCAGTGAGCACCATCAGCCCTCAGCCTTCTGCCCTCACCCGCTCCGTAGCCTCAGCCTTCTGAGTCCGCGTAGTCAATGGAAGCTGATTGAAGAAGGCAGTCCGTTTTTCCAGTCGCTCAGCGTTTTTCCTCCTTGCCTCCACAATCCATTCCCGATGCTGAAGCACAAACGCCTGCACCTTTTTCTTCGACACGCCAAAAGGAGCCGACACATGCACATCGCCATTCTTCACGACACGCATCGACAACCTCCTCGTCCATCTGTATGTCAGTTGTATAGCCATTAATCCTTTATCAAGCAATCATAGGGCAAAATTTCTCATTTTGGTGCAAATTTCAAAATGTTTTATATAAAAATTGGCCTACTATGATGACACAAAAAGCAGACAATGGTCGCCTCGTATTGAAGTAACCATTGTCTGTACGTGATGGAATTATCTCCTGCAGTCGAGCCAACCATCTCCTCTACCCCAGCCAATCATTGGCTCAAACCGAGGGAACCATTGAGTCACATACTTAAGTGGATCATTTGGAACCGTTCCCACTTTATTCCGCTGTATTCTAGAATGGATAACGAGTTTTAAGATACTGTATCCAGTTCTGAAACTTTATGTTTCTGGGGAAATATTTTTCAATCAAATCTATCAGGGCTTCAATGGTGATATAACCAAAAGTTGAACGTCCTTCATCTGTAAGAAATTTTTCATACTTTGGGAGGACATCATTAAAATGAGGATTACCATTTGGGTAGAGTGTAATGCTATGGAACTTCTCTACCAATTGTTTTAGAAGCATGCTTGCCCCAAGTATATGATTTCTCCATATCTGGCGATATTCATCTTTGCAGAGAGGTGTCTCTCTGATAGGAATATTGGAAATCTCAGGAATGAACCAACCACAGGACTTCGTTACTTGAGCATACATTGATTGCTCGTTTTCCATTACCTCATGACGTTCCTTGACACCAAAAGGATAACCCTCCTCGGTATATTTTACCTCTATGCCGATGCCACATATCTTTCCTTTATGTAGATATTCTATGTATGCATCAAATGAAGTATTGTCATTAAGACATTTAGTTTTGTCTGGTGCCCATTCTATTCTGATATCTATCACCTCATCAATCTCATTTCTACCCAGAATATCGTTGAACACCTTTGCAGTGGCATTGTATTCATACATCATCGGGACAAAAACATTCCAAGGTATATGTTCACTGCGCAACATATTGGCATACAAACCATCATGTTGAGTTGATGTAAGTTTGGGATAACGTATTTTTATCTTTTCCAAGATTTCATGGCGGAAATCATCACAAAAGTTAAAACCTTCTTCTGCATCTTTAGGCATAAGAAACGCACCATACTTACCAAACTTGTTTAAGGGATCGAATGGAACTTTCAGAATATTAGCTCTGAAGTTGGATTGGTGAGTACGAGCCTTACGCTTAAAAGGCTTGTCACCATTATAAATCAATGGTGTTACATTACTAATTGCATTTTTCATCCGTTTTTCTATTTTAGTTTAATTGGTTTTGTTGGAGGACTTTGGGTACAGAAGGGCAGTCCCTCAGTGATGTATGTAGTCTGTTTTTTCTGTCCGCAAAGATACGAATAATATTTTATATTCTTGCCAATTCTTGCAAGTTTTTGCAAAATTAGCAAGAATTTGTTAGTTTTGGAGGCTATAGCCTAACTTCTCAAAGAGGGCTTTTAGTTCCTGTTTGCTGGGTACAAGACTCCAACCTTTCTGTTTTCGCAAATTTTATTTGCAAAGATTGTGATAATTACGAAATTATCGCTATATTTGCACCAAAAATAAACTTATGAGACAGAAAATTGTTATAATCCTCGCGCTCATGCTGTTGCCGATGATTTCACTGGCGCAGCGTCAGCAGTATCAGCAAGTGAACGACATTCCCTACACTGTGTCTGACGATGCCTATGCACAGGAGCGTTGCAAGCTCGATGTCTATTACCCTACGAATCAAAAGGACGCGCCTGTGGTGGTGTGGTTCCACGGTGGTGGCATCGAAGGCGGCAACAAGCACATCGACCAAGAGTTGAAGGACTGCGGTCTGGTGGTGGTCGCTGCCAACTACCGTTTACTGCCAAAGGCTAATATTGACGATATTCTCGACGATGCCGCAGCTGCCGTAGCCTGGACTTACAAGAACATTGAGAAATACGGTGGCAGCCATCGTAAGATCTTCGTGGCCGGACACTCTGCAGGTGGCTATCTGCTCGACATGATAGGCCTCGACAAGAAATGGCTCGCCAAATACGATGTTGATGCTGACTCGTTGGCTGCCCTCGTGCCCTTCAGCGGACAGTGCATCACGCACTACAACGTCCGCAAACTGCAGGGCATCCCGCCCTTGCAGGCCACCATCGACCAATACGCCCCGCTCACCTACGTCCGTCCTGATGCACCGCCTATCGTCATCATTTCTGGGGATCGCGAACTGGAGCTCTTCGGACGCTATGAGGAGCAGGCCTACTTCTGGCGTATGCTGAAACTCGCAGGCCACAAAGACGTGACGCTCTACGAGATGCAGGGCTATGACCACGGCGCCATGCCACAACCTGCCTATTATATTCTGAAGCAGCACATTAAGCGTCTGACCAATAAGCAGTAAAAACATATTAATATACTAACACAACAAATACTAAACGGAAATGAAAATGAAGAAAGTAATGATTCTTGGTGCCTTGGCAGCACTGTTGGCCGTAACTGGCTGTAATGAGAAAAAAGAAGTAGTGAAGGACGTTGTGTCTTTCGACGAAGTACTGACAACGAGACGAAGCGTCCGCAGCTACGATGCTTCAAAGAAGATTTCAGAGGCTGAGGTCCGTGAGCTTCTGACGGCTACACAGGAGGCTCCATCGTGGGCCAATCAGCAGCCTACGAAGTATTACGTGGCTATCAGCGACGAGAAAGTGGCCGCCGTTCAGGATATGGTGGGAGGCAACAAGGAGCGCATCAAGGATGCCCCGGTTCTGATTGTCTCTACGTTCGAGCGGGGCAAGTCGGGCTTTTTCCAGGGTAACCAGACAAATGAAGTTGGAGACGGATGGGGTGCCTACGATAATGGCCTGAGTAATTGCTACTTGATTCTGAAGGCTCGCGCCATGGGCTTTGACACGCTTATCATGGGAATGCGCGATGCAGACGGTCTTCGCAAACTCTTCAGCATCCCTGAAAACGAAACGATTATGGCAGTTATCTCACTGGGCTATAGGGCTGGTGAGCCTAACCGTCCTGAACGCAGGCCCTTAGACGACATCGCTAAGTTTTTCTAAGTTCCAAGAAGATTATTAGATGAAAGTAATAAAATGAGACATTGCCTTTCGGCGATGTCTCCTTGAGGGTGCCCGGACGGACTCGAACCGTCATTATGAATTTCTAAGATTTTTAGAAAACACACATAGAATACTGTATATCAGCATGTTATAAAGATTATTAAAATTTTGAGTGTTCAAAAGAATTCATAAAAACTTAAAAATGTTCCATCAATGTTCCATCAATTTAAAAACTTTTTTGTACCTTTGCACCCAATAATCAAAACAAGATTAAGATGGCAAAAAAGTACTTTCTGAGGACAAAGGAAACAAAGGGACGCGCTAACTTATATATAGAGGTACGCAAGCGGACCCCAATGATACGTGCATTGGTGTGTACAAACATCCCCGTGGATATTCAGACTTGGATTCGAGTGAACAAGTCCGCTAAGATATGGGAAACTTTCCGCCAAACCAAAGACGGTAAGGAGTTGTCAGATAAACTGGACTTGATAGAGGCCTCCATTAATGATGTTATTGCCAACGGCATAGACATCGATGATGTGCATTATGAAGTTGAGGACGGAAATTCAGCCCTCAACTCGATGCTGCTAAATGCTGCTGTGGAGAAGATTGTCATGAAGGAAGTCTATGACAGAAAGGAGCAAGAGGTAAAA
>CAJOFA010000026.1 GCA_905233985.1 uncultured Prevotella sp.
TTGGCCAGCTTCTCCTTAATCTCGCCATCGTAGTAGATCTTGCCTTCCTGAGTGTCAATCAGCAGAATCTTACCAGGCTGCAGACGACCCTTCGATACCACGTCGCCGGGTTCGAAGTCCATCACGCCAACCTCCGAGGCTACCACCATCATACCGCTCTTTGTGATAGTATAACGGCTTGGACGCAGACCATTTCTGTCGAGCATACCACCTGCGTAGCGGCCATCGCTGAACAGCAGGGCTGCGGGACCGTCCCAGGGCTCCATCAGGATAGAATGATATTCGTAGAACGCCTTCAGGTCTTCGCTGATTGGGTTCTTATCGTTAAACGACTCCGGCACTAGTATCGCCATCGCTTGCGGCAAAGAAAGTCCGCTCATCATCAGGAACTCAAACACGTTGTCGAGTGATGCCGAGTCGCTCATGCCCTCCTGTACGATGGGGCGCAAATCCTTGATGTCACCCATTGCCTCACTGTTCAGCACGCTCTCGCGGGCCTTCATCCATCCGCGGTTACCACGAATGGTGTTGATTTCACCGTTGTGCGCCAGCAGACGGAACGGCTGTGCCAGTTTCCACTTTGGGAATGTGTTCGTAGAGAAGCGCGAGTGAACCAGTGCCAGTCCGCTTGTGAAGTAGTCGTTCGACAAATCGGGGAAGTAGCGGCGCAGCTGTCCGCTGGTCAGCATACCCTTATACACAATATTCTTGCTCGACAGCGAACACAGATAAAAGTCTTCATCGCTGATACGATTCTCTATTCTTTTCCTTACCTTATATAATGTACGTTCAAACGCCTTCTCCTCTTCACCTGGAGTGTAATCACTCCCCTCCATTACAGGGAGGGGATGGGGGTGGGTCTGCTGGGGTGCAGACTTCACGAAGATTTGCTTAATATCCGGTTCCACCTCGCGGGCAGCCACACCCAGCACCTCGGGGTTCGTGGGCACTGTACGCAAATGCATCAGCTGCAGACCTTCGCGCTCAATCTCCTCAATCATCACGCTCAGAATCTGCTGCTGTGTCTTCTCATCCTTAGGCAGGAAAACCAGACCTGTACCGTATTTACCCTTCAAACTCGTGGGGTATCTGTACCATGATACCCGCACCATCACCGGTCTTGTCGCGTGTCTCGGCACCACGGTGTTCCATGTTCTCAAGCACCTTCAGTGCATTGTCAACCAGATCATGACTTTTACCGCCGTGGATATTCACCACCATGCCCACGCCGCAGGCATCGTGCTCATACTCACTCTGGTAGAGTCCTCGGTTGTTAAGTTTGCATTTTGCCATATTATCCTTACTTTTGCTTACATTCTGTTTAAAAATCGCGGCAAAGGTAATACATTTTGCTAATTCTGGCAAGCCATTTGCTTACTTTTCATATATTAAAATCCTCCACAACTTACACTTTGCTTAATATTCCGCCGTTTTCATGACATTATGAAAATCATTCCCCACTACTTACCCCTCGTTTCTTACACATTGTCATTTCCATTCAAAATCATGGCGTTCGGCACAAATCCACATCCTTTATGCCAGCCTGGCATACATAGCCCTTATTTGATATATGTATCATGTGTGTGCGCACACATGGCCACGGCAAATGACGGTTTGATACGAAATTAGTGTTTTTTAAGTCAAAGTGTAAGCAGAGTGGAAAACGACACAACATAGATGTTTACATATTGTCAGACAATTGTTGTTTTAACAATCAAACTGAAAGAAATATTAGGCTTTTTCTTTCGATTTGTCGTACCTTTGCAGCGTAAAACTAACAAAGTGTTAGCCCGAGTGAGACGGGTAAGTATTAATTATTTAAGGTAAAAAGGTATGAAAAAGATTGAAGCAATTATCCGCAAGACGAAGTTCGAGGATGTGAAAGAGGCTTTACTTTCATCCGACATCGACTGGTTTGAGTACCATAACGTACACGGCATCGGACAGAGCCGTCAGGAAAGGGTCTATCGTGGCGTACAGTATTCTACGGACGTGATTGAGCGTGTGGCACTGACCATCGTTTGTCGCGATCCGTTGGTGGAGCCGACGGTGAAGGTGATATTGAAAACGGCCCATACGGGTGAGGTCGGCGACGGTCGTATCTTCGTGAGCGACATGATCGACACCTGGAGCATCCGCACGGGTGAGAACGGCGACACCGTACTACGTGATAAAAAATAAATAAAGTAAAACAGTAAAAAGGTAAAAAGATTATGAACGAAATTGGATTATCACTCGATACCGTATGGATGCTATTGGCAGCCATGTTGGTTTTCTGGATGCAGCCGGGCTTTGCGCTGTGTGAGGCTGGTTTCACGCGTAGTAAGAACACGGCGAACATCCTGATGAAGAACTTTGTCGACTTCATGTTCGGCTCGTTACTGTTCTTCTTCCTTGGCTTCGGCATTATGTTCGGAGGCGACGTGCTCGGTGGTTTCATAGGCGCGCCCAACTGGGGCGACCTGAGTTTCTACGAGAGCGATCTGCCCGTAGAGGGCTTCTTGATTTTCGAGACCGTTTTTTGTGCTACAGCTGCTACCATCGTCAGCGGTGCTATGGCTGAGCGCACGAAGTTCTCGATGTACCTGATTTATAGTGCTGTCATCTCGCTGATCATCTACCCCGTTGAGGGTCACTGGACTTGGGGCGGTGGCTGGCTCTGCAACGATGCTGCCGACGGCTTTATGATGTCGACCTTCGGTGACGTGTTCCACGACTTCGCAGGTTCTGCCATTGTGCACTCTGTAGGTGGTGTGCTTGCTCTGATTGGTGCGCTGGCATTGGGTCCCCGCGTGGGTAAGTACGCCAAGGACGGCAAGAGCCGTGCTATTCCTGGCCACAACCTGACGATGGCTGCTCTGGGTGTCTTTATCCTCTGGCTCGGATGGTTTGGTTTCAACCCCGGCTCTCAGCTCGCAGCTTCTGGTGAAGTAAACCGCATCGCCATCTCTCACGTGTTCCTGACCACCAACCTTGCTGCTGCTGCCGGTGGTGTGGCTACGATGTTCCTCACCTATATCAAGTACGGCAAGCCCTCGCTCTCTCTGACGCTGAACGGCGTGCTGGCAGGTCTCGTAGGTATCACAGCAGGTTGTGACCTCGTGTCGCCCGTAGGTGCTATTGTCATCGGTCTTGTCTGTGGTATCGTGCTGGTCTTTGCCATTGAGTTTATCGACCACGTGCTGCATATCGACGATCCTGTGGGTGCCAGCTCTGTACACGGTGTCTGCGGTATTCTCGGAACTCTGATGACCGGTCTGCTCTCTACTTCTAACGGTGCGTTCTACGGCCACGGCTGGGGCTTCTTCGGTGCTGAATGTTTCGGTGTTCTGGTTATCGACCTTTGGGCTGCTGCCTGCGGATTCGTTTTGTTCTATAGCATCAAGAAGTTGCACGGTCTGCGCGTCGACAAGCGCATTGAAGAGGAAGGTCTCGACATCTACGAACACGGCGAGGCATGTTACAATTAATTAGACTATTCGTCTTATTATTAAGTTAAGAATTAAGAATTAAGAAAGTATGAAAAAGATTGTTTTATTTGCAATGGGTCTGGTCATGAGTATGACCACCTTTGCACAGGATGAGATTGAAGCAACGATTAGTGGAGATATCGTAAGTCAGTATATCTGGCGTGGTCAGGACTTAGGTGGCGTATCGCTACAGCCCACATTGGGCTTGGCTTACAAAGGTCTGTCATTGTCCGCATGGGGCAACGTCGGACTCGCCAACCCAGACGACACGAAGGAATTGGACCTGACGCTGGCCTACACCATTGGCGGCTTCAACATCGGTATCACGGACTATTGGACCAACGCCGGTCTCGACCCTGACAACCGCTACTTTATGTACAAGGCCCACTCGACCAACCACGTGTTTGAGGCCAACATCGGCTACGACTTCGGGTTTGCATCGCTCCAGTGGTTCACCAACTTCGCCGGCAACGACGGTCTGAACAAGAACGGCAAGCGAGCATATAGTAGTTATTTTGAGGCTACTGTCCCCTTCAAGCTTGCTTCTGTTGATTGGGCGGCTACGGCTGGTGCCGTTCCTTATGCCACAGATTTCTATAACGGCTGGACATCAGGGTTCGCTGTCACCAACGTCGCACTGAAGGCGTCAAAGGACATGAAGATCACCGACACCTTCTCCGTCCCCGTCTTCGCACAGGTTGCTGCCAACCCCTGCACACAGAATGCCTATCTGGTTCTTGGTTTTACGCTGCATCCATGACAGAGCATCATCTGGCTGTTTAGTGTACATATAAAAACATTTTGCTCAATATTTTCCATTTTTCTTTTGAGAAATGGAAAATATTTTTTATCTTTGCATTTGATTAGATAAAACAATTTATTTGAGCCTATGGTTACATTGGTAGTGCTATTGCAGCTCATCGTTGTGTTGACGATGATTTTCATCGGTGCCAGAGTCGGCGGTATCGGAATGGGTATCTACGGCATGGTAGGAGTATTCATCCTTGTGTTCGTCTTTGGAGTGCGTCCTGGTAATATTCCCATCGACGTGATGCTTATTATTGCCTCGGTGATTACTGCGACGGCAGCACTTCAGGCTGCTGGGGGATTGGACTATCTGGTTGGACTGGCGGCAAAGTTTCTACGCAGCCATCCTGCCCACATCACCTACTATGGTCCGCTTACCACTTGGCTCTTTTGCCTCTTAGCAGGTACTGCTCACACCTCATACTCGCTGCTGCCCATCATTGCAGAGATAGCCAGAAGCTCGAAGATACGTCCAGAACGTCCCATGACCGTATCTACGATAGCAGCTTCGTTAGGCATCACCGGCAGTCCGATGTCAGCAGCCACTGCAGCTGTCATCTCTACCGACCTTTTAGGCGGACAGGGCATAGAACTGAAAGATATCATGCTGGTGTGTATTCCTGCCTCGCTCATTGCCATCCTCGTGGCTGCGTTTGTTCAGAACCATGTTGGCAAGGAATTGGATGACGATCCAGTCTATCAGCAGCGCATCCGCGATGGATTGATAGATCCCGAAGCTGAAGCGAAAACGTTGGCGCAGATGGAGCAAAATTCGAATCCGCGTGCCAAGTGGAGCGTGCTGGCATTTTTGACGGGTGTTATCCTCGTAGTACTGTTTGGTAGCATTCCTTCACTGCGTCCTTCGTTTGAGGTAAATGGCACTACAGAGAGCCTTACTATGCCCCAGACGATCGAGATTGTGATGATGTCAATAGCTGCCCTGATTCTTATTGTTGGCAAGGCCAATGTGAAGCATGTCGTCAGTGGCAACATCTTTGGCGCGGGTATGAATGCCATGATTTCGATCTTCGGTATCGCATGGATGGGCGACACCTTCTTCAATGGCAATCTGGAGTTCTTCAGGAGTTATATTGCGGATGTTGTCTCCCAGTATCCGTTCCTCTTCTCGGTGGCCCTGTTTATCATGAGTATCATGCTTTTCTCCCAGGCAGCCACTGTGCGTACCCTTTTCCCACTGGCTATCGGACTGGGCATTCAGCCACTGGCGCTGGTGGCCATGTTCCCTGCTGTCAACGGTTACTTCTTTGTGCCCAACTACCCCACGGAGGTCGCTGCCATTAACTTCGACACCACTGGTACAACGCGTATAGGCAAGTATGTGCTCAACCATTCGTTCCAGCTCTCTGGCTTCATCACCACCTTTGTCAGTATTGGCATTGGTTACTTGATCATATCATTCCTTTACTAAAACAATAAAACTATGTCAGAACAGAAATTCAGAAAAGAGTCCGACCTGTTAGGCGAGCTCAAAGTTCCTGCAGATGCCTTATATGGCGTGCAGACGCAGCGTGGTATCAACAATTATCACATCTCGCGTAAGACGATGTCGATGTATCCAGACTTCATCAAGGCCATCGCCTATGTGAAGCTGGCTGCGGTGCAGACTAATCACACGCTTGGGGTTATTAACGACGAGATAGCAGGTGCCATCTCACAAGCCTGTCGTGAACTCATCGACGGCCAGTGGCACGAGAACTTCCCCATCGACATGATGCAGGGTGGCGCTGGTACATCGGTAAACATGAATGCCAACGAGGTGATTGCCAATCGTGCCCTTGAGATCATGGGCCATGAGAAGGGCGACTACCAGTATTGTCTGCCTAATGATCACTGTAACTGCGGACAGAGTACCAACGATGTCTATCCCACAACCATCCGTCTGGCCATCGTCCACATGAACAAGAGCCTGATATCAGCCCTTACAGGATTGATCAGTGCCTTCCGCTATAAGGGTGACGAGTTTAAGGATTGCATCAAGATGGGGCGTACCCAGTTGCAGGATGCTGTGCCCATGACCTCCGGGCAGGAGTTCAACGCCTATGCCAACAATCTGGAGGAGGAGATCCTGAATCTGGAGCGCAACGTGAAACTGTTGCATGAGATTAATATGGGAGGTACGGCCATTGGTACTGGCCTGAATGCTGTCCCCGGCTTTGCCAAACTCTGTGCAGCCAATCTTGCCAAACTCACAGGCGAGCCTTTTGTATCGGCTACCGACCTTGTGGAGGCAACACCTGATACTGGTGCATACGTCAGCTACTCTTCTGCCCTGAAGCGTCTGGCTGTGAAACTCTCCAAGATCTGTAACGACTTGCGCCTGATGGCTTCGGGTCCTCGCTGCGGTCTCAATGAGATCAATCTGCCGCCTAAGGCTCCCGGTTCTTCCATCATGCCAGGAAAGGTGAATCCTGTGATTCCTGAGGTGGTGAACCAGGTCTGCTTTAAGGTGATCGGCAACGACACCACCGTCAGCTTTGCTGCCGAGGCCGGACAGCTTCAGCTCAACGTGATGGAGCCTGTGATCACAGAGTCGCTCTTCGAGAGCCTGATCTGGTTGAAGAATGCCATTGAGACGCTGACGGAAGAGTGCGTGCTGGGCATCACAGTGAACAAGGAGCGCTGTCTGGAGATGGTGAAGAACTCCATCGGCATCGTCACAGCCCTGAATCCGTACATTGGCTACAAGACATCGACCAAAGTGGCCAAGGAGGCACTGGAGACCAACCGTTCAGTCTACGACATCGTGCTCGAGAAGGGACTGATGACACAGGAGAAACTCGATGAGGCGCTTGATCCGAAGAATATGCTTGTGTCTCACAAGTTTCTTTGACACATTGTAAGAAATAGAGGCTATTCCAATCCAAAAAGTAAGGAATCAGCTGGGTAAGGGGTGGGGATTCTTAACAAAATGATAGTTCAGACTGTTTTTAACAATTGAAATAGTCCAAGCTAGAATTTTTTTTTGTGAAATCATTGTAACTTTGCAGTCCATAAAATAGGATTTGTTTTATGGATACAAAGTACATTTTCGTAACAGGCGGTGTGGTTTCCTCATTAGGAAAGGGCATCATCTCCGCCTCAATCGGAAAACTCCTGCAGGCACGCGGCTACAAGGTAACCATCCAAAAGTTCGACCCCTACATCAACATCGACCCGGGTACGCTGAATCCCTATGAGCACGGCGAGTGCTACGTGACGGTGGACGGTATGGAGACCGATCTGGACTTAGGACACTACGAGCGATTTACTGGCATACACACAACACGAAACAACTCTATAACGACAGGGCGCATCTATAAGACCGTCATCGACCGTGAGCGCCACGGCGACTACCTGGGTAAAACAATCCAGGTAGTACCGCACATCACCGATGAGATTAAGCGCAGGATGTTGCGTGAAGAGGAAAAGGATGAGCAGCTGGACTTCGTCATCACCGAGGTGGGCGGTACCATTGGCGACATTGAGAGTGCGCCGTTTATGGAAGCCATCCGACAGTTGCGATGGCAACTGGGGCGCGATGCCGTGTGTGTGCATCTGACCTACGTGCCTTATCTGAAGGCGGCAGAAGAGCTGAAGACGAAACCTACGCAACACAGCGTAAAGGAACTGCAGGGCATGGGTATTCAGCCCGACATCCTCGTCCTCAGAACCGAACGCCACCTTGATGACCATCTGCGCATGAAGGTGGCGTCGTTTTGTAATGTCGATCTGGAGTGTGTGGTGCAGAGCGAGGATATGCCCTCGATCTACGAGGTACCCGTCAGCATGCAGCAGCAGGGTCTCGATGCAGCCATCATGCGTAAGATAGGCATCCCCGTGGGAGAGACGCCTGCCATGAAACCCTGGCGCGACTTCCTCGACAAGCAGCGTAACGCCAAGCGCGAGGTACATATCGGACTGGTGGGTAAGTACGACCTGCAGGATGCCTACAAGAGCATCCGCGAGAGTCTGAACCTGGCAGGCATCTACAATGACGTGAAGACAAAGATTCATTTCGTGAATAGCGAACAACTGACGACGGAAAACGTCGCTGAGAAATTGGAGGGTATGGCAGGCATCGTCGTCTGTCCTGGTTTCGGACAGCGCGGCATTGAAGGAAAGATCATCGCAGCCGAATATACCCGTACCCACGACATTCCCACTTTCGGCATCTGTCTGGGCATGCAGATGATGGTCATCGAGTATGCCCGCAACGTGTTGGGCTACAAGGATGCCAATAGTGCCGAGATGAACCCTGACACGCCCCACAACGTCATAGACATGATGGAGGAGCAGAAAAGCATCACGCAGATGGGTGGTACCATGCGATTGGGCGCCTATGATTGTGAGCTGCGAGAAGGCAGTCGTGCTGCGGAGGCTTACGGAAAAGCTACGACCATTCGTGAGCGCCACCGTCATCGTTACGAGTTCAACAATAAGTACAAGGAAGAATACGAAACCGCTGGCATGAAGTGCGTAGGTATCAACCCCGCTGCCGACCTCGTCGAGATTGTCGAGATACCAGAAAAGCGCTGGTACATCGGTGCACAGTTCCATCCGGAATACTCTTCGACGGTGCTGCATCCGCATCCACTCTTCATGAGTTTCATAAAAGAATGTAAGAATTGAAAAATTGAAGAATTGAAGAATTGAAGAATTGAAAAATTGAAGAATTGATGGAGCAACTGAAGCATGAGTGTGGTGTGGCGATGATTCGCCTGTTGAAGCCGCTGGACTACTACGAGAAGAAATACGGTACGTGGGCCTACGGTTTCAACAAGCTGTATCTGATGATGGAGAAGCAGCACAACCGCGGACAGGAGGGTGCCGGTATCGCTTCCGTCAGTCTGAAGAACGAGCCCGGTACGGAGTATATGTTCCGTGAGAAAGCCGAGGGCAAGGATGCCATCACGGAAATCTTTAAAAGAATTGAAGAATTGAAAAATGGAAGAATGGAAGCAAGTGCTGAAAACTTCAATTCTTCAACTCTTCAATTATTCAATTCCCAATTGCTGATGGGTCATCTGCGCTATTCGACGACGGGCAAAAGCGGCCTGACCTTCGTACACCCCTTCCTGCGCCGTAACAACTGGCGCGCCAAGAACCTCTGTCTGTGCGGTAACTTCAATATGACCAACATCGACGAGGTCTTTCGGTTCTTAACGGAGCAAGGGCAGTCGCCACGTATCTATGGCGACTCATACATCACACTGGAACTGATGGGCCATCGTCTGGATCGCGAGGTGGAACGCCTGTTTGCTGAAGCTAAGGAACAAGGATTACAGGGTACCGCCATCACGGACTATATCGACAACCACGTGGAGATGGCCAACGTGCTGAAAAAGACGATGTGCCACTACGACGGCGGCTATGTGATGTGCGGTCTGACGGGCTCTGGCGAGATGTTCAGCGTGCGCGACCCATGGGGTATCCGCCCTGCGTTCTGGTATCAGGACGACGAGATCATCGCACTGGCCAGTGAGCGTCCCGTGTTGCAGACTACCTTCGACCTGCAAGCCGAAGACATCCGTGAGTTGACCCCTGGTCAGGCGCTTATCGTCCGCAAAAACGGTGAGAGCCATTTGGAGCAGATTATGCCTGCCCAACAACTGAGCGCCTGTTCCTTCGAGCGTATCTATTTCAGTCGCGGTTCCGATCGTGACATCTACCAGGAGCGCAAACGACTGGGTGAGCAACTGACGCCCGCCATCCTCAAAGCCATCGATGGCGACGTCGCCAACACGGTATTCTCGTATATCCCCAATACCGCCGAGGTTGCCTACTACGGCATGACCGACGGTTTCCGCCAGCAGGGCTATAACGTCCGCACGGAGAAGGTCGTCTGGAAGGACATCAAGATGCGCACGTTCATTGCTGACAACTCCGAGCGTAACGACCTCGCTGCCCACGTCTATGACATCAGCTACGGCTCGTTGCGCCCCAACGAAGACAACCTCGTTATCATCGACGATAGCATTGTTCGCGGTACGACATTAAGAGAGAGCATCTTCAAGATTCTCGACCGTCTGCACCCCAAGAAGATTGTGATGGTCAGCAGTTCGCCCCAGATACGCTACCCCGACTACTACGGCATCGATATGGCCCGTCTGGAGGAGTTTTGTGCCTTCCGCGCCACTATGGCGCTCATCGAGGAACGTGGCCTATGGCAGTTGGTGAACGACACCTATCTGGCTTGCAAGCGTGAACTGGCTAAACCTAAAAAGCAGATGCAGAACTGTGTACGTGCCGTCTATGAGCCTTTCACCGTCGACGATATCAATCAGAAAATCGTCGAGATGCTGCGCCCAACCGATATGCAGGCACCCATCGAGCTGGTGTTCCAGAGCATCGAGGGACTGCACGAGGCATGTCCCAACCATCCAGGCGACTGGTACTTTACCGGCCATTATCCTACACCAGGTGGCAATAAATTGGTGAATCAAGCATTTGTTAATTATGTAGATCAGAAATTAAAATAAGATATGAAGAGACAAGCAAGATTAATCCTCGAAGATGGCACGACGTTCTGTGGCTGGTCGTTCGGATATGCAGGAGCCCCCCGACCAAACGGGGGGAGGCCTTCTGGCAGGGGGCCACACTCCGACATTTGTGTCGGAGAAGTCGTATTCAATACCGCGATGTCGGGTTATCCGGAAAGTCTGACAGACCCCAGCTATGCGGGTCAGATACTGGTGACGACATTCCCGCTGATAGGCAACTACGGTGTGCCTGATACCGGCAACGGTGCAGACGGTCTGCCGCTATTCATGGAGAGCGACCGCATCCACGCCAAAGCACTCGTCGTGGCAGACTATAGTGAGCAGTATTCGCACTGGAACGCCAAAGAGTCGTTGGCCAGTTGGCTAAAACGCGAAAAAGTGCCAGGCATTACGGGCATCGACACACGCCGCCTGACAAAGGTGCTGCGCGAACATGGTGTGATGATGGGGCGAATTGAGATTGAGGGGGCAGTATGTCGCTGTGCCACAGCGACGAACACAACCGAAGACTACGGCTCCGTCAACTGGGTGGAAAAGGTTAGCTGCAAAGAAGTCATCACCTACAAGCCAGAAGCTAACGGCCAAGCGCTAACAGCCAAACGTGTCGTCCTCGTCGATTGCGGTGTCAAGGCAAACATCATTCGCTGTCTCATCCGTCGCGGCATCGAGGTGGTTCGTGTACCTTGGGACTACGACTTCAACCTACTGACGTTCGACGGACTCTTCCTCGCCAACGGTCCTGGCGATCCTGAGCGTTGCGAGAAGACGGTGGCGCACATCCGCACGTTCCTGAATAACCCGGAGGTGAAGCCTTGCATGGGCATCTGTCTCGGCAACCAGCTGCTGGCACGTGCCGCAGGTGCAAACACCTACAAACTGAAGTATGGTCACCGTTCACACAACCAACCCGTTCAGCAAGTAGGCACCACACGATGCTTCATCACGTCGCAGAACCACGGCTATGCGGTGGATGATTCTACCCTACCCTCTGACTGGGAACCGCTCTTCGTGAATATGAACGACGGCTCTAACGAGGGCATCCGCCACAAGACGAACCCTTGGATGTCGGCGCAGTTCCACCCAGAGGCCTGCTCAGGTCCCGTGGACACAGAGTTTTTGTTTGATGAATTCGTAAAGATGTTAGGATGATGGAGAAGAAAGATATAAAAAAAGTACTACTACTTGGCTCTGGTGCCTTGAAGATCGGTCAGGCAGGTGAGTTCGACTACAGCGGTGCACAGGCATTGAAGGCGTTGAAGGAAGAAGGTATCCACTCGGTGCTCATCAATCCGAATATCGCGACGGTGCAGACCTCGCAAAAAGATAAAGAGGTCAGTACGGCTTCACAAGCCGTTGCCGACACCGTGTATTTCCAACCTGTGACGCCCGAATTCGTCGAGCGCGTCATCGAGAAAGAGCGTCCTGACGGCATCCTGCTGTCGTTCGGTGGTCAGACGGCGCTGAACTGCGGCGTGGAACTCTACGAAAAGGGCATTTTGGAAAAATATGGCGTCAAGGTATTGGGTACCCCCGTTCAGGCTATTATCGACACCGAAGACCGCGACCTCTTCGTGAAGCGTCTCGACGAGATAGATGTAAAGACCATCAAGAGTGAGGCCTGTTCTACTGTTGAGGAGGTACAAATGGCAGCGCATGAATTAGGATTCCCCGTTATCCTGCGTGCCGCCTACGCCCTCGGTGGTCTGGGCTCCGGGTTCTGTGACGACGAGGAGCAGCTGCTGACGCAGGCCGAGGAAGCCTTTTCGTTCTCGCCGCAGGTGCTGGTGGAGAAGAGTCTGAAGGGCTGGAAGGAGATAGAGTACGAGGTGGTGCGCGACCGGTATGACAACTGCATCACCGTCTGCAACATGGAGAACTTCGACCCCCTCGGCATCCATACGGGTGAGAGCATCGTCGTGGCTCCGTCGCAGACGCTCACCAACTCAGAATACCATAAGTTGCGTGCCCTCGCCATCAAGATTATCCGCCATATCGGTATCGTCGGCGAGTGCAACGTGCAATACGCCCTCGACCCCAACAGCGAGGACTACCGCGTCATCGAGGTCAATGCCCGTCTGTCACGTTCGTCGGCACTCGCCAGCAAGGCCACGGGCTATCCCCTGGCGTTCGTTGCTGCTAAACTGGGGCTTGGCTACGGGCTCTTCGACTTGAAAAACTCAGTCACGAAGACCACGAGCGCCTTCTTCGAGCCCGCCCTCGACTACGTGGTCGTAAAAATCCCTCGTTGGGACCTCACCAAGTTCCACGGTGTCAAGCGTCAGCTGGGCTCATCAATGAAGTCGGTGGGTGAGGTGATGGCCATCGGTCGTACCTTCGAGGAAGCCCTGCAGAAGGGCCTTCGTATGATTGGCCAAGGCATGCACGGTTTCGTGGAGAATCACGAAATCAAGATTGCGGACATTGCCACCTCGCTGCACGAGCCTACCGACATGCGTGTCTTCGTGGTGTCGAAGGCCCTGCAGATGGGTTATAGCGTTGAGCAGATTCATCAGTTGACAAAGATTGACCGCTGGTTCCTGCAGAAGCTGAAGCACATCGTGGATATCGACCAACAGCTCCATGAATACGCTCACCTCTCCGAAATCTCCGAGTTCATGGAACCCAGCGAGTTCAAGGAGTACCTGCAGTCACCTGACGTCGCCCTGCTGTTGCATGCCGCCAAGGTCTATGGCTTCAGCGACTTCCAAATAGGTCGTGCCGTTGGTTTGGAGCACCGCATGAAGATGGAACAGGCTGGTCTCACCATTCGTAAATGGCGCAAAATGCTCGGTCTCGTACCTACCGTCAACCAGATTGACACCCTTGCTGCCGAGTATCCCGCACAGACCAACTACCTGTATCTGTCTTACCTATAATGACGTTTTGTAACAATGTGACGCAGAATTGAGTCAAAAGTTAAGCAAATTGATAGGATTTACTATTAATCGCTTTACATAATGTCATTTTATAAGGCGTTTAACAAACAAAAAGCCAGGAGATTTATTAGTTTCCTGACTTTTTGTTATACCTTTGCACCAAAAAAAATAATCAAAAGGTAAAAAGGTAATGAAGGTAAAGAAAAGATGGATTATCCTGATGACGGCCATGACACTGATAGCCGTTGCAGGGCTGGCGGTTGGAGAGCCGTCCTTCGAGTGTGACTGGTCGGTAATTTCCGCTGCCGATGTGGCATGGTTGATTACCGCCACTATTTTCGTATTGATGATGACCCCCGGACTGTCGTTCTTCTATGGCGGTATGGTGGGTGCCAAGAATGTCATCTCGACGATGTTGCAGTCGTTCATCGCTATGGGACTGATCTCTGTGCTGTGGGTAGTCGTCGGTTTCTCACTATGCTTCGGCGACGACATCGGCGGCGTGATTGGCAATCCGCTGACGTTCCTGATGTTCCAGAATGTTGGTGCTGAGGTCTATACCACACCCGCGGGAAATATATTAGGTGGTGCAACCATTCCATTGGCTTTGTTCGCCCTCTTTCAGATGAAGTTCGCCATCATCACGCCATCGCTGATTACGGGTTCGTTTGCTGAGCGCGTACGTTTCTCGGCGTATATGTTCTTCATGATGTTCTTCTTCTTCATCATCTACTGTCCGTTGGCCCACATGACGTGGCACCCCGAGGGATTGTTCATGAAGTGGGGCGTCATCGACTTCGCTGGCGGTATCGTGGTACATGCATCGAGCGGCGTGGCGGCATTGGCTGGTGCTATCTATCTGGGCCGTCGCAAGGCAGAGACCCGTAAAAGCGAGCCCGCCAACATCCCCTTTGTACTTCTGGGAGCCGCCATGCTGTGGCTCGGTTGGTTTGGCTTCAACGCAGGCTCATCGCTACATGCCGACGGACAAGCCATCAAGGCCTTTTTGAACACCAATACCGCATCGGCGACAGCCATGATGACGTGGATCTTCTTCGACTGCTTACGTGGTCGCAAGCCTTCAGCTATGGGCGCTGCCGTGGGCTGCGTGGTCGGTCTTGTAGCCATCACACCATCAGCCGGCTACGTCACGGTGGGCCAGAGCATCTTTATCGCCTTCGTCATCACCCTCATCTGTAACGTCGCCGTCTATTGGCGCTCACATACCAGCATCGACGATGCCCTCGATGTATTCCCGACACACGGCACGGGCGGTATCTTCGGCACCGTGCTGACAGGTATCTTTATCCAGGAGGGACTCATTGCCGGAACATGGGACGGCTTTGTGATTTTCCTCTATCATCTACTAGCTATCGTCATCGTGTTTATCTATACCTTCGCCATGAGTTGGTTAGGCTACAAGCTCATCGACAGCCTCATCCCAATGCGCGTCTCTGCCTATAGCGAAAAGGTCGGTCTCGACTTCTCGCAGCATGACGAGCACTACGGCCTGGCACAAATCGGCGAGCGCGAGTTGGCAGAGTATGAGGAACATATCAGGGAAAAAGAAAAGAAGTAAAAAGGTAAGAAGGTAAAAAAGTCAAATCGTAAATTGTAAATGATATTATGTGTGGAATTGTAGCTATACTAAATGTTCAAGAGCAAACGCATGCGTTGCGTGAAAAGGCGTTGAAGATGAGTCAGAAGATCCGTCACCGCGGACCAGACTGGAGTGGAATATACTGTGGCGGAAGTGCCATTCTCGCCCACGAGCGACTGAGCATCGTCGATCCGGAATCAGGCGGACAACCCCTTTACTCGCCCGACCGCAAGCAGGTGCTGGCCGTCAATGGCGAGATTTATAACCATCAGGAAATCCGTCGCCGCTTTGCCGGACAGTATGAGTTCCAGACGGGAAGCGACTGCGAGGTGATTCTGGCGTTGTACCGTGAAAAGGGTATCGATTTCCTCGAAGACCTGAGTGGTATCTTTGCCTTTGTGCTCTACGACGAGGAGCGCAATGAGTTTCTCATTGCCCGCGACCCCATCGGCGTCATACCTCTTTATATAGGATACGACAGCGACGGCACGGTGTATGTGGCCTCTGAGTTAAAGGCTCTCGAAGGCCAGTGCGAGCGTTACGAACCCTTCCTGCCCGGACACTATTACTGGAGTGTCGACCCTGGTCAGAAGTGGTACTATCGTCGCGACTGGATGCACTATGATGCGGTGAAGGACAATTCCGCCAGCGTTGAGGCCATCCATGATGCATTGGAGGGTGCCGTCAAGCGCCAGCTGATGTCCGACGTGCCTTATGGTGTGCTGCTCTCAGGCGGTTTGGACTCTTCCGTCATTTCCGCCATTGCCGAGAAATATTCCGAGATGCGCATTGAGGACGACTCGAAGACCAAAGCCTATTGGCCCCGTCTGCACTCGTTTGCCGTGGGTCTGAAAGGCGCGCCAGACTTGGCCAAAGCCAAACTCGTGGCCGACCATATCGGCACCGTGCATCATGAAATCAACTACACCATCCAGGAGGGTCTGGATGCCATCCGCGACGTCATCTATTTCATCGAGACCTATGACGTCACCACCGTCCGTGCCTCCACGCCCATGTATTTGTTGGCCCGCGTCATTAAGTCGATGGGTATCAAGATGGTGCTCAGCGGTGAGGGTGCCGACGAGATCTTCGGTGGCTATTTATACTTCCACAAGGCGCCAACGGCCAAGGACTTCCACGACGAAACCGTGCGCAAGCTCAGCAAACTGTATATGTACGACTGCCTGCGTGCCAACAAGAGCCTTTCGGCTTGGGGCGTAGAGGGCCGCGTGCCCTTCCTCGACAAGGAGTTCCTCGATGTCGCCATGCGCACCAATCCCGAAGCCAAGATGTGTCCAGGCACAACGATGGAGAAGAAGATTGTCCGCGAGGCCTTTGCCGAT
Organism: uncultured Prevotella sp.; assembly: GCA_905233985.1. Lineage (GTDB taxonomy): Bacteria > Bacteroidota > Bacteroidia > Bacteroidales > Bacteroidaceae > Prevotella. Next base: position 16,597 of record CAJOFA010000026.1, read on the forward strand.
ATGCTTCCCAAAGAGGTTGCTTGGCGACAGAAGGAGCAGTTCAGCGACGGTGTCGGCTATTCCTGGATTGACACCCTGAAACAGATTACCGCCGAGGCTGTCACCGATGAGCAGATGGCCCACGCCGCCGAACGTTTCCCCATCAACCCGCCAAAGAACAAGGAAGAGTACTACTATCGCAGCATCTTTGCCGAGCACTTCCCCAGCGACAGTGCCGCCAAGAGTGTTCCGTCGGAGGCCAGCGTGGCTTGTTCCACAGCCATCGCCCTCGAGTGGGATGCCGCCTTCAAGGGCATGAACGACCCCTCAGGTAGAGCGGTTAAGGGTGTTCATGAACAAGCATATTAAATATATTAGCACAAAAATTTGCAAATAATAAGAAGAATGTGTAAATTTGCACCATCAAAACCTATAACGTATGAAAAAGATTTTTGTATTATTGGCAATGATGGCTTGCATGACAACAGCATCGGCACAGAAAGTGCTCGTGCTTTACTATTCAGAAACAGGAACGACAAAGACCGTCGCTCAGGAATTACAGAAACAGCTTGGTGCCGATATTGAAGGCATCGAGGCCGTAGAACCCTATTCTGGCGACTTTCAGGCGACTATTCAACGCGGACAGCGTGAGATGCAGAGTGGCAACTGGCCTGCTCTCAAGGCCCTGAAATCGAAATTGTCGAAGTACGACATCATCTTCCTGGGCTATCCCATCTGGTTTGGCACCTACGCCAATCCCATCGTGACACTCGTCAAAAGCAACGACTTCGACGGCAAGACCGTCGTTCCTTTCTGCACCTTCGGCAGTGGTGGTCTGAACACATCGACGGACAACCTGAAGAAGGCGCTGCCCAAGGCAAATATCAAACCGGGCTATGGTGTGCGTACCGCCAGAGTGGCTTCAGCAGCCAAGGAACTGAACCGTTTCCTGATAGAGAACGGCTATAAGAAGGGTACCATTGCCAAGTTGCCCGACTATTCCGATCAGCAACCCGTGACAGAAGCCGACAAAGCCATCTTCGATGCTGCCTGCTCCAGCTACCAGTTCCCTCTCGGCACGCCCCAGGCCGTAGGCAAGCGCACCACTGACGAGGGCACAGATTACAAATATACTGTCAAGAGTCGCGGCTTCGACGGCTCAGAAACTACCTCCACCATCTATGTCACTGTCCCCAACACCGGCAGTAACAAGGCGGAGTTCACCGAAGTCGTTCGATAAACAATACAATACCATACTATAACTAAAACTCGGAAATGGATTCTTTTATGTTTTTAGGCTTCGGCCTTGACGCCTGGATTACCATCGTCACCGTTCTGGGCATGTTCAGTGTCCTGCTGTTTACCAAGTTGCGCAGCGACCTCGTGTTTCTCAGTGCCATCGGCGTACTTTACGTGACAGGTGTACTCGATGCCAAGGAGGCCTTTTCGGGCTTCAGCGGTACGTCGGTCATTACCGTCGGCGTACTCTTCGTGGTGGCTATCGTTTCAGCGATTTTATGCGCATCGGTCTGCTCATGAACATCATCATCCTCGCTGCCAACATCGTCATCGTGAATATCATCTATCCGTTGACGCCGTTACCATAAAGGCGATGCTTTCGCCTGCATGCTATTCCAGTGGGATATAACTCCGTTGAACCACGTCACGACTCGGCAAAGCTCATGCGCAAGCATGGCTTTGCGCTCACTGCTCCGTGATTTCCGGGTGCTGCACGGCCAGGGGCAGGTCTTTCTGCGAGAGGTAGAACATATAGAGGATACAGTCCTTCTTGCCGCGGTTCTCGCCGTGATGGACGGTACCTACCATCTCTACGACGGCCTCGCCCTCATGCACCACCTTCGTCTTACCGTCCAGTCCGATGATGGTCAGTTCACCCTGTACCAGCACACCGTAGTTCATGGCCACATGGTGGTGCCAGCCCAGCTTCTGACCGGCGGGGAACACATACTTCACCGCCACCAGCTCGGGACGTCCCTGGAAGTAGTCGGGCAGTTCTACGCCGTCCCAGCTTTGACTGGTACGAATCAGTTCGGTGCTCGATACTTCCTTGGCAGCAGTGCTGTCTTGCTGAACCTCCGTAGCAGCGGCATTGTCCTGCTGAGGTTTGGCCTCTTTACACGAGTTCAGCACACTCACGCCACATATAAGGGTAGCGGCAAACACCCAATTCATGATCTTTTTCATCATTGTATTTATAATTAAACGTTATTCTTTTGCTTTTGCTGCCTCCGTAACGAAACAAGCCACGAGCCCGTAAGTGATCGTCGGACGTATCCATATCTCGGTCAGCATATAGTTGGTATATTCATCGGTGGGCTCCAAGAAGATGTCGATATTGTATAGTGTGGCAATAATCATATCAACGATGCAGATAGCCCACAGGTTCCGTTTGGTATAGCTCTGCCAGTCCTTTCGCGCATAGAAGTAGGTAAGCATGCAGAGCAGCAGTACCGACAGCGAGAAACAGGCTAAATGTAAGCCATAATAAGCCAAGGGTGGCGCAAAGAGGATGTCGCGCAACAGCACTGTTGTACCTACCGAGATGGAGCACCAATAGTTGAACCGTTGGGTGTCCATGCGGTTGAAGAAGTACATCCAAATCATCACCAGACAGGCGATGTAAAACACGTTGAGCACCAGCTCCGGCCATGCATGCTTCAAACCGAAATGAGCAACACCATAAAGCATAACACCCACGGACAGCATTCCTGCTACAGCAGTAATGCCAATGTCAAAAATCTTGGCATCCTTTGAAAATCTTGTCTTCATATCTTAAAAACCTTTCTCCTCGTTTCTCAGTTTTAGAATCTTGTCCCTGCATAGGTAGAACATCAGGAATGGTGTCGTGAATCCGATGATACTGCCCACACACACATCCGACAGGAAGTGTTGTGAAAGATAGACACGAGAGTAGGCGCCCATGGCAGCCAGCACCAACAGCAACAGCAACGCCCCACAAAACAGTATCCGAGCCTTCATGTTGCTGAGTTTGTCTTTTCGGCTATAGTGATATGCCAGAGTAATAACAAGGCAAGTACAAAACATAAAGAACGTAGAGGCGTGTCCTGAGGGGAAGGAATTGCTGTGATACATCGTCACGCCCTGCACCAGAGGCAATACCATGTCGTGGTAATGTTCGAACACACTGACAGGCCTATCCATGCTGATGATGTGTTTCAATATCTGCAGGATGGCACCGCCCGTCACCTCACAGATGACAAAGAAGATGGTGATCTTGGTCTTCTTCCACAACAGGGGAAGCAGCGCCAGCACATACAAGGGCCATTCCGCCAACACGCTATAATACTTGAAGAAAGTATCCTGGAGACTTGTATGATGGGAGTTGAGCAGCATGTGAAGCTCTGGCTTCGGATATGCATACATCAGTCCGAGTATTGCTACGAGCAATACGACATAAGGAATCACATAGACGTAAACCGTTCTTAATAATACTTGCTTGTTTATCATTTCTTTAATACCTGGGGTGCAAAGGTAAGCAATATTTTTCAATTCACCAAATGTTTAGCTAAAATCTAAAACCAATGGAGGTGTTGATGAACCAGTCGTTCAGATAGCCGTTGGTGTTGTTATGATGATAACGGATGTTATTGAACTGTCCGTAGGCGTTGAGATAAAAGCGCTCGAAGTTGTAAGTCAGCGACATACGGGCATCGAAACCTAAGCTGACACCACTGTTGAATGTCTTGTCGCCCACGTAGCTAATACGTATACGGTCATAGTACCATTCATCCCATTCTTCAAAGGAAAGATTCTCGTCCCAGAAGGTGGGGTCTTCCATCAGTTCCGGCATGTTGGTCGTATAGCCGTAGGCCTTGAGTTTATTGACAAAGGTCACCATGGGCATGAACATGGCGTTGACGAGCAGACCGCGGGTAGGAACCCAGTTGTAGGCATAGCCTACGCCCACACTGCCTTGCCATAACTTGACCTTACCCAGTCCATCCATCAGGTATACCATGTCGCCATTAGAGTCTGAGGCATAGTCGATACGTGTATAGTTGTACATGAATCCGGCCATCAGCGAACCCGCCGAGCGTTTCTGAATGGCCGACTGGTCGTAGGCTGCAGAGTAGGAGAACCGCTTGCCGTTGAACATATAGTATCCGTCGGCGATGACCGTTCTCACGCGTATGGGGTCTGTCATCTCTACATTATTCCATGCTTCCATTTCTGCCTCCGTCAGAAGCTCGCTGTTCAGATTGAAGTCAGGATTACCGTTCTCGAACGAGCGGATGCGCACGTTGATGCCATAGGAACCGCCTGTGGCACCGAACGTCAGGTTGCTACCCTTATCGCCACCGACGTTCACCGTGTATCCCAGACCATAGCCCCTGTAGCCAACCCACAGACCCAGATACTGCGAGGGCGTCGTCTTCAGATGTGGCTTGGCACTATATTCCTTACCAGCTATCGTTCCCTCTGTCCGCATACTCACAATCGTCTGGTTCACATTACCTCTCAGGATAACCTGCCAAGGTCTCTCCGGTGCATCGATATAGTTACGGTCAACACCCTTGACCGCCATAGAATCCAGTTTGGCGCCCAATTTCTTGAAAAAGTTTCCCTGTGCCATCATGTGCCCGCAGAAGCCGCACATGAGGACAGCACCACAAAGACAATAGAAAAACTTTCTCATTGTTAGTAATTTAAATATTTGCTTTTTTAGCTATTTGACCAGCAAATGTATGAAAAATCTTCGAAACCACCAAAAGAAATGCCATTAATTGCTAATTTTGAAAGTGATTTTGCTAATTTTGAAAGTCCGCGTTCAAGAATCTTGCACCTCTTCCCTCTTCCATCAAACATCAGCCATCAAACATCAGCCATCAAACATCAGCCATCAAACATCTTTTCGTGTCCTTTTTACTCTTTTAACGTTGAAATTGTGTGGAATATGAAATATAATTCGTACCTTCGCACGCAGAAACAATAAATAAAGAAAATTATGGAAGCTACAACTGTAAGAAAGGTGGTCGAAGTGACTGAAACGCCTATCCGCGCTACCAATGGCCGTCCACTCATCCGCCGCGTAGAGAAGATTCTCATGCCTAACGGACGCTACCGTTATCCTGTGACCTATATCGACATGACGCCAGGCTACGTGGACACCACAGAGTTCTGGAAAAGTCAGAGACGTGCACCGGGTTACGAAATGAAAATTGAGCCATGACGCAGAACGGATATCCCTTCCAGTTTGTGGGCATAGACACCACTACAGCCGACAAGTATCTACATGCAACGCATTATAGAATTTGTGGAAGCTTGACCTAAATCTGCCAAATATAACAGAACATTCCATCGCCCCAGTGTACTGGGGCGATGTTTTTTAGTCATCAAGCAGACGGAGTGGATAGCCGTCGAAGAGGGCGGCTAACGGGACCTGCAGTGCCTTGGCAAAACACGCATACATCTTGAGCGATGCAGGCTTATTGCCTGTTGCAACCTGGTTGACATACTTGCGACTCTTGTTGAGTCGACTTTTGTTTACTTCGTGCCACCGCCGAGGGCGATGTAGAGGGAGATGACGGCCTGTGCACCCTTGTAAAGATTAGCGGCCTCGCTGAGTTGGGCCTGAAGCAAATCCTCCTGGGCCATGAGCACCTCAATGTAGCTGGCCTTGCCGTTGTCCATCAGTTCGTGTGTACCAGTATAGGCATCGTAGAGCACCTCTACCTGACGGCGGTAGTAAGCATATTTCTCTTGGGCACTCTCACAGTCGGCCATCGCTTCGTTCACCTGATTACCAGCATCGATGACGGTCTGGACGTACTTGTTCTGCAGGTCCTCAAGGGTCAGTTTGTTGATCTTCAGATTGGCTATCAGTTTGCCACGGGCAAAGATGGGCTGTGTCAACTGGCCTACGGCTGTCAGGAGCACTTTGCCGGGATTGATAATCATCTCGCCTGCAGAGTTTGTCCAGCCTGCCGTTCCCGTCAGCGTGATGCTGGGGAAGAAAGCCGAACGAGCAGCCTGCGTGTTGTAGAAGGCCTCCTCCATGGCGTGGTTGGCCATGCGGATGTCAGGACGCTGCTCAAGCATCGTGGCAGGCACGCCAATCTTCAGTAACTGAGCATTGATCATGTGCTGATCAAGAGGGTCCTTGGGTTTCTCGGTGAGAGCCGAGGTGCCCCACTTCTTACGCTCTATGTGCTGTGGCGTGATGGCCAGCAGTTTGCAGAGGGCGTTCTCGGTGGAACGGATACTGCGGCGCGTGTCGACAATCTGTGTCTTGACATTGATGTACGATGCCTCCATCTGGTTGACAGCGGTGGCATAAGCCTTACCGTTCTCGAAGAGCGACTTCTGCGTTTCGAGCGAGGAACCCCATAGGCTGTCAGTCATGGTCAGGATATCCAACTGGCGATCAAGCAGCTGTAGCATGTAGTACTGCTGGGCAACAATACTGATTAGATTGGTTCGCACGGCTTCTTCATACATCTGAGCCTGCAGGAGCACGGCCTTCGAGGCACGCTTCTTGTTGGTAATGGAGGCAAAGACATCGACATCAATCGAAAGTTGCAGCGGCAGGTTGTAAGTCTTACTCCATGGGTAGTTGTCAAACTTGGCGAGCGTGCCCTGCGGTGCTAAGTAGAGCGACGGCAGGTAGGCAAGTTTAGCGGCTTTCAGCGCAGCCTCGCTCTTCTCCACGGCTATACGGGCAGAATTCAGGTCGGTATTGTTCGCCAGTACCTGCTCAATCAACTGCTGAAGCAGCGGGTCGGTGAAAAATTCGCGCCACGACATCTGGGCGATGGTCGTTTCGCCACTTGCTGCCTTGATGCTTTCGTCGGCACCAAAGGCATCAGCGGGCGTAGATGTATTCTGTTCGTACTTGTTGTACACGCCACAGCCCGTAAGCATCATACTCACGGTAACTGCGGCTACGGTTTTCTTGATATTCTTATACATTATTCAAAAAAATTAGTTGGTAGTACCAATGGGAAGTATCTGCAGCAGCACGGTCAGCAGGTCAGAATAGTCTGTTAAGGTGATGCTTATCCGTGATGCTGACTGCTGGTAGAGATTCATGAGCTGTGCGTAAGTATCAGCGTCCACGATGTCTTTCAACAACGTGTAGTCAGACGAGTAGTCGAGGGCGAAAGCAGGCGTCTTAAGAGTGTTCCCGCCTTCCTCCACCTCCACGATTTGCATGGGAATGGCATTGCCATACTTGCCGCAAGTCATCTGCATGTCACCCTTAATGTCGCCTGTGATATACAGGTCGTCAAGAATACTTGCGCTGAACACAATACTGTTGACCGTTTCCACCATACTGCGAATCGATTTGATGGCGTAATCGGCAGGAAGGGGAATGTTCAGATTCGCATTCAAAATATTCAGTTTGTTCTGCACATAGCCAAACTGGAAGTTGACATGGCCGTCACTCTCCCTGGAAGCAACGACATCAATGCTGCTGGCCTTGGCGGCATCTTTGTCATCGGGCAGAAAGTAGTCTATCTTGCTCTCAAAGCTAAATGCGCCTAACGTGATAACTGCCATGCCCGGATAGCCGGAGGTCATCTTGACAGAAGCCACAGCATCGTTGAGGACAACCTCCTTGTCTTTATACATACAGCTTAACGTCACACGAAGCTGCTCAGGGATGTCGTTCCAGTTTCTGTTACTTACTATAGACAGCTTATAGAGCGTCTTCCCATATCCATCGACGGTAGCGGGGAAGATAAACACCATACCTCCAGAAGGACTGACATTATAGTTTCCCTTCTCGTCGAGGATAATGCGCAGCCCGTGGGAGTTTGTCCGGTCGGTGAGATTCTGAATGGCCAGAAGCGTCATCATCTTCTTGATGTCCTCCTTGAAAGAACGGCTTTTGTTCATCAGCGCCAACAGCTGTGACGTTGCCTGAGAAGACAAGGTGATGGCATCGGAGCTCAGATTGCCAGCCAGCAGGGAGGCATCTGTCTTGAGATGCGTGGCCAGTGCCTCGCGGTTTCTCTCTGCCTCGGGATTATCATGGGATGACGGATTATCCACAGGGCTACACCCGACCAGCAAGGAAGAACCGCTTATCAGCATCAGGGCCATAGCCCAGTTGAAAATTCTTTTCATAGCTTACTTGCTGTATTTCTTGCCATTGAGGATATAAACGCCCTTGTCGGGTTTGCCATTGAGCTGACGACCCTGCAGGTCATAGTATCGGCTGCTTCCGTCGGCCTCAATGGTGCGGATGGTTGCAATGCCTGTCATGGCATGACCCTCCATCAAGTCACCGGCATAGAGGTCTGCGGGGAACTTCACCAGTCCGTCGTGCTCGTTGGCATCGACGTTCTGAGCACGCCTTGGAGCATTTGCGCCATTGACGTTCTCACGTACCATTGGTCTGAAATCGGTCTTTTCAGTTGCCTCGTTCATCTTCATGAAGGCACGGAACGATAACAGGTACATACCTGTTGGCATTGGTTTCCAATGACCATCATTATCCATGACGAAAGCATTGGTCATTTTTTCGTCTTCGGCAGGAGTATTGGTGAACAAGCCCTGCCATGTTCCTACAACGGTAGGTTCTGCCTCGTTGCCATAGGCATAGACATCGCTGCTCTTAGGCTGGTTGGTGACAAGTGTCTGAATAGCATCCAGACTGATGCTGCCATGGTTGACCACCACCAGACAAGCCTGACCTGCTGCAACATTGCCATCGGTCTTGCTGAAGACAAACTCGTTGTAGAAGTTATCTACGAAGTCGAGCTTGTAAACATCTACCTGTTCCTTTGGATAGTAAGCGGAGAAGTTGAAGTCGTAAGGCAGACAAACGGTATAGGCCGTGCTCAACCAACTGCCGTTCTGCTGCTGTTCTGCTGACAGCTCACGGTCGAAGTCTATACTGACCACCTTATTATTATATTCATCTAAGACATCTTGATTGTCAGTATTGTCAAAAATCTTAACGGGCTCATCGGGGAACTTCAGGCCGAGGAAGTTGTCGAGCGAACCGGTACCCTGGAACTTCAGACGATAGATGCCTGTATAAGGCGCCTTGAAGTAGACGGTTCCCGACTGGGCATAATAGTTGTAGAGCGTCCAGTCTTCATCAACGTCACGACGGTAGTACACGAAGAGCACGGCGGGATCGCTTTCGCCACCGAACATACCCATCATGCCACCCATCATGTCGATGTCCACGTCAAACTTGAGGACGTCGCCCTGTACAGCCTGCAGACGCGGTGTGATGAGCTCGTAGTCCTTCGAGTCGGTAGTAGCCATCCAGGTCTTGGGAGCACCGCCACCGCCAAACATATCCATCATGCCGCCGCTGGGCTTGGTCACCTGCCAACCGGTCGTCTCCCATCCCTCGGGCAACTCACGGGGCTCTGACTCATCCTCTACAACGTACGGAGTCTCAAAGTCCTCCGACCACGCCTCACTGCTGATCTTGTAAGCCTTGACGGCCACATACTGCGGCTGAAGAGCCTCGCTGTTGGGCACAAACATCAAGACGGCATTGCTCTCGCCGTAGGGAGCGCTATCGTAGACAAAGTCCACATCCACGAAGAGGCTGTCGGAAGCCGGAACGTCGATGCTGGGATTCTTGACACCGAAGACATCGGCAACCGTAGAGATATTATTGACCGTCACAGCACCTGTTCCTGAGTTATACACCTTGAAGCGCTGGGTGACGTTCTCCTTGCAGAGTCCGTAGAACACATAGTTCGTCGCCTTGCCGTCTTGATAGACATGCACATCGGGAGCATTCTCCTTGATCTGGAAGCCTGCCACGCTGTCGATGACAACGCTGTCGGCAGAAGCAAAGCGAAAACGATAGTCACCGGGTTCGATGCCGGAAATCCACTTCACGCTATACAAGGAGTCGATGCCGTCGATGACCTTCACCTTCTCCCACTTGCCGCTGCCATAGACCGACTTCTCCACGGTGACGGACGGGCCGCTGCTGCTGCCACCCATCATGCCACCCATGCCGCCACCGCCGTCGCCGTCTTTCACGGCAAACAGCAGTGCCTGCGTATTGCTTGTCACCGTCATAGGCGGTGTGGTGAGATAGCTGGGAGAGCCACCACCGAACATACCGCCGCCGGAAGGCTCGGCCACTGTTGCGACGCCCTTGCCGACTGCCCAGCCGTCGTTCATCCACGACTTGGGTTCCGTCTCGGCATTGAAGTCCTCTACCCATACGCCGGGCTCGGTCAGGATGGCGTAGGTCATGAACTCATAGCTCTCCACACGGGCATCCGTAGGCTTCACGGTGGTCAGGGCCTCGTTCTTACCGGGCTGACCAGCAGCAAACTTGAACGAAATGTTGACGTCCAAAGAGTCGCCGGCCTCAATCTCCATCCTTGTCTTGCTGAAAGAGAACCTGTCGGCATCCGACATGCTGTTGTCAACCACCAGCTTACCGGTAGCCGTATTCACCACCAGCACCTGCTTGAGGGTGTCCTTCTTGCACAGGCTGAAGTCTATCATCTTCACCGCACCCTTGGCATCGCCAACGGTGTCAATGACAAGAATGTCGGGGGCTTCCTTATCAATCGTAAAGCCTGCGACACTGTCAATCATAACCGTACTGGCAGAACGGAAACGGAAACGGTATTCACCAGCCTCAGTGCCCGAAATGGTAAAGGTTTTGTAGTCCGACGTCACCTCGGTGGTGAAGTCGGCCACCTGAATCCACTTGTGCTGACCGTACACCGTACGCTCAACGACGAAGGTAGAGTCGCTGCCGCCCATAAAGGAACCCATGCCGCTGTCCTCGCCCTTCTTGGCTGAGAACTCCAGCTTTTCGCCGTTAGCGACCTTCAGCGGCGGGGTCATCAGATAAGTGAAGGCCTCGTCGCCTCCGCCCATCATCGTCGTCATGTCAAAACCGGCAGAAGAAGAACCCTTCTGTGCGGCATTGTCCTTTACTGTCCAACCATCGGCATACCATCCGTATGGTATCTTGCCGTCGTTGAACCTTTCGTCCATCTGAGCCTTTACGCTATTTGCTCCCAAGAAAAGGAGCATACCGCTCAAAACATATAATTTCTTCATCTTCATTTTTCTTTTGAATTGGTTACTTCTACTGGTTTTCCCTGAAACTTCTCATGCAGTTTCTGGAACACGATAAAGAAGGCGGGAACGACGAAGAGCAGGGCAATGGTGCCGACGCTCATACCACCGATGACACCAAGGGCGAGGGCACGGTTACCATTGGCACCAGCACCACCCTCAATGACGAGCGGTATCATACCTATGATCATCGTAGCCACCGTCATCAGAATCGGGCGCAGACGCTCCTTACAAGCTTCGAAGGCTGCCTCGGGGATGCTGAGTCCCTGGGCACGGCGTTCGGAGGCGAACTCAGTGATCAGAATGGCCGTCTTAGACAACAGACCAATCAGCATGATGACACCCGTCTGCAGGTAGATGTTGTTGTCCATGCCAGGCAGACCCAGTTGGTTGCCAAAGAAGGCGAACACGAAAGCACCCATCAAGCCGAACGGCACGCTGAACAGCACGGCCCACGGAGTGAACCACGAGTTATAAAGCGAGGCCAGGATGAGGTAAATGAGAATGGCGCAGATGACATAGATGAGAGCCGTGGCGTTAGAGCCGGCAGCCTCCTCCAATTCGCGCGACATGCCACTATACTCGAAGGTAGCCGTATTGGGCATCGTCTCCTTGAACACCTCGGCAATGGCTTTGTGGGCGTCACCCTCAGTGTAGCCGCTACCAGTCGTGATGTAGCAAGTGATGTTCTGGAACAGGTTGAAGTGTTCGATATTGGCAGGACCGACAATCTGCTTCAGACTGACGAACTCCGCGATAGGTGCCATCTTGCCGCCCTTCACCTGTACGAAGATGTTTTGCAGCGATGAGGGATCGAGACGGTATTCGGGCGAGGCTGCGGCCATGATACGGTAGACTTTACCAAACTGGTTGAAGTTGCCTATGTAAGCACCGCCGCAGAAGGAGCCCAGCGTATTGAGCACGTCGGCAGGTGACACACCAGCACGGTCGCACTGGGCAGCATCGACATCGACTTGATACTTCGGGAAACGCTCGGAGTAGGTTGACATGGCAGAGGCTATCTCCGGACGTTCTGAGAGCTTGGCAAGAAAGTGCTCGGTATGCTGGGCAAATTCTGACAGGTTGCCGTCGGTGGGGTCCTCCACCACGAGGCTCACGCTGTTACTCGTGCCATAGCCGGGAATCTGCGGCATCT
>CAJOFA010000027.1 GCA_905233985.1 uncultured Prevotella sp.
TATATGGGCGATTATATGGACATTATATGTTAAAGGAGAATGTTTCTGCGGTATCTGCGAGAAAAAGTGACGAAAGCCCGTAGCAAACAGGTCGAAAGCCCGTAGCAAACGCATCGAAAGCTCGGAGCAAACGATATGAAAGCTCGGAGCAAACGCATCGAAAGCTCGGAGCAAACGAGCCGCATCACAAGTCAAAAGAGTATCTTTGTACGAAACCCGTCATCTGTCACTTGAATAGATACTGCGCAAACTCGTGTAGCGACTTGCGCCATACCTGCCACTCGTGGTCGCCAGGGTAGGAGTTGAAACGCACGTTGACGCCGCCGTCGCGCATTTTCTTTACGATGTTTCGCGTGTATTCGATACGTGGGTCCTGCTCGCCGCAGCTCATGAAGAACACGTCGAACTGCTGGTTGAATGCTGGGGTGTTGGTCAGTATGCCTGGCACCTCGGCCTCAAGGTCGAAGTTTGACGCTCCTTGTATGCCGCCGAACATGCCCGTAGAGAACACGCCGACATTGGCAAATACCTCGGGAGAGCGCAAGCCGATATAGAACGACTGTCCGCCACCCATTGACAGACCGCACATAGCACGGCTCTTACGGTCCTTCTTCACGCGATAGCGGGATTCAACAAAGGGAATCACGTTCTCGAGCAGTTCGCTGCGGAAGCTCTGCATACCCTGCCAACTGTAGCCGCCGCCGAAGCCGCCGTTGCGTGAACGGACATTGCTGTTGGCACTCACCACTATCATCGGTACTGCCTTGCCTGCCGCAATGAGGTTGTCCATGATCTGTGCCGTTCGACCTTGTTCCATCCATCCGCGATGGTCCTCACCACCGCCGTGCTGGATATACACCACAGGATATTCCTGCTGACTCTCGTTGTAACCGGCAGGGGTGTAAATCATCAGCGGGCGCCACGACTCATCGACCTTACTATAATAATAGACGGTACGCACCTCGCCGCGTGGCACGTCCTGCACCTCGAAATCGTCCGTTGCAGCCTCTTGAATCTCGATGGCACTCGACCAGCGTCCGCAGCCGTAGAAGGTCTGGCTTGCAGGGTCGGACACCGACACTCCGTCAACAATCAGAAAATAGTAATGGAACCCTGGCACCTGCGGCTTCGTGGTCACGGTCCATGCGCCGTTGTCAGCCTTCTGCATGTCGTATTTCATGCCGCAGAGGTCTATCTGAACGAGTTGTGCCTGCGGAGCAACGACGCGGAACATCACGCTGTTGTCGGACAATACTCGCGGATAGGAAGCGCGGTTTACGTTTGTCACGGGGGAATATGACCCTTCGGGGAAGTTTTCTCTTGGGAATCCCTGTGCTGCCGTCTGTATGCAGCCAACGGTTATCAGCACACTTATCATTGCCACGAGGCATAAATTCATTCTTCGCATAGATTTTGGTTGTTTTTGTGTAAAGAATTTGAGTGCAAATATACGAAAAATTCTGCAATGTTGCAAACTTTAGAATCAAAAAAACTGTATGTTGTATATGAGCGAAGCGAGTCTTAAGAATGCAGGGATAAAAAATATACGATTTCCTTTTGCATTTTGCTTTCTTAATTGTATCTTTGCACATTATAATAATGAAACTGATATGGATATCAAATTTTACAGAATAAGAATTATGAATAGAAAGATAAATCAATTATTCAAAATGCTGCTCCTCGTGTGCGGTTTTGCTTTGATGCTGCCTGCCTGCAGCAAGGACGACAACGAAACGGATAGCGGGGCTGATGAGCCGAAGGCAAAATACACCATCATGATCTATGGTTGTGGCGGTGAAAATGTGGACAACCAGATTGACTACGCCCTTGAAGCTGTTGCCAAGGCCCTCAGTGTGAGCAACAACCAGGTGCGCATCACCGTTATGTACTCCATGTCGAAGGACATCTCGGGACATAAGAAGGATAACCCTGATGTGGATGAGAATAGTTTCCTCGGCGAGTTCGGCAAAACCTACCGCTATGAGCTCACCAAGGATATGGACCTAACCTTAGAAGGTTTTCGCAGCAAGTACTTCTATAAGAATGCTTCCGAAGTGGAGCTGTACAAGCAGTCCACGCTGGTTGACTACATCAGGTGGGCTAAGCAGACGGCTCCTGCCGAGAATTACATCCTCCTGCCAGTCAATCATGGTGGCGGTTTCGACCTCGACCATGAGATTACACGCGGCATTGCCTATGATGACAACCACAACGGCATCAGCAACTCTATCAAAACTATTGCCGCAGCACTCAAGGAGACCGGCAACATCAAGGCTATTTACTGGTACGGCTGTCTGATGGCCCAGCTCGAGGTGCTCACCGAGGTGGCTCCCTACTGCGAATACCAGTTTGCCAGCTCACATGTCGCACGTATCAACAACCTACACCTCCTCGGACTCATCAATGCCATTAACGCATCTCCCGACAACTTCGAGGCAGCCATTGCGAAGCAGCACGAGGCAATAGAAGCCGTCAATTCCGACTTCTGCAATATTCCTGATGCGACTGACCCCACCATCACGCATAACGAGAACTGCGACTTCGGCTGTTGGCGCTCTAACAAGCTGGCTGCTCTTAACACACAGGTGAAGGCACTGGCCACCCTGCTGGCAGACAACTACGCTACAGAAAGTGCTGACATCGACAAAGCAACCGCCAGCGTATATCTCTTCGAGAAAGGATGTACCTATGTTGATCTGCTCGACTTTGCCAATCTGGTAGCTATCAATTTGACTGATACTCAACTGAAGGCCCAGGCTCAGACCATCGCCAACGCCATGAGGACAGCCTACGCTGACGCCACCGTCTATCGCTTTAACGGCGTCAACCGCGTGTCAGCCGATAACTATTATGTAGCACCCGTGAACAGCGAGGGAAACAACGAGTTCTCACTCGGCATCTCCATCTACGCCAAAGACGAGAACCCCTATAAGCTTTACGGCGCCAACTACAAGGCCTCTGCTTTCGATGCTGCTACCGGCTGGAGCAAGTGGCTGGACGTCAACATGACTCAATTGGACGGAGAAGTCAATCCATGCAATGATTCGGCATGGGAGACCTTCTGGCTCGAAGACCCTGCTGAAAACTAATCATGAAGAAAAGTGTCATTCTTTTCCTTTTGGTTCTTTGTACCATGCAGGCGATGGGGCAGCAGGTGGTGCTGAATAAGCAGCGCCACTTCCCTAAAACGGTGCCTGCCGGCAACTATAGCGGCATTACGTGGCTGGGCGGTGACCGCTATGCGGTGGTCAACGACAAGTCACCCACGGCAGGGTTCTACCTGATGACGATACGTTTGGACAGCGTCACGGGCGACATCGAGGAAGTGCGTGCCGACAGCTTCATGACCAGTAACCTGCCCAACCGCGACGAGGAAGGAATCTGCTATGTGCCCGGGACGAACACGGTGTTTGTCAGCGGCGAAGGCGACAAGCAGATTATTGAGTATAACCTGGACGGACAGCTGACGGGCCGACGGCTGAACATTCCCGAAGTGTTCAGTAGCGCACGCAGCAACGGCGGTTTTGAGGCGCTGACCTATAACGCCACGACGAGGCTCTTCTGGACGACCACGGAGCACACGCTGAAAGGCGATGGGGACAAGCCAAACATTGAAAGGAAGATTCCCAATATGCTACGGCTGCAGAGTTTCGGTGACGACCTGCAGCCACGCGAACAATACTGGTACAAGACAGACTCGTCGGCGGTGAAAAGCACCAAGGGCAAGAGCACGCTGGGCGTCAGCGGCTTGGCTGCGCTCGATGACGGACGGCTCATCGTGCTGGAGCGTGAGGTTCGGCGGACGGACAACAACATCGGTTCCTTCGTGCATGTCAAGCTCTTTATGGTCCATCCCAGGCAACAAAAAACAGGAACTCTGTTACCCAAACAATTAGTAACAGAGTTCCGTACGAAGATCAACCTGACGGCCCGTAGTTTTGCCAACTATGAAGGCATCTGTGTGGGGCCACGACTCGCCGACGGGCGACAGGTGCTGCTGTTAGTGGCAGACTCGCAAGACCAGTACAAGGGTTATCTCAAGGACTGGTTCAAGACCATCGTCATTCAACTTTGAAGTTTGAATTTTGAACTATGAACTTTGAACTGTGAACTATGAACTTTGATTTCCCCCTTCTCTCTCAATCCATCCGAGGTTGTCGCCGCGGCGCACCTTGGCACCCTGCTTGGCGCTCACCTCAACGAGTTTACCGCCGAGGCAGGCGGGAATGGGCACAATCTCGTTCCACGGGGCCTGGATGTAGCAGAAGGTGTCTGTCTCCTTATACTTCTGTCCGATGAACGGCTCCAGACATGGAGCACACGCTCCTTCGCCCGAGAACTCGTAATAGACCTGTCCGGCAACGGGGGCGACGATAGCGTCGGCCTTGGCGTGCTTGAAGGCAGCCAGCTCCTCGGGCTTCATCTTCGCACCGAGCTTGGCATCCTTTGCCTTCTGCAGGTCGGCGAGCATGGTTTTCTTCGCCTGTCCGCTCTTGAAGGGACGGTACTGCTCGGGGTGCATGGCCAGCTCAAACAGCTCCTCGTCATCGGGGCCGTACTCCCAGCCGTTCTCGTCCATCTCCTTGCGGAAGCCGTCGAGGGCGTTGGGGATGAGGGTGTGAGGGTCGGCATCGGTAAACTCACGCTTCTGCGTCTTGGCAAGCTCAATGAGCTCAGGCGCAATCTCGCCGGGCACCTTGCCGCTCTTGCCGAGTATCATACCCCAGATGGCATCGTCCATCATGACATAGCGGCCCTTGCCCTGCTCCATCGTGAGGAGGTTCATCAGGGCGATGTTCTTGGTATATTGCGAGAACGGCGTTACCAATGGGGGATAACCTACCTTCGGCCACACATACTCTACCTCGTTGAACAGCCTGACCAGCATGTCGTCCATCGTGAGTATCGACTCGCCCTTCTTCTCGCGCAGCTTGTTGATCATGGTCTGGATGGGGCCCAGGTCAGCCATCATCGAGCCCATCATGCCGCCAGGCAGTCCGCTGCCTAAGAGCAGCGATGACATGTGCTTGTTGGCGGGATTGATGAAGCAGCCCAGCCAGTCGTCGATGAACTCCTGCGTCAGCGTGCGGGCCTGCATGTAGGCGTTCATGTTGATGTCGGCCACTTCGAAGCCCTCGTTCTTCAGCATCGACTGGACGGAGATGATATCGGGATGTACCTTACCCCAGCTGAGCGGCTCGATGGCGGTGTCGATGATGTCGGCGCCGTTGTTGCACACCTCCAGGATGGAGGCCATAGAGAGGCCGGGGCCGGAGTGTCCGTGATACTGGATGATGATGTCGGGGTGCTTGGTCTTGATGCTCTTGGTCAGCGCACCGAGCATGGCGGGCTGTCCGATGCCGGCCATGTCCTTCAGACAGATTTCCTCAGCTCCGGCAGCGATGACCTCATCGGCAATGGCTGAGTAGTATTCTACGGTATGCACGGGCGAGGTGGTGATACAGAGCGTAGCCTGCGGAATCATGCCTGCCTCCTTGGCCCACTTGATGCTGGGGATGATGTTTCGTGTGTCGTTCAGTCCGCAGAAGATGCGGGGAATGTCAACACCCTGGGCTTTCTTGACCTTATACATCAGCTGACGCACATCGTCGGGCACGGGATACATGCGCAGCGCGTTGAGTCCACGGTCGAGCATGTGCGTCTGTATGCCGACTTCATTGAACGGCTTGCAGAAGGCACGGACGGCAAGGTTAGGATTCTCGCCGGCCATCAGGTTTACCTGCTCGAAAGCTCCGCCGTTGGTTTCCACTCGTGCAAAGCACCCCATGTCAATAATGGCGGGGGCAATGCGCTCTAACTGATCCTTACGCGGCTGAAACTTGCCGGAAGACTGCCACATGTCTCGATAGACAAGACTAAACTTAATCTTTTTCTTCATATCTGGAATTTGTTGTTATAATATATTTGAGCACAAAGTTACGAAAAAAAAGAAGAATTAAGAATGAAGAATGAAGAATTTGTCGCCCCTTAACTTTTTTTACCCTTTTACTTTTTTCGCTTTTTACTTTTTATTTGTAAATTTGCACACACAAAAGCATGACGACTATGTACGAAAGCGACAGCCTGATTATCATCCCGACCTATAACGAGAAGGAGAACATTGAGAAGATTATCCGCGCTATCTTTGCGCTGGAGAAGTGCTTCCATATTCTTGTTATTGACGACGGTTCACCCGATGGTACGGCAGCCATCGTGAAACGCCTCATCAACGAGGAGTTCGGTGAGCGGCTGTTCATTGAAGAGCGTAGCGGTAAGTTAGGTCTCGGAACAGCTTACATCATGGGCTTCAAGTGGGCACTGGCGCACGACTATGAGTACATCTTTGAGATGGATGCTGACTTCAGTCATGACCCGAATGACCTGCCGAGGCTCTACGAGGCCTGTCACGACAAGGGTTATGACCTGGCCATCGGTTCACGCTACGTGTCGGGCGTCAATGTGGTGAACTGGCCCATCGGTCGTGTGCTGATGAGCTATTTCGCATCGAAGTACGTGCGCATCATCACGGGCTGTAACATTCATGACACGACAGCAGGATTCAAATGTTATCGCCGGCGTGTGCTGAAGACCATTGAGCTGGACAAGATTCGCTTCAAGGGCTATGCGTTCCAGATAGAGATGAAATACACAGCCTATAAGATTGGCTTCCGCATCAAGGAAGTGCCGGTCATCTTTGTCAACCGTCGCGAAGGGGTGTCGAAGATGAACACAGGCATCTTCGGGGAAGCGTTCTTCGGCGTCATCAAACTGCGCATTGACAGTTTCTCACGTCATTACCCGAAGATTACGGAGTAAACCCTCATCTGTCATTCCTAATCCAGCAGAGGCACGTCTATTGATCAGGATTCTCAACAAATCCTTGGTATTCTTCTTCAAGTCCTGACATGACACTGTCGTAGGCCTGCCGCATGGTAGCCTGTACGTTGTCGGTTCCCTGTCCCACGGGATAGATGGCTTGGTGAATGGTGAGGCGCAGCGGATGCCACGTCATGAAATGCCAGTCACGGGTACGGGGCATGACATTGAACGAGCCATTGATGGTCAGCGGCACTACGGGCAACTGCAACTCATCAGCCAGCATAAAGGCACCTTTCTTGAATGTTCCCATGTGACCAGTGAACGAGCGTGAGCCTTCGGGGAAAACAACGACGCTAAGATTTCCCTGCTCCAATGTGCGGCGGGCTGCCTCGTAGGTAGCGCGTACCTTACCTGCACCGCGCTTGTCAACGAATATCTGGTGCGACTTACGGCAGGCGTAGCCCACAAAGGGAATCTTTCCTAACTGGTACTTCATCATCCATTTGAAGTTGCGGTGAAGGAAACCATAGATGAGGAAGATGTCGAACGCGCCCTGATGGTTCGCCACGAAGACGTAAGACTGATTAGGCTCCAGATGTTCACGTCCCTCAACGGTAACGGGCAACAGCGAGACGCGTATGATGGTCTTGGCCCACCATTTGCCGGGATAGTAGCCCCAGTAGTGTCCGTCGCCGATGGCTGTGCCGATGCCCACGAGCGTGGCAGTAACGATGGTAGCGAAGACGGTAACGGGTAACACAACCAATAACTGATAAATGCGGTATAGGTATTTCATATTCTTTGAACGTTTCTTAGGGTTTATGATGTAAAGTAATGACTACGACTTCTCCGGGCAGACCGAGACGGAAGGGGACAAGTCCGCCCACACCTGTTGACACATAGAGTGCGCGGTTGCCTTCACGGAACATGCCGCCCCATTCATCTTGTTTCAGCGACATGGGTGACCAACCGAAAATGCTGAACTGCATACCGTGCGTATGTCCGCTCAGCGTCAGTTGAGCGTGACATTCGGGCAGAATCTTCTGGCGCCAGGCCGACGGGTCGTGTTGCAGCATGATGACAAAGGCGGTGGAGTCAATCTGCTGTAGCGTCTGTGCTACGTCGCCACGTCTCGGCATACGCTCTACAACACCCCAGTTCTCCATACCACCGATGACAAGGCTGTCGGCTCCGCGACGGGTGATGTGGTGTTCGTTAAGCAACAGCGTCCAGCCTGCTTCACGTTGCAGCTGTTTCGTCCGCTCACAGTTGGCTGCCTTGGTGAGGCTGTCACCTGTCTGGTATCTGTCATAGTCGTGGTTGCCCAGCACCGAGAAGACCCCGTCGGGGGCTTTCAGCTGGCGCAGCACGCTCAGGTGTTCGTTGATTTCTTCTGGCACGATGTCCTGCAGGTCACCCGTAAACACAATCATATCGGGGTGTTGGGCCATGATGCTGTCAACGGCCCGTTCAAGCATCCCTTTGTGTATGCCGGTCATCGAGCCTACATGAGCATCGCTGAACTGTACGATGCGGTAGCCGTCAAACGCCTCTGGTACGTCGGATGAAGCATATTCGATGTGGTTTACTTCCAGCTGCTCGAAACCGAAGAACATGCCGTAGGCTGCTATTCCTATAATAATACACGCGCACGCGATACCACATTTACGTCCCCAACGACGAGGCAGCAGCCAGCGACACAGGAAATAGGCTGCCAGTGGCATGACGAAAAATGCCACGACAAGGAAAAACGGTATAGCATAACGTGCAATCATATTCGTTGTCTTTACAGGTTGGCAGACAGGAAGCGGCGCATCTCGTCTATGGGCATACCGCGACGGTGTGCATAGTCCTTGAGCTGGTCTTCTCCGATGTGACCGATATCGAAGTAACGGGCCTGCGGATGAGCTATCATCAGTCCACTGGTGCTCGCATGGGGCTTCATGGCACCACTCTCGGTCAGACGGATACCTATCTGCTGCAGATGGAGCAGTTCGTCAATCACAAAATTCAGACTCGTGTCAGGCAGAGAGGGATAGCCTATGGCAGGCCGTATGCCCTGAAACTGCTCCGTATGCAGCTGCTGCATGTCTATATGTTCGTGAGGTGCATAGCCCCAGTAGGTCTGGCGCACCTCCTTGTGTAATCGTTCTGCCGTGGCTTCTGCCAGCCGGTCGGCTAATAGTTGCATCATCATCTTTAGGTAAGGGTCGGCATCGAAGTCGCTTTCCATGCCGCTATCTACAGACGTGGCAAAGACTCCTATCTTATCTGTCACACCCGATGACAGCGGTCTGATAAAGTCGGCCATACACCGACACGGCGGGGTTTGCTGTTGGCGCAGCATCGGCAGACGCACCTCGCACCTTTTCTCTTGCTCCTTGCTCCTTGTCCCTTGCCCCTTGACTACAATGTCGTCCCCATCACTATTGGCATCGAGCAGCAGGAAGAGTGCGTGTGTTTGATAACGCCAACTGTACTGGGCAAGCGTCGCTTCGCCCTCGTCACGCAACCGTTGCTTCTCCTCGTCGGGTTTGTTGTGCACTCCCCATGCATAGAAGAAATAATCCCAGTTGATGTAGGGTTTAACGGCGTTGATGCGATAGTCTATCTTCATGAATGTGAGAATTGGATTTCCTCGCCGAGGGAATCGGTGAACACGGTGTCATGGGCATAGACTGTATGGCCGTTGCAGAGTGTCTGTTCTACGCGCCACTGGTAGGTATGCCCCTCCATGGGGCTCCATCCGCATTTACTCTGGATGATGTCGCGCGTCACCGTCCAAGGGGTTGACGGGCGCACGATAGTGATGTCAGCTTTATAGCCCTCGCGCAGGAAGCCACGCTCTACGATGCCAAAGAGTCGTGCCGGGTTGTGACACATCAGTTCCACCAGGCGCTCAATGGTCAGCACTCCCTCATCAACGAGTTCCAACATGGTTACCAGCGAGAACTGAATCATCGGCATACCACTGGCGGCACGGGCGCAACCGCCCTCTTTCTGACTCAGCAAATGGGGAGCATGGTCGGTACCTACTATACTGATGCGACCGTCATTCAAGGCCTCACGCAACAGGAACTGGTCAACAGGAGTCTTGATGGCTGGGTTTACCTTAATTTTGGCGCCCAGTCGTTCATGGTCCAGTTGTGTAAAATAGAGATGACCCACACAGGCCTCAGCGGTGACATTTCCACCTATCAGCTCGAGTTCTTCTGCCGTCGAAATGTGGGCGATATGCAGGTGCGTACCATATTTCTTAGCCAGTTCAACAGCTTTGCGCGAAGAAGTCAGGCAGGCCTCTTCACTACGTATCAAGGGATGCAGGCTGACCTGAGGGTCATCACCCCATGCCTGCTTAGCCTCAGCCATATTCCGATTGATTATATCAGTATCCTCGCAATGAACCATCAGGGGAAGCTTGCAGCTTTTGAAGATACGCTCCAAAGCCTGTTGCTTATCTACCAGCATATTACCCGTAGAACTGCCCATAAAGAGCTTGATGCCCGGAATACGGTCAGCAGGCAGTTTCGCGAAGATGTCTGTATTATCATTGGTAGCACCGAAGAAGAACGAGTAATTGACATGACTCTTCTCATGTGCCAAGACGAATTTCTCTTCAAGTGTCTCAAGGGTAGTGGTCTGCGGATTACAGTTAGGCATGTCGAAATACGAAGTGACACCACCTGCTGCTGCAGCACGGCTTTCTGTGTCGATATCGGCTTTCTCTGTCAGTCCAGGCTCACGGAAATGCACGTGGTCATCAATGATGCCTGGCAGGATATAGCAACCCGAAGCATCTATCACGTTATCGACAGATGCCTCGGGCTGTTCGTTGGGCGCATATATTTTTTTGATATGGTCGTCGTCAATGACGATGGAGCCATCGGACGTATGACCTTCGTTGACTATTCTACCTCCTTTAATCAGTGTCCTCATCGTGGTTGTTATTGGTGCAGACCTCGTGTCATTTCTGCGGCACGTTGATGATGGGCGTGCGCTGTAGCGTGTCAGAAGAAGTGGGCGGAGGAGTAGCCGTGTTGTCATTCAATGTCGGATCGTCCACGTCGAAGCCCTGCATTCGCTTCTCGTTCTGCTGTGCCGTCTCATAGTAATCTCTGACATAAGGGTCGCACTTGAACTTAGCAGAGGCTTTTGACATGATGAATTCTATCTGAGGCGTCAGCACAGGGTAGCGGTAGATGCTGGTCAGCATTTCAAAGAAGTAGGGGCCGAGCACATTGTTGAAGTTATCGGTAACGGCTTTAGTCATCAGCTGCTCACGCTCGGCAGCAAGCTTGTCTGCCTCACGTCCGACCTCTTCCATGATGATGTTCTCATCAATGCCATCAAGTATCATCTGATTCTGCTTGTGTCCCAACTCATTCATGCGGTTGTCCAGCTGGTTAAAAAGGTCTATGAACTTATAGAGTGTATCGTTCAGCGCTGTTCCGGTGACTGTCTGTTTGGCGTGGTCAATCTGAATGGTAATCTCACCATCCTCTAACACGACGGGCATAATACTTTCGTCGTCCATGAAGATGCTGGCGATGCGCACCGTATCAAGTACGCCCGAGAACTGGAACTTACCATGCACCACATCACATGAGTCGAGTGACTTAAGGTTTTGGTCCTGGACCGTTTTCAAGTAGAGTTTGCTGCCATCAAGCGACGTAACGGACGACGAGCCCTGCACGTTGTAGGCGGTAGAGCACGAGGTAAAAACCAGAGCGGTCACGATGGCAGATAGAATTTTATTCATTATACGCATTAAATGGGTTTCTTTTCCGCACAAAAGTACAACGATATATTGAACTAAGAAAAAAAATTTGCGCAATTTAAAACATTTGCGCAAACTTTTATAGTTTTTTTGCCTATTTCAGCCTCCTCCTTCCGCTCGGCTCTGCCGCTTTGCTTGCAAAGAACCTTCCACGTTTACTCTTTCTCCAATTCACGGTTGATGCGGTGTACGGTGTAGAGTTGCAGGACAGCGGCTATGAGCAGCAATACTACCCAGTTGTTGCCGATGTACTGCACGTAGTCTATCTGAGACAGTCCAAATGGGTTGCCGTTGGAACCGTACATCAGGAGGGCACTGAAAAGGAAGAGCAGGTCACTGAGTATCATGATGCGGCGCAGACGACGAATGACGAAGTTATGTCCGTCATAGCGCTGCAGCATCTGCATGGAGGCATACATGATGGCTCCAGGCGCTAAGACGTAAGGAGCCGCCCCGATGTGGAAGAGTCCCATGCCAGCACCAACCACCATGAGCAGACCGCCGATGATGAACACCGCACTTTGAATCTTATTCAGCTGCTTCATCTTCTCCTTCCTTCAGCACATAGATATCCTCATCGTCGGCTTTCATGAAGTAACGCTCGCGGGCTATCTTCTCAATAGCCTTCGGGTCTTTGTCGAGCAACTTGATTTGCTCCTGGTTGCGCGCATGCTCCTGATTGAGTTGCTCTATTTCCGACTTCAACTCTCCCATGTGCTCTTTGTTGCGCAGGTGACTCCATATACTGTTCTCATCGAGAAAACCGATGAGTAATATGGCAAGGACAATAACAATGATGTACTTCAGTGGCTTAAAGCTCTTCAGTAACACCCAGACAGCAATCAGTTTCTTCATAATGAAATATTATTATTTCTAATTTGTCCTCCATAAGGGGGCAGAGGGATCATAGCAGTTTCAGCGTGCCGATGAGGTATAGCAAGCCATAACCCATGAGCATGGAGATGATACCCATGATAAGACCCGTCTTTACCATGTCCTTCTGCTGCACGAGATTCGTGGCGTAAGCCAATGCATTCGGCGGTGTAGAGATGGGCAGTACCATAGCGCTCGATGCTGCTATCGCTAAGCCGATGAGCACTGTTGACGTGCCACCGATGGGGGCTAAAGTGTCACCCATAGCTCCGCAGACGAAAGCAAGAATAGGCATCAGCAGGGCAGCTGTAGCAGAGTTGCTGATGAAGTTACTCAACGCATAGCAGAGGAGACCTGACAGCACCAGAATCAGAATGGGCGAGAACTCATCGAACGGAATACTCTTCACAGCGTTCTCTGCCAGTCCCGACGCGTTCAGTCCGTAGCCTAAGGCGAAGCCGCCAGCCACCATCCAGATGACTGACCAGTTAATCTGTTCCAAATCACGTTTATTAATGACACCGGTCAGCGCGAAGATGACAAACGGGACAAGTGCCACTGTATTTGAATTGATGCCCGTCACAGAGTCGAGCAACCAGAGTGCAATGGTAAGGAAGAAGGTTGCGATGACAATATACGTATGAGCGTTTTTCTTCATCTCGCCCTCAATCTCTAACTGAATGGTCTTCTGACTGAAGGGGAACATTGTCTTCAACAGCCACCAGCTGATGAACAGCAATACGATGACCAAAGGCAGCATGAACATCATCCACTGTCCAAAGCCCAGTCCGAGGTTCAGTCCGCTGGGGTCGTTCAGATATTTCATGGCGATGCTATTCGGCGGTGTACCGATAGGAGTTCCCATACCACCGAGGTTAGCGGCCACAGGAATACTTAAAGCCAGCGCAATGCGTCCCTTTCCTTCGGGTGGCAGCTGCTTGAATACCGGCGTCAGGAACGTCAGCATCATAGCTGCTGTAGCGGTGTTCGAAACGAACATCGAGAACAGTCCTGTGATGAGCAGAAAGCCCAATAGCACATTATTACTTCTAGTGCCGAAGGGTTTGAGCAACACCTTGGCAAGTTGTACGTCCAATCCTGTCTTCGTGGCAGCAATAGCTAAGACGAATCCGCCAATGAACAGCATGATGATAGGGTCGGCAAAACTTGCCATGATGGACTTATGACTGAGCAAAGCACCTACCTCGTCGGGCTGACACACCCATTTGAGGCCACTGTCGCTCGTGAAGATGAGCATGAGTCCGATGACGGCTACCGAAGTGGCCCATGACGATACAATTTCCATAATCCACATCAGTGTGGCAAAGGCGAAGATAGCAATGATACGTTGCTGAACGACGGTCAGTCCGTCAATACCATACCATGAGGAAGGGATGTTCCAGAGGAAAACGGTTACGAAGATGACTATCAGCATTTTGACCAGTCGGCTAATCAGCTTATCTGGGTCATATTTGCGAGAGTGACGGAGTGTGCGCCCCTCCTCAATGATATTTGCTCCGCGGTGAATGAATTTGGAGCTTTCAGGGAAATGAAACATTTTTTACTAAAAAAGTCAGTTGTTGATAATTTTTGCGTGCAAAGGTACAAAATATTTATGAATAACCTATTGAGAAAGAAAATTTATTTATTGCTTTTTCTCACTATTTATACATATTTTATACGATACCCCCCGCGTTCTGCAAACTCGGCTTTGCAATATGACTTCTTTTTATAGTTTACACCAAGTCAAGCAGCAGCTCCACCAGTCGGGGAACAGCGTAGTGGTCTATGTCCTGCTCCTTGATCCAAAAATAGCCGTCGGGCAAGGCAGGGCACTCGTCAGGCTGCCACAGGTAGAAGTCGGCCAGAATGATGCGGTGGGTAAGGACGTGCCGCACGTTCTTCTTAATTAATTCATAATTCTCCATTCTCCATTCTCCATTCTCCATTAGTAATGGTTCATACAGCCCTTGCCAGATGTCACCGGCAGGACGACGGCGGATGGCAGTCTCACCCTGAAACCTTATATAAATATAGGTAAAGTGGCGCTCCTTGACTTTCAGTGTTCTCAATTTCACAGGCAGTTCTTGGATGCGTTGCTCTCGGAAAGCAGTACAAGTCTCCATGAAGGGGCATGTAGCACATTGGGGGGATGTTGGCGTACACTGCGTGGCACCGAAGTCCATGATGGCCTGATTAAAGTTTTGCACCTCGTTCCTCGTACCTCGAACCTCGTCCAACAGACTTTGCGCCAATGCCGTAAACTCTTTCTTGCCTTGTGTGGTATTGATAGGGGTAGTAATGCCGAAGTAACGGCTGAGTACACGATAGACATTACCGTCAACGACAGCCACGGGTAGTCCGAAGGCAAAGGAACCGATGGCTGCAGCGGTGTAATCACCTACTCCTTTGAGCGCTCTGATGCCCTCATAGGTGGTGGGAAAGCCTCCACATTCGACAATCTGTCGGGCAGCGGTATGTAGGTTACGTGCCCGACTGTAGTAGCCCAGCCCCTGCCATTCGCGAAGCACATCGTCCTCGGTGGCTGCTGCCAGTGCCTCCACCGTGGGCCAACGTCGCATAAACCGTTCCCAATAGGGACGGCCTTGCTCGATACGTGTTTGTTGCAGGATAATCTCCGACAGCCAAATGGCGTATGGGTCACGTGTCTCTCGCCACGGCAACGAGCGACCGTTCTCACTGAACCAACGTAGTAGGGCTGGAGTAAAAGACATGTTTGGGGGTTTGCTTCTATACTATCGGGGTTTGGTAGATCATCAGGTC
The DNA here is from genome assembly GCA_905233985.1 of uncultured Prevotella sp. Classification (GTDB taxonomy): domain Bacteria; phylum Bacteroidota; class Bacteroidia; order Bacteroidales; family Bacteroidaceae; genus Prevotella. Next base: position 15,254 of record CAJOFA010000027.1, read on the forward strand.
GTAGTCGCTGGCCTTGGCTATGGCATATTCCATGATTTCCGAAATGGCATGTTCATAGGGTAACGCCTCCTGATCCTTCAGCCAGAAGACAAACTCCACGGGCAGACCGGTGGGTGTGGCATCGAGCAGGTGAACCATGATGATATTCTCTACAACCACCTTGTCATTCTTTGCCAGCCATTCCTCCATGTGGGTACGGTAACGGGTGAGGTTATCAATCTTGATAGAACGGAAATCGAAATAGACTTTCCTCACCGCCTTACGCCCGATGTTCTCTTTCATGCCCTTCCAGTTCTGGAACGAACCGTCAACGAGTGTCTGGGGAGTGACGGTAATGATAGTATTGTCGAAGTTACGCACCTTGACAGTAGTCAGCGTAACGTCCTCGACAATGCCGTCAGCACCGGCACCGGGAACAGTGATGCGGTCGCCCTTACGCAGCATATCATTGCTCGTCAGTTTCACACCAGCCACGAGTCCCTTGATGGTGTCCTGGAAAGCGAGCATCAGAATGGCAGATGCAGCTCCCAGTCCGGCAAACAGTGTGGCAGGGCTTTTGTTAATGATAATAGCAACGACAATGATAACAGCAATGAAAATGATGATAATTTTCAGAATGCCGCAGACAGAATAGAGGTATTGCTGACGTGCTGAACGGGTGTCACCCTCCAACAGCTTGAACGAGTCGATGAACACAATGGCGGTGCTCACAGACATCACCGTGATATAAATGGCAGTTAGCCTTATCAGCACTTCATGTACGGTGGGATAGTCATAAAACACAAGTGGCAGCAGTTGCCACACGACGATGGCGGGCACGATATTGAATGCAGCATTGAGCACTTTAGGGCTAAAGAGCACATCATCCCATTTGGCTTCCGTGCGCCGTGTCAGCTTTCCGACGATAGGAATAAACACTTTCTTGCATATCCATCCTGCCAGCGCAGCCAGCAGAAAGGCAACAATGACGAGTACCACGTGGCAGATGACAGGGATGGCATTAGCCGAAACGCCCCAGTCTGTCAGCAGTTGTTCTACGAAGGTTGTTATCTGTTCCATACATTATTCTGTTCCACAAAGTATGACACACAGCTTGTCCTGGAAGTCACGGGCACGGCTGGCAGTGAGCACCCCCTGATTCATGATGGCGAAACAAAGCATATGACCGTTGGGAGCCGTGCAATAGCCAGCCAACGTAATGACACCTTTCACAGTTCCCGTCTTAGCCTTCACATTATTGTCTGCTGCCGTTCCCTTCATGCGTTTGGAGAGAGTACCGTCATGTCCGGCAATGGGCAGCGAGGGCATCAGGTGGGCTATGATGTTGGTGTTGCGCCAAGCATAGCGCAGCAGCCGCACTTCCAGTTCAGGCGACAGGTAGTTGTAGAGCGACAGTCCGCTGCCGTCAGCAAAGATATAGTCCGACGAGGTGAGGCCGAGCTTATTGTCTATGAACTTCGAGATAACCGTCCTTGCGTTCTTCGCTGTGGCAGGACGTGCACCCTGTGTTGCCGCTAACTGGTAGAACATGGATTCGGCATAGAGATTATCGCTTTCCTTCATCATTCGCCCGAGTATCTGGTCCATGGTGTGGAAGCGTGAGCAGACAAGCGTGGCACCGGCAGGCAGTTTTTCTTCTGCTTGTTCTGTGATGAGTGTCATGCCTGCAGCGCGCAGACTGATAGAGAAGCGCTCCAGGAAGTTATCCTTTCCCGCCATGAGCAGCGGCGAGAGCACGGGGTTCTCATCGTCCCAACACCATCCCCAGCCCAACGTGTCAATGTCCTTCATCGACTTATCGGCAACCAGACGTCCACATATCGTGTCCACCCCAAGACTCTGCAGTTTCTCCACGAAAGCGTGCAGGTCATCGGTATTGAAGCGCGGGTCAAAGCCCCCCACACAGTAAACATCGCCCGTCAGTGTACCATCGACGATGCTGCCCTTGTAGTATAGGGAAGTGCGGTACTTATAGGAGCCGCCCAGTTTGTCGAGTGCTGTAATGGCGGTGAGCAGTTTCATGTTCGATGCCGGACGCAGGATATGTCGCGGGTTCATGGCATAGAGTGCGCTGTCGGCAGTCAGGTCCCACACCAGCAAGCCAAGGTCCGATGTACTGAGCATGGCACGGTGATTCATGAGCAACGTGTCAAGCTGCAGCCTCATACTTTGCGGCCAGGGAACTGGCGGCAGGGAATCAGTCATTTGCGCGTCGGGGAAATCGACACGCACAGGGTCATCATTTTGTGCAAAAACAGGCAACGTGAGTGCCCATATAAGCAGTAAAAGTATATGTTTCTTCATTTTCGAGTGCAAAGATACGAAATAATTATGAATTATGAATTGTGAATTATGAATTATTTTGTATCTTTGCAGCATCTAATGATTGATAGTCAAAGACGAAAAGGATAAAAGGTTATGGTTTACAAGTACGATTTCCTGGTGATTGGTGCTGGCGTGGCTGGTATGAGCTACGCCCTGAAGGTGGCCCGTGCCAAGAAAGGCAAGGTGTGTATCATCTGCAAGACAAGCCTTGACGAGGCAAACACCTCGTTTGCGCAGGGTGGCGTGGCCAGTGTGACGAATATGGAACTTGACAATTTCGACAAGCACATCGAGGACACGATGATAGCGGGTGACTACATCAGCGACCGTGCTGCCGTAGAACAGGTGGTACGCATGGCACCGGAACAAATCAAGGAGCTGGTGCAGTGGGGTGTCAATTTCGACCGTAAGGAGAACGGCGACTTCGACCTGCACCGTGAGGGCGGACACTCAGAGTTCCGCATCCTGCACCATGCAGACGATACGGGAGCTGAGATTCAGCGTGGACTGATGGCTGCCGTACGTGCCTGTCCTGACATTGAGGTGAAGGAGAATCACTTTGCCGTTGAAATCATTACGCAGCACCATCTCGGTGTGCGTGTCACACGACGCTCTCCGCATATTCAGTGCTACGGTGCCTATGTGCTGAATCCTGAGACGGAAAAGGTTGACACCTATCTCTCAAGAATGACAGTCATGTGTACGGGCGGGTGCGGTGCCGTCTATCTGACCACCAGTAATCCTGTCATCGCCACCGGCGACGGCATTGCTATGGTCTATCGTGCCAAGGGTACGGTAGCCGACATGGAGTTTGTGCAGTTCCACCCGACGGTGCTCCACAATCCCAAGGAGACACACCCCGCCTATCTCATCACCGAGGCTATGCGTGGCTATGGCGGTATCCTGAAGCTACCCAATGGCAAGACGTTCATGGAGAAATATGACGAGCGTCTCAGTCTGGCACCGCGTGACATCGTAGCCCGTGCCATTGACAAGGAGATGAAGATTCACGGACTGGATCATGTCTGTCTCGACGTGACGCACAAGGATGCCGACGAGACACGTCATCACTTCCCCAACATCTACCAGAAGTGTCTGTCGATGGGCATTGACATCACACAGGACTATATCCCCGTGCGCCCTGCAGCCCACTATATGTGCGGCGGCATCAAGGTTGACCTCAACGGACAGTCGAGCATCGAACGGCTCTATGCTCTTGGCGAGTGCTCTTGCACGGGGCTGCATGGCGGCAACCGTCTGGCGTCTAACTCGCTGATTGAGGCGGTTGTCTATGCAGAGACTGCTGCCCGTGACTCGCTGGCACATATTGAGCTCTACGACTTTAACGAGAAGGTGCCAGAGTGGAACGACGAGGGAACGATGACCAACGAGGAGAAGGTGCTCATCACACAGTCGGTCAAGGAGGTGGCACAGATTATGTCAAACTATGTGGGCATTGTGCGCAGCGACTTGCGTCTGCACCGTGCCTGGGACCGTCTTGATATGCTCTATGAGGAGACCGAGCGCCTCTTCAAACGCGTTCATGCCACTCGTGACATCTGCGAGCTGCGTAACATGATTAACGTGGGTTATCTCATTACCCGCTGGGCATTGGAGCGCAAGGAGTGCCGCGGACTGCACTATACCATCGACTACCCCGTCCACGCATACGACAAGAAATAACATCATACAAAAAAGGGACTCGAAAATCGAGTCCCTTTTAATTTTTCCTTTTTATTTATACCAGATGTTCTATCAGATCGGCACGCTCACCGGGTAGCATGTCGATGACAGGAATCTCAATCATCGTATAGCAGCCGGGCTGCTGACGCATAGAGGCACGAGCAACATTAACCAGCACCTGAGCTGTCAGAGCGGGGTTGTTGATGGTCATGTTGAACTCAAAGCGCTGGTTCTGCGTCTTACCGCTCACGCCCTTGCGGACGAGGTGCACGCCATGACCCATATCCTTGACATCGTCAACACTCTCCACAGCAAACACATGTGTCTCATCGTTGGCAAAGTAGGGGTCAGCCTTGATGTCCTTCGCCACCTGCTCCAGCGTGTAGCCGTCTTCCAGTTCCACATAGACCATGCGGCGATGGATGCCCTCACCGAGGGGAATGGTCATCGACAGGGCGTTCTTCACACCAGCCTTGGAGCGCACACATACGCTGTGGCCCATCGACATGCCGGGGCCGAAGTTCGTATAGGAAAGTCCCTTGGGGGCGAGGCTCTGCATGAGGGTGCGTACGATGCTGTCAGAGCCTGGGTCCCATCCGGCGGCAATGACGCTGACAGTGCCCGTCTGCTTGTTCAGCTCCATCAAACGCTCGCGGTAGCCGCGGATGTTGGTATGGATGTCGAACGAATCGACGGTGTTGATGCCTAAAGGCAGAATTTGCTTGGCATATTCCTCACACGAACGGGTGGGCGTGGCGAGGATAGCGACGTCAACGTCCTTCAGTTCCTTGATGTCCTTGACTACGTCATAAGGAGTCAGTTCAATGGGCTTGTTCTCACTACCATTGCGGCGCACGACACCTGCAATCTCGAAATCGGCAGCGGCTTCCAGTGCCTCAACAGTGAACTTTCCAATGTTGCCGTAACCTACGACGGCGGCTCTGATTTTTTTCATAAGTCTTGTTATTTTTGTTTCTAACGATGGTCTCTTTCTGTCAATTTGCCTGCAAAAGTAAAAAAATAAATTCAAATATGGATGATAAATGAAGAATTATTTGTATTTTTGCACAAAATAATAATCAAACGCAAGAAATATGTACGATAACGAACGCGGGCTATACATTGCCCATTGCTCTAACGGAGCACTTAGTATCACAGGTAAGATGGCCAATCGCCATGGACTTATAGCCGGTGCCACGGGTACGGGTAAGACCGTTACTTTGCAGGTGATGGCTGAAACATTCTGTCAGGCTGGGGTGCCTTGCTTCATGGCCGACATGAAGGGTGACTTGAGCGGTATCTCACAGGTAGGAAAGATGAGCGGATTCATTGAGAAGCGTCTGCCGGAGTTCGGCATTGAGAACCCCCAGTTCCAGAGCTGTCCCGTGCGTTTCTTCGATGTATATGGCGAGCAGGGACATCCCATGCGTGCCACCATCTCACAGATGGGTCCCATGCTGTTGTCGCGTCTCATGGGACTGAACGAGACGCAGGACGGTGTGCTGAACATCGTGTTCCGCATTGCCGACGAGCGCGGGCTGCTGCTCCTTGACCTGAAGGACTTGCGCTCCATGCTCGACTGGGTGTCGAAACATGCCAAGGAATATACTACGAAGTACGGCTACGTCACCTCAGCCACCATCGGCGCCATCCAACGTGCCCTGCTGCAGTTGGAGAACCAGGGTGCTGACAAGTTCTTCGGCGAGCCGTCGTTCGACATCTACGACCTGCTCCAGACCGACCAGGGCAAGGGTGTCATGAACGTGTTGGCTGCCGACAAACTCATGATGCAGCCCAAGCTCTACTCCACGTTCCTTCTCTGGCTGCTCTCCGAACTCTATACTACGCTGCCCGAGGTGGGTGACCTGCCGTTGCCTAAGCTCGTGTTCTTCTTCGACGAGGCGCACATGCTATTCACCGACACCAGCAAAGCCCTGCTCGACAAGATTGAACAGGTCATCCGACTCATCCGTTCGAAGGGTGTGGGCATCTATTTCATTACCCAGAGTCCGACCGATATTCCTGAGACCATCCTTGGTCAGTTAGGCAACCGTGTGCAGCATGCCCTGCGTGCCTACACGCCGAAGGACCAGAAAGCTGTGAAGACTGCTGCCGACACGTTCCGTGCCAATCCTGAATTCAAGACCGACGAGGCCATCATGAACCTTGAGACGGGTGAGGCCCTTGTATCCTTCCTCGACGAGAAAGGTGCTCCCAGCATCGTCGAGCGAGCCAAGGTGCTGTTCCCCCTGTCGCAGATTGGTGCCATCAGCGAAGGTCAGCGTCTTGACATCATCAAGCAGAGCCGCATCTTTGGTAAGTATGACAATCCCATTGACCGCGAGAGTGCCTTCGAGGTGCTGCTGGCTGAGGCCGAGGAAGCCGAGCGCCAACTCGTAGAAGCCCAGGAGAATGCTGAGGTTCCTGAGAAAGCAGAAAAGCCTGAGAAGGAAGAAAAGAAGAAGCCCGGTGTCATGTCGAAGGTGTGGAAGGCCATTGTGACAGCTATAACAGGAACCTTCGCAGCCATCTTAGGCTCATGGGTAAGCGACAAGGTGAGCGGCAAGAAGACCAAGAGACGCACCTCGACCAAGGAACGCGTGGTAAAGAACGCCACATCAGCCGCCACTCGTACCATCACCCGTGACATTCTGGGTAATCTCATCAAGTAAAAACGTACATGGAGCAGATAAAGATAGCTATCTTTGTGTCGGGTAGCGGCACTAACTGCGAGAACCTCATCCGCTACTTCAGCGACTCGGAGCGCGTCAGTTGTGCCCTTGTCGTGAGCAACAAAGCCGAAGCCTACGGACTAGTGCGTGCCGAGCGGCTGGGCGTTCCCACTGCCGTCGTGCCGAAGGCACAACTGGGCGATGCCGCTGTCGTGCTGTCGCTGTTGCAGCAGCACGGCGTGCAGTTCATCGTGCTGGCAGGTTTCCTGCCGCTCGTGCCCGACTACCTCATCGATGCCTTCCCCCGCCGCATCATCAACCTGCATCCCGCCCTGCTGCCGAAATACGGCGGCAAGGGCATGTGGGGCCATCACGTCCATGAGGCAGTGAAAGCGGCAGGCGAGACAGAGACAGGCATGACCGTACATTATGTGACACCCGTCTGCGACTCGGGTGAGATGATTGCACAATACCGTGTGGCCCTGTCACCCGACGACACCGCTGACGACATTGCCGAAAAGGAGCACCAGTTGGAGATGCAGTACTTCCCGCAGGTGGTGGAGCGCGTCATCAACGAAACGTTTTGAGCCGATGAGACGCTACAAAGACCTTTTCATGGATTTCGACGACACACTCTACGACACCCATGGTAATGCCGTCATCGCGCTGCGTGAAACGTTTGAATACTTCCATCTTGAGCGTTATTTCCCCGACCCGCAGGTGTTCTACGATGCCTATTGGCAGGCGAACATCGACCTGTGGACACGCTACTCACGGGGTGAGATAACCCGTGACTATCTCATTGTGGAACGTTTCCGCCGTCCGCTAAGTGCATCACCAAAGAACGCTCAAACTTCAAACTTCAAACTTCAATCTCCATCTTTCTGCCTGCAAGTGAGTGACGTCTTTCTTGACTACTGTTCCACAAAGCCCGCCGTCGTTGACGGAGCCCATGAGCTGATGGACTACCTGCGCAGCCGTGGCTACCGCATGCACATGACCAGCAACGGCTTCCACGAGGTGCAGTATAAGAAGCTGACAGCCAGTGGCCTGACCGATTATTTTGACACCATCATCCTGAGCGAGGACGCCGGTGTCAACAAACCCTCGCCGCAGTTCTTCGAGTATGCCATACAGCAGTCAGGCGCCGACCGTGCCACCACACTCATGATAGGTGACAACTACCAGACCGACATCCTCGGTGCCCTCGACTTCGGCCTCGACGCCATCTTCTTCAACCGCTTCCCCGAGCACCCCATGCCTCAAACTTCAAACATCAAACATCAAACTTTTTCCTGCACGGAAGTCACTTCACTCCGCGACATCATGGGAATCCTATAGTTTCTCCACCAAAGCCTGAATCTTGCTCAGCGTAGCATCAGTCTTCTGCTCGTCAATCTTGGCACTGACATAGCCCATGTTCTCCACTTGCCAGTAGTTGCAGATGTCGCGGAACTCAGCTACAGCACCATCATAGACGTTAGGCGAATAGGACGACATCAGCAGAGCCATCTTCTTCACCTTCGCGGGTTTGTTTACGCAGTACATACGCTGGACGGGAGCCTGAATCTGGGCAGAGAGCGTAAAGTAGTAGATAGGGGCAGCCAGTACCAGCACCTCTGCCTCAGCCATCAGCGGGTACAGCTCCTGCATGTCGTCTTTCTGGATGCACGCACCGTTGCCCTTGTTACGGCAGTACTCGCAAGCCAGACAGCCCGCAATCTTTTTCTTCGCCACGTTGACCAGCGTGACCTTATGACCTGCTGCCTCAGCAGCCTTCTTGTACTCCTCCGCCATCCAAGCGGTGTTTCCCTTCGCTCTCGGAGAGCCTTGTAAAATAAGTATATTCATATATCTGATTGTTTTGGTTATGCCGGCAAAGTTACGAAACTTTTTTGAATTATCGTACGATTATGCCATAAAATATGCGAAACGACAAACGAAACAAACTCGGAGTTTTTTTACCGTAAGCACCCTAGGACTCTGTCCCGCTGTGAGGTCACGGTTGAGGAAAAAGATGTCTGTTTTTGAAGGAAAAAGCAGACTCGAAAGTAAACGATGCCTGTTTGAGGTTGAAACGATAATCGTTTAGGGGGGTAAACGATAATCGTTTGCTGAGTAAACGAACTTTGTTTGCAAGTGAAACGGCAAAAAGGCATTAAATGAATCGGCTGTCGAGTTTGGACCGAGCAAACGGGTAGTTTGCTCCGAGCTTTCGATAGGTTTACTACGGGCAAACGACCCGTTTGCTCCGAGCTTTCGATGCGTTTGCTTGGGGCTTTCGTATAGTTTGCTCGGAGCGTTGAAAAAGGAAATGGCCGCTCTGGAGCGGCCATTTCTTAGGTTATAACAGGACAATTATCTGATTCAACGTATCATTTGACCTGTCCCTGTGATTCTTATTAACTAAACTTTCGCACGAAACAGCGTAATAACGAGATTATCTCGTCAGGGAGAACTTCAGCGAGAGGCCGAAGTCATGGGTGGTGGTGGGATAGCTGCTGCTGGAGAGCAGCGGGGTGTTGGTCTGCATGTCGTAGTAGGCAGAGAGGGTGAGCAGGCGCGAGAGGGTGTAGTCGGCCATGAACGAGAGTTTGAAGGCTGAGTTGCCGCTGCTCGCTGTGCTGGTGCGTGAAGCGATGTCACGCACGATGGCGGCCTGCTGACGGTAACTGACGTCGAGGCGCAGGTTGAGGTCGTGATTTACACCGCCCTTGGGCTTGGTGCCGGTGGTCGATGTATTTGTTTCCTGCTCCTTGCCTCCTGTTCCCTGCCCTTTCTTTCCCTGGGCTTTCTTGATTTTACGTGACACGCCGGAACTGAAGAGACGGAAATCGTTAATCTTATAACCGATGCCGAAGACCCAGTCGTCGGAGCGCTGCTCGTTGATCTGCACGCTGGTCATGGAGAGTGTGAGGTTGCGTGTGGTGCGGTACTCCAACTTGGCAGTCATGCCGTTCTGTAATGTCATATCGACGCCCAACAACGGTGAGAACGACTCCTGCAGGCTCACCGTAGGCACATTGAGCGAAGCGTCGTCGAGCGACAGCTGGGCATAGGGCACATTGGGTGTGGAGTAGCTGCCGATGGCGAAAATGCTCTTGTAGGAGTGGTTGATGTTGAAGGTCTTGAACTTGTCGGCAAACCACTCGTAACGTGTCAGTCCGCTGTAGCGCAGCGTCCAGTTGGGCAACATGGCACGCAGCTTGGGGATGATACCGGTGGACGAGCTGGAGGTGTAGGCCTCGAGGAACGCGGGTATCATGGTCTGGGCGTTGAGCGTGGCGGCATCACCTGCTCCCTGCTCCGTGACGCCCAGCAGGTTGCAGAAGTGTTCGAAGGCGGCGGAGGGATAGCCATTATTGGCGTCACCGATGCTCTCGAGGGCGCTCTTCAGACTCATGGTGGTCATGGTGAACGTGCCGCTCTGGGTGGTGGGCATGCCGTCGTACATATATTGTATGCGGCGGGCGCGTGTCTCGTTACGTGCCCAGTTGAGGTCGATGCGCAGGTCACGAACCGGCTCGAGGGTCATGCGTATCTGCAGGTCGTTCGACATGCTGGCGGCAGCGGACTGTGCGGCGCTGTCGGTACATAGCCAGCCGCGTTCCAGGCTGCGGTTGACATAGCTGTCATCGACGACACCGAAGGCGAAGTCAAGTCCCGGGGCCATGACGCCGCCGGTATGCTGACCGAAGACATCGCCGATGTTGGGCATGAAGCCCGGCAGCGACAGGGCATACTGGTTGCGGTAGCTGATGCTGACGTTGCGTATCATCATCAGCGTTCGTGCCACATACTGCGTCGGACGGTACCACCACTGCTCTTCGAGCGGCTTGCGCGGCGTGACGTTAATCATAATCTTCACCGTGTCGCGGTTGAGCACTTCTATCTTGTCCTGGTCGATGACCTTGTACTTCACCTTATAGGAATGGCCGTCGGCGGTGCGTGCCGTCACGCTGATGCGCTTCGATTTCTTGCCGTGATTGAAGATGACGGTGGTGTCGGCCTTCAGCTGCAGTTCCTTCATGGCCGAGCGCTGGTTCTTGGGCAGTTCCTTGTCTTCCTTCGTGGGTTTCTTGGGGTCTTTCTTGGGTTTGGTATTCGTATTGTTGGTGCGCTGCTGCTTGAAATAGTCGTTGGTATTCTTCAGGAAGGGGATATGGTTATAGAGCGTCTCGAGGTTCCACGTGGAGTTGATGTTGAGGTTACGGTTGTTGGCGATGGTGTTGCCCAGTGTAGTACCGTCCTCGAGGTCGGAGGCACGCACCCAGGAATAGGTGGCGTTGTAGCTGGCATCGGCATTAAGCCAGTCGAAGATGGGGAGCTTGTTCAAGGGCAGCTGATAGCTGGCGGTGAAGGTCTGATGATATTCGAGCGGCGTACCGAAATGCTTGATGCTGTGCCATACAGAGTCTTTCCATGCCTCGTACTGGTCGGGATAGAGGTCTTTGTTCACAGGACCGTAGGGCTGTTCTATCTCGGCATTGGTGGCTGACTGGAACTGCATGTGGAGGTTCTTGGTCAGGTCCCAGCGCAGGGAGAAGTCACGACGCCAGAGGAAGTCGGAATTGAAGCGCAAGGGGAGTCCGGCACCGCCGAGGTCTTCCATGTCACGCTCCTGCAGCTCGTAGTAGGTGCGGCGTATCTCGCTGTTGAACGAGATGTTCTGCGGCAGGTAGTTGATGCCCAGCGCCTTGGGGAAGTTGAGCCACTTCGACTTGCCTTTGAGTCCTTTGAATGGCTCAAAGGTCTTATAGACGGGGGAGTAGTTATAGGAGAACACGCCACGCCACTCGTCCTCCCGCTCATAGACGGTCGTCTCTCCCGAGGTGTAGCGATGCGAATGGCTGTAGGAGAACGAGAAGTTGGCAGGGTCGTAGGGCATGGGGTGACGCTTGCTCTTGATATCGACACGGACGTTGGAGAGTGAGAAGTTGGTGTTGGTCACCTTCGTCACGGCAATGGACTCGATGGAGTCGCGTTCGTGCTTGTCAACGGTAGCATCAAGGGCATCGTCGAGGTCCATGTCGGTGTCGAGCGGATTATACTTCGGACGGGTATTCTCCTTGGTGATAGAGTAATAGAGCGGTATGCTCACATGTGCCTTGTCGGGGAAGAACTTACCCAGCTCGACATTGGCCGTGATCGAGTAGGTCTTATAGGTGTCGGTGGTGCGCTGCATGATACCTTCTTCCAATCCGCCGAAGCCCTCGGTAACGATGCGTCCGGTCATGTTCACATTACCGATGTCGGACAGCTGCATCTGCAACGTACCGTTTGCCGCCCAGCCGCCGGTGCTGTTGGTTTCCAAGAGACGCAGCTCGTTGACCCACACTTCGCCCGACTTCTGGGTGTTGGCGACATTGCGCACACCGATAATCATGGTCTTCACCTCACCCAGCGACGGGTTACCGATGATGCTCACTTTGTTGCCAGGATGCGACGGGTCGCCCTCGGTATAGAGTTTGGTAAACGAGGTCTCTCCGGTGGAACGCCCTTTGTTGCGCTGCTTCTTGATATTCGTGAAGACGGAAAGCTGCACGTCGAGCATGTTCTCCTCGGGCCAGACGGCACGGCTATCCTCCAGGCTGTACTTATTGTAGTCGCTACGGTCGGGGGTGAGCTTCAGAGGTATCTCGTATTCATAGTAGTTGCTCTTGTAGTCACTACCCAAGCGGATGAAGACTGCCAGCTCCTTGTCCTGCAGGTTGGTGGCATCGTTGAGCAGGTGGTTGGCATGGATAAACATCTGCAGGCGCTTATACTGGCGCATGTCGATGGTGGTATTCTTATAGACAGCCTTCGACTCTCCCGGGGAGAGGTCACGCACGGTGAGGTTCAACGACTGTTCGTTGGCCTCGACAAGCTGTGGCTGCGACGGGTCCTGTACTCGGGTGATGCCCGGCGGCAGCACGTAGTTGACGGGACGGCGGTCGTTGTTCTCCTCGATGTTGACGGCACTCACCTCCAGCGTACCCGTCTCGGCAGTTGCCGACGCTGCCAAGGACTGCTCATAGACACGCCACTCACCACGTACCAGGTCGAGCGAACCGAAGCGCAGTACAATAGGATTCTCGAACTGTGTCAGGAACATGCGCATGAAGCGGATACTGGAGAAGTCGCTGATGCTTCCCTCACGGCGGTCATACTGTCGGATGGGGATGCGGAACTGATACCACTGCACGGTGGTGGTGTCGCCATTACGCAGACGAACACCGCTGTTACGGATATCGACGATGTGGTTGGTTCCTATCTGCATGTCCTCGGGACGGATGCTGACATGATACTGATAGTAGCGTTCGTATTCGTTGAGGGTGTAGTCCTGATTGATGTCCTCCACGTCGGGCGTGGTCTTGTAAGAGGTGTCGTAGCTCTCGTTGTTGTCATCGCTGGCAGGCGAGTTGCCCTGCGGCATGTTGATGCGCTTGTAACGCTGCAGGATGGGCGTTTGCTGCTCGTCGAAGTCGCTGCCACGGAAATAGTGGTAGTCGTCGTTGGCAGGGTCGGCGGTCCATGCCTTGCGGATGCTGTCGTTCGTCACCGGCATCTGCTGCAGGAACTCGGCGTATGCCCCGAAGGTACGCTCCTCTTCGTCAGTCAGTCCGTTGAAGCCCACGTCCTGCCGCTCACGGCTTCCTGATGTGGTGGCAAAGGCATAGGTCTGCGTGGCCTGAACAGGAATCTTACCCCACTGTGTTTCTTGGAACGTGCTGGTACCATCGACAGGCATACCACTCTCATAGAACTTATAGCCGTCATGGAGCACATCCTCGCTCACCTCACCGAGGTTGATATAGAGGTCGCCGCCATACTGCGATGCCGTGCCTTCCTTGCGGGTATAGATGAACGGGTCGAGCAGCCAGAACTCGATATACTCGATGTTGGCCTGTTCGAAGTCGTTGGTGTCGAGCTTACGCATCATACCGCCCCAACGGTTCAAAGGATTGGGGAGCGTACCGTCAGCATTGAGGTTGGTATTCAGGTTATAGGGTCCGCGCTCAGAGGGGTAATAGGCAAGGTTGAGGATGGGCAGCGTCGAAGTGGCACCGTTGTAAGTGGACTGGTCACGGTTGGGGTACAGCTCGGAGACATAGACCTCACGGACGTAGTGGTTGGACAGCTGTTCGAGGTCGCTCTTGATATGAGCCGGTGTGAGTGACGAGGAGCGGTAGGTGAACAGCGGGTCGATGTTGTACCAAGCCAGCAGCGCACGGTTGTAGCCACTGGTGACACCCGTCTTGTCATGGTACTCGGGGAAGAAGGACGGCACGCTGGAGATAATCCACGACTTGGGTTCACTCACGTCAATGCAGTTCTTCGTGTTCTCGAAGTCATCCAAGTAAGAGGCGTTATCCTGTGTGCCACTGGCAGTACCGGCTATGAGCTGTGCGAATTCTCCCGTAAAGGAAATCTGCGAGGGCTGGGTACAATGTAAGCCAGGCAGTGCATCCAACAGGTTGGTCAGCCACTGGCTCTCGGTCTTCCAGTTGATATTGACGCCCCAAATGGTATTCTTCAGCGGCTCAGCACCCATGCTGACCTTCGACGTCAATGTCTGCTCACTCAGGTGTTGCAACGTACCGCCCAGTTGGAAGTTCTTGGAGAACTCATATTCCCAGTTCAAGCCAACCATCGTCTTGCGCTGCATACCATAGTCGGTATTACTCTCCAACGACACGCTGACATTGGTACCGGCATCTATGATGCTCTGGTTCAGGATGGTCACCTCACCGGCGGAGTAATCGACCGAATAGTCGGAGCCCTCGGACAACGTCACGCCACCTGCCGTCACGACGACAGAGCCCTGCGGCACGTTATAGGCACCGAGGGAAATGACGTTAGCCGCCGAGCCCTTGAACTGTCCCATCATGACGAACTTGTCCTTCTCGGCAATCTGCTTCGCAATGGTCTTGGTCGAATCGTACAACTCGGTGAACGCATACTTGTCGGCGGTTTCTGCGCTGACACCCGCCTTGACAAGCTGTTGCTTGAGGTACGCGCCAAAAGGCTCTGCTGCAGGCAGATACACACGACCGTTGTTGACGGTATAACCCTCTACGAAGTCGAAGTAGCCGTTGGGATGCGGACGGTTGTTATTGTCAAGTCGATCTACGCCGAGCAGACGTATCAATGCGGTCTCCTTAACCTGCGGCTCGGGGATATAGGTGATATAGACACCGGTGGTGTCGCTCTGATACTTAATATCGAGGCGGAACTTGGTCTTCTCAACCGTAGATGCCAGGTAATAGACGTTCTTCATCATCAGGTCCCAGTTACCCTGCGAGGGGTTGTTGCTGGTATTCTTGAGCGCCTTGACGAAGAGAGCATCATTGACATTGGTATGGTCGGCGGCAAACTCACCCACCTGATAGGTCACGCCACCACTGGTGTATTCATAAGCCACTGCCAACACCTGGTCGGTCTGCAGCGCCGTACGCAGCGAGACATAGCCGAGGGTATTGTTCACGGTGTATTCCGACGAATTGAGCAGGCGTGCCGAAGCCAGTTTCTCGAAATCTACACCGCCCTGGAAGTCACCGATGGAGGTCAATACTGTCGTGGCCTGGTCAATGTTTCGGGCTTCGGGGTAGTCGTTGACAATGCGGGAGTACTCGTCGTTGGCATCATTGCTGGGTATAGGTAGCCCATTACCGGTCCATAACTGGTTGTGAATATGCTGACTCTCAGCAAGGTCAGTAAATGCAATGATGTTACGGGTGTTCGTCGTCGTTCCAGACTTGTTGGTAACCCATATCTCCACACGCTTGATCTCTATGCCCGAAGTCATAGTGGGCAACGTCTGCATGTTGGCATCGTAACGGTCACGGAAATACTGTGACAGGAAGAAGTGGCGGTTTTCCTCATAGTTGGCAACATTCAGCTCAAAAGGTGTGAGCTGCGTACCGCCACGCGAAGACACGCTCTTCGTCGTGGAGTTCTTCTGAGACAGCACGGTCTGCAGCTTCAGCCTACCGAACTGCAAGTCTGTGCGAATACCGAAGAGGCTCGCGGCACCCTTGACGAGCGAGTTGTTCGAGGGGAAGGTGACGTTACCCGCCTCGACGAGTTTGATGATTTCGTCTTCCTTGCCCTCGTAGCGCAACTTGATGTTCTTGGTATCGAAGTCAAAGGTGGCATCGGTGTTATAGTTCAGGTTCATATTCACCTTGTCGCCCACTTTACCATTGACGTTCAAGTTGATCTTCTCGTCGAAATCAAGGGAAGTGGTACGGCGGTTACGGATAGGAAGCGAGGGGTTGTCAATGCTCTTCAACGTAGCACCGAGTTTCAGCTCTGCCGTTCCCTGCGTCTTGATGCGCACACCACCGGGACCAAAGATTTTCTCGGCCGGTCCTAAGTCGAAATGCATATCGGCAAACGAGAACTTATCCTCTCCCTTGCGGGCGATGTGGTCAGCGTTTTTCTTGCGGAAGAACTGCTGCATCTGCCGCTGTTCCGTCCATTGCATATACTCCTCGGGGGTCATCAGGATGGGCACATTCAAATATGAGTCGCCAATCTTCGTACCGATGACATAATGACCCATAGAATCATCATATTCCACCTGCTGGCGCAGGTTGTCGGGTGTTCGCAGGTCGAGGGCGAAAGTATCAAGGTCACTCACCTCCACCGGTACTGTGCGCTGGATGCGCCAACGGGTATGAGGGACACCGATGGAGTCGCTGTCGTTCTTTAATGAAGAATGAAGAATGAAGAATGAAGAATCCACCGCCTTTCCACTTCCCATGGAGAAGACAGTAGCAACGCCACCCAACAGCAATACGAGCAGCACCAAAGTGAACACCCTACTTAGGAGCCCTGCTTTGTTCTGCCCGTCACGATGACGTGCGGTAGCAAATTCTTCATTTTTCATTCTTTATTCTTCATTTTATCTGCTTCAATGCCAGTTTAACCACTTGTTCCACGGGCAGGTCGGGTTGCTCCTGTAGAATCTGTACAACCACCTTCTGTGTAGGTGCCGGTGAGAAGCCGAGCATGGTCAGCGCACTGACTGCCTCGTCCTTCACCACATTGTTCACTGGAGCCTGCATCGTGCCACCGGCAGGTATCTCACTCGTGATACCCAAGGCAACGATTTTGTCGCGCAAGTCAACGATGATACGCTGTGCCGTCTTCAGCCCGATGCCCTTGATGCTCTTGATGAGGCGTTCGTTGCCTGTCGAGATGGCATTGCATAACTCGTTCACACTGGCTGACGAAAGCACCATGCGAGCCGTGTTAGCACCCACACCACTTACCGAGATGAGCAGTTCGAATAGTTCGCGTTCCTTCTTGTCAGCAAAGCCATAAAGCTGATAGGCATCCTCACGAATAGCCTCATAGACAAAGAGTTTTACGTCTTTCTTGCCCTGAATGGCGCTGTACGTCGTCAGCGAGATGTTCAGCCCGTAACCGACACCTGCGGCCTCAACCGTAGCTAA
Source organism: uncultured Prevotella sp. (assembly GCA_905233985.1). GTDB lineage: Bacteria > Bacteroidota > Bacteroidia > Bacteroidales > Bacteroidaceae > Prevotella. The sequence goes on from CAJOFA010000027.1 coordinate 32,379, forward strand.
AGCAGGGGTAAGTTCGGTCAACTCGCCCTTGATGTATTCAATCATAGTTCTTAACGTTTTTTGTATATATACTACTAAAAAACGCACGTCAGCGCAAAATATTGTATTGAGGGAAGTAATGAAGAAGAAAAAATATAGCTTCATGCCCATTGCACGAAGCTATATTTTAGTTATTATCGGGTGGCATGAACCGCATCAAGCAGCAACTCACCCAGCGTAGGATGGATGTGTACCATGTGGCACAACTGCTCCACAGTAGTGTCGCGACACATCAACACACTGACCTCCTGCACAATATCAGCAGCATGGGCACCAAAGGCATGGCAACCAAGAATCCGCCCGTCAGCATCCGACATCAGTTTCACCATGCCGTCCGTCTCGCCCATAGCCAATGCCTTGCCGTTGGCACGATAGAAAGCCTTGCCACAACGGTAGTCCAATCCTTGATCCTTGCACAGGTCTTCACTGAGTCCGACGCACGCTGCCTCGGGCTCTGTAAAAATGGCAGCAGGCATCGGTGCCTGGATGTTTAAGGCTTGATCCTTGCACCCAGCATCTTGTCCCTTAACTATCTTCTCTACGACCAAGAGTGCCTGATGCTCAGCAGCATGAGCAAGCATCTGACGACCATTGACATCGCCTATGGCATAGATTCCATCCACAGCCTGATAGTTGTCATCGACCGGTATAGCTCCACGGACATCAAGAGTGATGCCGGCAGCTTCAAGATTCAACCCTTCGGTATTTGGCTGGCGTCCCGTAGCAATGAGGATAATATCTGCATCGATGTCAGCCAACGACTGCACAGCAGTCTTCATGTGGAACATAATACCGCGCTTCTCCAACAGTTTACGCAGACGTTTGGCAATATCACTATCAACCATAGGCAGGCACTCCTTGAGATATTCAATGACGGTAACCTCTGAACCGAAACGATGGAACACGCTGGCAAACTCCATGCCGATGACACCTGCACCGATGATGCAAAGTTTCTCGGGTAAGGAGGGTATTTGCAGCAATTCGGTAGAAGTAACCACACGCGGGTCGTCAATGTCCGGCAAGGGTAATAGCTTCGCACTGCTGCCTGTAGCAATGATGATATTGTTTGCTGTGAAATCATCACTACCTACGCTAACGGTGTGGGTATCGACAAACGAAGCATGACCACGAACGAGTGTGATATTGGGATGCGCCAGAATACCCTCCACACCACTACGCAACAGCTGCACCACAGTCTGCTGACGTTCGAAAGCCTCCGCAAATGTGGCACTATGTACATAGGTCTTGGTGGGGATGCAACCACGGTTCAGGCAGGTACCGCCCACCTCGTCCTGCTCGATGATAACCACCTGCAGGCCCTCCTTGGCTGCCAACTCGGCAGCCCGGTAACCGCCCGGGCCTGCGCCAATGACAAGAAGATCAGTTTGCGTCATCACACATCTGTTTATAGGTTACCACCGGATGTCTTGCTGCCTCTACATCGTCAACACGTCCAATGGGAGTGTGGTGAGGTGCTGTCTTCACCATATCGGGTTCCGTACGGGCTTCCTCGGCAATGCGGCGCATCACGTCAATAAAGGCATCGAGTGTCTCCTTCGACTCATTCTCTGTCGGTTCTATCATGAGCGACTCATGGAACAAGAGCGGGAAATAAATCGTAGGAGCATGATAACCATAATCCAGCAGACGCTTAGCTACGTCCATCGTGGTGACACCCGTTGATTTATCCTTTAGTCCGTCAAACACGAATTCATGTTTGCACAAACCCGCAATGGGCAGCTCATAGACATCTTTCAGACGTTCCTTGATATAATTGGCATTGAGCGTGGCCAACGGACCGACCATCTTCACCTGCTCACGTCCAAGCGAAAGAATATAGGCATAAGCCCGCATCTCCACAGCAAAGTTTCCGTTGAAGGGCGAAACCTCGGGGAACAGGTGTTCCAGTCCCTTGCGTACACCAACAGGGCCACTGCCTGGTCCGCCACCGCCGTGAGGCGTCGAGAATGTCTTGTGCAGATTAATGTGCATCACGTCAAACCCCATGTCACCAGGTCGGCTGGCACCTAACATCGGATTGAGGTTTGCACCGTCATAGTACATCAGGCCGCCAACCTGGTGTATCATCTCTGCTATAGCAGGGATGTCACGCTCGAAGAGTCCCAGCGTGTTAGGGTTAGTCATCATCATGGCAGCAACCTCCGCACCATGCTCTTTTAATATCGTCTCCAGGTCGTCAATATTAACCCTACCGTCGTAGTACGACTTCACCTCGATAATATCGAGTCCGCAGACGGCAGCCGAGGCAGGATTAGTGCCATGGGCGGAGTCGGGCACGATGACCTTCGTACGCTGTGTGTCACCACGCTCTTCATGATACTTGCGAATGACCATCAATCCTGTCAATTCACCATGTGCGCCAGCGAAGGGCTTCAGGGTGAAGTCAGCCAGTCCTGTCAATGCACAAAGCGAGCGTTTAAGCAAAGTACAGACGGCCTGAGCACCACGTGTGGTATCGGCGGGTTGCAAAGGATGTAAATTCTGAAACTGTGGTAAAGCCGCTACCTCCTCGTTAATCTTCGGATTGTACTTCATCGTACACGATCCCAACGGATAGAAACCATTGTCCACACCGAAGTTATTGGCGGAAAGGTTCGTGTAATGACGTACCACGGTCAGTTCGTCGCACTCAGGCAGTGCTGCGGGTTCCTTGCGCTGTAATTCCTGCGGCAGTTCATAGCTACCAAAGCGATTTTGGGGAAGCGAACAACCACGACGACCTTCCTTAGAAAGCTCGAATATTAAGTTTCCGTATAGTCTGTTGTTCATATCAGTGCGATTAATTGGTCTATTTCTTCCTTTGTCCGTTTCTCAGTTACAGCAAGCATAATGGTGTCTTCTGATACTTTGACGCCCCCGAAGAAGCCTGCGTCAAGCCACCGCTGCTGTAGGGCATCGACGTTGCCGTCGTAACGGACACAAAATTCATTGAAGAACGGCTGGTCATATGCTAACCGGAAATGTCCGGTTGCCACCAATTGTTCACAGAGGTAGTGGGCTCCGTCATAGGAAAGCTGCGCAGCCTCGCGCAGTCCTTGTTTGCCCATCAATGAGAGATACATAGTCACAAAGAGTGCCATCAAACTCTGGTTGCTACAGATATTCGACGTCGCTTTCTGACGACGGATATGCTGCTCACGAGCCTGTAAAGTCAACACAAAGGCACGTTGTCTGTGACTGTCGTGTGTTTTACCGACAATGCGTCCAGGCATTTTGCGGATGAGTTTCTCCGTGCAGCACATATATCCTACATACGGACCTCCAAACTGCATAGGAATACCCAACGACTGTCCGTCACCTACAGCAATGTCAGCACCCCACTCGCCCGGTGTCTTTAACAAGGCAAGGTCAAAGGCTACACTGTTCATGATGAAAAGCGCCTTCTGTTCGTGACAGGCATCGGCATAGCCTGTATAATCTTCTATGATGCCATAACGGTTGGGCTGCTGCACGATAACACCAGCAATGCCGTCAAGAGTTGAGAGTTTAGAGTTTAGAGTGGAGAAATCGGTCACACCATCTTTCTCAGGAATGCTGACGACGTCTATCTGCTGGAAGTGTGCATACTCGCGTACTACAGCTTGCGTCTTTTCATCAACAGTATTACTCATCAGTACACGGCGTTGTTTCTTGCCTGCCGCCACAGCCATGAGCATCGCCTCGGCGGTAGCTGTCGTGCCATCATACATCGACGCGTTGGAGATATCCATGCCCGTCAAGGCAGTCATCATCGACTGATACTCAAAGATATAATGCAACGTGCCTTGCGAGATTTCTGCCTGATAGGGTGTATAGCTCGTCAGGAACTCCTCACGACTGAGCAAGTTGGGAATGACCGCAGGCGTGTAGTGGTCATAAACGCCGGCACCGGCGAAGCACACAAATTGCTGATTCTGTGCGCCCAGTTGTTCAAAGAGCTGACGCACCTCCATCTCACTCATGGCCTCGGGCAGCTCGTAGTCACCTCGGAAACGGATGTCATCGGGAATGTCGTCGTATAAAGCGTCAAGGGAATCAACGCCCACCGCTGACAACATCTCCTTCAAGTCCGTCTCGGTATGGGGGAAATACTTATACATTTACAATTTACGGATTTACAATTTACGATTTACTGCAGAAATCTGCGTAAGCCTTGGCATCCATCAGGTTGTCAAGCTCACTCTTGTCAGAGAGCTGTACCTTGATAATCCAATTCTCAAATGCATCTTTGTTGAGCAATTCGGGCTCATCGTCGAGGGCTTCGTTCACCTCCACCACCGTACCACTAACGGGAGATATGAGATCACTTGCAGCCTTGACACTCTCAACAGCACCAAACTCCTCGCCGGCATTTACCTCGTCATCGACGTCAGGCATATCTACATAGACCACATTACCCAAGGCATTTTGGGCATAATCAGTAATACCCACGAAACCAAAATCACCTTCTACTCTAACAAATTCGTGCGACTCCGAGTAGTAGAGTCCTTCTAATACTTTTGCCATATTACTTATTTTTTATAATGTTTATCGTAAAAACGCTTCTTAATGACCGTTGCAGGGAACGTCTTTTTACGCACCTGCACTTCCACATCGGTGTCAAGCTTAGCATAAGCAGCATCAATCAATGCCATGCAGACGCTCTTCCCTGTCGAGATAGAACGATAGCCAGTAGTCACCTCACCTATCACCTGACCATCCTTCAGCACCTGACACTCATGGCGGGCAATAGCTTTGTCATGAAGTTCCAGTCCAACCAGTTTCTTTGCTACGCCCTCGGCTTTCTGTCTGGCCAATGCCTCTCGACCAATGAACTCGGGTTTGTCGAGTTTGACGAAAATGGACAATCCAGCCATAATGGGCGAGATGTCGGCACTGAGTTCATCTCCATAAAGCGGCAGCCCTACTTCGAAGCGCAGCGTGTCACGGCAACCAAGTCCACAAGGCTGTACGCCTGCTGCCATCAGCTTGTCCCAACACATACGGATAAAGTCCTTGTCACCATAAATCTCAAAACCGTCCTCTCCCGTGTAACCTGTTCGACTGACGATAATATTCCTTGGGTCACCGCGCTCAGGCGACGGAAGTTCCTTAAACGTGTAGAAGGTCAGTTCACGGCAGGGCAGACTGAGCACCTGTTCCATAACCCGCTCCGACTCTGGTCCCTGCACAGCCAATTGGCCGAACTCGCCCACTGTCCACGGCTTGATTTCTGCATTCCAGCCATCCTGATTATGGCGCAGCCACTCAATGTCCTTATCCACATTGGCGGCATTAATGACAAGTGTGTACAACTCATCGGAGCGTTTGTAAACAAGTAAATCATCAACGACGCCACCATCCTCGTAACACATCATACCATAGAGAATCTGTCCGACTCTCATCGGCATAACATCGTTCGTGAAAATGTGATTGACGAAGTGAGCAGCAGCATGGCCACAGATGTCCACTTCACCCATGTGACTGACATCGAACACGCCTACGTGCTGACGCACGGCTTCGTGCTCTGTCGTGATATCCTTGTACTGAATAGGCATATCGTAGCCTGCAAAGGGCGACATCAGCGCACCCAGGGCTACATGCTTGTCGTGAAGACAGGTGATTTTATTTTCCATAGTTTATTCTTGAGTTAATAAGTTCACGAAATCCTCTTTATCCAAATTCATGATAACATCATCAATGCGGTCGGACAGTGCACGACTGATTACCTTCTGCTCCAATGGCAGACCTTTCAACTTGTCCAGCAACTGCCGGTCAAGGTCGCCCACGAGGAAATAGTCACCCATGAGATTGACACTGTGAATGATGTTATTCTTCAGTTCCATGCGTACCTCAAACTCGCCTACGCCCTCAATGCGTTTTTGTCGCACAAGGGTATAGCGTGGATTATTACCATAGATAAATTCTGGCGAGAGGTACTCTTGTTCCAGTTCCTCGATGGCACTGACATCTGCCGCAGTAAGCATGATTTTACCGTCGCATAAGTGTTCACGCACATATTGTTTGAACTCATCCAGCGTCAGCGTGATATAGTCCTTCAGGAGTGCAATGCGCTGGCGTACACTCATTATGCCTTTCGATAGCAATTTGGCATCGGTGGGTGTGATGCTGCCTACCATGTTCAGCATGTCAGTATCGTAAAGCATGGTACCGTGTACGATGCTACGATTCTTCATCTTGTAAAAAGCATTGCCCGACACTTTACAGTTACCCACCATCACATCGTTGCGCCCCGTGGCGCGAGCATCAACACCCAGGCGATGAAGCACATGAACAATCATATTGATATATCGGTTGAAGGTAAAGCCGACGTTATCCTCAGCAGTAATATAGGAAAACATCACGTTGTTATGGTCGGCATAGACACATCCTCCCCCACTCTTACGGCGGTAGATGCTGATACCATGCTCCTGACAGAACTGCTGGTTCACCTCGTTCTCCAACAACTGGTTACGACCGAAGATAACGCTGGGTTCCACCTGCCACATAAAGAAGCAGTCGCCCTCCACGCCTTCGTCCGGACGAAGTACATGGCGTGCCACATATTCCTCCATAGCGAGATAGAACGACAATCGCCGCGTTTGCTGATCAGGAAGTTCGATATACCTCATCGTGGATATTCGCTGTACTATGCACGGCAAAGGTACGAAAAAAGAACTAGAAATGCAAGAAAAACGGAATAAAATTTGGTTTTTTACTCACTTCATCGTATCTTTGCACGCAAAAGCGTGCGAGCCTGCCAACGCTTAAACATATAACAATTACTGTGGAAGAAACAAGACAAAGCCTGTTAGGCAAGATTCAATACCCGTCAGACCTACGTAAACTGCCAGTTGATGACCTGCCGCAGATATGCAAAGAACTGCGTGAGGACATCGTCAACGAGCTGTCAGTGAATCCAGGACACTTGGCCTCAAGCCTTGGCGTAGCGGAGATTACCGTTGCACTGCATTATATATATGACACACCTGAAGACCGTATCGTTTGGGATGTGGGACATCAGGCCTATGGGCACAAGCTCTTAACTGGACGCCGCGAACAGTTCTGCACCAACCGTAAGCTGCATGGCATCATGCCCTTTCCCTCACCCAAAGAGAGCGAATACGACACGTTCACCTGCGGACATGCCTCGAACAGCATATCAGCTGCACTCGGTATGGCCGTAGCTGCGAAGCTTACCGGTTCCGACCGTCATGTCGTAGCCGTCATCGGTGACGGTGCCATGAGCGGCGGACTGGCCTTTGAAGGACTCAACAACGTCAGTTCCAGCCCGAACGACCTGCTCATCATCCTCAATGACAATGACATGTCCATCGACCGCGCTGTAGGCGGTATGGAGAAATACCTGCTACAGCTCGACACGAATAAGACATACAACGATCTGCGCTTCAAGGCTTCACAGTGGCTTCATGCCCGTGGATTCCTCAGCGACCATCGTAAGAAAGGCATCCTGCGACTGAACAATGCCGTGAAGTCGGCCCTCTCACATCAACAGAACATCTTTGAGGGCATGAATATCCGTTACTTTGGTCCCTACGACGGACACGACATCAAAGAACTGGTACGTATCCTGCAACAAATCAAGGACATGAAGGGACCAAAGCTGTTACACCTGCACACGACAAAAGGCAAGGGCTATAAACCTGCTGAAAAACATGCCGAGGTATGGCATGCACCAGGAAAGTTCAATGTAGATACGGGAGAGCGTATCGAAGAGGACACCACAGACATGCCACCGAAGTTCCAAGACGTATTCGGTGAGACGTTACTCGAACTGGCTCGCCAGAACCCGAAGATAGTCGGAGTGACGCCTGCCATGCCCAGTGGCTGCTCCCTGAACATCATGATGAAGGAGATGCCCAACCGCACGTTCGACGTCGGCATCGCAGAAGGACATGCCGTTACCTTCTCGGCCGGTATGGCGAAGGACGGACTACTGCCGTTCTGCAACATCTACTCAGCCTTCGCCCAACGTGCCTATGACAATATCATCCACGACGTGGCCATCCTCGGTCTGAACGTCGTACTGTGTTTCGACCGTGCCGGACTTGTCGGCGAGGACGGTCCTACACACCACGGTGCCTTCGACTTGGCAGCCCTGCGCCCCATCCCCAACCTCACTATTGCCTCGCCGATGGACGAGCACGAGCTGCGCCGACTGATGTTTACTGCACAACTGAAGGACAAAGGCCCGTTCGTCATCCGCTATCCACGCGGCAAGGGTGTCTGCGTCGATTGGCGCTGTCCGTTCGAGGAAATCCCTGTCGGCAAGGGACGCTGTCTCCGCGATGGTAACGATGTCGCCGTACTCAGCATAGGACCAATAGGCAACGATGTTGTGAAAGCCATCGATGAACTTTCGAGGTGCGAGGTTGCCCACTACGACATGCGTTTCTTAAAGCCGCTTGACGAGGAGCTTCTTGACGAGGTGGGCCACCGCTTTAAGAAGATTGTCACCGTGGAGGACGGTGTACGCAAGGGTGGCTTGGGCACTGCCGTTATCGAGTGGATGAACGACCACGGTTACCATCCGCAGGTGATTTGTCTCGGACTGCCCGACCAATTCGTGGAGCACGGCACCGTGAGTGAGCTGCACCACATTGTCGGAATCGACAAGGAAAGCATCATCAAAGCAATAAAGAGTGAAGAATGAAGAATTCATAATCTTCAAATTTCAAATATCAAATTTCAAAAATGAAGATAATCATTGCCGGCGCAGGAGCCGTGGGAACCCACTTAGCCAAACTGCTCTCACGAGAGCATCAGGACTGCGTGCTGATTGACGAGGACGACGAGCGCCTCGGCGGACTGGACAGCAACTACGACATGATGACGCTGCTGGGGTCACCCACCAGCATCAAGACTTTGAAAGACGCCGGCGCACACAGTGCCGACCTTTTCGTAGGCGTAACACCCGAGGAGAGCCGTAACATGAACGCCTGCATCCTCGCACATGCCTTAGGAGCCAAGAAGACGGTAGCGCGCATTGACAACTACGAATATCTGGCACCTAACCTTGAGCCGTTCTTCAAGAAGATGGGCATTGACTCGCTCATCTATCCTGAAGTGCTGGCCGCCAAGGACATCATCAATGGCCTAAAGCTGTCATGGGTACGCCAGCGATGGGACGTCCACGACGGCGCACTCGTCATGCTTGGCATCAAGCTCCGTGAGTCATGCGAGATACTCAACCAGCCCCTGCGTACGCTTTGCGGTCCTGACGACCCTTACCTCATCGTAGCCATCAAGCGCGGGGACGAAACCATCATCCCTGGCGGTAACGACGAGCTGAAGCTCTACGACCTAGCCTACTTCATGACGACACGAGACTACATCCCCTACATCCGCAAGATTGTGGGTAAGGAGCACTATACCGACGTGAAGAACGTCATCATCATGGGCGGTGACAAGACAGCTGTACGTGCAGCACTCACCGCACCTGACAATATGAACATCAAGATTATCGAGACCAACGAGCGCCGGTGCGAACAGCTGAACACGTTGCTAAGCGACACTGATGTCATGGTCATTCACGGCGACGGACGCAATATCGCCCTGCTCGAAGACGAAGGCATACGCAACACACAGGCATTCGTCGCACTGACCGGAAATGCCGAAACCAATATTCTCGCTTGTCTGGCTGCCAAAAAGTTAGGTGTTCGCAAGACCGTTGCTATGGTTGAGAACTTCGACTATGTGAGTATGGCCGAAGGACTAGACATCGGCACCATCATCAACAAGAAGAATATTGCTGCCAGCCACATCTTCCAACTCATGCTCGATGCCGACGTAAGCAACATGCGCCAGCTGATGATGGTGGACAGCGACGTAGCTGAGTTCATCGCCGCACCAGGTTCCAAGGTCACAAAGAAACCAGTGAAGGAACTCGGACTGCCTTTCGGTGTCACCATCGGCGGACTGGTACGCAATGAACAGGGATACCTGGTCAATGGCAACTCACAGATCCTCCCCGGTGACTCGGTCATGGTGTTCTGTCATGAGCACAACCTGAAAAAGGTAGAGAAATACTTTAAAGCTAACACATTATGGTAAACCTCGGACTGGTATCGAAAATCATCGGACAGCTGCTTCTTCTCGAAGGTTTCCTGATGTCGTGGTGTGTCATCATGTCCTTCTGCTACAAGGAAGATGACAGCCTCGCCTTTCTGATATCCATGCTCCTTACCCTAAGCGTCGGCCTCATTGCACTCTATTGCGGACGTAATGCCAAGAACGACATGAGCCGCCGCGACTCCTACCTTGTAGTCACTTCGACGTGGGTTATCTTCTCCGTCTTCGGTATGTTGCCCTATATGATTGGCGGCTACATCACCAACCTCACCGATGCCTATTTTGAGACCATGTCTGGGTTCACGACGACGGGTGCCTCTATCCTCAGTGACGTCGAAGTACTGCCTCACGGTGTGCTGTTCTGGCGTTCCCTGTCGCAATGGATTGGCGGACTCGGAATCGTATTCTTCACCGTCGCCATTCTACCGTCGATAGGAGGTGGTGGCAGCATTCGCGTCTTCGCAGCCGAGGCTACCGGTCCCATCCGCACGAAAATGCACCCCAAGCTGTCAACCAACGCCAAATGGATTTGGTCAATCTACCTCGGATTGACACTTGCCTGCATCATCAGCTACTGGGCTGCAGGCGTCAGCTGGTTCGACGGCATCAACTATGCCATGACCACCACCGCCACAGGCGGTTTCTCTACTCATAACGACAATGCGGCATTTTTCATTTCTCCCGCTGTCGAATATCTGTCAGCCTTGTTCCAGTTCCTTGCCGGTATCAACTTCACCATCCTTTACTTGTTCCTCTTCAAGTTCCGTGTACGCGACCTGTTCAAGAACTCCGAGTTCCGGCTCTACTTAGGCATCGTCCTCGGAGCGACATTATGGATTGGCTACCTGCTTGTTACTCGACTCGACTACGACATCGAACACGCCTTCCGTTCTGCATTGTTCCAAGTGGTATCGTTCATGACCACCACGGGACTTTACAGCGACGACGTCGGACTATGGCCTCATATTACGTGGGTCATTATCGGCGTGCTGATGTTCCTCGGTGCTTCAGCAGGCTCAACCAGCGGCGGCTTCAAGTGCATCCGTGGTATGATGATTATTCAGGTGCTACGTAATGAGTTCCGTCGCATCCTTCACCCCAACGCCGTGTTGCCTGTGAAAATCAACGGGCAGCCCATCCCGCAGTCGAAACTAACTACGCTCATGGCTTTCTTTGCCATCTATGTCGTCTTGCTGCTATTGGCTTCTACTGTGATGATGGTGGCTGGCATTGACAACACCAATGCCATCGGCATAGCCTTGAGCTGCCTCAGCAATGTCGGTCCGTCGCTTACAGGAATAGGCCCAGCCATGACCTGGGGAGAGCTGCCGGATTACGTCAAGTGGTTCTGCTCATTCCTCATGCTCGTCGGACGTCTCGAAATCATCAGCGTGATCGTTCTCTTCACTCGTTCTTACTGGAAAGATAATTGATAAAATATGCAAAACTACTACAAATTCACACCACTGCAAAAGACGCTTATCTGGGGAACGGAAAGCTGGGAACTGTCAGGTATTCCCGATAACGAAACCATCTGCGACGGACGCAGCCTCAATACACTGGTCGGCAAACTGAAAGAAAAGCTTGTCGGCAAAGCCAACTACGAACGTTTCGGCAATGAGTTCCCGCTGCTTGTCAAGTTCATCGATGCAAAGCGTGACCTCAGCATACAGGTACATCCCAACGACGAGGTAGCCATCCGTCATGGTAAACCGCACGGCAAGACAGAGATGTGGTACGTCATGGATTCAGCTCCAGATGCCATGCTTTACAACGGAATCAGCAAACAGATAACCCCAGAGGAATATAAACAGATGGTAGCCAACGACACCATCTGTGACGCCTTGGCACAGTATCAGGTCAAGGAAGGTGACTGCTTCTTCATCCCTGCCGGACGCATCCACGCCATTGGTGCCGGATGTTTTCTTGCTGAGATTCAGCAGACAAGCGACGTCACCTATCGCATCTATGACTACAAGCGCCGTGATAAGGACGGTAACCTGCGCCAGCTGCACACCCGGGAAGCTGCCGAGAGCATTGACTACACGGTGCTCAAGGACTACCGAACGCCCTATGAACCAAAAAAGGATCAAGGTGTGCCACTCATAGAGTGTCCCTATTTCAGTACTGCCGTCTATGACCTTGATGAGCCGATGCAGATTGACTACAGCGAGCTTGACTCTTTCGTGATTCTCGTAGGACTCAAGGGTGAGGCACAGCTGACCATCGACGGCGAAGAGACCATACTTCATGCCAGCGAGACCATCCTCCTGCCTGCCTATATTAATAATGTACGCGTGCAAGGAACATGCAAATTCCTTGAGACATACATCCCCTAATAACTGCTAAACCGTGTTTCCTTCCAAGAAGCGCTCTACGTCCTGCTGTATGCGACGGAAGGGTTCAGAGAGCGTATAGCCGGTGTTTTTCTTGAGCATCTGCCGGATGTCCTGCAACGAGTGTTCATAGCATGACATCTCGTTACGGCGCTGGGTGTGATGGCGGGCGGTGCGTGAAATCTCTTCCTGCCGCTCCAGGCGCAGACGGTTACACACCTTACTCATAATAGGCACAACGACATTATCGAACAACGAATGCCCCTGCACATAGAGGTAGGTCGTCTGCGGCGTGACACCCAACGCCTTGACCGACTCCTTCGTCTGCAGGAACGCCTCTTTGTTATCAGGATATTTCGCCTGTAGTTGGTGAACCTTGGTATTAACCTTACGACGCAGATGGTCAATGGACGGCTGCGGGTCGAAAACATTAAAGCCACCCGGGTCAATGACACGTGCCATGTCGCTAAGCGTGAAGTCGTGGTAGTTGCCGGTGCGGTAAGCCCACACAGACCATACGAAGAGGGGGAAGATGGCTTCGCTGTACTGGCGCAAATAATCCTGGAAGTCGAAGATGCGACGGTCGTTGAGCGTCACCATCACGCTGACATCGTGCAGCGAAGGGGCATAGCATTGCAGGTTCTCAATGGCATAGGCGTAAGTATGGAACACATAAGGATTGTCCAACACCATCTTCGACTGCGGCGTAACGCCCTGTAGCATGTAGTCGTAGTCAGCATCCACACAGGCAACCATCGCGGGACCCAAGGCACTCTGCCCCACAGCTCCCCCTATCTCACCCAAGGGGGAAAGTTCCTCCCTTTGGGGAGTCCTGAATGGAGTCGGAGAAAGCACAGCCTTCTTGCCGCGTTCCAGTTTCCGATGCGACGGCAGCATCACCTCGAAATAGAGTTTGTCGTTCTCGAAGCGACTGAGCACGGTACGCCAAAAGAAGATGTCATCGTAGCTCTCCACATAGGCCACGATGCGACGACGTTTCTTCTTCGATGCCAAATAGTTGGCTGCCTCGAAGTAACTACTGTTGATGTTATCACGTAGTCTCTTGGGCATAATCACACCGTTATGTCGGAGACTTCGGTCACTTTGTCGAGCCAGCCGTTCATGATAACGGCGGGCGAGTGGGTGGTGAGGATAATCTGCACGTTGGGATTCAGCTCCATGATGAGGTCGATGAGCCGTTTCTGCCACTCAATATGCAGCGACACCTCGGGCTCATCCATGAAGAGCACGTAGGACTGCAGGTCCTCCACCAGCACAGTGAGAAGGATGGCAAGAATCTGCTTCTCACCGCTCGACAGCTGATAGGGCACGAGCGTCTCGCCGATTTGCGAGAAGCGTATCTCGTTCTCCGTACGTACAATCTTCTTGCCCGTCTCCTCAAACAAGTCGTCAATGATGTCCTGGAAACGCTGCTTCTGCTGTGAGAGCTGTTGGGCAGCGTCAGCATGTCCCTGCTGCAACTGTTCGATGATGCGGTTGCCGATATTCACCTGATAGTCCAAGTATTTGCGCTGCAAATGATAGAGCTGGAAATCAAGGGCCGATGTGATGCGTGCATCGACATGTGACATGGTCTCAAGGTCGAGCACCGGCGAGTCGAGTGATCGGATGATGTCGAACCTGATGTGCGTGGCATCCTCGGGCTCAGCCGTGAGGTGAACGCCCTTCAGCAAGTGATTGATGAGATCGCCGTTGGTGTTGATACTACGGAACACCTTGTTCAGAATGGTTGATTTACCCATACCATTGACGCCGCTGAGCACGTTCACATGGGGGTCAAGCTCCCACAGGATATGCTTCTTGCCGCTCCACAGCGAGTCAATCTCTATCCGTTTAATGTAGTTTGCGTATTTCTGCATAGTTTTAGGTTTTGGCTCTCTTTATTCTCTGTCGCCCTTCTTTTTCGACCAGAAGTCAACGAGCCTGATGTCGAAGATGAGCGTGCTGTAGGCAGGTATGGTGCTTGACGCTGTGGCGCCATAGCCCAACTGGTAAGGCACGGTTATACGCCAGTGGTCGCCACGATGCATGTTCATCAACGCAGTGGCAAAGCCCCTCGTCAGGTTTGAGACACCCATCATCTTGGAAGGAGAGATTTCCACGTCGAACGACTGTGCATAACTCTTGTCGAATACGTAGCCTTCGGGATAGCTTGTAGAGGGCATTAGCCTGCCCACGTAATGAATCTCCACAGAGTCGGTATAAAGGGGTGAAGAGTCACCCTCACCACTCTCCAACACTTCTGTAATAATATAGTCGGTATGGGAGCCTGACAACTGTAAGTCCTGACCGCCTAACGACCACTTAGGCAGCACACGCATCGTCGAACTGCTGGAATACAGCGCCTGCTGATAGGCTTTCTCAAAATATGCCTCGTTGCGGTTCTGCCAGTCGTCATACTCATCAACCGTGCCCTTGCTCTCCTGACAAGAAGTCAGGAAAGGTAGAAGGGTGAAAAGCAAGAGACTCAGCCCCAACAGACCTTTCCCCAGCAGACTCTCCCCCAGCCCCTCCCTGTGAGAGAGGGGAGAAAATACCTTCTTCAATAAATTATTATTCTCCATTATCATTCTTTATGTAACAACCTCTCCCCTCCTTTTAGGGAGGGGTCGGAGGTGGGTCTTTTTTACTGCAGTTTCTTCAGCAGGCTGGCAATGCTCACCTTGTCCTCAATGATGTTGGCCAGTTGCTCAATCTTCACACGCTCCTGCTCCATTGTGTCGCGGAAACGCAGGGTGACGCAACCGTCATTGAGCGTATCGTGGTCAACGGTGACGCAGTACGGCGTACCAATAGCATCCTGACGACGATAGCGCTTGCCGATAGAGTCCTTCTCGTCGTACTGACAATTGAAGTGGAACTTCAGGTCGTTGATGATCTCGCGGGCCTTCTCGGGCAGTCCGTCCTTCTTCACCAGCGGCATCACAGCGAGTTTCACAGGAGCCAGAGCTGCGGGAAGTCTCAGTACCACGCGGGTCTCGCCGTTCTCTAACTGCTCCTCACAGTACGAGTGGCACATGATACTGAGGAACATACGGTCAACACCTATGGAGGTCTCGATGACGAACGGTGTGTAGCTCTCGTTCGTAGCGGGGTCGAAGTACTTGATGCTCTTGCCAGAGTATTTCTCGTGCTGCGAGAGGTCGAAGTTCGTACGACTATGGATACCCTCCACCTCCTTGAAGCCGAACGGCATCTTAAACTCGATGTCGGTAGCGGCATTGGCATAGTGCGCCAGCTTGTCGTGGTCGTGGAAACGGTAGTTCTCTGCGCCGAAGCCCAGAGCCTGGTGCCAGGCCATACGCGTCTGCTTCCACTTCGGGAACCACTCCAACTCCGTGCCAGGCTGTACGAAGAACTGCATCTCCATCTGCTCAAACTCCCTCATGCGGAAGATGAACTGACGGGCGACAATCTCGTTACGGAAAGCCTTACCAATCTGTGCAATTCCGAACGGAATCTTCATGCGACCCGTCTTCTGCACGTTCAGGTAGTTTACGAAGATGCCCTGTGCCGTCTCAGGACGCAGGTAAATCTTCATCGAGGCATCAGCGCTGGCACCCATCTCAGTAGAGAACATGAGGTTGAACTGACGCACATCTGTCCAGTTGCGAGTACCACTGATGGGGCAGACAATCTCCTCGTCGAGGATAATCTGCTTCAGTTCCTCCAAATCGGGAGCCTGCATAGCGGCAGCATAACGGGCGTGCAATGCGTCGCGCTTCTCCTTGATTTCCAGCACGCGAGGCGAGGTAGCCAGATACTGCTCCTCGTTGAAAGCCTCCTTGAAACGCTTGCGGGCCTTCTCCACCTCCTTCTGAATCTTCTCGTCGTACTTCGCAATCTGATCCTCAATGAGCACGTCAGCACGATAGCGCTTCTTCGAATCGCGGTTATCGATGAGGGGGTCGTTGAAGGCATCCACGTGTCCGCTGGCCTTCCATATCGTGGGGTGCATGAAGATGGCCGAGTCAATGCCCACGATGTTCTCGTGCAGCAGAACCATCGACTTCCACCAGTATTCCTTAATGTTGTTCTTCAACTCCACGCCGTTCTGACCGTAGTCATACACAGCGCCCAGTCCGTCATAGATATCGCTGCTAGGGAATACAAAACCATATTCCTTACAATGCGATACAATCTTCTTGAAAACGTCTTCTTGTTGTGCCATCTCTTTTATTTACAATTTGACAATTTACTATTTACTATTTGTAATTAGGCTGCAAAGGTACGATAAAGTGAGCAGAAAACCAAAAGAAATATGATTTTTCTTTTGTTTTCTTGCACTTAACAAAGCACGAACAAGCTCATGCTTTATTCTCACTTAAACAAGACCATACGACCGTTATGGATATAGACACCCTTGGTCGGATGCTGCACCTCACGGCCATCCAGAGTATAGTAACGGTTGTCGCCTGTCGTTTTACGATTCACGTTGACTATAGCTGTTGGCTGCGGGTCATTAACGGTCAGCGGGACGATGCTGCCAAACCCGTTCCACGGACTTGTGGCCTGATAATCAGACAGTAATTCCTCAGGCACGTGCAGGGTTGCACTACTTATAGGATAGTTCGAAAACGTCAAAGAAGATGCTGAAGGCACGACCGATGCATAGCAATAGATGTTCGTCAACGCATCACAAGAACGAAAGACCCATCCGCCCATCTTCGTGACACCATAGCCTATAACAACAGACTGCAGACCGCTGCAATACGCAAACACATTTTGATTGATGGCCTTTACGTTGTTGGGGATATTAACAGACTGCAGGCCAATACATCTGGAAAACAAACCATCGATAATAGTTACCCAACTGGTGGGGATGTCTATGGACGTCAGACCACTGCAACCGGAGAACGCAGAACCCCCGACATTTGTCACACTATTGGGAATCTCAATGGACGTCAGGCCGCTACAGCCATTGAACGCCGAAGATCCTATTTTTTTCAAGGAACTTGGAAAGGTTACGGAAAGAAGGGCGCTCCAACCAGAAAAAACATAGTTGCCAATAGAAGTAACACCCTCAGGAATGACCAGATTTATCACTTCCGAATTATTTACAAAAAGATGGTGAGCATTATATAGCGGACTTGCATTGAGACTTGCAAAAGCTATTCCCATCCAAGCGTCCATATCAGAAATATGCACAGACATCAAACCGGTGCAGCCGTCAAAAGCATCATTTCCTATTGTTGTTACGCTATTGGGAATGGTGATGGACGTCAAGCCTGAGCACCCAAGGAACACTTTTGAATCAATAGTTGTCAAGTTGGTGGGGAGGGTTACGGATGCCAGGCTGGTGCAACCCTCGAACATACTGTGGCTAATGCTCGTCAAACTATTGGGAAGGGCTATGGATGTCAGACTGCTACAACCATAAAAAACACCTCCCCCTAAGGTTGACACGCTGTTAGGAATGTTAACGGATGACAGGCTGGTGCAATTATAAAACGCGGAGCCGCCAATAGTTTCCACACCATTGCCTATGGACACCGAGGTTAGATTCGGACAGCCATTAAACGCAGAATCGCCTATGCTTTTCACATTGTTGGGGATGGTGACAGACTGCAGACTGGCACAACTGCAGCACATTCTCTCGCTGATGCTCGTAATTCCACTTCCCAGGGTTATTGTCTGCAAGCCACTACCAAAAAACGTAGCACCGCCAATGCTTGTCACGCTGTTAGGGATGGTGATGGACGTCAGGGCATAACAAAACTGGAAAGCGCCATATTCAATGCTCGTCACACCATTGCCAAGATTGACTGATGCCAACCCATAGCAATTGTTAAACGCGTTTGAGCTAATGGTCTTGACGCTGTTAGGAACAGTAACTGCCGTCAGATCATGGTCTGCATAGAAAGCCTTTTCGCCAATACTCGTTACACTATAGTTTACTCCACTATATGTAACAGTCCCAGGAATGGTAATGCTTCCTGTGTATTGGTTCGGGTGTTTTGTTACTTCGGCTGTTCTCGCCTCACTATTCAGATTGTAATAAATCCCGTTTATCTCAACAGGGTCTGCACTTGCCAACATCGGCAGCAGCACAAGGACTGACAACAATATATACTTTTTCATATTTTGGGGACTTTAGTTATTTTACACGGCAAAGGTACAAA
>CAJOFA010000028.1 GCA_905233985.1 uncultured Prevotella sp.
AACTTCTCGTTCTTGCGCTTGGGCGGACGGCCTATGCGCTTGCCGTTCTTGCTCTTCTTCGCAGGATGCTTCTCCCTGTACATCTTCCTGTTCCTGGCATTCCGCTCCTGTCGTTTCTTGAACTCGCGCTCCTGCCTTTTCACCTCCGTAGTGTTGGCCCGCTTGAGCTTCATGCGCATAGCGTCAAGCCCCTTCGTGCCGTAGAGCTGCATGACGTGGAACAGGTCTATCACTATCTCTGCCTGAGGGAACTCCTTCCTCACGATGCCCATCATGCTGTCGGAGAAGTCCATCGTCACCTCCTTGACCTTCTGGCGGCTCTTCAGGGGTATCTTGTCCAGATGCCCCTTGACAGCAGCGATGAGCGTACCCTTCTTGCAATGCCCGTCCTTGTTGGAGAGGAAGGTGAACAGGGCATGGTGCAGCATCGTCTCTCGCAAGCAATACCATTCTTATACTCATTCGCACTACCAGAATCTCTCCACTTCCACATAAAGGATCAATAACACCATTCTATCATACCCAGAAATTCAGTCCCACCACGTCAGCAGATTATACTCCCTGATAAGGTGGTAGAGGTGGAGGGATTTGGCTACAAAATTACTAATTCTTTGGCGAAATTGGTTGGATTTCATCCTTCGTTTTCTCGCCTTGACAAAAAGCAAGCTTTCTGTTCATGGCTTAACGAAAACGTTCCTTTTAGTCGAAAATCAGCAAAAAATATATAATTTTCTATGCATTCGCTGCTCGAAAATATGGAAGTTTCAGAAATAATGTCTATCTTTCCTCTATAAACTGAAAACAAATTGCCCGCCAAGGTGACTAAACACGTGCATTGGCTCCCTATAAGCACATGATGCCCGTATCGCTGCTTACGAGAAGCGCGGTGTGGAGGCCTTCGTTCCTGCTTGGAAGGGAGGGACCACGAAACTACCGAGTGTTTCGGGGAGGGTACCAGGACAACTGTATCCAGTGTAACCAGTGTGCTTACATCTGTCCTCACGCTGCTATCCGTCCATTCGTTCTTACTGACGAGGAGCTCACTCAGTTCGATTGTCTCGAGACTCTCGAGATGAAGGCCCCTGCAGCCATGAAGGGTATGCACTTTGTTATCGAGCCTTCAGTACTCGACTGTCTGGGTTGCGGCCGCTCGAACTTGTTCGCTTGCCAGAGCAAGAACTGTGCTGACATCTGCCCAGGTAATCCTAAGCTGGGTAAGGCCCTCACAATGGTTCCATTCAACCCCGATACTACCGAGAACAAGAAGATGGCTGCCGATTGGGACAAGCTGGTTAAGGTTCCTTCCAAGCAGGATCTCGTCGACATCCGCAGCAACGTTAAGAACTCTCAGTTCGCTCAGCCTCTGTTCGAGTTCTCCGGTGCTTGCTCTGGTTCTTTGCAAGCAAAGCGTCTCCTTCGTCGCTGAGCGGCGGTGAGACTCCATACGTGAAGCTGATCAGCCAGCTGTTCGGCGACCGTCAGATGATTGCCAATGCTACGGGCTGCTCGTCCATCTACTCTGCTTCTATTCCTTCTACACCTTACACCAAGAACGAGAAGGGTCAGGACCCATGCTTCAACAACTCTCTGTTCGAGGACTTCTGCGAGTTCTTTGCAGAGCAAAGCGACCAAAGGTCGAGCACGGCTCGGTTGGCTCTGGTAACCAGAAGACGATGGTGAGTACCAATCGTCTGAAGGAGCGCGTGGCTAAGCTGCTGCAGGAGATGATCGACGGCAACACCAGCGACGAGTACAAGGCTCTCGCTCAGGAGTGGATCGACAACAAGGAGGATGCCGACAAGACCAAGGAAATTGCTCTGAAACAGCGCAAGTGCATCGCCGAGGGCGATGCCAAATTCTTTGCAGGCTATACTACCAGATGTTTCTTACTCTATCATCCCAAGTTTCCTCAGCCTTGACGTGATGGCACCGTTGTTACGCTGAAAGAGTAGGGTTAATTCTTCGATGCTTTTCCCCGACTTGTATAGAGTTGCGAGCCTGGCGTCATCCTCCTTCGTCCATGTGCGATAGGCGTTAGGGTATTTTGCGCGGATTTCTTCCAATGTGCTGACTTTGGACTTCTCTTTCAATGAAATGAATTCGCCTGCACTGAACGGAGATTCAGTGGACGGACGGAGGAACGCTACAATGGATATGCTTTTGTCAATAATGGCAGGAATCTCTTTCAGCGGAATGATATAGAGCAACTCTGGCTGGCAAGGCTCGCCACCGACGCCTAACACAACCATCACAGGCATTCGGCGCTCGTCGGCAAACTGCTGATAGATGGCAAGTTTGTCGGATGAGAACAAGTCCTTTTCGATATTCGCTGTCAGCCGTTCCCGCCATTTGCACTCCACAGCAAAACAATGTGACTGCTGATAGCTGAACACGAAGTCGGGATTGCGGTTGCTCTCCGGGCAGACATCACCAAGAGTTTTATCACCTTGCCATTCTTTCAAAACAAGGTCGCCATCTTCATGGATGTTAAACAACTCCAACACATAGTCTTCAAACTCCCGGCCTTTCAATACATCCTCGGGCAATGTAATGGAACGAATGCGTGTATAAATAGCCGGATAGGAGCGATGCAACTGTTTATGAATGGCATGGATGCCCATGTCCTCGTAGAACATCCTAAGCAATGTCTTATCTTCACCGACAGTCCAACGATAGCTATGATTATCCGCCTCAGCAGCCATCAATGGAGGGTTTTCTTTTATCAGGTAGTCAACATTACTTCTACCTGCTAACAGACCGAATACAGTGCCATTCTTATTGACATATCCGCATACAATACCATCACATTTGCTGATGACAAACTCATTCCGTAGCCGTGGCGTGGGTCCTTCCCCTTTTGGCTCATCGCGTTTCAGCACAATGATAAGCAAGCGATTGTCCCGTAAAGCCCGCTCTATCTGAATATTGTTCTTGTCACGGAACTTGTTCATCACAACGAGGATAGTAGGAATTTGACTGATGAGCAAGGCACGCATCACTTCCTCCTCCATCTCCGTAGAACTGAAACAGACGATGCAATCTCTCTCCGACAATCCATCTACCCATTGGAACACCTGCCCATACATTTCTATCGGCGTCCGCTTAGAGCAGAGAAACAATGTTTTCTCCCGCTCCAATAGCTCTTGGTTTCCAATGGTCTCTATAATTTGCATGGCTTACACTAAAAGTTTACATTTCCTCCTTGATTTCATACCATAACGCTTCCACGTCTTCTTGCAGCCATTCCAAGTCGCAGGCTTCGGGGTCGAAGTCTTTGGGAATGTCATACCACTCCAGGCGTTCCTTGTCATCGGCAGACTTGCGCTTCTTTTTATTCAGTTCGAGAAGTTCGGCATACCCCCACACACCGCCGCAGTCTTCTGGCGGACAGGCTCCATGGGCTTTCAGCAACTTGATGACTGGTTCCTCGTCTGGGGCATAGTCACGTGCTCTCTTCACCCACAGGTCGTGTGTCCATGAGTCGCCATAGTCATATTCGAACTTCATACGGTCTCCCTTAGGCTGTAACACCATTTCTAATGAAGTCTTTTCGCTGTTCTGATAATGCACACGAGACATGAACCCCATGAAGCTGTTGGCTTGCTCCTTCATTTCCTTGGAGTTAATATAATTGGTGTTGTTCTTCCCGATGAACTGATACAGGTGCTCGTGCTTCCATCCCATTGCATCGAGTATCACAAAAGCCAACAGTTCCAAAGTGATGTTAGAGGGAACAACAAGTTCACGCCAGATATTGACAGGAGCATCATTCAATTTGATGCGAATATGGAACTCACGTTTCGATTTCCCGATAAACTTCTGCTTGGGTAGCGTCAGTCCAAGTAGATAGTCCTCATCGTCAAACCCATTGTTTTCTTCGTCCTCATCGAATTCCTCCTCCTCATCGTCTTCAGGACTCTCATTCATTTCTTTCATCATGTCCTGAAGCATGGCCCAGAATTCTTTATTAGAGAGAGGCTTTTCTTGTTTATCACTCTTGTTTGATGTGTTCAGTTTCTTTATTTTAGCCATGATTGTGTATTGTTTATGTATTATGAGCGCAAAATTAGTAATTCTTTTGCAGATTGGCGAATAATCGAAGGAAAATTCGTGTCTTGCGAGATAAATCTCGCGAAAACACTTCCGCTCGGCAAAAAAAGAACAAATTCTTCTGTTTTGCGCTCGCTTAATCGTATCTTTGCACACACACATAAGAACAAGATATGATTATAGAGACATTAACTAACATCGTGAAGCGGCTGTATTCGGGGAAAACGGCCGTTAATAGCGTGAACGGAAGGAACTCCAGAACGTGCACGCGCTGAAGAGGCTGCCTGTTCTTTCTATTCTGGACAGATACTTCAGAATGCCCGAAAAGAGGCAAAGATGACACAGGCTGAATTGGCAGAGCGGACGCAGACCACCAAATCGTACATTTCAAAACTGGAAAACGGCGTCATCATTCCCAGCGTCGGTGTATTCTATCGCCTCATTGCCGCCCTGGGGATGAGGGTCGAAGTTGTGAAGCCCGTCTATTAGCTGCCCCTTGCTCAGTTTCCTTTGCAAGTATAATGCGACCAAGGTCGAGCGACCGTTTGGTACCATTTTAACGTGAGTTGAAGGGATTTGCAATTCCGACCATCATAATCAAAGGAGGATCCATATCGGGTGCTCTTTTTTTGATTGGCCGAGTAATGAGGTCATTACTCCATGTTTCCACCTTGAATGGCCGTTTCAGGACTTTCCGATTAAGTATTTTCAGTTCCAGAGAAAGCTAGAAACTTTACCCCCATATCATTTCCCCCCAGAAATCCACAAAAATTTAATATTTTTGGCAATAATCACCCGAATTTGGAATAAAATGTGTAATTTTGCACCGTATTTCATCAATAAAGGACAATGGCAGATAATCAAAAAGACATTCGCACCGTCTCTGTTTTCTCTGGTGCTGGCGGTTTGGACATCGGCGCAATTGAAGCTGGTGCCCATGTGATTTGAGCCAATGATGTGATGAGGGAGGCCTGCCAGACTTACAGAACGAATATCGGAGAGCATATTGTCTGTGGTGATATAAACGAGAAAAAGAAAGAGTTGGTGGGACTCAGCGACATATCACTGGTTATCGGCGGTCCACCATGCCAAGGATTCTCGGTGGCCGGCAAAATGGATGCCAATGACAAGCGGAGCCAGCTCATTTGGAGCTACCTGTCTGTTTTGGAAATGCTGAAGCCCCGCGCTTTTGTCATGGAAAACGTTAAGGCTCTCGGCACTTTAAAGAAATGGGAGGGAACGCGTAATCTGCTTATCCATTCCATGCGCAAAATCGGTTATTCCGTAAATTTCATGGTGCTTAATGCAAAGGATTTCGACGTACCTCAAGCTCGCGAACGTATTTTCATCGTTGGGTTCCGTGGCGACTCTGCTGTTGTTCCAGACTTATATAAAATGATTGAACCCTACCGTAAACCAACGAAGACTGTGAGAGAAGTACTCTTGACACTCGACAAGGCTGGAACGGGCAATAATCAGGATGTGTGTCGTGCCAAAATCACGCTTGCTACGCATCCCGTATTGCGCAAGACTCCATACGCTGGCATGATTTTCAACGGTCTGGGCCGTCCGCTCCGACTTGACAGCTATTCGGCTACACTGCCCGCGTCCATGGGCGAAAATAAAACGCCAATCATTGATGAGAATGAACTCTATAATCAAGCTGAGCCGTGGGTGAACTCCTATTTCGAGAGTCTCGTCAAAGACCCGAAAGTTCCTTTCACGACAGTTGTGCCTGATTATATCCGTCGACTTACTGTTGCCGAAGCAGCACTCATTCAGACATTCCCACGCGACTACAAATTCCAAGGCTCACAGTCGATGAAGTACACGCAGATTGGCAATGCCGTTCCCTGCAATTTAGGAAAGGCAGTAGTGAAGATGGTAATAGACGTGCTGAACGGAAAGTCTCAGATGATTCGTTCTTCCCAAACACTTAGTTTAGAATTTGATTAAAGCATAATATGGACTTTGAGAAACTTCACAAGAAAGCCGCCAAGCGGAAGAACAGTTTTGTAGAGGCTCGCATTGAAAAGACTTTGCATGATAAGTAACTATTCATATTTAGTTTATACAAATAATTGTTTTTCACCACGAATTTCACGAATTTCACGAATTTCACGAATTGCTGCGCATAGTAGCATAACTCAATACTCCTGACGCATCAAAATTCGTTTAATTCGTGAAATTCGTGGTTTTAGTTCACTTACTTATTTGTCGCAATCCCAAAGTAAAGGCTCCTATCCGTTACCTGATGTCTGGATTGGTTGCCAAGATTGAGAAACCTCACATCAATCTTCGCAAGCCGACCACCGCCTTGGGAGGTAACGATGCCTACGAAGGCCGTGGATATGATGAGAGGATTATTGAGCCATACGTGCTGAAATACCAGCTTCCCTGCAATGCTACGACAGCATTCCTCACACCTTCATTCAGAACAATAAACCGCCCCTTGGCGCGTGAAATGTTTGACAACAGCCGTCCGCCAGAACCCTATCATCAGATGATGGATGTCATAGATTATGTGGAGCTATATCCCGAAAAGGCCGAACTTGTTCTGTTGGAAATCATCAGGAACCTAATCGTTATCAAGGCAGAAAACGAACAGCGCCTTCAAGAGCAACTTGCACAGATTAAGGCAGGCAGTGACGCCATAACACTATCTTCCGAGGAAATCGTTGCCCTTATAGAGCAACATCTTCATTGCAAGAACTCCAGTCGTTTACCAGTACTCATTGTTGCAGCGGCTTATGCTTCAGTAAAAGATTTGATAGGAGAACAGGCCAAGGACCTGCTATCGCATCAAGCAGCAGAGCGCCAGACGGGAGCCATGGGTGACGTTGAAATCACGCTTCTGACAGAAGAGAATACCATCACCTGCTATGAAATGAAAAACAAGGCAGTGCTGAAGACAGACATTGAGAAAGGTATTGAGAAAATCGGAAAGCACGGCTCGCGCATTGATAACTACATCTTCATTACCACCGAGCCGATAGACCGTGAAGTCAATGACTATGCGAAGAGCCTTTATCGTGAGATGGGCATAGAGATTGTCATTCTCGATTGCCTCGGATTCCTTCGTCATTTCTTGCATTTCTTCCACCGTCGCCGTATCCAGTTCCTTGACAACTACCAAGACTTGGTTCTGAAAGAGCCGACAAGTTCCGTGTCTCAGGCATTGAAAGACGCTTTCCTCGCCTTGAGAGTAGCAGCTCAGGAATAAAACTATGTAGCGGGAACCCGCGCCGACATCCTCGGCCTCCGGCCATTCCCGAGCAAGCTTGCCTACCCGTAGCCTTTCCCGCAATACGTGTTTCTCCACATTATTATCTCTTACAGCCCCTCCGCTCGGCGTGAACTATCTTCTTCAGTTCTTCCCTTCGGTCAGACGCAGGCGGAATTTGGCATTTTCATTTAATTTATTAGCTTTCGGAGGGAAAAGTGATGAAATGCGGGCAGATGGGCGTCGTTTCTTACCTTCAGGATGATGAAAGTTCACATTAATATTTGATCGCGCGATGAGCAAGTATCGGTCGCGGTTCAACTTCTCACATCAACCTTCATCCATTCTTGCCGCTCCCGTTCCGGCATCTTTTCGATGGCATAGCGCAACATGGTGCGAGGCATCTCATGGACATGTTGGCTTAGGAAGTCGCGAAGCAGATTCATCGACACCCGCTTGCCCATCTCGCGAAGCATCCACCCCACGGCCTTGTGCATCAAGTCGTGAGGATGATGCAAATGGATTTCGGCATAGCGCAGACACCATGACGGGTCACCCTGTTGCGAGGTCTTCCATGAACAGACGATGCTCATGCGCTGTTTCCAGAGACATGGACTGGCGGCAAGCTCATCAAGCACCTTGATTTTATAGTCCCTGTCTCCAAGACACGATGGAAGGAGCAACCAATGACCAAGAATCTTATGTACGGAGAGGTCTACCAAGTCCCAGTTGTTGGCCTGCTCAGCATATTGCAGATACATCGTGACTATCTTGTCACGCTTCTTGATGGCCTCAGCATCATTCTCCAACCGTTTAGTCGCCAGTTTCTCAAACTTTTCCACAAGAATCAGAAAGCCACAGAGTCTCACCTCGTGCCAACGGTTCATCAGCAGCACAGGCACCTCCTCTAATGGAAAGTCCAGCCCCGCAGCCTTGACCACCTCACGAGTCTGTGGTACTTTCAATCCCAGGAACTCGTCACCATAGCCATACTCGCCCGGCGCTGTCTTGAAAAACCCCATGAGTATGTTGCGCTGCACATCATTGCGCAGCGATTCCATGTGTTCAATAATCTCTTTGGCTGTGACCATTATAGTGCCAGAATCTGTTCGGCATGCTCCTTGGTCTTCACCTGCTTGCTGGCGAAGATATGCTCGATGATGCCCTCTTCGTTGATAATGAAGGTGGTACGGATAGTGCCCATGGTCTTCTTGCCGTACATGGACTTCTCGCCCCAAGCCCCCATCGTCTCTAAGAGTTCGTGATTGATATCAGCAATCAGGGGGAACGGCAGTTCATACTTCTCCTTGAACTTCACGTGCGAAGCGGTAGCGTCTTTGCTCACACCAACCACCTCGTACCCCTTACCCTGCAGTTCGCCATAGTGGTCACGCAGACTGCAAGCCTCAGCAGTACAGCCACTTGTGTTGTCTTTCGGATAGAAGTATAACACCAGCTTCCTGCCCTTGTAATCACTCAGACGGATGTCCCGTCCCTGCTCGTCCTTGCCCAGAATCTCGGGCGCTTTATCTCCAATATTCATTTCGATATGTTTTTAGGTTATTT
Source organism: uncultured Prevotella sp. (assembly GCA_905233985.1). Taxonomy (GTDB): domain Bacteria; phylum Bacteroidota; class Bacteroidia; order Bacteroidales; family Bacteroidaceae; genus Prevotella. The sequence goes on from CAJOFA010000028.1 coordinate 8,840, forward strand.
ATAAATTTACCAGATTGTTACGAAAGAAGGGTAAAAAGAAATAGTTAGATCTGTTTTATCCTATCAATCGTTGGAGTTGCCTGTCAGAAGCATCAGGCAAGATGGCTCGGAAGTGGGCGAGGAGTCGTTGGTAAGACTCTTGTGGAGTACGTGAACAACAAAAGTCTTCATGCTCCAAGAGTGTCTCGGGAGTAGTGAGTAGCGACCATCCCCAGCCGTATTCACGTCCGTGCTTGTCTGTAGGATAGACGAAATCCTCAGTAACAATCAGACACGCCATCTGCAGACGAGTAACATAGCCATCGAACTTGCTGCGCATCCGTGGCCCGTCGAAGCCACAGACAGCACGGAGTTCGCGGGTAATGAGGCTGCCGTGTTCACGAAGCGTCATCAGAATGACATCATCGATAGTTCCCTCTGCAGGCACTGGATATTTGCTACGACGGTAGTTGCAGAAGTCGGGCCACCATTCACGACTGATGAAGCCAGCCTTCTTATTGAAGAACTTGCCATAGACGCAACCGCCATCCGACACAATGGGACCCTTCCATTTCCACAATGGCCAGTCCCAACCACCATCGTCGAACACCACATAACGGCAGTCATCAGCCACTACTTCCTCAGCAGAAAAGCCGCGGATGCCACTATCCAGCAAAGGCAGGAACCCTACCTCATGAATGAATGCCGTCAGTTGGGCAGCTGAATATATCTCGCCGTGCTTCATTTTTTCTCTTCACTTTTCACTTACCTCCGGTTCCCATAAGTGTCGTTGCATATCCACATGCCCGTTGGCCTTAAAACCGACACCTTCTTTCTCCAACAGGGTGCGATGCTGACTCCACCCCGGAGCCGTACGCCCTTCTTTGTTCACAACCCGATGACAAGGTAATTCCTCTGCACCAGGCGTATATCTTAGTGTCCTCCCCACCATCCTTGAACGGCTGGGCCATCCTGCCAAGGCGGCGATATGCCCGTAAGTCGTTACCTTCCCACGAGGTATCTGACTGACGATGTTCAGTACATCCTCGCCAAACACCCTCGCCTCTTCCGCAGTCATTCTGTCTGGATAGTCCTTCATCAAACAATTCTCCTTTTTTCAATTTAGCAATTACTTCAGATCTTCTTAGGTTTTAGATATTCCGCGGTAAAGATAGTCATTTTCCTGCGAAAAACTTCCAAAAAAGAAGGAAATTTTCATTCTCCATGCCAAATTTATGAAATACTGCCACGAACAAGCTCCAGAGGAACGCTTTAGCTTCCCGCCCTTTGGTTCCTATATTTTTTCTTTTTTCCTTGTGAGTTTAGGAATAAAGTCGTAAATTTGCAGCCGAATTGGTGTGTCAAAATAAAGCAAAATGAAAAAAACATATCAGGCTCCTGTTATGGAGACAGTGAGCATCATGTGTGAATACCTGTTTCAGCAGGGATCGCCACAAGGATCGATTAACCGTAATGCAGAAATGAACGATAACGACTTCGCCTCCCGTCGCGGCTCTATCGAGGACGACGGGGAGTGAGGAGCCATCATATTATGACGCAGATTACCCTTTTTGTGTAATCTGTGTGAGTGCCAGATTTTATAACTGTTGGAGACGGGCGATGTATTTGCCAAGGATGTCGAACTCGAGGTTGACAACCGTTCCTACGCGGATGTCCTGGAAGTTGGTGTGTTCCATCGTGTAGGGGATGATGGCAACCTGGAAGGAGTTGCTGGTGGGATTGCAGACGGTGAGCGAGACACCGTTGACGGTGACCGATCCCTTGTCAACTGTGAAGTAGCCCCTAAGTGCCATATCACGGTTCTCCGGATATTCGAAGGTGAAGTAAGTGGAGCCGTTGGCATCTTCCATCCGGGTGCAGGTGGCTGTCTGGTCAACATGGCCTTGCACGATGTGGCCGTCAAGGCGTCCGTTCATCAGCATTGACCGCTCTACATTGACCTTGTCGCCCACTTTGAGCAGCCCGAGGTTGGTACGGTCGAGCGTTTCCTTCATAGCCGTTACTACATAGCGGTCGCCTTCAATGCTCACTACCGTGAGGCACACGCCGTTGTGGGCTACACTCTGGTCGATACTCAACTCGCCCGCAAAAGAGCAGGTGAGGGTAAAGTCGATGTTGTCCCTGTCCTTGCGGATGGCTGCCACAGTGGCAAATTCTTCGATGATTCCGGAAAACATAGTGATGGTAGTTATGAGTTATGAGTTATGAGTTATGAATTATGAGTTATGAGTTGTCAATTCTCAATTCTCAATTCTCAATTTTCAATTAAAAAAAGTGGGGCCGTAAGGGTGATGTGATGAAAACTCCTTTATCACAGGTTGTGGGAACTCGCCGTCTTTGTAATCCGCCGGCAACTGAATGCTTGGTTAGCGGCCCGCCATTGACAAGCGAAGATGTCCCGGTTTTCATGAGTTATTTGATGAGTATCCCAATCTAACCTATACGGCCCCGTGGGTCTTCTACTGTTATTTGTGGGCAAAGTTACGAAAAAAAAGTGAAAAGTGAAAGTGAATAGTGAAAAATTTGCTACCGCAGCAGCATTTTCTCGCTATTTCTCCGTACATTTGCAGGGCGATGAAAAGAAAAGAAAGATATGAGGCAGTGCTTGCGCGTTTTCGTGAGCAGATGCCTGAGGTGAATACAGAACTGGAGTTCGGCAGTGTGTTCCAGCTGTTGGTTGCCGTCATCCTGAGTGCCCAGTGTACTGACAAGCGCGTGAATCAGGTGACGCCCGACTTGTTTGCCCGCTATCCTGATGCGCAGTCGATGGCACAGGCCGAGGCCGACGAAGTGCTGGAGTATATCAGCAGCGTGAGCTATCCCAATGCCAAGGCTCGCCATCTGGTCGAGACCGCCCGTCTGCTTATGACGGACTATGGCGGCGAGGTACCCTCTGACATGGACCAGTTGCTGCGGTTGCCTGGCGTTGGGCGCAAGACGGCCAACGTCATTCAGGCTGTAGCTTTCGGTCAGGCCACCATGGCAGTCGACACCCATGTCTTTCGCGTGTCACATCGGCTGGGGCTCGTAAATAAAACTGACACCACTCCGCTCAAGGTAGAACGCCAGTTAGTGAAGTATATTCCCGAAGCCGATATCCCCCGTGCCCATCACTGGCTGTTGCTTCATGGTCGCTATGTCTGTACGTCGCGCCGTCCTCACTGCGAGAAATGTATGCTGGCCGACCTTTGTCCGAATACGATGGCTTGAAGAATTACCCCCTGTCCGGTCTGCAAACAGCCCCTGTCTGGCTTTCAAACAGCCCCTGTTTCACGCCCTAACAGCCCCTGTCTGACCTTCAAACAGCCCCTGTTAGCACCCCCATGAGGTATAGGTTGCGTCATGTAGGGAAGTGCACGGACAGGACAGGAAGCCTGTATGATGTGAAAAGCAGGTATAGATAATCGGATAAAACAACGCTACCGTCTCTCCAAGAGAAACGGTAGCGTTGTTATATTTGTCAGACTTTCATGTTTTGAAGTCTGCGGTTGTCTGTTTAGAAGAACAGATAGCGATTGTCCTTTACGTTAGCCTTTTGATAGAGTTCCTGCATGAAGCGGCCTGCAGCCTGCATGGCCTGCTGGCGCAGCATGCCCTCCTGGGTCTTGGCGTCGAACTTGGCACCTTCGCGCTCCTGACGGTTGATGACCTGGAACATGTAGGCACCGGCGTTACCCTTCACGGGAGCAGCACTCATCTTGCCTGCCTCGGTGATAGCCACAGCACCGCTCAGAGCGGGCTCGCTGGCACCGGTAGCCTGTACAAAGACGGGAGCCGAGAAGGTGATCTGAGGAACGGTGTCGAGCTTGGCACCCTGCTTTTCAGCATCGGCAAGTGTCTTGATGCCTTCCAGCTTCTTAGATAGCAGCTCGAACTTCTTGTCGCGCATCACGTCCTGAGTGAGGGCATCCTTTACGCTCTCCCAGTCGCGATAGCCTGCGGGATGAACCTTGGTGAGGGCCACAACCAGCAGGTGGTCGTTATTGCCGCACTCGTAGAGGGGCGACACTTCGCCTGCCTTGGCATCGAAGATCCACTTCATAGCCTCGCGGGTGGCGCGCAGGCCAGCCACGTTGTGCTCATAGTTGGCCATATCGTTGCGCTCCTGAATCGTGAAGCCGAACTTTGCGGCGTTCTGTTCGAGCGACTCGAGGGTCTTGTTCTCGCTGACATACTGGCTGAACTTGTTGTAGGCATCGCTGTAGGTCTGCTTCGAGAAGTCGATGGTGTGCTTCACGATGGCTACGTCGTACTTGTCGACCATGTGCTTACGGTCGGTCACCTGCAGAATGATGTTACCCTGCGTGAGCTCTACATTCTTCAGCTCGCCAGCAGCGGTGTTCAGAATAGCATTCAGGTAGTTTTTCGACTCAGCATCGATGACTGAAGAGTTCTGGTACTGTGCTGAGGTGAGCCACTGCTTCGTGCCTTCCTGGCCATATTTGGTTGCGATGGTGTCGAAGGGAGCACCAGCCTTGATAGCGGTGAAGATGCTGTCGGCAGTCTTGCGGGCTGCATCAACAGAAGCACCACCTACCTGGATAACACGGAACTCGATGGAGTCGGGCTGCTGGCTCTTGGCAATGAACTTCACAACGTTAAGGGTGTTGTCGCTCTTCGTCTCGAAGGGAGCCGAAGTCTCGCCAACGCTCATAGAGTCGATGCGGGCTGCAATGTCAGAAGGCAGGGCAGCGCGTGTAACGGGCAGACCGAGGTAGGCTGCCTGCGACTGGTTCTTACGGACGACTTCAGCGGGAGCCATGCCTTCCTGAAGCTGCTTCTGAGCTTCCTGCATGGTCTGCATCAGCTTGTTGCGGTCGTCGGCAGAAGGAACAACCTGATATGATACGTACTTGATGTCGCGAGTCTCAACGTACTGTTTGTACTGCTCCTTCTTCTCGTTGTACATAGCCTTCAGGTCGGCATCCTCGATCTTCACGTCGTTATCGTTGACGGTGGAGTAGGGGAGCGAAGCCAACAGGATGTTGCTTTCAGTGTTCTGGTCGGCGAAAGAAGCCTTGGCAGAGACAGGGTTGCTCAGGAGGCATCCGGCCAGCAGGGTCTGATACTTTTGGGCAAGCGTCTGTTGGCGCAGCTGTTTCTCGATGAACTTCCAGTATTTGTAGATACTCTGATACTGCTCGGCGAGCTGGGGGTCAGATGTTTGTGCCTGCTTGTAGTCGTTGAGGAACTTGGTGAGAGCTGACACGTCGAAACGGCCGGTCTGCTGATTGACGAACGGAGTCTGAGTCAGCATGGGGTTCGTACCCTCACGCAGGATGTTCTGCATCTCCTCGTCGGTCACGGTGAGACCCAGCTTCTCGGCTTCCTTCTCGATAATCTTGCCGGAAACGAACTGATTCCACACCTGATCTTTTACTTGGTTGAGTTCTTCCTCGCTCAAGTTCTCACGTCCCTGCATTTTCATCACTTCCTGATACTCGTCAACGAGTGCCTGGAACTCCTGTACAGAGATTTTGTCACCTAACACTTGACCTACCTGCTGACGCTGTTCGTTCTGCGTGGCTTGGCACGAGCGGAACAGCTCCTCAGCAATGAAGGCGAACAGGGCCAGACCTATCACTGCTACCAGTGTGGGACCCCAGCTTCTGATTTTTCCAATTGCTGCCATTTAATTTTTTGACTTTTTAATTATTTAATTCTTTAATTTTTCAAATTCAGCCGACAAAATTACTAATTTTACGCGAAATAACTGCACGATTTTAAAAAAAAATAGCATTTCTCCCGTCTTTTGCACCTTCTTTCTCCTTTTTTCACACGTTTATGCCATCATAACTCGGTAAAAAGGCAGATTTTTTCCATTTTTTTTGTAACTTTGCAGCTGGAAGACATAAGATGACTGAAGACCGACATTATGGAAGGAAATGTGATTCGAATGCTGTGCAGGCAGGTGGGACGCTACAAGTGGGCTGCCCTTGCCACGCCTGTGCTGACAGCCCTTGAGGTGGTGATGGACGTGCTGATACCCTATGTCACGGCATCGCTCATCGACAAGGGCATCAATGCGGGTGACATGCAGTCTGTCTATCGCTACGGACTGATAATGATCGGGATGGGACTGCTGTCGCTCCTGTTCGGTGTGCTGGCTGGCCGTGTGTCGGCCTATGCCTCGACGGGCTTTGCCGCCAACCTCCGTACGATGATGTACCGCAACGTGCAGACATTCGCTTTCAGCGATATAGACAAGTACACGACAGCGGGTCTTGTCACCCGCATGACCACCGATGTTCAGAACCTGCAACAGGCGTTCCAGCAGATACTGCGTGTCACCGTGCGTGCTCCGTTCCGTCTGTTGCTCAGCATCGTGATGTGTCTGCTCATCGATGCCCGCCTGTCGTTGATCTTTATCGTGGCCATGCTGGTGCTTTCGGTATCGCTGTGGCAGATTATCTCGAGGGTAGCACGGTTGTTTAGTCAGGTGTTTGAACGCTACGACGCACTGAACCTGAGCGTCGAGGAGAACGTTCGCGGCATCCGTGTGGTGAAGGCCTTTGTGCGTGAGAAGTATGAGAATGAGAAGTTTGCCCGCGCTGCCGGCGCCCTATATCAATTATATGTACGCGCGGAGAGCCTCATGGCACTGAACCATCCTGTGATGAATCTCGTGGTCTATGGCTGCATCATCGCCCTGTCGTGGTGGGGTGCCCATTTCATCGTTGGCGGTACGCTGACGACGGGTGAGCTGACATCGCTCTTCACATACGTGATGTCGATCCTGCAGGCACTAATGATGCTGTCGATGATCTTTGTCATGCTGACGCAGAGTGCCGCCTCGGCCCGTCGTGTCAGCGAGGTGATCAGTCAGCACCCCAGCATCCGTAATCCGGAGCAGCCCGTAACGACGGTCGCTGACGGAAGTGTGGAGTTCCGTGAGGTACGCTTTGATTATGATTCACCCAATGAACAAACCATGGAGAAGAAGCACAAGCGTTCAGCCCTGTACAACGTGTCGTTCCGCATTGAGAGCGGTGAGACGATAGGCATTATCGGAGGTACGGGCTCGGGTAAGTCGACGCTTATCGCATTGGTGAGCCGACTCTATGACCCCACCTCTGGCGAGGTGTTGGTGGGCGGGTGTGATGTGCGCCAGTACGACCTGACCACGCTGCGCAGTGAGGTGAGTGTCGTGCTCCAGCAGAACACGCTCTTTACCGGCTCGGTGATTGACAACCTGCGATGGGGTAGGGCAGATGCCACGCTCGAAGAGTGTCGTGAGGCATGCCGGATGGCTCAGGCCGACGACTTTGTCATGGAGATGCCACAGCAGTACGAAGCGAAGATAGAACAGGGTGGAAGCAACCTCTCCGGTGGTCAGCGTCAGCGTCTCTGCATCGCCCGTGCACTTCTGAAACGTCCGCGTATCCTTGTGCTTGACGATTCGACCTCGGCCTGTGACATGCGCACCGATGCCCTTATCCAGCAAGCGTTCCGTGAACAGCTGCCGCAGGTGACGAAGCTCATCATTGCCCAGCGCATCTCTACCGTGAGCCACTGCGACCGCATCTTGGTCTTGGACAACGGTGTGGTTACGGGCTTCGATACTCACGAGCACCTCCTTGCTACCAACGCCCTCTACCGCGAAATCTACGACATACAGAAACAAGATAGCGGTGACTTCGACTCCCCCTGACTTCCTCTAACTTCCCCTGACTTTCTCTTCATGAAACAACCCTCGTTCGGTCCCCGTGGCCCTCATGCCCAAGCAGGCTTTCAGAAGATAGACAAAAAACAGCGTAGCACGCTGTTGCGACTCACCCGTTACGTGATGCGCCACTACCGCTGGCATATCGGTGCGGTACTTGTGTGTATTGTGGTGAGCAGTATCACGTCATTGGTGTCGACGCTTTTCACCCGTACGCTAATCGACGACTACATAGTGCCGCTCACGCAGACCGATAACCCTGAGTATGCCTCGCTCCTGCAGACACTCTTCAAGCTCGGAGCCGTACTGCTGCTCGGTGTCGTCTGCTCATACACCTACAACCGACTGATGATTCAGGTGTCGCAAGGCACGATGCTGCGGTTGCGCAAGCAGATTTTCGAACGCATGCAGCAGTTGCCCGTGAGTTATTTCGACCGACACCAGCACGGTGAGATCATGTCCACCTATACGAACGATGTGGACTCGCTGCGCCAGATGATCTCTACTGCTATGGCACAGGTGTTTTCGAGCATTATCACCCTCGTGGCCACCTTCGTGTCAATGCTCGTGCTCAGCGTGCCGCTGACAATTGTCTGCGTGGTGATGGCTGCACTGATGGTGAAGACCACCACGTGGCTCGGCACTTGGAGCCGCGGTTACTTCCGCACACAGCAGGAGTCGCTTGCTTTAGTAAACGGCTACATCGAGGAGATGATGACGGGGCAGAAGGTGGTCAAGGTGTTCTGTCATGAACAGCAGGCCATCAGCCGGTTTGAGCAGATTAACGAGCAGTTACGCTCGTCGGCCAATAATGCCAACAAGATTGCAAGCATTGTCATGCCCGTGAACGGCAACCTCTCGAACCTGAACTACGTGCTCATCGCTGTTGTCGGTGCGTGGGTAGCCCTCAACGCACAGTTCTCCATTTTCAATCTTCAATTCACTATCACCCTTGGCACCATCGTTTCATTCCTACAGCTGAGCAAGAGTTTCACACAGCCCATCTCGCACCTGAGCCAGCAGATCAATTCAGTACTCAATGCTTCGGTGGGTGCCGACCGTGTGTTTGCGTTGGCCGACGCTGAGCCGGAACTTGATGAAGGACGTCAGGTGTTGAATGAACCGAAAGGAGATGTGGATTTCCGGGGTGTAAGTTTTGGTTATGTGCCTGAGAAACAAGTGCTTCACGATATTGACATCAACACGAACCCAGGCCAGAAGATTGCCTTCGTGGGTGGTACGGGAGCTGGCAAGACCACGGTCATCAACCTCATCTCGCGCTTCTACGACATCCAGCAAGGACAGATACTCTACGACGGCATCCCCCTGACTGACATCCAGAAGTCGTCACTGCGCAGCAGCATGGCCATCGTCCTGCAGGAGACACACCTGTTTACTGGCACTGTGCTCGAGAATATCCGTTACGGACGACTCGACGCTACCGATGAGGAATGTGTGGAGGCGGCGATGCTTGTGGGAGCCCATGAGTTCATACGTCGTCTGGCTGATGGCTACAACACCAGCCTTACTGGTGATGGCGGTAATCTCTCGGCAGGTGAGCGACAGTTGTTGGCCATCGCCCGTGCAGCCATAGCCAACCCGCCTGTGCTGGTGCTTGATGAGGCTACGTCGAGCATTGACACCCGTACTGAGCAACTGGTTCAGCGGGGTATGTTCTCACTGATGGAAGGACGCACCACGTTCATCATTGCCCACCGCCTTTCTACCATACGTGGCTGCGACCAGATTATCGTGTTGGATCATGGACGCATAGCCGAGCATGGTACCCATAAAGAACTGCTGCAGATGCGCGGCCTCTATTGGCAGCTGTCTACAGCAGGTACGTATAGTGAATAGTCTGGATTCCCTATATCAGCAGATGCTCGACTGATACCATTGGAACAGACGGCTCACTCCCTCATCGATCTCTACCTTATGGATCCATCCCAACTGGTGAAGCTTCGTGACGTCGACAAGTTTTCGTGGCGTACCGTCAGGTTTCGTCGCATCGAACTCGATGGTTCCTTCGAAACCTACGGTTTCTGCAACTAACTGTGCCAGGTCGCGGATGGTGATTTCCTTACCGGTTCCGATGTTAATGTGGCAGTTACGAATCTCGCCAAGAGAGGGGATGGCACCGCCACGGCCAGACGTGTGGTTACGGTCGACCGTTCCGTCGGCTTTTGCACCATAGTGGACACTTGAATACTTCTCAATACCGATGATGTCGCTGAAGTTGACATTGAGCAGTATGTGTACGGAGGCGTCGGCCATGTCTTCGCTCCAGAGGAATTCGCGAAGCGGAGAGCCCGTTCCCCAGAGCACTACCTTATTATTATATATGCCGTAAGTGGCAAGCGCGGCAAGGATGTCATCATGGGAGGAAGAGCCGGTAACAGCTCTCTCGGCAGCATTCCTGATGGTGACGGGCCGTTGGTTCAGGTCGTTACCAATCTTTTCCCATGCGCCATTATGGATGAGCTTGGCCAGATAGATTTTACGCATCATGGCAGGCATGACGTGGGAGTTCTCTAAGTGGAAATTGTCGTTAGGACCATAGAGGTTGGTAGGCATCACAGCTATGTAGTTGGTACCGTATTGCAGGTTGTACGACTCACACATCTTTAGTCCTGCAATCTTGGCAATGGCATACTCCTCGTTGGTATATTCGAGTGGTGAGGTAAGCAGGCTGTTTTCCACGATGGGCTGTGGAGCTGCCTTCGGATAGATGCAGGTGCTGCCAAGAAAGAGCAGTTTCTCAACTCCGTGGGCATAGGCTTCGCTGATGACGTTGCACTGCATCTTCATGTTCTGCATGATGAAGTCGGCGCGATAGAGTGAGTTAGCCATGATACCGCCTACGAAGGCGGCAGCCAGGACAACGGCATCGGGACGCTCTTCGTCAAAGAAACGTCGGACGGCTATCTGGTCGGTCAGGTCGAGTTCTTGGTGGGTTCTTCCAATGAGATTGTGGTAACCGCGACTGTACAGGTTGTTCCATATGGCCGAGCCTACGAGTCCCCGATGACCGGCAATGTAAATCTTGCTGTTTTTGTTTAACATGATAGCATATTGAGTGTTAAACTACTGCTATTCGTCACTCAGTTGGGCTCTGAGGAAGAGCTTGCGAACGAAGCGCATGTCGTGCTTAACCATGATTCTCACCAAATCGGGAAATGACGTCTTGCGCGGATTCCAACCAAGTTTCTCCTTGGCCTTGGTGGGGTCGCCTAATAACTGTTCTACTTCGGCGGGTCTGAAGTATTTCGGGTCTACCTCAACGAGCACGCGGCCTGTAGTCTTGTCAATGCCACACTCGTTGATGCCTTCGCCTTTCCATTCCAGATCGATGCCCGCTTCTTTGAAAGCCAGCGTACAGAACTCGCGTACAGTATGGTATTCGCCAGTGGCAATGACAAAGTCATCGGGCTCCTCCTGTTGTAGGATGAGCCACATGCATTCAATATAATCCTTGGCATATCCCCAGTCTCGTAGGGCATTCAGGTTGCCCAAGTAGAGCTTGTCCTGATAGCCTTGGGCAATGCGTGCGGCTGCCAGTGTGATCTTTCTTGTAACAAAGGTCTCGCCCCGACGTTCACTCTCGTGGTTGAATAAAATACCGTTGCAGCAGAACATATTGTAGGATTCGCGATAGTTCTTCATAATCCAATAGCCATAGAGTTTGGCAACGGCGTATGGCGAACGAGGATAGAAGGGGGTTTTCTCTGACTGGGGCACTTCCTGCACCTTGCCAAACAACTCGGACGTGGATGCCTGATAGATGCGGCAGCTTTGAGCAAGGCCGCAAATGCGGACGGCCTCAAGCAGACGAAGTACGCCGTTGGCATCGGTGTCGGCAGTATATTCTGGCACTTCGAACGATACTTTCACGTGGCTTTGGGCAGCCAGGTTGTAAATCTCAGTGGGCCGGACTTCGCCGATGACGCGGATGAGCGACGACGAGTCTGTCATGTCAGCCCAGTGAAGGTTAACAAGTCGTTTCTTCTTCATGTCGCGCACCCATTCGTCAAGATATAGGTGCTCGATACGTGCAGTATTGAATGAAGACGAACGGCGTAATAGGCCATGGACTTCATAGCCTTTCTCTATCAAGAATTCTGCCAGATAGCTTCCGTCTTGGCCGGTAATGCCTGTAATAAGGGCCACTTTTCTATTTGAGGTCATAATGGAGTGCTTCTATGTTGTCGAGATGATTAGTTCTCGCCAGAGAATTGCTTGATGCGTTGTTCTTCTGATAGTTTGCAGATTAATAGGGTGTCATTCTGTTCGGCAACGATGTAGCCGTCGAGACCTTGAATGACGACTTTCTTTTCCTGGGTAGTGTGGATGATACATCCACGGGTATCGAAAAGGCTGACGTTGTTGCCAATCACGGCATTGCCATAGAGGTCACGCGGAGTTTGTTGCTGTAGCGAGCCCCATGTGCCCAAGTCGCTCCATCCGAAATCAGCAGGACAGACGAATATTTCATCGGCTTTCTCCATGATGGCATAGTCGACAGAGATATTCTCACACTGAGGGAATTTCTCGTTGATGATCTGCTGTTCATCCTCTGTGCCGAAAATAGGCATCAGCGATTCGAAGATCTTTGCCATCTTTGGCTGATAGACACGGAAGGCATTGACGATGGTGGAAACGTTCCAGATAAAGATGCCGGCATTCCAGAAATAGTTGCTCTTCTGAATGTATTGTTGGGCAGTCTTCAGGTCTGGCTTCTCGCGGAAAGAGTCAACACGGAACAGTTCCTTGTTTCTCAACGAACTTGACGAGAGGTCGGCCTGAATATAGCCATAGCCGGTTTCCGGACGGTTGGGTTTCATGCCTAATGTGACAATAGCATCGCTGTCGGCTGTGAACAGCATGCACTGACGGATGACACGCTGAAATTCTTGTACGTTAATGACAATGTGGTCGCTTGGCGTCACCACAATATTGGCCTTTGGATCTTTCGACTTAATACGCCATGATACATAGGCAATGCAAGGTGCCGTGTTCCTGCGACAGGGCTCTCTCAGAATATTCTGACGAGGCATGTCTGGCAACTGTTCTGCCACGATATCGGCATAACGTTCGTTGGTTACCACCCAAATATTATCGGGAGCAACCAAATCGCCGAAACGTTCAACGGTTAGCTGTAACAACGTTTTTCCACATCCCAACACATCAATAAACTGTTTGGGTTTCTCAGCGGTACTCATTGGCCAAAAACGGCTTCCTACACCGCCAGCCATAATCACCAGATGATTGTTCTGCTTTGCCATCGTGTTCCTTTTTTAGATAATAATTTGCAAAGTTACACAAAATTCCTGATATGAAAGAATAAATACCCCATATTTTTTCATTGAACAGGTAAAAAACAGTGTTATTATCAAGGGGGCTATTTCTTTATGCCACGCATGGACAATGAGATGCGTCCGCGACGACGGTCAATTTCAAGCACACGCACCGTGACGTTCTGGTGCAGGCTTACTACGTCGTTAGGATCCTTTACATATTTGTCTGCCAGCTGTGAGATGTGTACAAGTCCGTCCTGATGCACACCGATGTCGACGAAGGCTCCGAAATTAGTAATGTTTGTTACAATGCCGGGCAGTTCCATGCCTTCCACCAGGTCGTCGACACTTTCTATGCCGTGGGCAAACTCAAATTCAGTAATCTGCTGACGCGGGTCACGACCAGGCTTCTCCAGCTCCTTCATGATATCGACAAGGGTGGGCAGACCGGTTTCTTTGGTCACGTATTTCTCTATGTGAATGTTTGCCCGCAGTTCCTTTTTGCTAATTAGGTCGGCCACGGTGCATTGCTGGTCGCGTGCCATCTGTTCGACAACGCTATAGCTTTCAGGATGAACGGCACTGCCGTCGAGTGGATTCTTTGCGTTGGGGATACGAAGGAAACCGGCACACTGCAGGAATGCTGACGGCCCCAAGCGGGGAACTTTCTTCAGTTGTGCGCGTGAGGTGAAGGCTCCGTTCGCACGGCGGTAGTCAACGATGTTCTTGGCAAGTACAGGACCCAATCCGCTGACGTACTGCAGCAGATGGCTGGAAGCAGTGTTCAGGTTCACGCCTACGGAGTTGACGCAGCTCTCTACGGTAAGGTCGAGCTGGTTCTTGAGCTTTGTCTGGTCGACGTCGTGCTGGTATTGTCCTACGCCGATGCTCTTGGGGTCAATCTTCACGAGTTCGGCAAGCGGGTCGATCAACCTGCGTCCGATGGAGACGGCTCCTCTGACGGTGACGTCCTCATCGGGAAACTCGTCACGAGCGATTTTCGAAGCAGAATATACCGAAGCTCCGTCTTCGCTCACGACAAAGAGGCGGGGCTTCTCACCATCGACTTCGCGGAGCACGTCTTCAACGAATGACTTCGTCTCCCTTGAAGCTGTTCCGTTTCCGATGGCAATAGCTTCAATGTTGTAATGGGCTATCATCTGCTGCACATGTACGGATGCCTGCATGGTGCGGTTGACGGGAGGGTGGGGGAAGATGGCTTCGTGGTGACGCAAGTTGCCTTGCTCGTCGAGGCACACCACTTTGCATCCCGTTCGGAATCCAGGGTCGATGGCCATGACACGTTTCTGTCCGAGGGGCGCATCGAGCAATAGCTGGCGCAGGTTCTGGGCAAACACGCGGATAGCCTCGTCGTCGGCCTGCTCTTTGCTCAGGTTGGCATATTCGGTTTCTATCGAAGGCTTGAGCAGTCGTTTGTATCCGTCGTCGACAGCTTCGGCTACTAACTTTCCGCACGGTGTGTTGCCATAGACGTAATGACGTTGTAACCGCTCTATGCATTGTTCATCGTCGGGTGAGATAGTGATGCGCAGAATGCCTTCGGCCTCACCTCTGCGCATGGCCAGCAGCCGATGGCTTGAACAACGGCGCAATGGTTCGTGCCAGTCGAAATAGTCGGAGAACTTGGCTGCCTCGTCAGTATCGGCCTTTGCCTTGACTACTTTCGAGGTGATGACGGCTTCGCGACGGAAGGCCGAGCGCACCTGTTGACGGCTACGCTCATCCTCGCTCACCATTTCGGCAATAATGTCTTGAGCACCTTTGAGAGCTGTGTCAACATCACCGACATTACCTTTGACAAAAGGCATTGCGGCTCTCTCAGGATCGCGTTCACGCTGCTTGAGGAGAATGAGTGCCAACGGTTCGAGTCCCATCTCGCGTGCCACTTGGGCACGTGTGCGGCGTTTGGGTTTATAGGGCAGATAGATGTCTTCGAGCACGGCAGCATCCCAGCAGTCGTTGATGCGCTGCTCCAGTTCTGGAGTCATTTTTCCTTGGTCATTGATGGTCTTCGTGATGGTATCCTTGCGCTTCTGTATCTCCTTCAGTCGGTTGTTCTGTTCGCTAATGGCGGCAATCTGCACTTCGTCCAATCCGCCTGTCGCTTCTTTCCTGTAGCGTGCGATGAAAGGAATCGTACAGCCTTCCTCAAGCAGTTTCAGCGTACCTGCCACTGCCTTCTCCGATAGGTTCAGGTTTTGGGATATGAGTTTGGTAAGAATGTTCTGTTCCATTGTTGTTTGTGTCTGTATGGGTAGTTAAATGGTGGGTGCTATTGCAGTTTGGGCTTCAGCTCGTCAGGCGAGTCGTTGGTAAACATGTTCACTGCCGGTGCCTGTTCTGTAAAGAAATGACTGATGGTTTCGGGCGTGAGACTGATTTGTGGCTGGAAGTCAGCACTCTGCATGTAGGCAAGCAAGGCGTGACGCATCTGTCGGGCTACAGGACGCTCGTCTAAACGAGTGTTGATGTCCATCGTGGTCATCAGCAGGCGACCTTTAAGTACCCGGGCTTCGATGAGCATACCCAGTTTGCGCGACACGTGCCAGGTGTCGATGGGCTGGATGGGTGGCTGGTAGTCGGCAGGCAGCTCACGCAGGTTCATCACCTGTGCCTTGTTGAGCAGCTCCCACCAGTTCAGGTTAGACCAGTCGTCGGTGGGGAAACCGTACTTGAACAGCGGGTGGCTCTTTTCAATGTAGGCGCCTGTAGTATGGGGTGGGCGCATCTTGAACCACGACGTGTTCCAGAATACGGGCAGGTAGGTCTGCTTGACATCGCTGCCCAGTTTCACTTTGCCGGCTGCTGTGATGAGCACGGTGCCGCCCTTGGCAAGTATCTTCAGGGCTTTGCTGTCCAATGTGTCGGCTATGTAAAGGTCTTTAAGCATTTCAACATTGTCGTTTTGCTTTGCGTCGGGGTAGACCCAGAAGTCCCAGTGGTTTTTCAGCTCCTTGCTGAAATGTACCACCAGCGTGAGCTTCGAAGGCGTGGTGATGGAGTCGAGGGGGAAGGTGATAGTGCCAAGCCCCTTGACCCTGCCCATGCGCAGGTTGCCGTGTGAGAGTCTGCCCCCGCTGATGATCTGGTTGCTGTCGTTACAAATATAATAAGAGGTGCTGACATCGCCAATGGTTGAATAGAATGCGTTATAGGCTTCGATGGGCACACGGAGTGTGTCGCTGCTGGTAAAGACAAAACGTGGGAAACGTGCCAATGCTACCAATGGACTGCAGAACTCGCGCCATTGTTCGGCCGTGCAATAGCCCTTCTCGCGCCAGAACACGTTGAGCACACCCGTTAGGGCTGTTCCCTGCCCGCTGTAGTCGTTGAGTCCCAACAGCTGGAATCCGGCATAGTCGGGGGTGCGCAGGTTGCGCTCTATCTCGTGTTTGTAGCACAGCGTCTGCAACATTCCGCTGGCATGCAGGAACTTCTCGGCTTGCGAGGCCATCCCATTGTCACGCAGCAGGTCTCGGAATATCTCGAAGTTGCGTGCCTTGTAGACACCGGTGTACTGGGGAATTTCCTTGAAATCGGGGAAGGCACACCATTGTCCCTTCTCATGGGTAATGATAGGCGACATATTGGCCACCGTGTCCTTGTAGTTGCGAGGGAAATTGATGCCGTGATAGTAGTCATTGTCGCTTGAGGGCAACGACCTGTTCCACTCGTCGAGGCCTCGTGCACCGCCTTTCACGTGGTATTCAGAGCCGTTGTCCCATGCCCAGCCACCACCTACCGACGCACCACAGTAGAGGCGCGTGGGGTCGTAGCTCTTCATCTCCCTGACCCAATCGTTGCAGTATCTTACCCAGTCGCCTGCAGGTTCGTTGCCTGCTGCCATCATTACAAACGAGGGATGGTGACCATACTCGTCAATGATGCGCTTCGACTCTTCGAGCAGGTATTTGTCGATAGCCATACCCCTGCGCAGCTTTACACCGTGGTTGGGCCAAGAAGGCCCTTCCGGCTGCAGGTAGATGCCCATCTTGTCGGCTGCCGAGAAAGCAGCCTCCGGAGGACAGTAGGAATGGAAGCGCATGTGGTTGAGTCCGAACTCCTTACACTTGCGGAAGATGTTGAGCCACGCTTTCTCGTCGGTGGGAGGATAGCCTGTCTCAGGGAAACAGCAATTCTCTACTGTACCACGAAGGAACAGCGGTCGCCCGTTAATATAGAACTGTCGTCCTTCGATCTTGATGTTGCGAAGCCCGAAGGTGGTTTCGTAACAGTCGTCGCCGGCCTCGACTGTGAGCAGGTAGAGGTTGGGGCGGAACTCGTCCCAGTAATGGGCGTTAGGTCCCAAGTCGACCTCGAACGTGCGTACCTTGCTGTAGGCTTCTGTCGATTTGGCACAGTAATAGTCGGCACGGCCTGAGTCAGAGAGATGACGTATGGAAATGTTGATATAGTATTCGGTTTGAGGCATGAAGCGCACCGGAGCAATATGGTCGCCCAGTTCTACGACGACCTTGACTTTGTGGGATGCAGCGTTGGGGATTACCTTCACGTGCTTGATGTTGACCTTGTCCCACTGTGCCTGCAGTTCGATGCGGCCTGCTATGCCGTTCCAGTTGCCCTGTGTCTGGTCAGTCACCGAGTGCGAGTCTTGTCCTACACACACGTTCTCTATACCGTTGTAGACGCGCACCTCGATGTCGTTCTTGCTTCCTACTTTGATAAACTTTGTCACATCGTAGCGGTGGGGTGTCGAGAGAGACATCTGATGCCCCACCTCATGGCCGTTGACATAGACAGTGGTCTCTATGTGGGGACGTTCCAGGAAGAGCGTGATGCGTTGGTCGGACCAGTTTCTGGGTACATAGATGGAGCGCCGATACCAGGCGTTACCTACATAGTGGCGTTCGGGCGTAAGGAAGAAGGGAAACTTCATCTCACCCTCTTTGCGATAGCGTTCCATATAGGGGTTGAAGTAGTAGCTCGAGTCGTAGAGCGAGCCTGTCCACTGTGTCTTCACTGATACTGGGTACCCCTTTCCGTTGGTCAGCATTGAGCCAGGCAACATCACGTAGTCGTCGTACTTGGCCGAGTCGCCCATGCAGAAGTCCCAGGCACCTTCGAGTGAGATGATCTGCTGTGCCTGTGTGTGACTTCCCGAGAGCAGACAGGCAAGCAGCAAGAGGTGTTTGATGGTGGTTAGTGGCTGTTTCATTTTTGTCTATCTTGTTTTTTCAAGTCGTTTGATGTGTCTTCGCAGTTCGAACGCCCAAATCTTGTAGCCCTCGGCATTCAGGTGCAGGCCGTCGGAGGTGAGCTCTCCACGTAGTATGTTGCTCCTTCCGCGTGTCATTCGGCGGAACACGTCGATGAACACGATGCCGTTGCTTTCGCAGTAGGCGCGAATCAGCATGTTGGCCCAAGGAATGTCGTCTGTGCGTCCGCTTAGGGTCTTCCATCGCCCGTTGCTCTCGTTGATGGGGAGGATGCTCTCTACGAAGAGCTGGGTCCCAGGCGACTGTAAGCGTATGCTGTCGATGAGCGTAATCACCCTGCTGGCAACCTGCTGGGCAGGCATGCCGTTGCTCATGTCGTTGATGCCTGCCATGAGAAAGATGGCGCGAGGCTTGTAAGGGGTAATCTGGCAGAGTCGCTGTATCATGCCTATGGTGTTGTCGCCTATAATGCCGCGATTCACCACCTTCAGCCCTGTATTGAGTCGTTCTGCCCAGTTCCCGCCATTCTCTGTGAGGCTGTTGCCTAACATGACCACAGTGGTCGAGTCGATGTCGCGGAGGGGTGCAAACTCGGCTACGCGCCTATTATAGTGGGCGAACGACTGATAGCTGACCGTCTGTGCCTTCGTCTCCTGTCCTACAAGGGCAAGCAGTGTCCATGCGAGTATGATATAATGGTATGTTGTCTTCATTTGGCTGCAAAAATACGGAAAAAAAGTGGAACTGCCAAAATAAAACGTGTTTAAAAAAAATCTGGTCGACAAGTGCCGAAGCCTTGACAACCAGATTTGTATTAGTCAAAAACATTTAATGCTTTTTTTACTTCATTCTTTTCATCACCTTCTGATAGTAGCGGTTGGTAGCCTTGAGGCTGTATTTCATACCGCCGTTCCAAGAACGTATAGCCTTCTCGACGTTGTTCTCAGGATTGTGATGCGATTGAATAAGAAGGAACATCTCCTTCGACTTGCCGACGTTGTAGCGGTCGGCCAGTGTGAAACGCTTGTTGCTCTTGCGACCCTTCAGAATGTTGTTACACTCACGTACGAGGATCGGGGTAATCTGCATAACGCCTACCGAGTTCCCACTCACGGCGTTGGGGTTTCCTTCGCTTTCAACCTGAATGATGGCTTCAATAACAGAAGTCCAGTCGAACTTCTCTGAGCTTTTGCTTCCATCTGTGGCGGCCAAGGCCGTCATCGGAATCAGTGACATGAATGTCAGGCTCAGAAACACATTCTTCACTAAATTCTTCATAATAGATATTTTAAGGCTTCTCATCACGAGATGCGTGTTATCCGCTGATTTTCGGGTGCAAAGTTATGAAGAATCAGTGAGTTAGCAAAATTTTTTTGCTTTTTTTATGGATTTTGTGTGCGCACACTTAATCTATGTCAACTACCGTGATGCCTGCTCCGCCGAATTGTACGTGCTCGTCGCAGTAGTGTGTAACGTTGGGCACGGTGGCCAGATATTGCCTGATGAGCTGGCGCAGGATGCCGCTTCCAGTGCCGTGTAGAATGCGAACGCGTGACATGCCTACAAGGATGGCATCGTCAATGAAATAGGTCACGGCATTGATGGCCTCGTCGCCTCTCATGCCCCTCACGTCGAGGTCTTGACGGAAGTTCATTTTTCGTGAGTCGATGGCTGCCCGTGTATCTTTCGACACGTTGGCATAGCTGCCCATGATGGCAGTGTTGCGCTCGTCATTCTTCGATAGCTCCTGCTTCGACTCCTTGGCTGACTCAAGTCTTTCGAGGCGCATTTTCGTACGCATGGAGCCAAAGATGACTGTGGCCATCTTCCCTTCGATGCTCTCAATGGTGCCTATTGAAGTGAGACCCTTGATGCGGACGGTGGAACCGACAATTAAGGGTGAAGGGGTGACAGTTGAGGACGGCAGGGCATTTCCTTCAGCGGCAGAACTATTCTCCTTTGACTTTCCACCCTCCTCCTTCAACTTCTTTTTCCTCTCATCCTTTCTCTTCTTTCTCTCCTGTATCTGTCGCATTTTCCGCTCTATCAGCTCGTCACTGGCGGTGGTGTCCATGTTCGCCACTTCCTGCTTGAAAGCGTCGAGTTCCTCGCGTATACGGCGGGTAGCTTCCTTCTCGGCCTGTTGCTCGCGTATCTCGCGGATGACGTTTTCTATCTTCTTGTTGCTCTCGCGAAGCAGCTCCTCGGCTTCTTCCTTGGCACGCTGCAGTATCTGTTTGCGCTGCTGCTCAATCTCCTCAATCGAGCTCTCATAGCGGGCGATGCTGCCCTCCAGACTTTTTTCGTGCTGATGGATGGTCTGTCGCTTGCCTTCCCAGTAACGCTTGTCGCGCACGATGTCCTGCAGATACTTGTCGCTCTGGATGTACTCCGAGCCCACAATCTCCGACGCATCTTTAATCACTTCCTCGGGGATGCCTGTCTTGCGGGCAATTTCGATGGCAAATGATGAGCCGGGTTGTCCGATGGACAGCTGATAGAGGGCCTGCATCTGATGGCGGTCGTAGAGCATGGCTCCGTTGACCACACCTTCATGGTCGTCGGCAAAATGCTTCAGATTCTGGTAGTGGGTGGTGATGACACCGAAAGTGTGCTTCTTCCAGAACTGTTTCAGAATGGCCTCGGCAATGGCACCGCCGATGGTGGGCTCCGTACCTCCTCCGAACTCGTCGATCAGCAGCAGCGACTTTGTGTTGGCCTGTCGCATCATCTGCTTCATGTTCATCAGGTGCGATGAGTAGGTCGACAGGTCGTCCTCAATGCTCTGCTCGTCGCCTATGTCGATCATGATGCTTTCAAATACACCCGTTGTTGAACGGTCGCCTATGGGGATGCTCATGCCGCATTGCAGCATGTATTGCAGCAGGCCGACGGTCTTGAGACACACCGACTTGCCGCCAGCATTAGGACCGGAGATAATTAGGAGACGACCGAGATTCTTGTCTTTATTTGTTATGACGTTATCACGTGATGTCGTGATGTCGTCTAACTGGATGTCCAGCGGTACCACTTTCTTGTCCTGCTTCTCCAAGCTGATAGCCAGCAGGGGGTGGACGGCCTGTATCCAGTCGAGGTGCGGGTGGCTCAGCGTCTGCGGTTCTATGGCCTTCATCGTTGTGGCCAGCGATGCTTTCGCGTAGATCAGGTCAATCTGAGCCAGGAACTGATACGAGTCAAGTATCTCCTGAACGTGCGGACGCACCTCCTCGCTGAACACCGTCAGTATCCTGATAATCTCGCGGCGCTCCTCGGCCTCTAACTGTCTTACTCGGTTGTTGGCCTCGACCACCTCTGTCGGCTCTATAAACACGGTCTTGCCCGTTGCCGACTCGTCGTGAACGATGCCATTAATGCGCCTCTTAAGGTTGGGAGCCACGGGTATCACCAGACGCCCATCGCGCATGGTGGGTGCAGCGTCCTTGTCGACGAGACCCTCTTTCTGGGCCGCATGTAGTATAGTATATAAGGTACGCGAGATACTGCCTTCCGTCTTCGACAGTTCGTGACGAATGCTGGCCAGCGTCATCGTGGCCGAGTCCTTGATCTTGCCGAACTTGTCGAGTATCGAGTCTATGCGACGAATCATCGCAGGAAACGTCATCACACCCTCCGTCATACGTTGTAGTGCAGGGTAGGTCTTCGTTTCCGTTTCCTCGCCTCGGTTCAGGTATTTTATGATGTTGCTGATGGTCTCCAACGAGCGCCTGAGGTTCCACACCTCGTCCTCCTCTAAGTGCGTGCCTTCCAATCGGATGCGCCACACGGCCTCCCTCACGTCGAAGAAATACTGTAGCGGGAAGTCGTCGGCCTTCTCCTGAAGCCTGCGGAACTCGCTCACTTGCTCCAGCAGTTCACAAATCAGCGCATGATCACTGGAAAAGGACATCTCGTCTACCTTTTCCTTGCCCAGCGTGCTCAGACAGCGTGCCTTCAGCAGCGTCCTGACTTCATCGAATCCTATCTTATGCTCAAAGTTGCCTGGATAAATCACGCTGCAAAATTAGATAAAATTTTCGAGATTATATGCCAGTCGAGATAAAAATGTGAACAAATTGCCCCGAAAAGTTAGAAATCAAGGCTCACATACACTTAATCCTATCTTTTTCGTGCTCTAAGTCACACTTTTGTTGTATCTTTGAGGTGTGCTGTTTATAGCATGTAATTTTTATGTTTAGTAATCTCATTTACTGAAGTTTCCCACCCTGCAAAAAATGCGCCAGCGATAAAGCAAAAGGCCATTAAACGCAGTATAAAACTGTTGCTTTTGCGGTAGGAAACGGAACGGATTGCAGTACAAAGGCTACTTGTTAGGAGTTTTTGGCTACAAGCAAAAGACCTTTCGCTTGCAAGCAAAAGACTTTTCGCTTATAAGCAAAAGACCTTTTGGCTATAAGCAAAAGCCTTCGCAAGAAATCACAGCCTACTCAATGGAGTTTTAACTTTTCAGTTGGAGGAGATGCACCGTGTGATGTAGCGGTGCAACATCCGCCTGAGCAACTATGTGTCGAACACCGACACCAAGAGCTACAAGGATGTCGTGGACGAGTTGTGCAAGGGCGTGACCGACCCAGAGAAGCTTGTCAAGAAAATACACGGTCGCATCGTGAACAAGCACAGACGAGAAACCATCTTGGCATCAGGGAGCGCGCCGCCACATCATTGATCGCAGAGATTGGAGTCGACATGACCAAATTCCTGACTGCGGCGCACCTTGCATCCTGGAGCGGGCTGAAACCACGCAATGACGTGTCCAGCGGGAAGTACAAGTCGCGCAGAATCACCCACAGCAACGTGTTCCTCCGCAAGACCATCATAGAGTGCGCATGGGGGCAAGCCGGACGAAGGACTGCTTCTTCAGCCGATTCTCCTACCGCATGACGCAAGTATGCAAGAAGAACAAGATGAAAGAGCCCACCACAAACGGGTGACAAGCGATATACCGCCCATGGGAAGGCTATTATCTTTGTGGTGGCCATCCGTTACGCCGAAAGGCAGAAGCGGACCGTCTGCAAATTAACCGACAAAATGGGCAGCGACGAAAGCCAGACTATAGCTTAGAGCTCGAAGAGGAAAGTACCACTATAACCATACGGAACCATATTAGGCCATCATGCGCCTGCATTAGAACTATCGACAGGTTTAACTAGTTTGGCGGGGCAATTTGTTTTCTATTTATAGAGGAAAGGTACAAAGAAGTTAAGAGTTAGGAGTTAAGAGTTTTTATGAGTAACTATTCAGCGGAACGGCTTTGCCGATAGATTTTTGAAACGAATTACCCTAATTCGCTCTAATTTGGGCCACAAATGTGGCCTTAAATAGCCCATT
>CAJOFA010000029.1 GCA_905233985.1 uncultured Prevotella sp.
ACTAACATAAAAATAATTGGAACAACTGGAACTGGAACAAACGGCAATTATTAATTCATCTAAAAAGCTGTAATACAATGAGATATGATATTAGTAAAGCGACTGCGCACGTTATATAAAACCTCGGAATGTGACAAAAAACATCAAATTTGCCCTCATTTTTGCTTCAAAAACATACATGAACCCCCAGTTTCGGTGCTTTTTTCTGTACTTTGCGTAAAAAACAGCGTCGCAAAATTTCAGTACTCGGACTTCAATTGGAAGGTGTTTTGTGGTCAAAGGGCCAATCTGGTGGTCGATTCGAGGGGTAATTTCTCTATTGGAAAAGTTTGACGGCGTTTATTGTCGAGTTTGCTCCGAGCTTTCGATGCGTTTGCTCCGAGTTCTCAATGCGTTTGGACCGAGTTTTCGATGCGTTTGCTTTGGGCTCTTGAGTGGTTTGCTCCGTCTTCTCAATGCGTTTGCTCCGTCCAAACTTCGTGTGATGAGGTGAGGCATTTGAATTGGGGCAACACCGTTGCCCCAATTACAGTATTCTCGTAAAGAATTTCAGGGGGAAAATCGAAAAAAATTAAAGATTCTCATTTTAGGAACAAAATACTTTTATTTATTGTTTTATTTGTTTTATTCATTTATTTATTCTATCTTTGTAGGCAGAATGAAAAAGTTAGCATATTTGCTCCTATTGTGTCTGCTGGTAAGCTGTGGCAGGAAGCAGGCAACGCATGGGCCGATGCAGGTAGAGGTGCTGAACCGTATGACGCCTGTCAAGGATCAAGGGCACAGCCAAACCTGTTGGGCTTATGCCATGCTCGCCGCTATAGAGACAGAGCATATAGGACGTGGCGACTCGGTGAATCTGTCACCAGCTTACATAGAGTATGTGCTTAGCGGTGAGAAAAATGCGCCGGAAAGCAAGCGTGCTATGGGAGTGACATGTATTAACCTGATGATGAAATATGGGCTTTGTGCCCATGATGCCTATCGCGAATACAATCCCGACATTGAACCGCCTAAGCAGGTGTTCATGGGGGGTGCTGTCTATACGCCCCAGGAATTTGCCCATAGCGTATGCGCCCCGGGAGAATATGTGGCGCTGACCAGTAACGACAAAGAGCCTTACGGCCAGGAAATAGACATCGATATGCCCGACAACTGGGAACATAATAGGTTTTTGAACGTGCCGATGGACACGCTGCTGCATCGTACGGTAAAGGCTGTACGCAAGCATCACGGCATTTGTTGGGAGAGCAGCGGTCACGCTATGGCTGTCGTAGGATTGGCGCGTGACAGCATAGGACATCGTTACTTCATCATGAAGAACTCATGGGGTGACCGCGACGTTGACCACGGATTGGTATATATGAGTTTCGCAGAGTTCCGCAAGACAACGCTCGCCGTCGAAATGACCCGGGAGGCTTGGCAACAACAATAATGACAACAACAATAAATATATTACTGCCTATGAAACGTAAAATCATCATGACGCTTCTGGCTGTTACGGCATTGACAGCTACGGCGCAGCAGAAGGCCCAATTGGAATTTGACAAGAACAGCGCACAGCAACGAACGCTTGTTATGCCTGACGGACAGACCGTCAGCTATAAGGCTTATGAGCACCTTTTCTATGTGACGAACGTAGAGGATACGGTCTGTCAGTATATGAATGTCTATGTTCCCGAGGATGCTAACCAGAAGACTCCCATCCTGTTGCGTACCTATGTCGGCGGTTATATGGCTGCTGCCGCTACTGAGCCGCAGGCAGGTGATGCCACAGGACGTGCGCTGAAGGAGGGCTTTGTGGTGGCTATCCCTGGTGCACGGGGACGTAACTCTACGACGATTACCGGCAGCACGACACGCTACACGGGCCGTGCACCACAGGCACTACTTGACTTAAAGGCTGCTGTGCGTTATCTGCGATTGTTCGACAAACAGATGGAAGGCTCGGCGGACCTCATCATTACCGACGGCACCAGCGCCGGCGGTGCCTTGTCTGCACTATTGGGTGCCACGGGCAATAATCCTGCCTACGAGCCAATGCTGAAGGAGATGGGTGCCGCTGACACGCGTGATGACGTCTTTGCCTGTATCTGCTTCTGTCCCATCATCGACCTGGAGCATGCTGATATGGCTTACGAATGGCTCTATAATTGTACCAATAACCGCTCACGACCTTTGACGAACGAGCAATCTGTTGCCAGTAACGAGTTGGCGGCAATGTATCCGGCTTATCTGAACAGCCTCGGGTTAAAGCACCCAGAGACAGGTGACCCCATCACAGCGGATAACATGCGCGGCTATATCAAACAGCTGCTGATCAGTTCCGCACAGGCTGCCAAGAACGTCGGTGCCGACATCCCCGACGCTATGGGCTTCTCGTTCAACACTCCTCCCACTCCTCCTACCTCTCCCACTCCTCCTTCCGCATCGCCTGACAAGCTTCGCGTCGCAGCACAGGTGTTCAACGCCCAGCGCTCCAATGCTCCTGCGTCCCATATTCAGCAGGGAGAATATATCGTCGGCTTAGACTTGGAGACTTATCTGAGCTATATCATCACCGCACAACCCCTGAAGACGCCTCCCGCCTTCGATGCTTTGGGCGTGAACGACGCTACGGCTACAGCAGAGAACGAGCTGTTTGGCGACACGCTTGGTACCAACGTTAACTTCACCGAATACGCAGCCATGCGCAATGGTAAGCAGGTAGCTCCCGAGGTGCAGGAACTGGTAAGACTGATGAACCCCATGAACTTTATCAATGCCAAGAAGACAGACGTGGCAAAGTACTGGTATATCCGCCACGGTGCTCGTGACCGTGACACGGCATTCCCTGTACCCGTCGCCTTCGCCACCAAACTACAGAATGAGGGGAAGCAGGTG
This sequence comes from uncultured Prevotella sp., assembly GCA_905233985.1. GTDB lineage: Bacteria > Bacteroidota > Bacteroidia > Bacteroidales > Bacteroidaceae > Prevotella. The sequence continues at coordinate 2,884 of CAJOFA010000029.1, forward strand.
AACTTCCAGTTGGCGTGGAATCGTCCTCACAGCGGCGACTATGCCCTTGACGAACTCTTTGAGTGGATGAAGAGTCTGAAGTGAGAATTACCTTTGACCTAAAGGTACAAAGCGGTATAGCCGAGCGCTTTCGTTCGAGAATTCAAAAGAAAATATAGCTTTCTTTTGGTATTCTTCTCACTTATTCGTACCTTTGCACAGCAAAAGAAACGCACAAATGAATCCGATAGAAATTAAAACAGTAAAAAACAAGCGTGAACTCAAGCAGTTCATCCGCTTCTACTACGACCTCTATCGCGGCAGTAAGTACGCTGTCCCTTTCCTTTTCTTCGATGAGTTAGAAACGCTCAGCCGCGACAAGAACCCATCGTTCGAGTGCTGTGAGGCGGAATATTTCATGGCTTTCCGCGACGGAAAGATGGTTGGCCGTGTGGCAGCCATTATCAATCGACGTGCCAACGAGCGCTGGAACCGTCAGCTGGTTCGCTTCAGCTGGTTCGACTTTGTGGATGATGTCGAGGTGTCGCAGGCTTTGCTCCAGAAGGTGGAGGAATGGGGTAAGGAGCGTGGCATGAACGAGATTGCCGGACCATTGGGTTTTACCGATATGGACCGCGAGGGGATGCTCATTGAGGGTTTTGAGGAGATAGCTACTCACTATGTCAACTATAATTACCCCTACTATTCGCAGCACATGGAACGGATGGGCGGATGGCAGAAGGATAACGACTACATGGAGTACCGCGTGAAAGTGCCCGATGTGGTGCCCGACAAGTTCGCCAAACTGTCGGCCATGATTGAGAAGCGTTACAATCTGCACACCTGCAAGTTCACCAGCCATGAACTGGTGGATGAGGGTATGGGACGTCATATTTTCCACATGATCAACGAGACATACAAGGATCTCTATGGCTACTCGCAGCTGAGTGAGCGGCAGATAGACCAGCTGGTGGACGCTTACATCAAGAAGGCTGACCTGAACCTTGTGACGGGTGTCGTCGATGGTAATGACAATAACAAGCTGGTGGGCTTCGGCATCACGTTCCCCTCCTTTGCCAAAGTGATGCAGAAGAGTCACAACGGTAGCCTGTGGCCTTTGACGTGGTGGCGTCTGTTGCGTGTGCTGAAGTGGCACAAGACAGACACCGTTGACCTGCTACTCATCGGTGTGTTGCCCGAGTACCGTCCCAAAGGAGCCAACGCGCTCATCTTCAATGAGCTCATTCAGCGTTTCCAGGATTACGGCTTCAAATGGGCCGAGGCCATGCAGCAGATGGAAACCAACGAAGGCGTACAGAGCCACTGGCAGTACTTGGAGTCACGCCAGCACCGCCGCCATCGTTGCTTTAAGAAAAACATATAATATATAATAGGTAGGGGTAAGCTCCTACCTATTATATTATATAAACTCATCGCCGTATTTGATGTGCACCTCATTCACGTATTTGCGAATGAGTGCCGACGAGTCACTCTTTTTACAGATAAGCAGCACGTTGCCCTGCTCTGCCACGATATAGCCGTCAAGTCCGTTGATGACGGCCAGATGGTCCTTGGGCAGCTTGATAACATTATTACGGCTGTCCTCAATGATGACCTCTGAGTTGATAATCACATTGTCACCCTCACCATGACCCATGCACTCGTAGATGCTGTGCCATGTGCCTAAGTCAGCCCAACCGAAGTCACATTGCATGACATAGACATTATCGCACATCTCCAGCATTCCGCTGTCAATGGGGATGTTGGGCAACGAAGCGTACTTATTCTCCACAAAGTTCATGACCCATTCAATGGTATAGTCATGCTCCTCCGGCAGCGCCTCGCTGAAATGACGTGCATAGATGCGGCGCACACAACGGCGCAGCGTGTCGGCTGAGGCAACGATAAGACCTGTGTTCCACAGGAACTCACCGCTGTCAACAAACATCTGTGCGAACTCACGCTCGGGTTTCTCGGTGAACGACTGCACGCTGTAGATATCTGGGTGTGGCGACTGCTCACCCATCTGTATGTAGCCGTAGCCGGGTTCCGAACGTGTCGGCTTCACGCCAAGGACGAGTGCGATGGGTTGATTACTTGCCGTCTCCATCGCCTCAGCAATGTTGTGGCGAAAGGCCTCATCATTCAGCACGAACTGGTCGCTCGGTGTGACAGCGATGCAGGCATTGGCACAGCGCCGGTGAATGTTCAGCGTGGCGCTGATGACGCTGGCTGTCGTGTTACGGTTCACCGACTCAATCATCAAGTTCTCCACCCGCAGTTCGGGTAGCTGCTCCAAGACCATCGGAGCATACTCATGATTGGTACAGACATAAATGTTTCCCTGAGGAAGGATTTCTGAAAAACGGTCAAAGGTGGACTGCAACTGTGTGCGTCCTGTTCCGAAGAAATCAATAAATTGTTTTGGCTTCTTGTCGCGGCTACAGGGCCATAGGCGTCGTCCCCTTCCGCCAGCCAAGATGATGCAGTAATGCTGCTGGTTTTTCTCCATATGATAGTAGACTTAGATTTCGCCGTCGAAGTTACGAATAATTCTTGAACTATGCAAGGTTTTAATGTTTTTTGTGCATAAAATATAAATAAATGGCAATTTTATTTTGTTATTCATTTTGTTCTTCGTACCTTTGCACCCGCTAAGCCCAGATGGCGGAATCGGTAGACGCGCTGGTCTCAAACACCAGTGGGGCAACCCGTGCCGGTTCGACCCCGGCTCTGGGTACTGAGGGTTAATAACGTGAACGTGTTGTGAGGATAAGTCCTTTCAGCACGTTTTTTATTACAGGTAATCAATCAGTACGTCCCAGACGGCGATGATGTGACAGACGGAACCGGCAAGCACGAAGAAATGGAACACGGTATGCATGTACTTCGTCTTGTTGATGCTGTAGAACACAGCACCGATGATGTAACACACACCCTCGGCAATGAGCCAGATGACTGCTGCTGTGCTGACTGTCTCTAACAGCGGCTTGAAGGCGACAAGCACACTCAGGCCCATACCACAGAAGCAGAACGTCTCGATGTTCGAGTGCTGCTTCAGCTTGATAAAGCTGATGGTAGTACCGGCAATGGCACAGAGCCAGACAAAGGAAAAGAGTCCCCATCCCCAGTAGCCCTGTTCACGCAAGGCAATGAGTGTGATGGGTGAGTAGGAGCCGGCGATGTGCCAGTAGATGGCAGCATGGTCCCAGCGACGAAAACGCTCACGCCATTTCGAACGCTGGTTCACGGCGTGATAAACCGTCGAGGCAATGTAGGAGCCTAACATACCGAACAGGTAGAGGCTCACACCCAGACGCGCCCATCCGTTCTCGCCGCGCAGACACATGACGAGGAACACAATGCCGAAGGCAGCACCCAGCGCAATGCCTCCGGCATGCGACCAGGTGTTCCAGTACTCCTCAACCTTCGAGTAATGAATATTCTTTTCCTTCTTTTTCTTCGACATCCCTCACCCCAAATCCTTCACCCCTGATCACTCCGCCAGCGTGAAGTCAAGCTGCCGCTTCTCAATGTTAGCCTTGGCCACCTGGATGCGTATGGCATCGCCCAGCTGGTATTTATGGTGATGACGGCGCCCCACGAGACAGTAGTTCTTCTCATCAAACTCATAGTAGTCATCGTCAAGGTCGTGCATGGGTACCATGCCCTCGCAGTGGTTCTCGTCTATCTCGCAGTAGATGCCATAAGACTGGATGCCTGAGATATGGGCGTCGTAAACTTCGCCTATCTTATCTGCCATAAACTCCACCATCTTGTACTTGATGCTGTCGCGCTCGGCCTGCTGTGCTACCTGTTCCATGTCTGAACTGTGTTCGCACAGCTCTTCGTACTTGTCTTGGTTAGCAGAGCGTCCGCCCTCCTGATACTTCGTCAGCAGACGGTGTACCATCGTGTCGGGATAGCGGCGGATAGGTGATGTGAAGTGTGTGTAGTAGTCGAACGCCAATCCGTAGTGTCCGATGTTATGCGTAGAGTACTTCGCTTTCATCATCGCACGCAGCGCCACCGTCTCAATGAGGTTCTGCTCCTTCTTGCCCTGCACGTCGTCCATCAGCGCATTCAGACTTCTCGAGATAGCGCCGCGCGTTCCGCTGGTCTTCAGCTTATAGCCGAAGTTCACCACAAACTGCCGCAGTGTCTCAAGCTTCGTCGGGTCGGGCTGGTCGTGGATACGATAGACAAACGTCTTGGCCTTCTTCGATGTTCCTTGCCCCTTGTTCCTTGCTCCTTGCTCCTTCACCTTTCCAATCATCTCCGCTACGCTACGGTTAGCCAGCAGCATGAACTCCTCGATGAGCTGGGTGGAGTCGTTCGACTTCTTGAAGTAGGCACGCGTCGGCTTGCCGTCCTTGTCAATGTCGAAGTGCAGCTCCTCACGGTCAAACTTCACCGAGCCTTCCTTAAATCGACGCTCGCGCAGCTTCTTTGCCAGCTTGTCAAGTGTACGGAGAGCCTCAGCCTCTGGAGTCGCTATGCTTCCCTTCCCTTTGGCGGGGGCTGTCAAAATCTCCTGCACCTCCTCATAGGCATATCTCCTATTGCTCTTGATAACTGTATGTGCCAGGTGCCACGACTTGACATTAGCCTCCTCGTCAAGTACGAAGATTGTTGAGTAGCACAGCTTTTCCTCATCGGGGCGCAGCGAACAGACGAAGTTACACAACCGCTCGGGCAGCATGGGAATGGTACGGTCCACGAGATAGACACTCGTGGCACGCTTCACGGCTTCCTTGTCAATGACAGAGCCTTCCTTCACGTAGTGGCTTACATCGGCAATATGCACGCCAACCTCATATAATTTACCATTTGACGATTTACCATTTACTATTTGTCGGATAGACAGCGCATCATCAAAGTCCTTTGCGTCATGCGGGTCGATGGTGCAGGTCCACACGTCGCGGAAGTCCTCACGCTTGGCAATCTCCTCAGGAGTAATGCCCGGGTCTATCTTCTCTGCAGCATCCTCCACGTTCTTCGGGTATTTGTAGGGCAACCCGTATTGTGCTAAGATGGCGTGCATCTCGGCATTGTTCTCGCCCTGCTTACCCAGGACGTCGATGACCTCGCCCACGATGTTCTTCGATTCCTTCGACGGCCATTGCGTGATGCGCACCACCGCCTTGTCGCCTGACTTGCCGCCCTTCAGTTTCTTCTTCGGCACCATGATGTCGTGTACGAAGATGTTACCCTCGGTAATCAGGAACGCATAGTCCTTCTCCACCTTCAGCCTGCCGACGGCCTGATCCATCTTGTGCGAGAGGATGTCGGTAACCATCGCCTCCTTGATGTGGTTCTGACGGCGTGCCATCAGCGACACTCGCACGCGGTCGCCGTTCAGCGCGAACATCGAGTTACGCTCCGAGACGAAGATAGGCTTGCCGCCATCGTCGGGCATAAACGAGTTCTTGCCGTTGGCCTTGCGGATGAACGTGCCTTCCTGCACCTGACCCTTCGTGTTCAGGCGGTACGAATGGTCATCCACCTTCGACAGGAAGTCGTCCCACGCCATCTCTTCCATCAGGTCGATGGCCATCATCTTCGCCGGATGAGTGTCGAGCTTCAGCTCACGGAAGATCTGTTTGAAGGTGAACGTTTCGTTCGGATTTTGTTGGAACAGCGTCTGCAGACGTTCTTCTAACGCCTTTCTTGACAGTCGTTTTCCTCCTTTTTTCTTGCTCATAGTAGTATGGTTTTTGTTATCTTACTTCAGCTTGCTGGTCAGGGGGCTCTTCACGCCCTTCATGGCGGTGAGGTAAGCCTTGGCGGTGCCGAAGCGGAGGTTCATGTCGAGGCGCACAGGCAGGTGGTTGTCATCATCGGTAACGAAGAAACGGATAATCTCCTTGTCCTTGCCGTCCTCGCGCTCCATGAACGCCAGCACCAGACAGCGGAACTTGCCCGAGCCGTTCTTCATGGAGATGTTCTCCTTGCCCTTATAGACGAGCCACGTATTGAGCAGCTTCTTTGAGTCGGCGATGGGCAGCGTGATGCGCTGGCCCTCCTTCAGCGTTGCCGCATCAAAGTTACGGGCACGCAGGTAGATGCTCATCATGTCATAGACACACTTGCCGGGCTTCATGTTACGCCAGTTCTGGTCGCCGCTGCTGGTAATCTCATGCTGTTTCACGTTACATTGTCCGTTGGGATAGGTGTACCATAGTTCATCCACATAGTAACGGTCACCCTCCTTTGCACCCTTGCGGTAGTAGAGCGGGTTGATGTCGAGCGTGGTGTAGGTGAGCAGCGTGTCGCGCATGATGAAGTACTTGTCAGCACGCGAATTGGTGCGAGTGATGAGACTGCTGCGATAGGCTTTCTGTCCCTTGAATGTTGACTGTACGGTGGACATGCTGGCCGTACCGACCTTCACCCACACGAACTGCCAGTTGAAGTAGAGGTCGTAACTAAGGAACTCACCCGATTGGAAGGCGGTATTGGTAATGCCGCACTGGGCGTTAGCTGACAAGGGTAATAGGGTAAGGAGGTAAAAAGGAATAACGCTTAATACCTGACGTAATGATTTCATCCAAAACTTCTTTTCCATAGCTGTATTGTTTTTTCCTATTTGATGGTTTTTATTGTCTAACGTTTAATGATTCATTTAACACTCAGCTCTTACTGCGGCTCATACTTGATGCCAAGCTTCTCGGCACGCTCTGCGTTACGGTTTCGCTGCTTCTTCTCTTTGTCGGCCTTTTGCTTGGTGATGGCACCGGGTTTCTGGCGGTCGCGCGGCAACGCGGTGAGGTTCCAGCGCTCCGTGACGTCCCACTTGGCCTTACACTCAATGGCGTCGGGGAAGAAATAGACATCTTCGGGTTGTCGGTCGGCATCGTAGTCGCCCGTGTCCCACACGCCGTTGCCGTTACGATCAACAAAGGCAGAGAGGTAGTATTTGCCCGGGGAGATATAGAAGAACTCTGCGGCACCGTCGGCGGCGCGTGTCTGCTTCTGCATCCTGCCGCTCTTGTCGAGCAGCCTGACGATGATGGTGCTGTCGATGGTCATACCGCTCAGTTGCACATAAAGCGTGCCGTAATCATCGGAATTTTTTACCTTGAAGCCCTGTTTCAGGTCGTCGGACACCAGGTTATAGATGTCGGTAAAGGCTGCAGAATCTACTTCAAGACTATACTCCAACCCTGGCCGCCACTCGGCAAGCAGCTCATAGGTGCGCGGCAACGAGTCCTTGGGCGCAAATTCAAACGGTGCGGAATACCACAGCGTATCCACCTTCGCGTAGAGATGGATGGCAGCGGTGTCGATGTGTGCCAGCGGCGTGGGGAACACCACGCTGATGTTACGGTCGGGGGCCATATCTTTGGGTATTATCCATGTGGGCACAAGAGGTTTCGCGGGGAAGATGCTGTCGTAGGGCTGACCGCGCTTTTTCTTCTTTTCCTGTTCCTTTTCCCACTTTTCAAATTCTTTTCGCAAGTCTTTCTGCCGTCGCTCGTAGGAGGTCTTGGCAAGGATTTCCAGCGTGTCGGTCTGTGTGACGAGCATCCCTGTGGTGTCAGTCATCAGGTAAGACATCTCAATGTTCAGCGTGTCGCGATTAACAAGCGCAGTGTCGCGAAGCCAGTAGGTAATAGTATCGCGCTTAGCGCTGTGCTCCACGAGGAACGCATCGCGGCTGTCGAAGTTCAGACCCCGGATGATGGGCAGCTGCGGATTGCCGTAAGTGAAGAACACCTTGAAGTTATTTGCGTCTGTGCGCTCTGCTTTTACGAAGTAACGCTCTGTCTGCGGATGCTGGAAGGCAAGCAGCACGATGTTGTCGGGATAGTAGTGTATGTAGGGCACGCGTCGGATGCTGTCAATGTGCAGCGTGTCGCGCCAGACGGTGTCCTGACGGATGTCGGGCTTCGACGAGGGAGAGTATGTGTCATGCGAGAAGGCGATGACCTCGCTCATGTGATTGAACAGATAGTCACCGTCGGACTCCTGCAGGGCGTAGGCACGATAGGTGCCCGGTGCAACACCCTTCACAACGAAGCGTCCGCGACTATCGGTACGTGACACACGCTGAAAAGGCTTAGTCTTGAAGACGGAGTCGCTCAGGTCGTCATAGAGTCCTACGAGGATACCCTTGATAGGCTCCAGGTCCTCGGCATTGAGCACAGTACCCGAAACCTCGAACGTGTCAATACTTTCGCCCGTGGAGAACGAATAAGTGTAGTTGCCCATCTGATTACCCTCGTTGTTGTCGCTGATGGCATCGGAGAAGTCAATGGTATAGGTGGTGTTGGGCTTCAGCGAGTCCTTCAGCTCCACGATAATCCGTTTGCCCGAGGCTTTGATTTCGGGCATCTCAAGTTGCGGCGGTGAGACGACAACCTTGTTGGTCACATCCTCCACCTTGATATACTCGTCAAAAAGAATGGTGATTTTCTGCTCGGAAACATTGACAGAACGGTCCTGCGGGGTGGTCTTGACAATACGCGGTGGCGTGTCGTCGTACCATCCGCCGTCCGGCGAACCCATACGGGCACAACTGGAAATGAAGAATAAGGACTGAAGAACGAAGAATGCTGCGCACAAAGTGCCCATAATCCCCCTTAGACCCACTCCGTGAAGGTTTGTTTGTCTTATGAGACTCTTTATCCGCCGTTGCAGGGCGGTAGCAAATTCTTCATTCTTCATTCTTCACTCTTCATTTAAACGTAGCAGCTGCTCGATGTGCTCTCGCGAGTTGCTAAGGCGTGGTACCTTGTTCTGTCCGCCCAGCTTACCGCGCTGACGCATCCAGTCCTCAAAAAGTCCCGGACGGGCTTTGATGAGCTCTAACGGCTGCAACGTAATATTCTTATAGCGCTTGGCCTCGTAGTCGCTGTTGATTTCCTGCAAGCGACGGTCGAGTAAAGTGGCAAACTGTGCCAAGTCTTGTGGCTCACGCGAGAACTCGATGATCCACTGGTGGCGGCATTGTGCATGCTCATCCATAAAGACGGGCGCTGCCGTATATTCCAGCACCTCGGCTCCCGTCTGTTCACAGGCATAGGCAAGTCCCTGCTCGGCATTATCGACAATGAGCTCTTCGCCAAAGGCATTGATGAAGCTCTTGGTGCGACCGGAGATGATGAACTTATAGGGGTTGGTGCTGGTGAAGCGCACGGTGTCGCCAATCATATAGCGCCACAGTCCGCACGATGTCGAAATCAGCATCGCGTAATTCTTGTCCTTCTCAACGCCCCACAAAGGCACGATGTCACCTCCATCCATGGGCTGGAACTCATAGAACACCCCATAGTCAAGCATGAGCAGCATGGATTTGTCGTTGGGGTCGTCCTGGATGCCGAAGAAGCCTTCGCTGGCGTTGTAGGTTTCCATGTAGTGCATCTTCGGCGAGGTGATGAGCTGCTCATACTGCTTACGGTAAGGCGTGAAGGCCACACCCCCGTGGAAGAACACCTCCAGATTGGGCCACACCTCTTCTAAGTGTGTCTTGCCCGACAGCTCCATGACGCGGTTCAACACGGAGAGCATCCATGACGGCACGCCAGAGATATTCGTCACGTTTTTCGTCATCGCTTCACGGGCGATGCGGTCACGCTTCACCTCAAAGTCGCTGAGCAATGCTGTACTCTTCTTCGGCACCCGCACCAGATTGGCTAACGGGTTGATGTTCTCGATGAGGATGGCACTGAGGTCGCCCACCAGTGAACCGGGCAGGTTATAGTTCGGCGCATGGCTGCCGCCGAGAATCAGCGAACGCCCGTCGAACAGCCGGCTATTCGGATTGTTGCGCAGATAGAGTGCCACGGAGTCAAAGCCGCCGGCATAGTGAACCTTTTGCAGGCCTTCGTCGCTGACAGGAATAAATTTTGACTTATCGTTTGTCGTACCGCTGGACTTGGCATACCACTTCACACGACCAGGCCACAGCACATCACGCTCGCCATGACGCATACGGTCAATGTCGTTCTTCAGTGACTCGTAGTCGTTCACCGGTGTATGGCGCACAAAGTCCTCGTAGTTTTTGGTCTGGGCGAACAGGTGATGACGACCGTATTCCGTGTCCTTCGCTTCATGCAGCAAATGATTAAGCACCTGCCGTTGCAGTTGCTCTCCACCTGTCTGATAGCGCTCTAGTTCACGTTGGCGCTTTTCAAAGACTTTTCTTACTATGCCGGTAATGCTCATTTGGCAATTTTGACCTTTTTGCAAACTTTTGCGTGCAAAATTAAGCAAAAGCGACGTAACAAAGGAAAAATTTTTATTTTTTTATCGTTTTATTTGTCCCAGAATAGTTCCGCATAGTCCGGACGCTTTGTCCGAGCTATCCGGACACTTTGTCCGAGCCGTGCGGACAACTTGTCCGAAATAAGCGGACAAGTCGTCCCAACCAATGAAACGACTTATCCAAAATAAGGGGATGATGTGTCCTGGAGATTTTATAATTCCCTGAAGGCTGCTTCCTCGGCTTCAGCGATGATTTCCTCGCGTGACTTCTCGGCAGGAGTGGCATGGATGTCATCAAGCGAGAACTCGTCAGCAAGGCGTTCTACGGCCTGTTGTAGTTCTGGAGCGGGGACGGTTTTTGCTACCTCCGGTTCCTCCTCCTCTTCCACCTTGGGGGCTACCATCACGGGTTCTTCCTCCATCTTCGTGCGCTCTGTCTTGGCGGCGAAGACAGCATCAATGAACTGCGGCTCGCGACGCAAGCGCTGCAACGTGTCTTTCGATGCCTGCTGCTGGCTCTCTTTCTTCGAGTAGCCACGACCAGAGCATCCTTCCACGCCCTCAATGACTACCTTATACTCAAAGACAGGACTGCCGCCCTGGTCTTTGGTCTGACTTACCTGTTGGAAGTCCATACGCACACGGTTCTTCTGAGTCCACTCCAAGAGCTTCGACTTGAAGTTCACCTCCTTGTAGGCCACCTTGTCGATATTGATGAGCTGCGCCAATATGCGCTTCTGCATGAAGCGCATGCAAGCGTCGTAACCTCGGTCGAGATAAATGGCTCCGACAAGTGCCTCGAAAGCATTGCCGCCCATGTAGCTGTTATGGGATGTGGAGTGGTCGGTGGATTTGATGAGTTGCAGCAATCCCATCTCCTGTGCCAAACGGCCCAGGGTTTCGCGCTGTACGAGTTTCGAACGTGTGTTGGTGAGGAAGCCTTCGCGCTTGCCCTCGAAATGGCGATAGACGATGTCGCCCACCACAGCATCAAGAATGGCATCACCAAGAAACTCCAGCCGTTCATTATTGAGCGGCCGGCCTTTCTCGTTGCGCTTTGATGCACTCTTGTGCATCAGCGCCAGCTGATAATACTCCAGATGATGCGGATAGAATCCGATGAGTTCATAAAGCGCTTTGCGCAGTTCCTTCTCGTCGAGAAAAGGAAGGCGCAAAGCGTCAATAATGTTTTTGAAATCCATTAGTACTTCTTGAACACCACACAGGCGTTGTGGCCACCGAAACCGAACGTATTGCTCAGGGCGGCGCGTACCTCGCGCTGCTGAGCCTTGTTGAAGGTGAAGTTCAGATTGTAGTCAATCTCTTCGTCCTTGTCGTTCTCGTCGTGGTTGATGGTCGGCGGAACGATGTCGTTCTTTACCGACAGCACTGTCACCATAGCCTCAACAGCACCGGCAGCACCCAGCAGGTGACCAGTCATCGACTTCGTGCTGGAGATATTGAGCTTATAGGCTGCATCGCCGAACACCTCCTTAATGGCCTTGGCCTCGGAGATGTCGCCCACATGGGTTGACGTGCCGTGTACGTTGATATAGTCAATATCCTCTGGGTTGAGGCTGGCGTCTTCCAACGCATTCTTCATGACGAGCTTGGCACCCAGTCCTTCGGGATGCGAGGCGGTGATGTGGTGAGCGTCGGCACTCATGCCGGCACCAACCATCTCAGCGTAGATCTTCGCACCACGGGCCTTGGCATGCTCCAGTTCCTCAAGAATCAGGCATCCTGCACCCTCGGCCATGATGAATCCGTCGCGGCTGGCGCTGAACGGGCGGCTGGCACGCTCGGGTTCGTCGTTACGTGTAGAGAGGGCGTGCATAGCGTTGAAGCCGCCCACACCCGATGCACAGATGGCAGCCTCGGCACCACCGGCAACGATGGCGTTGGCCTTGCCCAGACGAATGAGGTTAAAGGCGTCTGCTAGTGCGTTCGTTGACGATGCACAGGCGCTGGCCGTGATATAGTTGGGGCCGTGGAAGCCGTACATAATAGAAATCTGTCCGGCAGAAATGTCGGCAATCATCTTCGGAATGAAGAACGGGTTGAACTTAGGACCGTCGGCCTCATGTGCACCGTAGTACATCACCTCCTCTTCGAAGGTTTTAATGCCGCCGATTCCAACACCGAAAACCACACCAATGCGGTTCTTGTCCTCTTTCTCAAGATCCATGCCGCAGTCTTCCACTGCCTGCTTCGCAGCGATGATGGCAAACTGCGTGTAGCGGTCCATCTTGCGAGCTTCCTTACGGTCAATATAGTCGTTTACGTTGAGGTTCTTCACCTCACAGGCAAACTGTGTCTTGAACTTGGAAGCGTCGAAAAGTGTAATAGGTGCAGCACCGCTCTTGCCTGCCAGCAGATTATTCCATGTCTCTTCAGGATTGTTGCCTACGGGCGTAACAGCACCAAGACCTGTTACTACTACTCTTTTTAATTCCATATTATTAAATGAAGAATGAAGAACGAAGAATGAAGAATCCTTGCATCATCAGGCAAAGAAAATGAAGAATGAAGAACTTACCACCGACCAGCGGCAGCAAATTCTTCACTCTTCACTCTTCATTCTTCATTCTTCGTTCAGAAATAATTTATTTTGCGTTTTCCTCGATGTAAGCGATAGCGTCACCAACGGTACCAATCTTCTCAGCCTTGTTGTCGGGGATAGAAATGCCAAACTCCTTCTCGAACTCCATGATGAGCTCAACAGTGTCCAGTGAATCTGCACCCAGGTCGTTTGTAAAACTTGCTTCGGGCTTTACATCAGCCTCTTCAACACCGAGTTTATCAACGATAATTGCTTTTACTTTGCTTTCAATTTCTGACATAATTGTAATTTTTAAAATGTTAATAATTGATTACTTATGATTCTAATTTTTATTTGTTATCTCGAAATTCGGGTGCAAAGTAACACAATTTTATTTAGTTACGCAAATTTTTTGAAGAAAAATATGCCCTTCTTTGCACAACCACCCCCCCATTGTGCATGTTTTTTGACTTAAAACAAGCCTAAAAAACCTATTTACCATACAAAGTTTTCTCTTCTAACGGGATAATTACCACGAAATTCCTCAAACTTTTCCGGATGAGTTTTCAATTTTCGACAGTCTTCCATGACGTCGTAACCTACTTGGCGGAAGGTGGAAGTAGGAAGGTGGAGCGTAGAGGGGGGAGGTAGGATGCGCGGTGGAAGTGGCAAATGGAAATGACGACACAGCGCTTCGACAATCATATTGTCGGCGTTTACCTTGCCGTCGGCCGAATATCCGGCAATATGAGGCGTACCTATATATACCTTATTTAATAACGCGCGTGAGATATTTGGCTCGTTCTCCCAGGTGTCAATGACAGCACGGCTCACCTTACCCTCGTTCAATGCCTGCAACAGTGCCGACTCATTCACTACCCCGCCACGACTGCTGTTGATGATGATTGGTTGCCTTGCCAGTTTCGCAAAGAACGCAGCATCGGCCAGGTAGCGGGTAGAGTCATCCAGCGGAACATGGAACGTGATGATGTCGGCTTCACGGGCTATTGTTTCCAAAAAAACGAAATTTAATTGAAAATTGAGAATTGGGAATTGAGAATTATGATTACTTATATTGGCAGAAGGTGTATTCTGAATTCTATTTTCCAACGGCGGGTCATTTACTAGTACTCGCAAACCCAGTCGCTCGCCAACTCTACACACCTTGCTACCCACATGGCCGCAACCGACAACGCCAAGGGTAAGTTGAGGGAGGGGAGGAGAAGGGAGAAGGGATAATAGCACCGACTCGATATATTGGGCTACGGAGCCGGAGTTACAGCCTGGACAGTTGGTCCAAAAGATGCCGTTCTGCTCACACCATATTGTGTCGATATGATCATAGCCGATGGTTGCCGTACCCACAAACTGCACCTTGCTGTCCTTCAGTAGCCGTTCGTCGCACCGCGTCCTTGTCCGCACAATCAGTGCATCGGCATCCCGCACATCGTCAGGCGAAATCTCCGAACCCTTCAGATACACTACCTCGTCCGCCAGCAATGCCAATGTCTCGCGGATATATGGAATCTTATCGTCAACAACGAACTTCATGGTTGCTTTTGCGTGCAAAGGTACGATTAAGCGAGCAGAAAACCAAAGGAAAATTCAATTTTTCTTTGGTTTCTCGAGCGATAGTACTTTCGACCGAAGGTCAAAGGTACGAATAAGTGAGCGAAAAAAAAAAGAGAAAACAAATAATTTGTTCCATTCCTCTTTTTTTTATATCTTTGCAAACGAATTAATGAATATAAGTATTACTGCAAAGAAATGAGAAGAAAAATATTAGTGCTGATAATGGGCTGTATGGTGTGTAGCGCTGTGCAGGCGCAAACGAAGCTGGTGCCCGTTCCCTGTGGTCCTGTGCCGACAGAGAATCAGTTGCGGTGGCAGGAGATGGAGATGTATGCGTTTATCCACTATTCGATGAACACCTATACTGACGAGGAATGGGGGTTCGGCAACGAACCGCTGGAACTGTTCAATCCCTCAGACCTGGACTGTCGTCAATGGGCACGTGTCTGCAAACAGGCTGGTATGAAGGGCATCATCTTCACCGCCAAGCATCATTGCGGTTTCTGCATGTGGCCCTCGAAATATACGGAGTATTCGGTGAAGAACACCCCCTGGAAACAGGGCAAAGGTGACGTGGTGCGCGAACTGGCCGACGCTTGCCGTGAGGAAGGACTGAAGTTTGCTGTCTATCTCTCGCCTTGGGACCGAAACCACAAGGACTATGGCAAGCCGGAGTACGTTACCTATTTTCGCAACCAGCTGCGCGAACTGCTGACAGAATACGGCGACATCTTCGAAGTGTGGTTTGACGGAGCCAACGGAGGTGACGGCTGGTATGGCGGTGCCAACGAGACACGCAAGATTGATGGAAAGACATATTACCAATGGGCTGAGACGTTTCGCATGATCCGTGAGTTACAACCCAATGCCGTCATCTGGAACGATGGTGGCGACCGAGGCGATTTGCGCTGGGTTGGCACTGAGGCAGGTAACGTCGGTGAGACCAACTGGAGCCTGATGCCAGGTACAGGTGACACTCCCTTCCACATGTTACACTACGGTGTGGAGAATGGCGATGTGTGGTGCCCTGGCGAGACAAATACCAGTATCCGTCCGGGGTGGTTCTATCACACAACGGAAGACGAACATGTGAAAAGCCTGTCGAAGCTGATGGACACTTATTATAAGAGTGTGGGGCGCAACTCCACTTTGCTGCTCAATTTCCCTATTGCTCCCAACGGACGCATCCATCCGAATGATAGCCTGCGTGGTATCGCCTTTAAGAAGATGATTGACGAGATATTCAAGACAGACCTTACACAAAATGCCAAGATAACAATCAAGGACACGGAAACAGTCATCACCTTCAAGGAGCCTACGGCCTTCAACCGCTTTGTGGTCGAAGAGGATATTCGCTATGGCCAGCGTGTCGAGAAGTTCTCTTTGGAAGCTGAGGTCGATGGAATGTGGGTGCCTTTGAATGATGAGCTCGTGGAGAACGGTGACGGGCTGACCACCATCGGGCATCGTCGCATCATCTGCTTCCCCACTATAAACGCAACAAAATTGCGCTTTACCGTCCTCGACAGTAAATGTGAGCCCATTATCAAACGCACTTCCGTCTATCTGGCTCCGGAACTGACGCCAGACATTCCTGATTCAGGCGAGAAGCTGTCATCGAACCTGCATATCTTCTTCATCAGCCCCAAGCAGATGATTGTTGATTTCGATACTGAGCAGACCATTACCTCGTTCCGCTATCTGCCGCCACAGGACTCTAAGGACGGTACGATTACCCACTACTCGTTATGGGCATCGTCTGACTGGAGTGACTGGAAGAAACTTGCTTCGGGTGAGTTCTCGAACATCGTTAACAACCCCATCTGGCAGACCATCAAGTTTGCCCCCATCAAGGCCAAGATTCTCCGTTTCGAAGCCGACCGACTCTTTGATGGCGAACGCATGGGATACGGAGATATAGAGGTGGTAACAAAATAGAACGAAATATGAAAAAACTATTCATGATTTCTATTGTGCTCTGTGTCACAACGATGGCAGCGGCACAGGAAGTAAACGACTGGGAGAATCCCGCAGTACTCGGCATCAATAAGTTACCGTATCACGCCACGCTGCAACAGCCCTCGAAATGGAAGGATTGCGAGGAGATTATGAGTCTTGACGGACAGTGGAAGTTCCACTGGTCGAAAGACCCGGAGTCGCGCCCTGCTGACTTCTTTCGTGAAGACTACGACGTGAGCGAATGGGATAACATCAAGGTGCCTGGCAATTGGCAGTTGCAAGGATTCGGTACGCCTATCTATACGAATATGACTTACCCCTTCCAGCGCAACCGTCCCAGCGTGACCAGCGAACCACCGAAGGACTGGACTGCCTACGAAAACCGCAATCCCGTAGGCTCGTATGTGACGTTTGTCGATGTGACAAAAGAGATGATGAGGCAGAACCTCATCTTACACTTCGGCGGCGTACATTCTGCGTTCTATGTGTGGGTGAACGGAAAGAAAGTGGGCTACAGCCAGAACTCCATGTCACCGGCTGAGTTTGATGTCACCAAATACATGCGTGAAGGAAAGAACAAACTCGCTGTGGAAGTATATCGCTGGTGCGACGGCAGTTATCTGGAGGACCAGGACATGTGGCGCCTTTCAGGTATCTTCCGCGAGGTGCAGCTATGGGTACGCCCGTTAGTACACATCGCCGACTATCATGTGACGGCGGTTCCTAATGCTGACTACTCGCAAGCTTTGGTAACGGCTGATATAGCCATCTGCAATACGGGTAAAAAAACTATCAAAAACATTTGTCCCAGTTTTCATATCGAAAGATGGACTATGGTGAAAGCCTATGACAAGAAAAAAGGTTGGGTAAAACTGGCACCAGGCGACACCGTCCATGTATGTTATACTTATACCATTGAGCACCCTCTGTTATGGTCGGCAGAGAAGCCAAACCTCTATGGCTTCAGCATCGAACTGATTGATGATAAGATGAACAAATTAGAGCATTTCGACAACCATCTGGGCGTAAAGCGTGTGGAATGTGTCGGTGAGGTGTTTAAGATTAACGGGCAGAATGTGAAGCTGCGTGGCGTGAACCGTCACGACCACCATCCTGTTACAGGTCGCTATGTCGATAACGCCACTTACGAGCAGGACATCATGCTGATGAAACAGGCTAACATCAACTTCCTGCGCACCTCACATTATCCTGACCGTGAATATCTCTATGAGTTTTGTGACCGCTGGGGCATCTATGTCATGGACGAAGCGAACCAGGAGACTCACGGCTACGGCTATGCCAACCACGAGATGGGCGAGGACACGGCGTGGGAGCGTGCCCATGTCGATCGTGCCGAGTCGCTGGTAAAGCGCGACTTCAACCATCCCTGTGTCATCCTTTGGAGCCTTGGCAACGAGGGTGGAGTAGGTCCGAACATTCAGGTGATGTACGACACCGTGTGCCGACTCGACTCAACACGTCTGCCTTTCTATGATTGTCATCCCCGCTACTCAGCCCTGCACGACTTCGGCTATCCTACACCAGCTGTGCTGAAGGCTGAGGCCGAGAAGGAAACAGAGAAACCATTGATTGCCCGCGAATACGCCCACGCTATGGGTAACTCCATGGGGAACCTGCAGGAATATTGGGATGTCATCTATAACGATTCCAGCATCGCCGGTGCTGCCGTATGGGACTGGGTGGATCAAGGGCTGTATCCAGTTCAGAGTTCTGAGTTCAGAGTTCTGAGTTCTGATGCGCAGCCAACTATGAATTATGAACTATGCACTATGGACTTTCTCTACGGCGGCGACTTCGGCGACAAGCCTAACGATGGTCCCTTCTGTATCAACGGCCTGTTAGCTCCTGACCGCAAGCCTCACCCTCACTATTACGAGGTGCAACACGTGTATCAGCCCCTCACATTCGAAAGGGAGAGCGACGGTAATATACGCATCATCAACCGCGACAGTTTCACAGACCCCAGCGAGTATGAAATCACTTGCGATACCGTTACTATAGATGGAGAGTGCCTGTTGAATGTCTCTGCCCGTTTGAAAGAGAACAAGCCTTGGGCCAAGAAAGGCTTTGCCGTAGCCAGCGAGCAATTTGTGCTTCAGCCCTACACATTCCCTCAACTTCAAACATCAAACATCAAACATCAAACTTCAAACATCACTATCAACGGCAACAGCCTCACCTCATGGATTGTCGATGGTCAGGAGATGCTACAGGCACCGCTCGAGCCCTACTTCTGGAAGCCTGAGAACGATAACCAGCATGCCGCTCATTTTGCAGAGAGATTAGCCGTGTGGAGGGAGGTCAGCGACGTCACCGTGACCTATACCCCCGTCAGCGACCGTTGCATCTGCGTTGATGTCGATTACCATCCCACTGGCACCGATAAGCCCGTGATGCCTAAGTTTGGTATGCGGATGCGTCTGCCTGCCGACTTCACCGCCATCGAATACTATGGCCGTGGACCTTGGGAGAACTACCCTGACCGTAAACGTTCAGCTTTCTTAGGTCGCTACCAGATGCCGCTGAGTGAATATGAGACGGAGTATATCCATCCACAGGACAACGGCTGTCGCACGGATGTGCGTTGGTTCAACATCTCCAACGGCAGGAAAACGCTTCAAGTCAAAGGCTGTCAGCCTCTTTGCATCCGTGCCTGGGACTATGGTGAGGAGGATTTGGAACAGGCGAGGCATCCCAATGAAATCCAGCGCGGACGCTTTGTCAATCTGAACATCGACTTGAATGTCCATGGCGTAGGCGGCGTAGATACCTGGGGCCAGCGCACCCTGCCTCAATACACCATCGACGGCAACAAGCCCTACCACTTTAGCTTTATCCTGACAGTAGGATAATAGATGGAATAGTGGCAAAAAACAAGAATCCGCGAGCTCTTTTGAGTCCGCGGATTCTGTTGATAATAAACATAGATTAAAAATCACTTGAAATTCAGTCCTGAAAGGAGCTCGGCCAACTTGGCGATGATAGCTGCATCGTCAAGATCCTTGGCCTTGGGGCCGCTGGGTTTGGGGAAGAAAACGCGAGCAGTACCCTTGTCGGCGAGGTCAGCATAGAGTACGATGCTCTTGCCATCAGGCTGCCAACCACCCTGGAACTCCACGTTACCCACCTTGATGGGGTCGATGGCCTTCAGCTTGGCAATGTCAGCCTTGCGGGTCTCGAACTTGATGTTTGCATCGTGGCAAATGTCGATTTTGCTGTTGATACCGCTACCGGAAACTGAACGGAAGCTTACCTTGTGGTTCTGCTGCAGATATTCGACTTTGCCGTCAATCTCATAGCCCTCGGGAGCCTTCATGCTGAAGGCGTCGGTGCTCAGCGTGTTGGGGTCAGCTGTTTCGGCAGGTGCTGCCTCAGCTACTGCTGCAGAGTCTTTGGCATCTGCATTCTTTGTACCTTTGTTGTCACACGACGTCATCGTGGCAGCTACTGCCAAGATGGCAAAACTAAATAATACTTTCTTCATCTTTTTGATTTTTAAAAGGGTTATAGTGGGCGCAAAGGTACAAAGAATTTTGTTAACAGGCGTTACCCCCCCCCTTAAATATTGTTAAAGAAAAGAAATAAGCAAGAAAAAGCGACACTTACTTCACCTGATACTCGAACTCGTCGAAGTGTTGAAAGCCCATAGCTTCGAGTTCCTTGCGGCTAGCAGCTATGTCGGCAGGGGTGTTGTAGTCGGGGATATGGGGCAGGCGAATGATAGCCTCATCATGTTCAAGCAGGCACAGGTTGTCTTTGACGCGGGCATTATCGATACCCGTATAGGCCCGATATATGTTGGGGTTCATGTCCTTCACATCAATGATCCATTGTCGGACAAGGGGCATGACGGATTTCACATGATGCTGAGGGACATTCAGGCTGGTCTCGATAGTAACGGACCACTCTGTAGGCATCAGCTTACAAAGCTCATAGATAAAGTCAGAACGAAGTAAGGGCTCGCCACCACCAAAGCACACTCCACCACCCGTAGCACGGAAATACAGGTCATCTTTCTGCAGGTATGTCATGACATCCTGTGGCGTCAGTGTGCGCCAGATACCATCAGGCTTCAGGCATTGTGAGTTCAGACAATACTGACAATGCAACGGACAGCCGTGGAAGGCAACAAGCGTGGTAACGCCGGCACCGTCAACAGACAGACGGTGCCGGCAAATGCCTATCAGAGGAGCTTGCATTTTCGGAAAACTAAAAAAAGGTAAAAAAGTAAAAAGGTCAAAGGTCAGAACTCGAAGTCAATGGGAATCTCCGTGTATTCTACAGAGTGATGACTGCCTACACCGCCGGGTTCCCACTTCGGCATCTTTCCAACGATGCGCAGCGCCTCTTTGTCGAGCAGCGGGTCAACGCCCCTGACCACCTTCAGGTGGGTCAGTCTGCCGTCCTCTTCCACCTGTGCTCCTACGATGACGGTGCCCTGTATGCCTTTCTTCACGGCTTTCTTGGGATAGACCATCGTTGACCTGATGAACTTGTCCATCTCCTCCGGTCCGCCAGGATACATAGGGACACGCATGGGGACGATACCTGCAAGCGGTCTTTCACCAGGCTCAATGGGACGGATGCTGTCGGTTGGTTCCGGCACTTTCCCCACAAGATCGGTGCCGTCGGGCTCGGGAGCCAGCACGTCACCCTCCAGCATCTCCACATCGCAGCTGTCGGGGGTTTCATGGCCCGTCACCTTCGACTGTGCACAGGCGGTTACCGGTGTCATACCCACGGCTATTCCTGTCAGCATGACGGCCTTGCCGAGGAGTCGGCGTGCGTTCAACTGTTCCTCCAGATACTTCACCTCAGCCTCGCAAGCCGGACAGGTTCCTGCACACGGGCCCTCATGGTGACACTCATGGGGCGCATACTTAATCTCATTGGCATCGGCTATCTTCTGACGGATATCCTTCAGCACAGCACAAATCTTTTTTCCTTTTTCCATAACACGTAATGCTTATAGTTTGGGTGCAAAGTTAAACATAAAATCACAAACATGCAATAGTTTCACCTAAATTGACACAAATAAATTACGTTAAGAGTTTGAAAATCAAAACAATCGAGATTCCTTAACAGTCGCTTCTGACACATTCGTTTAAAGGAGTTTGTTCGCTTCCACACGAGAAAGCATAAAGTTGTTCGCCCATCATAGTTTTTAGGATTTCAAAAACCTTGTCACCAGTACAATGGCTGGTGTAGAACCGTGTATTTGGATAGCTTACTTTCAGCCTTTGAGCCAAAGCAGTAAGCTCTCGCTGCTCCGTCAGTTCATAATCATCGAGCAGATGGAACCCTCCTACAACAGTATGAACAGGGTAGGGGCAAGCTGATAATATATTCTCCAAACCGCTATGAGCACAACCTGTAAATAGCAATCCGTCAACATATAGTGCAAGCTCGTGACGGAAATCATCGTTCACATAATCGCCATCACTTTTCTCAACAAACAGATGCTGGTTGCTTTGCGGCATCGGATGACTTTGCGGGATGTGCGCTATGACGTGAAGGTCATCGGCTATCTCACAAGTCTGATCAACCAGCAGGAGTCTGTTCTGCATATCCTTTGGCCACTGCGTTGTGATGCTATGAAAATAGCGACGCTTTGAGAAGAATTTTCCACTGACGGCATGGGGTGAAACAATGATACGTGCCTTATTGTTTATTTCCATCAGATACCTCAGGCCTCCAGCATGGTCGCTATGTCCGTGAGAGATGAACACATAGTCCACTGTGCTGAGGTCTATGCCCAATTGTTCTGCATTACGAATAAACACATCACTGGCACCCGTGTCCAGCAAGATACGATGCCTGCCCGTCACTAACAGAATGGATAACCCATGCTCCGTCTGGAACTGGCTGTTATTCGTGCGGTTGTCAGATAATACTGTCCACTTCATCGTCATTCTTTTTTCAAACATGAAGAGTCCTCAAACCCGAAAAACTCCGTTTGTCCTTTTCTTTCCTTCAGGTCTTCCACAGTGAAACCATAATGCTTTGCTGCAGCAAGGGTGATGTCATTTCAGATACTCATCATCACGTACCAGAACCTTCTCGATCTTTCCGACGTACATGGTATGGAAGTCGCGCTGTGGATAGCTCTCGTCGATGGTGTCCTGATAGAGGAAGCCGCTTTCCTGCAGTTCTGAAGCATACAGCTTCTTGCAGACCAGTACCAGCTTGGCCTCCTGGAAATAGATGGAGTTATCGGCATAGACAGGCGTGAGGCCAGTCTTGGCTATCTTATCCTCGTCACGTCCCGAAACGCTGCCCAGATAGGCCATCTGCTTCTTGAACGACTTATCCATGACGCAGAGCGTGAAATACGGCTCTTCATCCACGAACTTCTTGGTGTATCTCAAAGGGCGCAAGTAGATAACTGCCGTCGGGTCATTGTGTCCCCACAGGCATCCGAGGTGTCCCCAAGAGGCTGTCATTGTGTTACAACCCGACTGCTCGTTTCCCGCAGTCACCAGCATCCATTCACCACCAATCAGGTTGAACGGATTGAACTTCATTTCCTTATAGTTAATCTCTTTCATATTCTAATTATGTTTATTACCAATCATAATCCTCTACATAGCCATCAAAGTGTGCAAACGGTGTAACCGTCCTTGGCTTTCGCTCTGAATATCTCTTGTTCTGTCATAATCGTTTTAATATTTATCTGACCGCAAAATTACAAATAAACGAGCAAACCACCAAAGGAATACGGGGAAAGTTTTAGTACGTCGTTAGCGCACTCGCAGTACGTAAGGAGCGTACTGGCAGTACGTCCCGTGCGCACTATCATCGTTGTTTAGTCCTATTCCAACAAAACACGCAATAATTGGGATCACCTGCATAACTACGTGGAATCAGTTATACTAAAATCATGATATTTCCGTTTTAATAGGAAACGCGATATCACAATGAATCCACAATACGAAAC
>CAJOFA010000030.1 GCA_905233985.1 uncultured Prevotella sp.
GGAGGATGAAGGGTGGAGGGTGGAGGGTGGAGGGTGGAGGGTAAACTCCCTGCCGAACCATACCGTTCCCTCGTAGAACAACAGTTGGGGGTCGGCGGTGTTCCAGTCGGTGGGGATGTTCATCACGGGCGACTCGTCGTAGCTGAATTCTATCAGGTCCGACGGGCGTTTCGGCTTCGTATTGTTGCCAAAGCCAGACCACGCACCAATATCCTGCACATCCATGAAATAATGCCACGGCCCGTTCAGGCTCACGACATTCCTTGCATACACATTCTGCGGCGCAGGCACCTCCCTGACGGGCTCGTCAGCAGCCCGCAAGCCCACCGTCCAAGCAAACAACCCAATGAATAACAATAGAATCTTCTTCATGTTGCAAAGTTTCATCCAGTATTTTACCTTCTGACCTTTTTGCCGTTGATAATATAGATGCCTCGTCCGAGGGCATTGACATCAGTTCCCACATAACGGCCGTCAAGGGTGTAAATGCACTGAGGGTTGACCGTTGAGGGTTGAGTGCGGACACCTTGTATCGCTGTGGTTTCGGGGGCATTGACAACCACCTCGTCCAGGAAGAAGCGACCCTGTGTCTGAGCAAACGTCACCTTAATATGACCAGTACCCGTCAGCGTCATAGTATAGTCAGTCCAATTACCCTTCTCCAGCGTCAATTCAGCAGGCTCCACCGTGCCGCCTTCCACAGAAAGCGTCAGCGTCGTACCGTCCTTGGCGGCATTCCAGGCAGCAGCCCTGAAGGTCATGGTTGTGGTACCGTTCAAAGCAATGACAGGTGTCGTTGCCGAACCCACTATACCTGACGTGCCGAACTTAGCACACTGATCGGCACCATACGCCCTGGCAGCCTCCCATCCTTCGTTGTCAGCCACGAACTGGCTGCTGGCAATAGAACCGCTCCATGCACCGTCATTACCGCCCGTACCTTCACACTGATCAAATGATTCGTAGAACAGAGGTTCCGTCTGGGCAGAGCTATAGGAAGCCACGAAGTTGAACGAAATCTTGCCTTCGGAATCCTGCGTAATCTCTTCCACAGAGGAGTCGATGAAGAACGTGCCGTCAGCGTTCTTATTATACAACCGCGCAGCATTCTTGGCTATGTTGTCATAAGTCTTGAAATTGCGATTGAAGGCTTTGACATTGCCTTGCGGGAACGGGTCGGTCTCAATACCCTCGTCCGTGAAATAAACATTACCCTCCCAGTATTCACTTTGATAACGTCCGTCAGCAGGCACCACCGTCATGCGCTGGTGGTCGGGGTCGTCGTTGGGTTGGTTTGCTGCCCATACATCGGCGTCGTAGTCACAGTGAATAATGAGCAGTCCGGCGCCGGGCAGCGCAGCATCCCAGCCGTCAAGCTGACGGTTTTCCAACAGGTAGAACTCATCCGGATGAGCCTTATTATATATGACGTAACACTCGCCGCCGCTTTGCAGTGACTGCATGTTCTCCACCGTCACGTCATTCTCATTCAGCTCGATGGGTTCCAACCAACCAGCCGCCCAACGCTCATAACTGGTGTAACCCGCAGGGCAGAAACTGTTGCCATTGTAGCTGCCGGCATCCATCAAATCCCATGATCCCATGCCCTGACCGCCACTGTAGTCAGTGTCGTAGAAGTCAGGATAGCCAAGACAATGAGAGAACTCATGGCACATCGTTCCGATGCCTTCAAGACTGCCGTCAGCCATCAGCTCAGGGCCACAGGCGTAGGTGTTTACTGTAAACCCCTCAGCCACAGAGACAGGCCCAGAGCCGTCACCATAGTATTGAGAAGAAAATAAGTCATATTGATGGGGCCAGATGGTATTTGCACCACCACCGTCAGCTTCACCGCATCCAGCATAGATAACATAGACCTGCTCCACGTAGCCGTCGCCATTCCAGTCATACTCTGACCAGTCACTCACCAGCTCCTTGGCCTGTTCCACAGCCTCACACACCATCTCACCGGCATGCATGTCATTGCCCTGTGAATCATTGGAGCCATAATAGCTGGCATTCTTACTCACGGTCAACGGACCCAACACTTCGAAGTCAATCTCAAACTGTTCGCCGCTCTGTGCTTTGAAATAGTCAGCCATAGAGCCCATAAACTGCCCTTCCGAGTAGCCCTCCTCGTTGGCAATACGTTGGTAGAGCGCATTGTTGTGATTTGTCTGGAACTGCACGTCCTGATAGTTCACCAATAGAACAAGACACCGCTTCGTTCCCGTGTAATGACCAACAGTACCCACACGTCGCGGCAGACGCTGCACACGCTGAGCATTCGCCTTAGCACGAAGAGCTTTGGCACGTGCCATGATAGCCTTGGCATCCACCTGCTGAAAGGTAGTCGCACCCTGAGTCATCAAATAGGCACGTCCGTCTTCGCCCAGCCAGTAATGGCCGAACTCATCACCCTTGAGCTGTGCTCTGATTTCTGTTCCGTCACTGAGTGTCAGTGTCTTCCATACCCCTGGTTTCACAGGGACCGCAGCTGCTCCCAGCACCATCAGGAGGAGCGTGCATATTAATAGAATTTTCTTCATAAGCTATTATAGTTTCATTTGTAATTGTTTTTAAATATTGCTTGCAACTTGATGTTGCAAAGATACAAATAATTTTTCAAACATGCAACACTTTGGGTCAAATTATTTTCAATCTCAAATCCTGATACTCCGTCTTGACATAGTCGTAAAGTTTTAAAAGGTTTGTAATAGAAGTTTATTATCGCCGTGCTTTCTTGTCGCAAAGGCCGTAGTTTTTCGTACTTTGGTGCCATCTCAGACGCGGTTATGTACCGCCTCAGACGTTCTTAGGTACCAAGTGCGACGCCCTCACATACCTTGTAACCTGACGCCATTGGTTGCGACTCGTTGAACGACAATGCAAAAGTATAACCTTCCCCTTGGGCTATTTCGAGATAGTGATGCAAGCGATAAACATCAAGAAGTCGAAGATCAAGCGCAGCGACTGAAAGAACGTGTGAACCCGGTTCGCAAACGAAAACAAAAAAACGCCAAGCATGAACTTGACGTTTTGTTTGCGGAGAGAGAGGGATTCGAACCCCCGGTGCCTCTCAGCACGACGGTTTTCAAGACCGTTGTAATCGACCACTCTACCATCTCTCCAGTGCCCGAATTGCTTCAAAGCGGTTTAAATTGAAAATTGAGAATTGAAAATTGAGAATTGTCCAACAATTAACAAGAATTAACGTCGTTGAACTTAAAAACTCTTAACTATTAACGCTCAACTCTCAACTTTTTTGTACCTTCGCACCATGATTTATCCGAAGAATTTTGAAAGCAAGATAGGCTTTAACGAGGTACGGACGCTGTTGAAAGAGCATTGCCTAAGTACTTTGGGCAAGGAGAAGGTTGACCAGCTGACGTTCTCGACACGTGCCGACGAGGTGAACGAATGGCTCTGTCAGGTGCGTGAGTTCCGCCGTCTGCTGGCAGAGCATGAGACGCTGCCGTTCAACTTCTTCATCGACGTGCGTGGGGCCATCAGCCGCATCCGACTGGAGAACACCCACCTGGAAGAAAACGAGCTGTTTGACCTGCGCCGTTCGCTGGAGACGATCTCGAAAATCGTGGAGCTGCTTCACCAGGGACAAGACACGTCTGCCGAGGAGTATGACTACCCTGCCCTGCACAGAATGACCAAGGACGTGATGACATTCCCTGCCATGATTCGTCGCATTGACTCCATCCTCGACAAATTCGGAAAAATCAAGGACTCTGCCTCGATGACGCTGGCCGGCATACGCCACGAGCTGGCGCAGACAGAGGGCAGTATCTCAAGGACACTATTTACCATTCTGCACAGCGCACAGCGTGACGGACTGGTGGACAAAGACGCTTCGCCCGCCCTGCGTGACGGACGACTGGTCATTCCCGTGGCTCCCGCGATGAAGCGTAAGATACGGGGCATCGTACACGACGAGTCGGCAACGGGAAAGACGGTCTATATCGAGCCGACGGAAGTGGTGGAAGCCAACAACAAGGTGCGTGAGCTGGAGGCTGCTGAGCGTCGTGAAATCATCCGCATCCTCACCGTCTTCTCTGACGAGGTGCGCCCGCAGGTGCCCGAGCTGCTCAACTCCTACGACTTCCTGGGGGCCATAGACCTCGTACGTACAAAGGCGGAATGGGCTGAGCGTACCAAGAGCATCGAGCCGACGGTACAGAACAAGCCACACATCGACTGGATCAGGGCCATCCACCCGCTGCTGCAGCTGTCGCTGGAGAAGCAGGACAAGAAGGTGGTGCCGTTGGATATCCGTCTGGAAGGCGGAAGTAAGATGGAAGATGGAAGAAGTAAGGACTTAGGCCGGTTGTTGATTATCTCCGGTCCTAATGCGGGTGGCAAGTCGGTATGTCTGAAGACCGTCGGACTGCTGCAGTACATGTTGCAATGTGGTCTGCCTGTCCCAATGAGTGAGCACTCGACGATGGGAATGTTCCGCGACATCATGATTGACATCGGCGACGAGCAGAGCATCGAGAACGACCTGTCCACCTATTCGAGCCATCTGCTCAACATGAAACAGATGATGCGTCAGGCCAGCGAGCACACCTTATTATTAATAGACGAGTTTGGCGGCGGCACGGAGCCTACCATTGGCGGTGCCATTGCCGAGGCGATGCTCAAGCAGTTCTGGAAGAAAAAGACCTTTGCCGTCATCACCACCCACTACCAGAACCTCAAGCACTTTGCCGAGGAGCATGAGGGAGTGGTGAACGGCGCCATGCTCTACGACCGCCATGAGATGCAGGCCCTCTTCCAGCTTGCCATCGGTCAGCCCGGCTCTTCGTTCGCCATCGAGATAGCCCGCAAGACGGGTATTCCCGAGGAGGTCATCCATGATGCGAGTGACATCGTGGGCAGCGAATACGTGCAGAGTGACAAATACCTGCAGGACATCGTGCGCGACAAACGCTACTGGGAGGGCAAGCGACAGACCATCCACCAATATGAAAAGAAGTTGGAGGTGAGAGGTGAGAAGCTGGATGCCAGCATCGAGGAGATTGAACGCGAGCGCAAGGCCATTCTGAGACGTGCCCAGCAACAGGCTGAGGAGCTGCTGGCTGAGACAAACCGCAGGATAGAGAATGCCATCCGCGAAATCCGCGAGGCACAAGCCGAGAAGGAACGCACACGCCTTATCCGAGAGGAGCTGCAGGAGTTCCGCCAGCAAGTGACCAACGACAACACACGCGGTCTGATGAGCGAAGAAGAGTTCGCCCATAAACTGCGTCAGATGGAGGAGCGCAAGGCCCGCAAAGAGGAGCGCAAGGCCAAGAAGAAAGAAGAATTAAGAATAAGGAATGAAAAAATTGCTGCCGCCCAAGCCTCAAGCCTCAAATCTCAAACCTCAAACTTCAAACCCAACGATACCGTCCGCATCAAGGGACTCACGACGGTAGGTAAGATAGAGAGCGTCTCCGGCAAGCAGGCTACCGTCATCTTTGGCGACGTGAGGTCGAAGGTAAAACTGGAACAACTGGAGCTGGCCGAGAAGCCGAAGGAGACCCAGAAACACGAGGGGCTGGGACAAATCAACTTCAGCCGACTGACACGCGAGACCATCGAAGACCGCCGTCAGAACTTCCATCAGGACCTTGACGTGCGCGGATTGCGAGGCGACGAGGCCATCAATACCGTCATGCATTTCATCGACGACGCCACACTCATCGGCATGAGCCGTGTGCGCATCCTGCACGGTACGGGAACCGGCGCCCTGCGACAACTCGTGCGACAGTATCTCGGTACCGTGCCCAACGTCACTCACTTCCGTGACGAGCATGTGCAGTTTGGCGGAGCAGGCATTACCGTCGTAGATTTAGACTAACCACTTAATACTGACAAATATGAACACCAAGACCACCATCAGCAAATGGGCACTGGCAGGTATCTGCGCCCTCACGCTAAGTGCCTGTTCACAACTAGGCAACACAAGTGATGAATCCACCGCGTTAACCACCGTCGGAAACCCCTATATGCCCCTGTGGGAGCACATCCCCGACGGCGAGCCCTACGTCTTTGAAGACCCCGACCAGCCAGGCAAGTACCGCGTCTATGTTTATGGCTCGCACGACGATTTGATTACCGAATACTGCGGACGCGACCAGGTGGTGTGGTCGGCTTCGGTGGACAGTCTGAACAACTGGCGCTACGATGGTGTCATCCTCGTGGTGGACAAGAACGCCAAGGGCGAGCCCTTCGACTCGGCCGGCACCGCCGACGTGCTCTATGCCCCTGACGTGACCTTAGTGACGGACAAGAATGGCAAGAAGACCTACTACCTGTTCCCCAACGACCAGACGGGTTTCCGCAACGGACTCATCGCCAAGAGCGATCGTCCCGACGGTCCTTTCGAGGTGTGCAACTGGAGCAAGGACAACCCCAATCAGGTGGACGGTGTGCTACAGTTCGACCCGGCAGTCTTTGTCGATGACGACGGACGTGTTTACGGCTATTGGGGCTTTGAACGCTCGTATGCCGCAGAGTTCGACCCCACCACGATGGCTACCGTGAAGCCTGGCACCAAGATTATAGAGGACATGATCAGCGGTCGCAATCAGGAGGGGCGTTTCAAGTTCTTCGAGGCTTCCAGCATCCGTAAGATCAAGGACAAGTACGTCTTTATCTACAGCCGCTTTACCGAAGAGGGTGAATTCGGGCTGCCCTCGTCAAACTATACCCTCGCCTACGCCTATAGCGACAATCCCTTAGGCCCCTGGACCTACGGCGGCACCATCATCGACGGTCGTGCCCGTGAGAAGGACGAGAACGGCAACGTCATCGCATCCGCCACGCCCGACGGTAACACCCACGGCTCTATCTGCGAAATCAACGGCCAGTGGTATGTCTTCTACCATCGTCAGACGGGTACCGACGAATATGCGCGTCAGGCTATGGTGGCGCCCATCGACGTGAAGGTGGAAGAAGGCAAGGGCGGCAAGGTGGAGATTAGCGAGGGTGAATACAACTCCCAGGGCTTTGTGCTGAACGGCCTCAATCCCTTCGAGCGTCACTCTGCCGGCATCGCCTGCTGGTACACTGGTCCGAAGCCTGCTACCCACGAGTGGCCCAACAACACGTTCTACGGTTCCTACGTGGTAGCAAGCTATGGCGGCGAGAAAGGTCAGAACAAGGAACAGGCGCTGGCTTCGACAGCGAAGTTCAAGGCTCCCTACGACCTGCGCTACAACACGAACGCTGTGGTCAACAATACAGACGGCAGTATCGTGGGCTATAAGTACTTTAACTTCGACGCCAAGCGCTTGGATAGTTCTGATAACCTGATGCTTTGTCTGAACATCATCCCCGAGGGCATTGACGGAACCATCGAAGTGATGATGGATCGCCCGTGGGCATCCCAGGGCGGTAAGCTGATCGGGACAGCAGACCTGAAATCATACATGCCCAAGAACATCATGACGCTGGCGATAGGTATCAGCAATGAAGCCAAGAAGGAGCTCGCTGGCAAGCATGCCATCTTCTTCATCTTCAAGTCCGACACGAAGGAGAAGTCCCTCTGCACCTTCGAGGACCTTGTCTTTACCTTCGACAACAAGTAATAGGGCAGGCAGGCCTACAAAGAAATAGCAGGAAAAACCCATGAAAGTAAACTTTCTGATGATTTTCCTGCTATTCTTTGAGCCCGAAGACTCAATTGGCTTTCGCCTATCCGAGCCTCTTGTCGGATTCGAACCAACGACCCCGAGATTACAAATCACGTGCTCTGGCCAACTGAGCTAAAGAGGCGGGTATCGCGCCGCTACAACCAAGTACCCTTGCTATGTTCCCATCCTGGGGGATTCCGAGGGAGCTGGCCGTACAAGACTGCCCGTGTTTTTTCAAAAATCGGCTGCAAAGGTACGCATTTTTTCGAGAAACAGCAAATGTTTCACAAAAAATTTTGTATTTCGCCCGATTATTCGTAATTTTGACTTCGTCGAAAGTACTTCCGTTCGAGAAAACTCAAAAAACTTTTGGTTTTCTGCTCACTTAATCGTACCTTTGCACCCGTAAATAGTAAATTGTAAATTCGAAAATTGTAAATCACTTCGATGACACCTGAAGAATATCACCAGTTAAAGGCATTTGCACGCATTGACGGCGCGTTGATGGCGCTGCTGTGGGTGGGCTGCTTCTACTGCTACATCCATGGCATGGAGAACGTGATGCTGAGCATGCTGAGCATGATTCTGCTGATCATCACACCCTTCTATGCCGCACGGCGCCTGCGACACTTCCGCGACTACGCCCGTGAAGGCGTCATCACTTTCGGTCGTGGCTATGCCTACGTCATACTCGTCTTCTTCTATGGCGGGCTGCTGTTTGCCTTGGCACAGTACATCTATTTCGCCTATATGGACAAGGGCTTCCTGCTGGGGAAGTTCACAGAGATGGTTTCTACCCCCGAGAGTGTGGCATGGCTCCATGCCAACGGGCTGGAGGGCGTCATGAAGGACAGTCTGAGCACCATGGCAGAGATGCGCCCGATAGACTACTCGCTGAACATGCTGACGCTGAACATCATTGCAGGCTTCATTGTCGGCCTGCCCATAGCAGCACTCATGAAACAAAGAGTCGTCAAGAAAGTTTAAAGATTAAAGTTGAGAGTTATGGATATATCAGTCATTATCCCCTTATATAATGAGGAGGAGTCGTTACCTGAGCTTTACAAATGGATAGAACGTGTGATGCAGGACAACGGCTTCAGTTACGAAATCATCTTCGTCAATGATGGTTCTACGGACCATTCGTGGGACGTCATCGAACAGCTGAAGAAAGAATCGGAGTATGTGCACGGCATCAAGTTCCGCCGCAACTACGGCAAGAGCCCTGCCCTCTACTGTGGCTTTGAAAAGGCACAGGGCGATGTGGTCATCACCATGGACGCAGACCTGCAGGACTCGCCCGATGAGATTCCTGAACTCTACCGCATGATTAAGCTGGAGGGCTACGACCTCGTGAGCGGTTACAAGCAGAAGCGTCACGACCCGCTGTCGAAGACACTGCCCACAAAACTGTTTAACGCCACCGCACGTCGTGTGAGCGGCATCAAGAACCTGCACGACTTCAACTGCGGACTAAAGGCATATCGGCTTGATGTCGTGAAGAACATTGAGGTGTTCGGTGAGATGCACCGATTCATTCCCTACTTGGCCAAGAACGCCGGTTTCGACAAGATTGGCGAGAAGGTGGTACACCATCAGAAGCGTCAGTTCGGCAAGTCGAAGTTCATGGGATGGAACCGTTTTGTCAACGGCTATCTGGACCTGATGACGCTGTGGTTCCTAGGTACTTTTGGCAAGAAGCCTATGCATGTGTTCGGTTTTCTGGGCACCATCGTGTTCATCATCGGCTTCTGTGCCGCAGCCTTCCTCGGTATCGAGAAGGCGTGGGCACTCTATAACAACATCCCCATGCGACTGGTGACCAACTCACCGTTCTTCTACATCGCCCTGACGATGATGATGATTGGTACGCAGCTGTTCCTTACGGGATTCCTCGGTGACCTCATCAGCCGCTCGTCGCAAGGACGCAACGACTACCAGATAGAGAAAACGATTTGAGGAAAAGTAAAAAAGTAAAAAGGTAAATATATGAAATTTCTGCATCACATAGGAAATTTTAAGAAGAAGGTACGGGGACTGCGTCTTTTACCTTTCTACCTTTTCGCTGTTTTGTTTCTAACCATCTCCTGCTACAGCATCGACTGCCCGGTGGAGAATGTCGTGGCGACGGTTTACAAGCCATTGAAGAGTGATGGTACGGCAGACACCATTGTCGATACGCTGACCATCCTGTCACGCCGCATCAACGGCACTGACACTACACTACTCGACCACAAGACACAAACCACGCTCTTTCAGTTACCCGTCGGTTACACGAATCCGGAGGACACACTCATCTTCTGTCTGAAAGACACGGCAACGAAACTGACCTACTACGACACGCTCTATATCAAGAAGGAGAACGAACCGCACTTCGAATCGGTGGATTGCAACATCTCCTTCTTCCATACCATCACCGCTACGCGGCTCAGCTCTCATAACGTCATCGACTCCATTGCCATTAACAAAAAAGCAGTAAACTATGATCTTTCGACTGAACATTTCCGCATCTATTTCAAGGCTCGCCATTAGCCTGCTGATGCTACTGGCAGCTGGTGGGGTTCAGGCGCAAAAAATTTTCTCGCTGCAAAAGGACTCCATCCCGCTGTTTCGTGGTTTTCAGGTATCGTTCGACCTGGTGGGAGCAGCACAGCTGGCACTGAGCGACTATGGTCAGTATGAGGGTGCGCTGCGCCTGAACCTACACGACCAGTGGTTCCCCATCATCGAGGCCGGTATCGGCAAAGCTAATCACCACGACGATGAAGTGACAGAACTGAACTACAAGACCACAGCACCATACTTCCGTATCGGTGTAGATGTCAACCTGATGAAGAACAAACATGCTGACAACCGGCTCTATGGCGGGTTCCGCTATGCCTTCACATCGTATAAAGTAGATATCTCACGCGACGTATTCCCTGACCCTGTGTGGAAATGGGACACGAGTTTCGGCGTACAGGACATGCAATGCTCACAGCATTGGGTGGAGGCTGTCTTCGGTATTGATGCCAAGATAGCGGGACCGTTGCACTTGGGCTGGAGCGTGCGCTACAAACGACGCATCGCCCACAAGGACGGTGATATCGGCCAGACGTGGTATGTGCCTGGCTACGGCACCTACGGAGATACCAAACTCGGTGGAACTTTCAACGTGATTATTGACATTTAGAAAAACCACATAAAACTACAAGACAATGGACCAAAAACAAAAGAAACGCCTGCTGTGGCAGATTCCATTTCTCATTGCGCTGATTGGAGGCACCATCTGGGTTATCAAGAACCAGCACGATATGCCTTATCAGAACAACAAGGGAATGATTTTCGGCACCGTATATGAAATCTCTTACCAGTACGACGCCAATCTCCAGCAGGAGATAGAGCAGCAGATGCGCCTCGTTGACCAGGCGCTGTCAATGTTCAATCAGGAGTCCGTCATCTCGCACGTCAGCAAGAACGAGTCCTACGACCTGAAGAGCGACGCCGGAAAGATGTTTCTGGAGGTGTTTAATCTGGCAGAAGACATTTCCAAAGATACCGAGGGTGCGTTCGACATCACCGTTGCCCCGCTGGTCAATGCCTGGGGCTTTGGTTTCAAAAACGATGCCATGCCATCTACCGAAACGATAGATAGCCTCCGTCAGTTGGTAGGGTACGAGAAAATCTGCTATCAGGACGGAGCCATCAAGAAGAGCGACCCGCGTATCACTCTTGACTGCTCTGCCATTGCCAAGGGCTATGGCTGTGACGTCGTGGCACACTATCTGGAAAACAAGGGCATCAAGAACTACATGGTGATGATTGGTGGCGAGATTGTCACACGTGGCATCAACCCCACCCGACTGCCTTGGCGCATCGGTGTCACCAAGCCCACCGACGACACGCTCAGCATTGAGAGCGAGAACCAGACCGTGCTGAACGTCACCGACAAGGCCATGGCCACCAGTGGTAACTACCGCCGCTTCTACTATAAGAACGGCAAGAAATATGCTCACACCATCGACCCCAAGAGCGGCTATCCCGTGCAACACTCGCTACTCTCCGCCACCGTGCTGACCGACGACTGTGCCACCGCTGACGCCTACGCCACGTCATTCATGGTCATGGGCATCGACCGCGCCAAGAAAGTGCTGCAACGCCACAAGGAGCTGATGGCCTACTTCATCTATAGCGACGAAGACGGACAACTCGCCGTCTGGTATTCGCCGACACTGGAAGAAAAGCTTGACAAGTGAACATGAATCCCGAACTGAAGATATACGACAAGCTGCTGCAGTTTCCGCTGTTTCAGGGTATGAGCTATGCGGAGCTGATGCAGGTTGTGGCGCATACCAAGATGGGATTCGTGAAGATGACAGCCGGTCAGCGCATCGTACGCGAGGGGGATGTGTGTAACCCACTTTATTTCCTCATCAACGGCACTATGAAAGCCGAGACCGGGTCGGATGGTCATAGCTACAGCGTGGAAGAAGACATCAGTGCACCCTACATGATACAGCCTGAACGACTCTTCGGCATGTACCAGCGCTACAGTTCATCGTTCAAGACCGTCACACCGTGCCACTTCATCACCATCGACAAGCAGGAGGTGATGCTGCTGTTGGAGACACAGATGACCTTCCGTATCAACATGCTCACGCTGCTGACCACCGACATACAGCGCATGACACATCAGCCGTGGCGTCAGGCTCCCCAGTCGCTCAACTTGCGACTGACGCGTTTCTTCATCCAGCACACGCTACGCCCGGCAGGAAGCAAGGTGTTCCGCATCACGATGGTACAACTGGCTGAGGAACTGAACTGCAAGCGCAGGGATGTGTCGGTAGCTCTCAACGATATGCAGGAAAAGCAACTGCTCACCTTCAGCCGTGGGTGCATCAGCATCCCGTCGCTCGAACGAATGCTGATGTAAAGGTAAAAGGGTAAGAAGGTGAAAAGGTAAAAAAGTAAGAAAGTAAAAAGGGTAAAAAGGAAAGAGATGAAAACAATAGCATTCTTCGCACTTCTATTCGTGTTGCTGTCCTGCTCAGGTCCGCAGCAGCCTAAGTCTTTCAATAACGTGCTGACCAGCGCCGACAGCCTCAGCATCCGCTTGGGCAACAGTGAGAACATCATCTATCACAGCGACTCACTGGGCTTCGACATCGTCTATCCTTCATGCCTCGTTCACCAGCCCGTAGGTGACGACCAGATGGAAGTGTTTCTCAGCGATGACCTCTCCCTGTCGTTCATGGTGATGGATCTCAACAA
The DNA here is from genome assembly GCA_905233985.1 of uncultured Prevotella sp. Taxonomy (GTDB): domain Bacteria; phylum Bacteroidota; class Bacteroidia; order Bacteroidales; family Bacteroidaceae; genus Prevotella. The sequence continues at coordinate 12,885 of CAJOFA010000030.1, forward strand.
TAGCGAGGACGTGGTGCGCACACCTGGTCTCGTCATGAACGGCATGGGCGCCGAGCTCCTGGAAGCAGGTGACGACTACAGCATCCACACCGGTCAGGAGGGAGAACTGGAATACTACACGAAGATTTTGGAAGACAGCACACGTATCATTACCGTCATCCTGCGCTACCTGCCCCAACAGGCCGATGCCGTGGAGGGGCTGAAGCAGATGGTTCACGACTTCAAGCCAACCATAGCCCGCCCCGCCACCGAGAACGAGATATCACGCTAGAAATTCTTGCGGACGCCCTGCCACTCAGGGAATTTCATCTTGAGGTATTCATCGTCGAGGAAAAGGGCAGATTGTCCCACCTTGCCTTTCAACTGCCAGTCAAGCCACTTCACAACAGCCTTGGCATAGTTGCCACCATGCGCTTCGTAATAAGTGCCACTGTGACCGTCCTTCGAGTTCAGCATGACCACAGGGATGTTGTCGGCTATGCGCTCGTAGTCCTTCTGTGCATTGGCGTAAGCAATGTCGCCAGGACCGCCAATCATGTAGAACATCGGCGTATGAAGGTTCTTCAGAGACTCTTTTGTCGTACCCATCATCTCCATATCGCCGATACCGGAGTTCAACATCACACAGGTCTTGATACGCGGATCGTAAGCCACACCCAACACCTGGGCACCACCACACGACTGTCCCATCGCTGCCACATGGTCGAGAGCCAGACAATGATAGTATTCCGAGCCAGCAGTAGCATTCTGCTCCGTCAGCCAATCCAGGACCTCTAACAGCATCTTCGGATAGGTGCTGAAGGCAGGACCTGCAGGAGGAGCCTGCTTCTTCGACTTCTTGGCTTTCTTTTGAGCCTCCTCACGCTGTCTGGCCTGCTGCTCTTCCTGAGCCTTGCGCTCCTCGGCCGTCAAGGGAAGAATCTTCTCTCCGTTCGCCATGATGACCTCACCCTTGGTTTCGGGATAGGCAGCCCTCAGCACGCCCCTCCATTGTGCCATCACGTCGGCCTCGTCGTAAGGACCAATGGCAGCAGCCACATAACCATAGGAAGCCACCTCACTCAGCAGCAGGCGCATCTCCACGTTGTTATTGAAACAGGCACCGTTGGCATAGACAATGACAGGCAGGGTCCCCTGTTTGGCCACCACCTCTTTCAGGTTCTGAGGACGATATACCGTAAAGCCCGGGCAGGAAGCATCGCCCACCACTTCTGACTTGAAAGGTCCAGTACCGCCTTCTTCCACTACTTGTTGTTGAGTTGTCTGGGCATTCATCAGCCTCATGCTTGCCGCGATCATCATCGCTGTCATGAATAGTTTTTTCATCGTTTTTCAATTAAATGTTTCTTAGGTTGGCAAAGGTACTACAAGTTTTCGGAACCTCCAAACAATTTCATCAATTTTCTTTCATTTTACAGCCGTTAACCGTTAAAGATTATTATAAGAATGACTTAACAGAAGCGTATTTGCAGGATATTCCTTATCTTTGCAGGTTAAGAAAAAAGAAGACGACAAAATGAGCGAACATAAAAAGACTGCGATTGAGCGAGAGCAGAGCGATGCTTGCATCAGCAATGCCGAGCGTGAGCAGGCTCGACCAAGGGTCAATCCGTTTCTGGAACCTTACGGGACACCACATGACACGGTGCCCTTTGACCGCATACGTCTGGAGGACTATGAAGAGGCCTTCATGGAGGGTATCCGTCGTGACAAGGAGCTGATAGAGAAGACACTGAACAATCCGGAACGTCCTACGTTCGACAATACGATTATTCACAAGGACGAGGATGACAACGACTACTATGACCTGCTGTCGCGTGTCAGCACGGTGTTCTTCAACCAGCTCTCTGCCGAGACAAACGACGAGATGGATGCGCTGGCACAGAAAATACAGCCTATCCTGACTAAACACGCCAACGACATCCGACTGAACCCGCGACTATTCGAACGCATCAAGGCAGTACACCTGCATCATCGCCGACTGACACCCGAGGAACAGCGTTTGTTGGATGACACCTACGAAGGACTTGTGCGTAGTGGTGCCCTTCTCGACGAGGCAGGCAAGGATCGTCTGCGCCAGCTGACGGAAGAGGCATCCATGCTCTCCCTACAATTCTCACAGAACCTACTGAAGGAAAACAAAGCCTTCACACTTCACATCACAGACGAGGCTCAGCTCGACGGACTGCCCGACACAGCACGTGAAGCGGCGGCTCTGGCAGCGAAGGAACAGGAGATGGAGGGCTGGCTGTTCACGCTCGATGCGCCGAGCTATAGCCCTTTCATGACCTACTCGACACAACGCGAGCTCAGGAAGCAGATGTATATGGCTCGCAACACCGTCTGTACACACGACAATAGCGAGAACAATATCGAGATATGCAAACGGCTCATCAACCTACGTCGTGAGATAGCACAACTGTTAGGATATAAGACCTATGCCGACTACGTGCTGAAGCGCCGCATGGCCTCCAACACCCGTAATGTGTATAAGCTATTGAACGACCTCATCGACGCCTACAAGCCCACAGCACTTAAGGAACGCGAAGGACTGAAGAACCTTTACAACAAAGAACAAGGTCATCAAAAATCTCAAACATCAAACTTCAAACTTCAAAGTAAACTGAAGCCCTGGGACATTGCCTTCTATTCGCATAAGCTGCAACTGAAGAAATACAACATTGACGCGGAGATGCTGCGACCCTATTTCGAATTGTCGAAGGTCATTGACGGCGTGTTCGGTTTGGCTAATCGGCTCTATGGCATCACGTTCAAGGAGAACAAGGACATCCCCGTCTATCATCCCGATGTGAAAGCCTATGAGGTGTTCGACAAGGACGGATCCTATCTGGCCGTGTTCTATGCAGACTTCCACCCCCGCAAGGGTAAGCAGGGCGGTGCATGGATGACGGAATACCAAGGTCAGTGGATTGACCGTAAAGGCGAGAACGTCCGTCCCCACGTCTCTGTGGTGATGAACCTGACGAAGCCGACGGCAGAAAAGCCCGCATTGCTGACGCTGGGCGAGGTAGAGACCTTCCTGCATGAGTTCGGCCATTCTTTGCACGGCATGTTCGCTAACACCCGTTTCGAGTCATTGAGCGGTACAAATGTCTGGTGGGACTTCGTGGAGCTGCCCTCGCAGTTTATGGAGAACTACGCCATAGAAAAGGACTTCCTCCGCACGTTTGCGTTCCATTATGAGACAGGCGATCCCATGCCTGACGAGCTCATTGACCGCATCCGCAAGAGTCGCAACTTCATGGTGGCTACAGCATGTTTGCGACAAGTCAGCTTCGGACTGCTCGACATGGCCTATTATACGAAGAAAGATGCGTTTACGGACGACATCATCCCCTTCGAGAAGAAAGCCTGGAAGAAGGCGATTCTTGGAGAGCAACTGCCTGATACCTGTATGACGGTACAGTTCTCGCACATCATGGCGGGAGGCTATGCCGCCGGTTACTACAGCTACAAATGGGCCGAGGTGCTCGATGCCGATGCCTTCAGCGTCTTCAAGCGACATGGTATCTTCGACCAAAAGACCGCACAAAGTTTCCGCGATAACATTCTGAGCAAGGGAGGCACAGAACACCCTATGACGCTCTATAAGCGTTTCCGTGGAGGTGAACCGACCATAGATGCCTTGTTGAAAAGGACTGGAGTGAAAAGGAGCAAGAAGTAAGAAAAATAATAAATAGTAAGAAGTGAAAGAGAAACAAAGACAGTTTGACGAGCGTTATCTGCAGATGGCTCATATATGGGCGCAGAACTCATATTGCCAGCGACGGCAGGTGGGCGCGCTGGTGGTCAAGAACAAGATGATTATCAGCGATGGCTACAATGGTACGCCGAGTGGTTTTGAGAACATCTGCGAAGACGAGAACAACGTGACGAAGCCCTACGTGCTGCATGCCGAGGCCAACGCCATCACGAAGCTGGCACGCTCTAACAACAATTCCGAGGGTGCCACCATCTACATTACGGCATCACCCTGCATTGAGTGTGCGAAGCTCATCATTCAGGCAGGCATCAAGCGCGTGGTCTATGGTGAACAGTACCGTCTGACCGATGGTATTGAGCTGTTACAGCGTGCTGGCATAGAAGTGGTGTTCATCGACATCCATTCGCTCACACAAAAATAGATAATCATAAATCCGTAAATTGTAATTTGTAAATCCGTAATGTAAATATATAAGATGGGTCAGAATAAATATAACCGTTTCATGCCGTTAGCGCTGGCGCTGTGCGTCGTCATCGGCATACTTATCGGCACCTTCTACGCTAATCACTTCTCAGGTCAGCGACTGAGCATCATCAATGCGGGTAGCAACAAGCTGAACACACTGCTACAGCTCATTGACGACCAGTATGTGGACACCGTTCACATCAACGACCTCGTGGAGGGCGCTATGCCGCAGATTCTTTCAGAACTCGACCCGCACTCTGTCTATATCTCTGCCAAGGACGTGCAGATGGCCAATGACGACCTGCGCGGATCGTTCTCGGGCGTGGGCATTGAGTTCACCATTCGTCAGGACACACTCCGCGTGCAGAATGTCATCGCCAACGGACCGTCAGAACGTGCCGGTGTGCTGGCAGGTGACAAGATTGTGAGCGTGGACGACCAGCCGTTGGTAGGCAAGACACTGACCAACGAGGAAGCCATGCACCGCCTGAAAGGTCCGAAGGACACCCAGGTGAAGTTGGGCATCATACGCCGCGGAGTGAAGGACGTGAAGTACATCACCGTGACGCGAGGCGAGATACCCGTCAAAAGCATCAATGCCACGTATATGCTCAACGACGATACGGGCTACATCCGCATCAAGAACTTCGGTGAGAACACCTATTCGGAGATGCTCATTGCCTTGGGCATCCTCTCGCAGGAACGTTTCAACAATCTCGTCATTGACCTGCGCGGCAACAATGGCGGACTATTGGCCGCTGCTGTGAAGATTGCCAACGAGTTCCTGCCGAAGAACAGCCTCATCGTCTATACCGAGGGACGTAAGTCTGCCCGCGAGGAATATGTCAGCGACGGTCATGGTGCCTATCAGCACATCCCGCTCGTCGTGCTTATTGACGAAGGCTCTGCCTCGGCTGCCGAGATTCTTGCCGGCGCCATTCAGGACAACGACCGTGGCACCATCATCGGCCGACGCTCTTTCGGAAAGGGACTGGTACAGCAGCCGCTGTCATTCACCGACGGCTCCATGATACGCCTGACCATTGCCCGCTACTACACACCGTCGGGTCGTTGCATCCAGAAGCCTTATTCTTCCGGTTCTGACCGCAGCTATGAGGAAGATCTCGTCCAGCGTTACCAGCATGGTGAATATTTCTCACAGGACAGCATCAAACACACAGGACCAGCCTACTACACGCTGCGTGAACGTCGTACCGTCTATGGCGGTGGTGGTATCACGCCCGACATCTTCGTACCCGAAGATACCATCGGCATGACATCCTATTACAAGGAAGCAGCCATGTCGGGTGTCATCCTACAGTTTGCCTATGACTACACCGACGACAACCGCACGAAGCTCAACACCTATAAGGACATGAAATCACTGGCGGCATATCTGCAGAAGCTGAACACCGTGGAGATTTTCGCCTCTTATGCCGACAGCCACGGGCTGAAGCGCCGTAACCTGCTCATACAGAAGTCACACAAACTGCTGGAGCGTTACATCAACAGCCGCATCATCTATAACATGATGAGCGAGCAGGCATGGACGGAATACCTGAATGCCGATGATCCCGTCATCATTCAGACGCTCCGTCTGTTCAAGGAAGGCAAAGCATTCCCGAAGAACGACGAAGAGAACAAGCAGCAGAAGGTGGCACGGGCATCCTACGACTACAAAGGCACACATGCACACATAACCATGACAGCTCATGCGTAAGTCAGAACTGCGTCAACTCATCCGCGAACGCAAGCGACCATTCACCCGGCAACAGCTGGAGGAATGGTCGCTTGCCATTCAGGAACGCCTGATGCATCATCCACGCATCATCAATGCCCAAACCATCTTGCTCTATCATGCCCTACCCGACGAGGTGAGCACTTTGTCACTGCTCAACACTTGGCAGGACAAGACGCTGCTGCTACCGCGTGTCATTGACAATGAACAGATGGAGGTGCGCCGCTACACCCGTCCCGAGGACTTGCAGCAGGGAGCCTTCGGCATCATGGAGCCTTGCGGTGAGCTGTTTACAGACTATGTCTCTATTGACGTCGCCATCATCCCAGGCATGGCGTTCGATGCCAAGGGCCACCGGCTTGGACGAGGAAAAGGCTATTACGACCGTTTCCTCTCCCTTGCACCTGCTATATATAAGATAGGTATATGTTTCCCGTTCCAGTTGGTTGACAACGTGCCAGTCAACGAGAATGACGTGTGGATGGATGAGGTTATTGGTGAAGGGTGAATTGCTCAATTAAAGCGAATGTCCGCAATTACCTGACTTCCGACTTTGGCGTTAAGCTGCTGCACCAGTTCCTGACGACGCATGCTCAGTTCTGCACGCAATGCGGGACTTGACAGATGGACATAGAGCGTCTGGTTGCGGATGACGGCATTTTGTGTATAACGAGCTACCATCTCCCCAGCCACAGCAGGCCAGGCATCTATCAGCCGCTTCTGCAACAGCGGAGTCTCTAATCCCTGCACCCTCAACGTGCGCAGGATAATCTCATCGATTTGTTTGACGTTACGCTTAAACATACAATATCTATCTACTGGCTTTCAATCACTTATTATTGAACATAAACATCCATTTTATTTAATTTCTCCGTTGCTGACATCGAAGATTCTATTATCAAACGAAGCGTTTTGCAGCATCTGGTCGAGATGCTCACGGTTGGTATCCGTAATGAATATCTGTCCGAAGCCGTCGCCCGACACTAACCGCACAATCTGCTCCACACGCTGGGCATCGAGTTTGTCGAAGATATCATCCAGCAGCAACAGTGGCGTGGTATGGGAAGCGGTGCGTTTCAGGAAGTCAAACTGCGCCAGCTTCAACGCAATGACGTAAGTCTTATTCTGTCCCTGCGAGCCCTCGCGCCGCATGGGGTGTCCACCCAGCGTAAACTCTAGGTCATCGCGATGAATGCCATGCAGCGAATAGCCTACCACACGGTCTTTGGCACGGTCGCGCTGAATGACATCCAGCAACGGACCACGCTGACAATGAGAGACATACTTCAGTCCAACCTGTTCGCGTTGCTGTGAAATCTCCTGATAGTAATGCTGGAACACAGGTGTTAACTCGTCAATGAACGCGGTACGCTTCTGATAGACAGCCTCACCCTCTTGTGCCATCTGCTCCTCCAAGATAGTCATCACATCTGGGTCAGGCTCACGGTCCTCCATCTTCAACAGCGTGTTACGCTGCTGCCACGCCTTGTTGTAACGCGTCAATGCATCTATGTAGTTGCGGTCATACTGCGCAATCGTCATATCCATCAACCGCCGCCGCTCGTCGCCCGTGCCCTCAATGAGCATCGTATCGCTGGGCGCTACCACCACCAACGGAATAAGTCCGATATGCTCCGACAGCCTTTTGTATTCCTTCTTGTCGCGCTTGAAGTGTTTTTTTGTACCACGCTTCATACCAGCATAAATATTAAGCGTTGAGACGTTCCCTTGCTCCCTGCTCCCTGCTCCTTCCTGCTCAACCTCATAACACCCTTCCAGCACAAAGAAGTCGGCATCGTGGCGCATGACCTGCGAATCTACAGAAGTATGCATACTACGACAGAACGACAGGAAATAAACAGCATCCAGCACGTTCGTCTTCCCTGCCCCATTGCGCCCGATGAAGCAATTAAGCTTCGGCGACAGCTCCAGCGTAGCCTCCGCAATGTTCTTGTAGTTCAGTATGGACAGTCGTTGCAGTATCATTTCGGGTACAAAGATACGATTAAGTGAGGAGAAAACCAAAAGAATTTTGAGTTTTCTCGAGGCTCAAAGTCAAAAAGACCAACCCTTTTCATGACAAATATCAGCGGAAAGGATGACAAATACCTGCCATTGTTTTGACAAATAGCATCCGCATTGTTGTAAAATAACTGATATTGCACAGCAATTTAATTTAAATTGCGGCGCAAAATAATTTAAATTGCGATGCAAAATAAATTAAATTGCAAAAGCGCAAAGGCTATTTGTCAACACGAAGGCTTATATTTGTCATATTTATTCTGTGCCTTTGACAATGAAAAGGAGCATCCAAACTCAATGCTGGGAAAGTTTAAACACGAGCTTTCGATACTTTTCATAATGGCATTTATATATAAGAGCACATGAATGTTAAATAATACAAATTATATATTATGAATAAATTGGTTATTAATAATAATTCGTACCTTTGCAGCCGCAAATTTGATTTGCGACTGCTAATTATATTGACAAGTAGAAAATAAAAGATAATAATGGCAAACAAAAACGAACAAAACAACGCCCAGAAGAATGAGACGTTGAGCAAATCGGAAACCTTCTTCCTGAAATACAAGAAGGAAATTATCGGCGGCGTCATTGCCGTTGTAGCAATCATTGCAATTTGGGCCGTTCTGCAGACCTTCGTCTTCGGTCCACGTGGCGAGAACCAGAAGTATGAGATGTCAAAAGCACAGGCCTACTTCACCAACGACATGATGAAGCAAGCCCTCAATGGCGACAGCACCAATGCGAAGGGTTTTGCACAGCTGGCAGAAGACCTGAGCGGTGAGAACGCCAACCTCTCCAACCTCTATGCAGGACTGGCAATGGCTCAGGAAGGCAAGTGGGAAGAGGCCGTGAAATATCTTGAGAAGTTTAACGACTGCGGCGACCAGATGGTGTCACCCGCTGCCGAGGCAGCGCTGGGTAATGCCTATGCACACCTCAACAAGCTGGACGAGGCTGTGAAGCACCTGAAGCACGCTGCCGAGCGCGCCGACAACAACTCGCTGTCACCCACCTTCCTTATCCAGGCAGGTGAGATACTGGAAAGCCAGGGCAAGAAAGAAGAGGCTCTTGAGCTCTACCAGCAGATTAAGGACAAGTACTTCCAGTCATACCAGTCACAGACCATCGATGCATACATCGAACGTGCATCTGCGAAGTAATGGCAACCAAGAATCTTTCGGAATATAACAGCGCCAAGGTGCCCGATGCCTCGAACATGTGCTTCGGCATTGTAGTGGCAGAGTGGAACCCCGAGATTACGGGGGCATTGCTTGACGGCTGCGTAGGTACGCTGGAGAAGCATGGTGCGCTGCCCGAGAACATCCATGTGAAGACCGTCCCTGGTTCGTTCGAACTGATCTACGGTGCTCACCAGATGTCGCTTAACGACGGCTACGATGCCGTCATCATCCTTGGTTGTGTCATTCGCGGCGAGACGCCCCACTTCGACTACATCTGTCAGGGTGTGACACAAGGTATCGCCCGACTGAATGCCACCGGCAACATTCCCGTCATCTACGGACTGCTGACCACCAACGACCTGCAACAGGCCAAGGACCGCTCGGGCGGACGTCTCGGCAACAAGGGCGATGAATGTGCCGTCGATGCCATCAAAATGGCGAAGTTCTAATCACATGATATTGGTTTAAACCATCAGGGCGTGTCTGAACAAGGCACGCCTTTTTCTATTCAAGACCTCCAGTTTCTTACTTTTCCTCTACCATTTTACGGTTTTTGTTATTTTTTTCCGCAAAAAAGTTTGGATTACGAAAAAATATCCTTATCTTTGTAGCAGATTATAATAACTACTCATTGTTAAACCCAAAAACCATTAGCTTATGAAAAGAATGTTTACCCTATTGTTGACACTGGTTGCCATCCTATGTGCTCAACCGGTGAGTGCTCAATCTGAAATGAAGATTACCAAGTTGCAATGGGAGCAGTTGCCCGACATGAACACGGCACGTATGGCTCACCGCATCTTCCCTTCGGGCGACAACTTCGTCGTAGTGGGTGGACACACCACGGGATTTGACCGTGAGCAAAGCGCCGAAATCTACAAGGACGGTGGATGGTCTTATGTTACCTCTCCTTCCTACGTACACGACAATGCTGGTTCCGTGACGCTGGACGACGGACGCACGCTGGTCTTCGGTGGCCACAATGGAGACTTTGGAACAGGTGGCGGTAATTCAGGCATCGACATCTACAACCCTGCCACAGAAAGTTTCAGCGATGGAGGAAACATGTCGGTCGGACGTGCCATGTGTGTTGGTGTGCTGGCAGCCGGAAAGGTATTCATAACCGGCGACTATTGGAGTTCTTCGTCATCCCGTGTCGTTGATGTCTGGGAAGGCGGCTCACAGTCAACGCTGGAGACTTCGTTGAGCCGTTCGCATGAATATCCCTATTTACTGCCGACAAGCGACGGTTCGTCAATCCTTGTTGTCGGTAATACAGGCAGCTACTCCGGTCTTTCCGCTGTCGATAAAATCAACACCGCCACAGGTGAGATTACCCAAATTACGCTCGAACTATTAGAAGAGTGGCAACCGATGTGGCCTGGCGAAGGCGCCGACATGCCAGACTTCTCCATTGGTGGAGGCCGCTATGTAGTGCTCGCCAGAAGTTTCAACGGCTACGGCGACTATGGTATCATCTTGATTGATGCCGATGCAGAGACAGCAAGCCTGTTGGTCACCATTCCCAAACTGATTCTTGACGAGACAATAGATTGGGGAGGTTACATGATTGTCAACGCTACCGCTGGCGAGGCTTATGTCCTCAAGTCCGTCAAAGTAAACGATGAAAGCTACAACTTCTACATTGCCACCGTTGACTACAATGCCGGTGCCGTGACAGAAATAGCCTACGTTACAGGATTCCCTGTTTCCGGTGGTTACATGGGATTTGCCATCCTGCCCGACGGGCGTATCCTGGGTACGGGCGGCAGCGTCACCGGTGAATCCAACTTCGACGCAAGCAACAAGGTGTTTGCCTTCACGCCCAACGGCGGCGAGCTCATCAGCAGCATCAAGAACACGACAACGACGACGACAAAGACAGCTGTCTATAGTCTCAACGGCCAGCAGCTCCCGCAGATGCAGCGCGGTGTGAACATCATCCACCAGAGCGACGGCACGGTAAAGAAAGTGGTGGTTAAGTAAAAGAAAACGCAAGACAAACTCCATCTTCGGGGCAGGCTTCAGACAGAGTCTGCCCCGTTTTTTGATATTTTTTTGCAAATTACTTGCACGTTTCAAAAGAAATGACTACTTTTGCAGCGATATTTTTTCAATTACAAACTAAAACCTGATTAATTATGAAGAAAGTATTAGTAGGAATGTTTGCCCTCGCTATGTGTCTCGGGCTTACAACATCGTGTAACCAGAAAGGCGACGCTAACAAGGCTGCCGCTGACAGCACTAAGGTAGAGAAGAAGCAGGAAGCTCCTCAGGCTCGTGCCATTGCCGACATCGTCAAGGACGCCAAGGAGAAGGGTGCCAACTGGAGTGTTGACGAGTGGAAGGCCAGCTTCAGAGAGTTTGCTGGTGCTATAACTCCTCTCATGAGCAAGATTTATGAGGCTCAGGTGGCTGCTGAAAAAGATCCGTCTAAGCTTGCAGACATGGTTAAGGAACTTGAAAAATTCCAGAAGGAAAATCCTGACTTTGAAAAGTTGACAGACGAGTATAACAAGGCAGCCGAAGCAACTGAAAACGGTAAGAAGGTTGCAAACGACGAGGCATTCCAGAAGGAATTAGAGAAAGAGTTTAACATTCCCGATCTCTAAACCATCATTCAAAACCCAACAAGAGCGTACCTCGTCAACACGGGTGCGCTCTTTTCTTAGCTACAAATCTCACGCGCGTACATTATTTATATAGATTATGAAATTTATTTCTTGGAATGTCAACGGCCTGCGTGCATGTGAGACAAAAGGATTCAGCGATGCGTTCCGCCAGTTGGATGCCGACTTCTTCTGCCTGCAGGAGACGAAGATGCAGGAGGGACAGCTCGACCTCGCGTTCGAGGGCTACCAGAGCTACTGGAACTATGCCGAGAAGAAGGGCTACTCGGGCACAGCCATCTTCACCCGCCATCAACCCCTGAACGTCACCTACGGCATGGGCATCGACGAGCATGACCACGAGGGCCGCATCATCACTTTGGAAATGGAAGACTTCTTCCTCGTCACCGTCTATACACCTAACTCACAGGACGAGCTGCGCCGATTGGACTACCGCATGAAGTGGGAAGACGACTTCCGTCAGTATCTGCTGTCGTTAGACAAACACAAGCCCATCATCGTCTGTGGCGACATGAACGTTGCCCACGAGGAGATAGACCTAAAGAACCCGAAGAGTAACCGCCGTAATGCCGGTTTCACCGACGAGGAGCGTGAGAAGTTCACACAGCTGCTCGGCAGCGGCTTCACCGACACCTTCCGCTGGAAATATCCAGAACAGGTGACCTACTCCTGGTGGTCATACCGTTTCCAGGCACGTCAGAAGAACGCTGGCTGGCGCATCGACTACTTCGTCGTTAGTGACCGTCTGCAGCCGCAGATTTCTGATGCTCACATCCATACCGATATCTTCGGCAGCGACCACTGTCCTGTGGAGCTGACGCTGAAAGATTAAAATTTAAAGATTAAATATTAAATATTTCAAATTAAAGTGCAAAAAGGAACAACGAAAGAAAAAACTCCGTATATTTGCACCGCGTTATTGAGAGACGCACTAAACATGTTTTACTAAAACCAAAAGGAGAAAGAAACAATGAAAAAGATTCTTGTAGCAGTGATGGCTGTTGCTGCCATCTGTTTGACATCATGCAATGGCAAGACCGACAAGGGTGCTGCCGCTGACTCTACCAATGTAGCACTGAATCAGGGTGCTATTGATGCTGAAGCTGAAGCCACCACGCTGACCGCTAAGCTGGCTGAGCAGCTGAAGAACGCTGACCCCGCTCAGGTACAGAGCATCCTCGAAGAGGCTAAGGCAAAGATTGCCGAGCTGATTGCCAAGGGTGACACCGAAGCCGCTGCTGCCTACAAAGCAAAGATCGACGCATTCCTGACAGAGAATACCGAGACGCTGAAGACCGTTGCTGCCGGCAATGCCACGCTGAGCACACTCGTTACCACCATCACCACCATGCCTATCGATGCAGCTGCTGCTGTTGAGGGTACTGCCGATGCCATCAAGGAAGGTGCAGAAAACAAGGTGAAAGAGGTGAAGGAAGGTGCCGAGAATAAGGTCAAAGAGGTCAAGGAGAACGCCGAGAACAAAGTGAACGAGGCCGTTGACAACCAGAAGAAGAAGGCTGGCGAAGCTATTGACAATGCTGCTGCCGACGCCAAGAAGAAACTTGGTCTTTAATACTTCAAGTGAATCATAAAAAGTGAAGAGTGAAGCACCTAAGCGTTCGCTCTTCACTTTTTTTACTGAATAAATCGGGGTGTTTGTTGATTTTATTTGCCTACCCGCATAGGGATACCTATCTTTGCATATCGAATCAATGGAATTATTAACAATTAAAGCCTAAGAGATATGAGAAAGAATCTGTTTTTTATGATGCTTTTCGCATTCATGACACTGTTGACCAGTTGTTTAAGTGAAAACGATATGGAGAAAGAACTTCTCTACGAGTGGGAAGTTATCAATGGTAACAATGAGGGAAACAGCTCAACCGGTAGCGGCGAAGTGCTGGAGTTCACCGTTCAGATAGACCGGACGACCGCCGAGCCTACAGCAGTTGCCACAGCCTATTACCCCGAGGAAGAGGACGACATCAGCCAGCAGAGTTTCACCACCCAGGTAACCATTGATATGAGTAACCCCACAGCCAAGACAGAGAACGGCGTGGAGATTACCGTCAGCGACGGACACGTTACTGCCAACCACGGTTCTGTGGAGAATGTCTGCTATGTTGTCAGCGGCACCACGACCAATGGATCGTTGACCATTGACGGCAACACGAACTTTGAAGTGAATCTGAACGGCGTTGACATCACTAACCCGCAGAGCACAGCCCTTGACTTAGAGAGTAAGAAAGCTGCCTACATCGTGCTGACAGACAGCAACAAGCTGACCGACGGTGCTAATGCCGACGACAGTCACAAGGGAGCACTCTATGCTAAGGGCAAACTACTTTTCAGCGGCACAGGCTCGTTGGATGTCTATGGTGTCTATAACAACGGTATTCACAGCAAGAGCTATATCCTTTTCGACAAGGGTATCAACGTCTATGTCAATACCACCGTTAACCACGGCATCAAGGCCAGCGACGCCGTCGTCATCAATGGCGGCATCCTGAACGTCGAGACCTCGGGAGCCGGTGCCAAGGGCATCAACTGCGAGAAAGACATCTTCATCAATGGCGGACGCACCACCGTCATCTGCACGGGTAACGGAGAGTGGGACGAGGAAGACTTAGAAACCAAGGGAGCTGCCTGCCTCAAGTGCGACTCCATTCTGACCATGAAGGGCGGCGAGGTCTATGTGAAAGCCACTGGTAGTGGCGGCAAGGGTGTGAAGGCCGACTGGGAAGCCTACATCAACGGCGGCAAGCTACGCATTATCACCACAGGTGGTCTCTACTACAGTAACGGTACGACGGAAAACCACAACTACACAGGTAACACCGACAATCTCGAAGATGCCTATACATCATCGCCCAAGGGCATCAAGATTGGCACCAAGAACGAACACGGCGTACTGGCCATCACCGACGGCGACATCATGATACGCACTACCGGCAACAACGCCGAGGGCATGGAGAGCAAAGGTACGCTTGACATCAGTGGCGGCAAGGTAGTTATCTCTGCTCACGACGATGCCATCAACTCGTCCAGCGACATGACCATCAGTGGCGGCACCGTCATTGCTGTCGGCACCAACAATGATGCTATCGACTCCAACGGCAACATGTACCTAAAGGGCGGAACCATCATAGCGATGGGAGGCAGCGGTGTCGAGACAGGCATTGACATTGACGAGCAGCACAACCTCTACATTACAGGCAGCAGCCTGTTCAGCATCGGCGGACGCACCGATGCACGCTTAGGCAGCACCTCACAGGGCATCATTTGCACATCTGGTAGCGTGACAGCCAACGGCACTGTGACCGTCAAGAGCGGTAACACCACCATCGCCACGTTCACCATGCCGCCTTACA
The DNA here is from genome assembly GCA_905233985.1 of uncultured Prevotella sp. Lineage (GTDB taxonomy): Bacteria > Bacteroidota > Bacteroidia > Bacteroidales > Bacteroidaceae > Prevotella. The sequence goes on from CAJOFA010000030.1 coordinate 28,022, forward strand.
GCTGCTCAAACGGCACCATGCTCATCACGGACCCAGGTCTGACCAGTGGCAACAGCTATACACTCACCTCTGGTTCCTCGTCAACCACCGTCACCGCGTCGAATACTATTTCAGGCTCAGGTGCCCCTGGAGGAGGAGGTCCTGGAGGCGGCGGATTCCCCGGAGGATGGTAATCGGAATGAGGAATTCCCTTAACAAACTCAAAGCCCTATGACATTCAAGAAACATCAACGACAAGAAACCTATCTCTACCTGGCGCTATGGGGAATGCTCTTCATATCGCCGGTACTGAGTCTTGCCGTGCGCATCGCCTCGGGCGACGGTTCGCAGACGTTCGACTGGTCAGAGATACTCATGGTGTGGCGTAAGTTTGCCGTTTTCCTGCTGGTATTCCTCATCCACAACCACCTGCTTGCCCCGCTGTTGGTCTATAAGCGTCGTCGCTGGCTTTACGGCACCTGCGTCGCAGTCATCACGGCCCTATTCATTGTCTATCAATGCAGCGACCGCCCCAAGATGCATGGATTCCACGGACCCCGACCGCCACAGGTGGAGATGAGCAAACAGAGTCCCCTTCATGTCCCCCAAAAGGGGGATGACACTTCCCTACCCCATAAGAGGCATCTTCCACCCGTTATCTTCGGTGAGCACGACTTCGTGGCAGTCATCGTCATGTTACTCATGCTCGGCATGAACCTTGGCGTGAAGTGGTACTTCAAGACACGCAACGACAGCCGTCAACTGCAGGAACTGGAACGCCAAAACCTGGAACAGCAGTTGGAATATCTGAAGTACCAGATTAACCCGCACTTCTTCATGAACACGCTCAACAATATCCACGCCCTCGTCGATATTGACCCCGAGAAAGCGAAGGACACCATTTTGGAGCTGTCGAAGATGATGCGCTTCGTGCTCTATGAGGGCAACAAACACGACGTTCCGCTGATGCGTGAGTTCCAGTTTATCCGTAACTATATCACGTTGATGAGCCTGCGCTACACGGACAAAGTGGATATCCAGTTAGAACTGCCCGAACCTCCGGAGGCAGTCATCCCGCCGCTCATGCTCATCACGTTCATTGAGAACGCCTTTAAACACGGTGTCAGCTATCAGCAGCAATCCTTCATCCACATCCAAGTGGACATAGAGGGAAGCAAGTTGCGTTTCCGCTGCACTAACAGCAAGTCTGCGGAGCCCAAGAAAAAAGAAGAACAAAAGACCGAGACAGGCGGTGTGGGACTTGCCAACGTCAAGAAACGACTAAACCTGTTATATGGTAAAAACTTTACCCTGAACATCCAGGAAGAAACCAACATCTACGACGTGGAGCTGATCATACCACTGGAAGTGAAGTAATCAATAGTAAATTGTAAATCCGTAAATAGTAAATATCAAGATGATTCGTTGTCTCGCCATTGACGATGAGCCGCTGGCACTCCAGCAGCTCGTAGCCTACATCAAGAAAGTTCCCTTCCTCGAACTGGCAGCCCAATGTCAGAGCGCTATCGAAGCGCGTGAATACCTGCAGCACGACACGGTCGATGCCATTTTCTGCGATATCAACATGCCCGACCTCAACGGCATGGAGTTCGTGAAGTCACTCGCCGTGCCGCCACTCATCGTCTTCACTACGGCTTACTCCGAGTATGCCGTCGAGGGTTTTCGCGTCAATGCTGTAGACTATCTGCTCAAACCCTTCGGCCTCAACGATTTCATGCGTGCCGCCAACCGTTTGAAGGAGAGATGCTTCCCCCAACCCCTTTCCAAGGAGGGGGCTACCAATGCTTCAGATTCCCCCTCCTTGGGGGAAGGACAAGGGGAGACATCCCTTTTCGTCAAGACAGACTATCGCATGGTGAAGGTAAATATCAAGGACATCCGTTATATCGAGGGTATGTCGGAGTATCTGCGCATCCATCTCAATAGCGAGCCGAAGCCCATCATCACCCTGCTTTCCATGAAAAAGATGGAGGAGCGCTTACCGCAGCAGTTCATGCGCATCCACCGCTCCTATATCGTCAACCTCGATGCCGTCCAGGAGGTAAATAAGAACCGTGTCATCCTCGATGCCAATACCTATCTGCCCATCGGCGACATGTACCGCGAGGCCTTCCAGCAATATCTCGAAAAGAGAATCGTGGGAAAGTAATGCGTTTTTTACCCCCTAAAATTTGGTAGTTATCTAGATTGTTCTTACCTTTGCAGGTTAGATGAAACAGACAATCAAGATACTAAGCATCACATGGGTGCTGTTGCTGTTGGTAACGACGGCAGCAGCACAGATGGTGGATGCCGTGCAAGGCACGAGTGAACTCAAGAAAATCAAGGACGGACAAGAGGCGGAACTGCTGTTCCACATGCGCATAGCTCCCGGATGGCACGTCTATTCGCCACGTGTCAAGGGCGGGCCGATACCTGCCACGTTCAATGTAACCAAGTTAGAGGGAGCGGAGAAGATAGGCGGACTGACGTTCCGCGGCAAGGAAATCAAGAAGTACGACACGCAGTTCGAGGAGGACATGCTGTTCTTCGAGAATCAGGTGACGTTCGTGCAGAAGATACGTTTTAAAGGTGGCCCGTACAACATCGACTGCTATCTGGAGTATGGTGCCTGTAACGACGAGATGTGTCTGCCGCCCAGCGAAGTAGCGGTGAAGGAAAAGGGTAAAGCCCCCGAACAGAAACCTACCCCCGACCCCTCCGTGCAGAATGAGGGCAGTGATGTGGCAGAGACCTCCAAAGAAAGTAATCCAACAGATACCTCCAACGTAACCCCTCTCCTCCCCCAACAGGGAGTGACAGGAGGTGGGACTGCTATTGCAGATTCTCTCTGGACTCCCGTTATCAGCGAGCTGAATGCTCAGGGCGGTTCCTCCCCCTTGGGCGACTCAGAGGGAACCAATTCCTTACTCTACATTCTGCTCATGGGCTTCGTCGGCGGACTGTTGGCTGTTGCCATGCCGTGCATCTGGCCCATCATCCCCATGACCATCTCGTTCTTCCTGAAACGGGCTAAGACAGATAAGAAGAAAGGCATCCGCGATGCCATTACATACGGTATCAGCATCATCGTCATCTATCTGGCGCTGGGCTTGCTGGTCACGGCTATCTTCGGCAGCGATACGCTGAACGCGATGTCCACCAATGCTGTATTCAACATCTTCCTGTTCCTGCTGTTGGTGGTATTTGCCCTGTCGTTCTTCGGATGGTTTGAGCTGAAGCTACCCGAAAGTTGGGCCAACAAGATGGATACGAAAGCATCATCAACTAGTGGATTTATCAGCATTTTCTTCATGGCCTTCACGCTCGTGCTGGTATCGTTCTCCTGTACGGCACCCATCATCGGACTGCTCTTGGTAGAAACGACGACCAGTGGCAACTGGCTGGCACCGGCTTTCGGCATGTTTGGCTTTGCCTTAGCACTCGCCCTGCCATTCACACTCTTTGCCCTGTTCCCCTCGTGGCTGAAACAGGCACCGAAGTCAGGCTCATGGATGAACACCATCAAGGTGGTGCTGGGCTTCATTGAACTGGCCTTTGCCCTTAAGTTCTTCTCGGTGGCTGATCTGGCTTATGGCTGGCATCTGCTGGACCGTGAGGTATTCCTTTCACTGTGGATTGTCATCTTCGCGCTGTTGGGTGCCTACCTGTTAGGTTGGCTGAAATTCCAGAGTGACATGACAGATGCCGACAATGTCTCATATCCCAAACCCATGCCTGTTGTCTGCATCATGGGAGGACTGGTATCTCTGGCTTTCGCCATCTACATGGTACCAGGTCTGTGGGGTGCACCGTGCAAGGCTGTCAGTGCCTTTACACCGCCCATGAACACGCAGGATTTCAACCTCAACACGAAGGTGGTAGAGGCGAAATACACGGACTATGAAGAGGGCATGGCTGCCGCCCGTGCACAGGGTAAGCCTGTGCTGGTTGATTTCACCGGCTTTGGCTGTGTGAACTGCCGCAAGATGGAAGCTGCCGTGTGGACAGACCCACGCGTGGCCGACAAACTCACCAAGGACTTCATACTCATCTCGCTCTTCGTTGATGACAAAACGCCGTTGGCCGAGCCGTATGAGGTGACAAACGAGAAGGGAGAGAAGAAGACGCTGCGTACCGTCGGTGCCAAGTGGAGTTATCTGCAGAGCCATAAGTTCGGTGCTAACGCCCAGCCGTTCTACGTCATCGTTGACGGGGCGACAGGCAAACCGCTGACCGGCAGTCGCGCATACGACGAAGATATTGATGCCTATATCAATTGGCTTCGCCAAGGTTTATCGAAATACAAGGAACAAAAATAATTAGACAAAGACAAGATGAAAAAGATTCTATTCACATTTCTGGCAGTTGCCATGTCCCTGCCACTATTTGCACAACGACCCATTCACGGCACTCGTGTAGAGACCATTCGTCACAACAATCATAGCAACGCCACCTACTACGGGCTGCGCTTAGGCTTAGGACTGGCTGCCGTACACTCTGATGACAAACAGCTTGACGGCGGCAGCACACAGGCAGGACTGAACATCGGTGCCGTGGCCGGTTTCCAGCTGATTCCCACATCGCCTGTCTTCATCGAGGCCGGACTCTTCTATGTCGAGAAAGGCGGCAAGGGTACTTTCGAGAACAAGAAGTTTACCTATAGCCTCAACTACATAGAACTGCCCATCACGGTAAAATACATCGTTGACCTTGACGGCGACTTCAGTATTCAGCCCTTCCTTGGCGGCTACCTTGCCTGTGGCGTGGGCGGACAGGTGAAGGACTACGGCAATCGTGCCGCCTTCAGTTCCTACAACGACGACTACTTCCAGCGCTTCGACGGTGGTTTGCGCTTGGGCTGCGGTGTACAGTACGACGTGCTCTACGGCGAAATAGCCTATGACCTCGGTCTGGCCAATATCAGCCACGACACCTTCGACACAGCCCACAATGGCTGCTTCTACATCAACGTCGGCGTGAACTTCTGATGAATTCAGAATTCATAATTCACCATTAAAGCGATGAAGCGCGAGAAGACAAAAGCCAAGGAACGCCTCAAGAACAGTTCATCCTATTGGGCCATGCAACGCATTGCCACATGGATGGACCGTTTCTACATTGATGCCATCGTGGGCTTGATAGTTCCCTGGGGCATCGGCGACCTCATCATGGCATGTTTCTCGCTGCTTTTCGTTTGGTTCGCCATCGTACACGTGCGTTCCATCCCGTTGGCTTTGGCCATCATTAACAACACACTGCGCGACATCGCCATCGGACTCATTCCTTGCTTCATCGGCGACATTCTCGACTTCCTGCATAAGTCGAACCGGCAGAACATGCTACTTATCAACGGCTTCGTGGACGGTGACAAGAAAACCATTCACGATGTCAATCGCAAAGCCGTGCAGTCCATTGTGATGATTATTGTACTCATCATCATCATCGTGCTCCTGCTCCGTCTGGTATATCTCACCGCGAAGCTGATAGCATGGATCCTTGGGTTATTCTCAACAGGGTTGGCAGAACTGTTCATGCCCTATCACACATATTAGGATTATTTTCAGGTATAACAGACATTCAAGCATTTCATGAAAGCATTTACATTTAAGCCCAAACTGATTGAAAGCATCAGACACTATGACCGCCAGACATTCGTGAAGGACCTCATGGCGGGTACCATCGTGGGCATCGTAGCCCTGCCGCTTGCCATCGCCTTCGGCATAGCGAGCGGCGTATCGCCCGAGAAGGGTATCATCACCGCTATTGTTGCCGGACTCATGATTAGCATCTTCGGTGGTTCGAAGGTACAGATTGGCGGCCCCACAGGTGCATTTATCATTATTATCTACGGCATCATCCAACAGTACGGATTGGAAGGACTGACCATCGCCACGCTTATGGCGGGCGTCTTCCTCATCCTCTTCGGTCTGCTGCATCTGGGAACCATTATCAAGTACATTCCCTACCCCATTGTCGTCGGCTTCACGAGCGGTATCGCCGTCACCATCTTCACCACGCAGATGAAAGACCTCTTCGGTCTGAGCATTGACAACGTACCATCCGACTTTATCGAAAAGTGGATAACTTACTTCCAGCATATCACCACCATTGACTGGTGGTCAGCTGCCGTCGGCATCGTTAGTGTCATTATCATTGTCGTGACACCCCGTTTCAGCAAGAAAATCCCTGGCTCACTTATCGCCATCGTGGTGATGACCGTCGCCGTGCTGCTACTCAAGCAGTTTGCCGGCGTGGAGAGCGTGGAGACCATCGGCGACCGATTCTCTATCAGCAACCAGTTGCCTGGCGCACAAGTGCCCGACATGACATGGGACACCATCAAGGGACTGGTATCGCCGGCATTGACCATCGCTATCCTCGGCGCCATTGAGTCGCTGCTCTCGGCTGCCGTTGCCGACGGTGTGACAGGCGACCATCACGACTCGAATACAGAACTGATAGCACAGGGCATGGCCAACCTCGCATCGCCGCTGTTTGGCGGCATCCCTGCCACAGGTGCCATCGCTCGCACCATGACAAACATCAACAATGGTGGACGCACACCTATTGCCGGCATCATCCATGCCGCCGTGCTGCTACTCATTTTTCTGTTCCTCATGCCGTTGGCACAGTACATCCCAATGGCATGTCTGGCTGGTGTTTTGGTTGTTGTCAGCTATGGCATGTGTGGCTGGCGTTCGTTCAAGGCTCTACTGCGCAACCCGAAGAGCGACGTGACCGTGCTTATCATGACCTTCCTGCTGACCATTATCTTCGACCTGACCATCGCCATCGAGGTAGGACTTATTGCCGCCTGTCTGCTCTTCATGCGCCGCATGGCAGAGACAACTGACGTGAAAGCCATTCTTGATGAGATAGACCCCAACGAGGATGCCGACATCGAAGCCGGCAACCTGAACCACCTCACCATTCCCGAGGGTGTGGAAGTGTACGAAATCAACGGCCCGTACTTCTTCGGCGTGGGCAACCGCTTCGAGGAAATCATGGCTACCTTCGGCAAGCGTCCGAAAGTACGTATCATCCGCATGAGAAAGGTGCCGTTTGTCGATTCCACGGGCATTCATAACCTCACGAACCTCTGTCTGATGAGCAAGAAAGAGAACATAGAGGTGGTGTTGTCGGGTGTTAACCCGAAAGTGGAGTCAGTGCTCATCAAGGCCGGATTCTATAAGATTGTGGGAGAGAAGAACATCTGCAACCACATCAACCTCGCCATCGAACGTGCCAAGGAGATTCAGGAAACAGCATCACTATCCTAACGCCTATGACAAGAAACGAGAAGAAATACGCTGCACGATACCTCGAGTTGCACAACAAGTACGGCAACAACCTGCCCAACGAGGAGTATGACAAGCTGAGTCAGCTGCGTCAGGAGTTGGGCATCAGGCTGGAGCGTGCTAACGAAATCAACGAGGAGATTGTGCGCGAGGCAGGCGGTACCAATATCGTACCCATTCGCAAGACGCCATTGATGAAGGGCAAGAAGATTAGCCTGAACTATAACGTCAAGCTCAACGATGATGCCACTTCTCCCTACGAACAACTGCTGAACGAGGTGTCACAGTATGAAGCTGCGGTGGATGAAATTCTGACCGAAGTAGCCTACGTTTCGAGCACGATGGAGGACATCAAGAAGCAGTTCACGAAACTCTCGGGCAACCTCATCAAGGAAGGTATCCGTCTGATGAAGCAGCGTGGCAGCAAGTACCATGGACGTTCGAAGACGGCCCTGGTTGTCAGTGCCTCGGGTGCCGCATTAGGACTGGCAGCCTATGTCTTCGACAGCTATCGCAAGCGGCTGATAGAGCGTAAGCGGGCAGAACAGTTAGGCAAGCTCTTAGAGAAAAAACGCGAGATTGCCGAGGTACGATTAGAAAATATTGAGCACCTGCGTGACTCCTTCAAGGAGAACATTGCATCGAAGATGCAAGAGCTCTACATGAAGGAGTTTCATGAAGAGGTGGATATTGACGACCCGCTGCGCCAGCAGAAGACCGACTCCTTCCGCCGTGACTTCGTGCTGACCATCAAGACGCGCTACCTGTCGGACATCCTCGACTACGTAGTTGCAGAGATGCAGGCATGGAAGAACGGCAAGCAAAACTCCGACATGCGCCGTCCCGATGTGAACCTCATTATTGACGGCGAACTCATGACATGGCCCGCACGTCTGGCTATGACGAAGGATGACGGCACCGACTGGGACGACATGCTGGAAAGCTACATCCGCACACCGCGAACGGGCTACCCCTACCCTGTCTATCTCATGTTCAGCGAGCCATACATGCTACGCACCTACGTGGGACTCGACGTGCAGGGCACCACCAACGCCAGCGAGCCGCTGCTCAGGCTGAAGTACCACGAGAACACTCGTAGCGTTGAGGGCACCGATGCCGATGGCACGGGCATCAGCGTTCCCATTCAGCACATTCTTGAGAAGAACGACTACTATAACGACTGCGTGCGGATGCTCGACGATGCACATGTTCCCGAGCCCAAGGGCTTTGGCAGGAAAGACTTTATCATCGTCGCCACGTATGTGCTTATTCTGCTGGTCATCGCTGTACTGATATGGTTTACCGACGGATTACTCTTCACCTTCCTGGCCATTGTCTATAGCATCTCCGTACCCTTTACCGTACTGCCCGTCACGGAAAACCTGCCCTACATCAAGGAAGAGGAGTGCTATGAGAAGATGCAGGACGACATACGCCGTCGCGAAACGAAAATAGCAGAGAAATACAACCGCATTGTCATTGCGGATACACCACCTAAAACAAATTTATCACCCAACAATTAAAAGCTTATGGACGACATCAAGAAACCAACGGACATTACCAAACCGACCGACATTACCGACATTATCCAGTTGGACGCCATTCCCGAGCTGGGCACCGCAGCGGAGAGTCTGAACAACATCCAAAGTATCGGAACAACGATACTCAACGGTGTGACCACCTGGAAACAGTTAGAGCACGACATGCACCAGATGGACGTGCAGTTCAACGCTTACGTGGCCAAGCTCGACAACGATCTGGAACAGTACAAGATCAGTGCGCCCATCGTCAGCAAACAGCTTGACCGCGTCAACGACCTCATGTCACGTATCCTCGACAAAGTGGTTGACATGGACGTCAAGACGGAACTTGACATGCAGAACAAGAACCGTATGATGGACTCCCTTGACAGCTACATTGACAAAATGGCCGATATGATGGTAAAACTGCTATGATATGATGAAAAGGAGAATTATAATCATGAGTTTGTTGACAACGCTGCTGGGTTCTCTGTGCGGCTGTGGCTTCTTTGCCAAGATGCCAACAGGGGCGCTGCTGGAGCTGGAGTACTCTAAGCACGGCTCCAGGGGTGGCACCGAGTATATGACGCAGGTAAAGAGGATGGAGAACGGCGACATGGTACTGCGCGCCATGCAGAAAGAAGACGGACTGCTGATGGAGAAGACGCTGACAGCAGAGGAGGTAAAGGGCTTTGTACAGATTATCGAAGAAGAGAAAATGTATAAATACAAGGAGCGTTACAACCCCATCTTCGATATAAAGGACGGGCGCTCCTGGACTTTCAGAGCCCGTTTTGAGGATGATTACATCTATTCGCATGGTTATGCGGCAAGTCCTAGTGGCGACGGATTAGAGCGTATAATGGGTTACAGTCAGAAACTTGTTGAGCACGGTGCCCAGCCTGTAGCAGAACAGCAAGATGAATAGGCACATTCTCTAATCGGAGATGAAAGACGTAGAGATACATAGCTGTCCGGAGTTGATGGACTACATACAGAAAGTTGGCTTTCTGCCACTGTTGGACAGTGGAATACGGGGTTATTCCGCTGAGGACGTGGTAGATGAAGACTGCCGCTATGTAGTGTTTGATGACGGCGGATGGGACTGGCCGCTATGGAAATGGAAAGGCCCCATCGTCACGGAAGGCCGCTGCGTCTATGGTAAGTTTTTCGCAGGCAAGGCGGGCTTCGTCAGCCGTGACTGGTGGCCCGACTTATGTAACTACCGCCGCAGTCAGCACCCGGCACCGACAGTGGACTCCATCGAAGAGGCTATCCTTCTGACGTTGCAGGAACACGGCAGTTTGATTACCCGCGAACTGCGTGCAGCCTGTGGCTTCACGGGTCCCAAGATGCGTAGCCGCTTCGACGGTTATGTCACCCGTCTCCAGATGGCCTGCCGCATCGTGACAGAGGATTTCGTCTATCCCCGTGACAAGCACAACCGCGAATACGGCTGGGGCTGGTCGTTGCTGACGACACCGGAACAACTGTTAGGCCGCGATGCCTGTACTGCTCCATCCCTGCCAGAAGGAAAAGGCAGGACAGCCAAAGAGTCTTTTGAACGTATGTTCGAACACTTGAAATCACTTTTGCCTGGAGCTACAGACCAACAAATCATCAAGCTCTTAAAATAGCTGTCATCTTCAAGTTGATGATAAGACAAATGGAGCCTTCCCAGTTGGGAAGGCTCCATTTGTCTTGTGATGTGATTCATTAGCAGCAGTTGGTCAAGGAATTGCCACAAAGCCATTCTCTTTCAATCCAACCTGTGTGCTTGCCGTCAGAAGTTTTCACTTTCACCCACTCGCCCTTGATGTCGAGGGGGATGAGGTTGCGTTCGTCCTTGAACGAGAAGACGACAGAGGCTTTCGATGACGGTTTGCTGCGAAGCGAGAGCTTCTGTCCGCCGTAGTTGCGTGTGCCGATGGCGATGACGGAGTTGTGAATCCAGTAGCCTGTGCTGGAACCCGTGAACTCGCCTTCTTCGTCTCCATTAGAGTACTCGGTGCCATCGATGTGCCACCACCCGTTCACTACTCTGTCAACGGCGAACATGGTGCCGTTGGCGTTCGGCAGTTTCAGTTTAAAAACCACTTTGCCATTGGGGGCGTTGCGGATATTGGTGTATTTACCATTGTTGTCATTGATGTAAACACCTAATGACTGTGCCGTAGCACTGAGGGTGATGCAGGCTAAAACTGCCATAAGGATGAAGATTCTTTTCATGTTGTTTTTGGTTTTGGTTATTACGGGGGCAAAGGTAGTCTTTTTTCTTGAATTAACCATGCTTTTATCCTATTTTTTTCATTTCTTGTTCTTGACATATATTAATTAAAATGTCATAAAGAGTTGTTTTATGCCTAAAAGCGTTAAAAAATTTGGTGGGTAAAATAAAACACCGTACCTTTGTGCGCGTTAACAATAGTATGGCGATTGAATGTCTCGTGGTGAGACGGCTGTACTTAAACTGAAAAAAGATGAGAACATTAAAGATTGTTTTACTAACAGTATTTGTGTTTAGCTTAGTCCCTATCGTGGGTTCGACATCGGGCCCGACATTGGCAAATGACAACAATATCCGCGAGGATAAGCCAGAAGAAGGGATTGAGGGAGAAAGCTCATCAGATGTAGACTGGACGCCGGTGATGGAGGCAATCATCCTGGTGGAGAGTGAGGGTAACCCCCGTGCCGTAAACGGCAATCAGGTAGGTGCCATGCAGATCACTCCCATCTGTGTAAAGGAATGTAACCTCATCCTGAAAGAGCGGAAGCAGAAGAAACGCTATACGCTTAATGACCGCTTCAGCGTCGAGAAGTCAAAGGAAATGTTCCTGTTGATTCAGTCTCATCGCAATCCGGAGAACAGCGTAGAGGTTGCCATCCGTGCATGGAACGGTGGACCTCGCTATTCTAAACGGGCCACGCAGCGTTATTATGAGCGTGTGATGAGAAGAATGAAGTAGAAGTTTATTTCATTTTAATTTAAAAAGCGCGAGCAGTCGAAAGACTACTTGCGCTTTCTTTTTGGGGAGCATGGACGATGTCCTGCCACAAAAAAGCAGCCCTCAAAAGGCTGCTGTAGTTGCGGAGGCAGGACTCGAACATGCGACCTCCAGGTTATGAGCCTGGCGAGCTACCAACTGCTCCACTCCGCGATGTTTTATGTTTTTGAAGTGCTTTTTCTCGAAAAGCGCTGCAAAGGTACTGCTTTTTTCGCAATTGTGCAAACATTTCCACAAAAAAATTTGTTCATTTCGAATAAAAGCACTAATTTTGCACACGATAACTGTAATGTGCAATCAACTAAATTAGTGGAGGACTGCATCATGTCTATATCAAAAACCAGACAGAAACTCGTTGACGTAGCCCGTCAATTGTTTGCGAAGAACGGTCTTGAAAATACGACGATGAACGACATTGCCGTTGCTTCAGGCAAGGGACGTCGCACACTTTACACTTATTTCAAGTCAAAGGAAGACATCTACTACGCCGTCATCGAGTCAGAGCTGGAGCGACTGAGCGACAAGCTTGACGAGGTGGCAGCCAAGAATATCCGTCCACAGGACAAGGTCATCGAGTTGATTTACACCCACTTGAGTCAGATTCGTGAAACGGTGGTGCGCAACGGTAACCTGCGTGCCGAGTTCTTCCGTAACATCTGGATGGTGGAGAAGGTCCGCAAGAACTTCGACGATGCCGAGGTAGAGCTGTTCACCAAAGTGTTCACCGAGGGCAAGGAAGAGGGTGAGTTTGATATTGACAATGTGGAACTGGTGGCCAACATTACGCACTATTGTATCAAAGGACTCGAAGTACCTTATATATATGGACGCATCGCCCACGGCATGACCCCTGAGGCCACGAAGCCGCAGGTGGCCAAGTTCGTCTATGGTGCACTGGGAAAGAGAATCGGCAAATAAATTAAGTATTAAATATTAAACATTAGATTTATGAAACTGTTAGAAGGGAAAACCGCACTGATTACAGGTGCTGCACGCGGTATCGGAAAAGCTATCGCACTGAAGTTCGCCGAAGAAGGCGCAAACATTGCTTTCACTGACCTTGAGGTGAATGAGGAAACGGAGAAGGAAATCGCCGCCAAGGGCGTGAAGGCCAAGAGCTACGCTTCGAACGCTGCCGACTTCGCCCAGACCGAGGAGGTGGTGAAGCAGGTGAAGGAAGAGTTTGGAACCATTGACATTCTGGTGAACAATGCAGGCATCACGAAGGACGGTCTCATGCTCCGTATGACTGAACAGCAGTGGGATGCTGTCATCGCCGTCAACCTGAAGTCAGCCTTTAACTTCATTCACGCCTGTGTGCCCGTCATGATGCGCCAGCGTGGTGGTTCAATCATCAACATGGCCAGCGTCGTCGGTGTTCACGGCAATGCAGGACAGGCCAACTATGCTGCTTCGAAGGCCGGACTGATTGCACTGGCCAAGAGTATCGGTCAGGAGATGGGTCCGAAGGGCATCCGTGCCAACGCCATTGCGCCGGGCTTCATTGAAACAGCTATGACGGCAGCTCTGCCCGACGAAGTCCGTGAGCAGTGGAAACAGAAGATACCCCTGCGCCGCGGCGGTCAGGTGGAGGACATCGCCAACGTCGCTACGTTCCTTGCCAGTGACATGTCGAGCTACGTCAGCGGACAGGTCATACAGGTTGATGGTGGCATGAACATGTAAAGCCTCACCCCCACACCCCTCTCCACAGGGAGAGGGGCTTTTTTTTATGTCTTGGTTAAACCTCTTATACAAATAGTCGTCAAACAGAAGATAACTTATTACAATTATAAAAATCAATCAAAACAATGAAACAGACAATGAAAAAGTTTTTCTGGATGTTCGTGCTGCTCGCAGTTCCTTTTGCTATGCAGGCACAGACAAAGTATCATGACGTAGAGTTCAACGACGCCACTGGTCCCGTAAAGTGCATTAAGACTTCAGTGATGGGTATGGATCAGACCATAAACTTCACCCAGGACGGCAAGATGCAGAGCGATATTCTGAGTGATGTCGTTTATGATGCCGACGGTTATGTGCAGTCACTTGCCCAGGAGATGCGTGGCCAGAAGATGAACCTCCGCTTTAAGTGGGAGAACGGCAAGGTGGTCAGCCAGTTCATGAACATGATGGGTCAGGACGTGGAAGTCAAGCGTACCTATAACTCAGATGGTACTCCTGCTGCCGAGATTATGGACATGGGTGGCCAGAAGATGGAGATTCCCTATTCTGATTATAAGTTGGACGCTCGTGGCAACTGGATCAGTCGCAAGACCTCGATGATGGGCAACGAGATGGTTCAGACCCGTACCATCGAATACTACGAGTAAGCGATGCAGGTTCTCTACGAGGACAACCACATCATTATTGTCAACAAGTCGTCCGGCGAGATTGTGCAGGGCGACAAGACCGGCGACACGCCGCTGTCGGAAACCGTCAAGGATTATCTGAAGGTGAAATACGCCAAGCCAGGAGCAGTGTTCCTCGGTGTGGCACACCGCCTTGACAGACCCGTCAGCGGCGTGGTCGTCTTTGCCCGCACATCCAAAGCCCTTGCCCGCCTGAACCGTATGTTCCAGCAGGGCGAGGTACATAAGACATACTGGGCGATAGTGGAGACCCACCCCCAGCCCCTCTCAATACCCTCCCCTCACTATAGGGAGGGGTCGGGGGAGAGTCTTCTTACGCACTGGCTCACCCGTAATGAGCAGCAGAACAAGGCATACGCCTACGACCATGAGGTGCCTGGTTCCAAGAAGGCGATGCTGCGTTATCGTCCGCTTGCGCAAGGTGAGCGTTACACGCTTTTGGAAGTACAGCTGATGACCGGCCGCCATCACCAGATACGCTGCCAGTTGGCAGCCATCGGTTACCCCATCAAGGGCGACCTGAAGTACGGCGCCCGCCGTTCCAACCCCGACGGCAGCATCTCGCTCCACGCCCGCCGCGTGGAATTTATCCATCCCGTCAGCCATCAGCCCATCATTGTCGAAGCCCCCGTGCCCGAGGACTCCCTCTGGCAACAGCTCAGCGCTTTGCGCCCTGAATCCTTAGACCTTTAATTTTTCCCTAATTATTTGGTGGATATTGAAAGAATGACTTATGGAACAGAAATTCAGCAATAACAGTATTGACCTTCAGGTGCTGCGCGAGTTTTGCGAGCGTGAGGGTGAGGCGGTGTCTTACCGCAAGGGTGATCAGTTTGAGCGTGAAGGCGACCCGTCGCGTTGGTTTGGCTACGTGACGGAGGGTTGCTTCAAGTATGTGACGCACGGCATCAGCGATGACAGGGAACATCTCACGTGGTTCTCGTTCGCGGGCGAATATGTGTGTGACTATCCCCGTTCCCTATATGGTCGTCCTGCAAAGTCCACCATAGTGGCAATGATGCCTAGCCGAGTGCTAAGAGTCAGTGGTGAACAGTTGATGCAGTTCTTCAGCCAGAGCATTGAGACGATGGAACTGCGTGCTGTCATTGGTGAGCATATCCTCTGTCAGTTCCATGAACGCTACCTCGACCTCCACCGCGCCACGGCCCGCGAACGCTACGAGTTGCTGTTACGGCGTTGTCCCGGCATCGTGCATCACCTTGCCTTGCAAGACCTCGCCTCGTTCCTCTGCGTCACGCCCAATTACCTGAGCACCATCCGCAAGGATATCACGTTCGAAGCGAAAAAATAGCGCAAATTTCTTTAACTAGTTTAAGACTCTTTTAGCAGGAACGCCATGTACATTGGCAGTGTCAGTAACTGATCCTTACGTCCAATATTATAGTCGCCAAGTTTTATGGCATTCGTAACATGGTATTTTTCCGGATGACTCATTACCGTACGCATAGACTTGGCATTACCTGTTGTAGCCTTACATTCCACGGGTGTACACAGGCCCTTGTAGCGCATGAGGAAATCAAGTTCCACACCACCATCTTTATGAAAGTAATATAGCTTGCGTCCCATCTTACCAAAGATGTCTGCTACAAGATTCTCTTTGATGGCACCATGATAACTAAGCAGGTCGCCTTGCAATATGCTCGACTGAGTGCCATCTTCAAGCATTGAAATAAGCAACCCGACATCTGTCATATATACCTTGAACTCATTTTTAAATTTATGTCCGTCAAGAGGCAGTTCCGTAATCTCCGTATTATAGCATCTACGAATGATACCGGCATCTTCTATCCATTGTAGGCTTCCGGCATAGTCGCGCCCACGGCCTCCCGGACGGACCACGTTGTAACTGAACTTCTTATACTCACGCGCCAGTTGGGCGGGTATCGACTCGAAGCATTCCCTGATGCGCGACTTGTCGGCAGCAGGAGCATACTTCACCATGTCCGACTTATACTCATCCACGATGCGCCTCTGCACAGCAAGTACCTTGCCTATCTGCTTCGTTTCCATGAAGGTGGTCACTACCTCTGGCATACCGCCCACCACGATATACTGATGCAGCAGTTCGCGGAAACGATCGTGCAGCGCCTCTTCAACAGGTGTTTCGCTGTTCAGGCATTTCTTCAAGTAATCGAAGTGTATCGCCTTAATGCCATTGGCCCACAGCCACTCCTCAAAGTCCATTGGATACATATCCACAATATCCTCGAAACCTACGGGGATAGAGGCTTCTTCTTCCTCCTTCTGTTCCTCGGGTGACTTATAGCCATTTACACCCAACAGTGAGCCAGTACACATCACTTCATAGCGACCGTCCTGATGGAAATATTTCAGCGAGCCTCTTGCCTTCGGACAATCCTGAATCTCATCAAAGACAAAGCAGGTCTTACCTGACTCAATCTCCGCATTGGGCATGGCCGCCGTAATACGCATGATGATGGAGTCCACTTCCAGATTCGGAGTGAAGAATTTCTTGTAGTCCGGGTGCTCACGGAAATCCAGATATACCACATGCTTGAAATGCTTTTGTGCAAAGTCCATCACACTGCTGGTCTTGCCGCACTGGCGGACTCCTTTCACAACCAGTGGCTTGTGAGAGGCGTCATCCAACCACGATTGGAGTACGTTTTCAATCTTTCTTTTATACATAAACTCACATTTTCATGCCGACTTTTGTGTCCAATAAACACGTTTTCATACCGACTTTCGGCGCAAAGATACACATTTTCTTTATATTTCAGTACTGTTTATGGCTGAAAAATGAGATTATTAAGTCAGTTTAACTATTTTCCGCACATGACAGGAACAAGAAACCTGTCACGCCCAATTACCTGAGCACCATCCGCAAGGATATCACGTTCGAAGCGAAAAAATAGCGCAAATTTCTTTAACTAGTTTAAGACTTTCACCCTCGGCAATCAGTTTTCCCGGTTTTGCCGAGGGCTTTTTTGTGCCGTTTTCCGTATCTTTGCGGCAGAAAACTCTAAAACGAAATGAACATGAGCAAGAAAACAATTATCACCATGATGCTCGCCTTCTTCGCATTGGCGGGGTGGGCGCAGGAGATTAAAATGAACGAGACAACAATCAACGACTACATCCCGATGCTCAAAGCCAAAGGCTATCAGGCATACAGCTTTGATGTCAGTACGATAAAAGGCAGGAATGTGGAATTCTACTTCAAGGAATTTGTGAACGGGAAGGAAGTTGAAGACTCCCCTCGCCTCCTATTTCCTTATTATTTTGAGGCAAGGGGCGACAAACTGATTATCGGTTTCCTTCCTTCAGAAACAGATTCATTAGCCCTGTGCTGCTTCAGTTGGGAGAATACGCTTTCCTTCACTTCCTCTCTGAAGCTCAAGCAACTCTACTGGGAGAGTGAAAATAAATACATTTACTCATATAGGTCGGATCCTTTCGAACCCACATCGCCATTAGAAAAGGAAACCTTCATTCCACTCGTCTATTATTCTTCATTCTGGTATGATGCGGAGGATAAGGTAACCCGCTGTTGCGGTAGTATCTCCGACATTATCAAACAAAGCCCTCATTACTATATTCTCGGAATCAAATATTATTAAAACATGAAAAAGAAAACAATTATCACAATGATGCTCGTCCTCGTTGCAATGACAGGGCAGGCGCAAGAAATCAAAAGAGTAGAAGCTACGTCCGAAGACTTCATGGAGCACATGGCCTTGTGTGGCTACGAAGTTTTCACCTATGACATTTCCTCTCTGCGCGACTCCGTGTCGGACTTCACCATCGTCATCCGCGAGTATAACCAGCAAGAGATGATTGACGAGAAGAAACTATACGGCTTCAGGACAAAGACCATGATTTCAGACTTCAACGAGAAAGACCAGCAAAATATTTATGCTGAGAACGATGCCGACGACATGGAACGAGGCATCTATCGTCTGGCCAAGACCCTCGCTGTTGGTTTCTCTCCCGTGCAGTCGGACTCCATCGAGACCATCACCTTGCGTTCTTCCCGCAATAATGCCTCGACATGGAAACTGACGCTAAAGCCTATCACCGAAGCGTCCCCAACCGTTTACCGTTATCAGAGAGTGCCATACCAGCCCACTTCTTTCTCCCTTGACACCTTCATTCCCCTTGTCTTCTACGGCTCTTTCTGGTGGGACGAGCAATTAAAAGGAATCCGTTTCTGTGGAGACACAGAACTGACAGAAGAGAAAGCCAAGACCAGCGAATACTTCAAAATATGTCCATACTATTATATCATTGGCGTAGTATTCCACAAATAAAAACAAAACGAATATGAACAAGAAAACCATCATCACTATCCTGCTCGCCCTCGTCGCAATGACGGGAAAGGCACAAATCCATTACCAGATTGACGGCAATACGGGGCATCCCGATTTCACGGGGACGCTCTACCTCTACGACTATTCGGCAATTGTAGATTCCATACAGGTCGTAAATGGCGTAATCATATTACACAACGGTACATTGCCAAGTGCGAAGAAATGTGCACTTATCAACAAAAACAGGGAAACTCTTGTCAAACCTCTGTTCATTGAGGACGGTTATATACATGTC
>CAJOFA010000031.1 GCA_905233985.1 uncultured Prevotella sp.
AGACTAATTTCAACGATGTCAAAGATCAATTTGGTCCCCTCATTCCGGGGCTATTTGATTAATATTTAAACTCGTCCCATTTTAACGGGACACTAATGTAAAGATATGTCAAATTTACCACTCTTTCTAAGCCAGTACAAACAACGACTAAAGTTTGTTCGGATATCAAACTCTATCAAATCATCAATAAGACGTTCCACATTACTATCTATGCATGCTAAAGCAGATTCTTTCTCTATTTCCTCCTTGCTGCTTTTTGAATTTGTAGTTCTTAAAAAAGATAAAACCCATTGTCTGTAATGTATTAGAGCCACAATCTTATCTTCTATACATTTCATATCATGGCTTATTTGCTGACTACTACCCCTAAACTGAAACTCTACTGTTTGTATGTTTACAATACCTTTATCTTTTGCTACCATTATAGCAGAAACAAAATCACTTGTCCATCCATAAGGTAATTTGAAAAAGCCTCCGTTTGAACGCAAAGATTCTGTTCTATAAAGGTATGAGCCAAGACCACTTGGCTGAATTGATGGAATTAAAGAGAAAACAGACTCAAATTCTGGCCTAATTTCTAAAGTTTCAACCTTAACCGATTTTTCATCAATAACAACTGTTCCTGCATGAAATATTTCAACATCTGGAAATTTAATAATCGCGTTACAATATTCTTCCAGACATGTAGGAGACAAACAGTCATCATCGCCCATACATAACAAATAATCGCCAGATGCATACGACAGACAAATATTCCAGTTATCTACAACATCTTTAGCACCACAATTCTTCGTATTAATATAATAATGAATGCGTGAGTCTTTATATTGAGATACGATAGAATCGACATTAAAAGGAGAAGCATCATTTACGATTATCAATTCAAAATCCTTATATGTTTGTGACAAGACACTATCAATAGCCTCTTTCAAAAATATGTCTTTGTAAGCAGGGATTAAAATACTAAATTTCATATATGGAAAGTAAAATTCGTTACTATTATATCACTTCTTTTGCTGCATTTAGAATTCATATAAGACCAGCAAACTCGATGCCTTCACGAACACAATGGTCGTTGGTATAATCGTAATCCATTCGCTGGCGTAGTCCCTTCACCTGATAGTGTATCTTCTTAGAAATGCCACTATGCTCAGAAAAACCGTGGTATGTTAGGAAAAGTATTTTCATCTGAATTCTTATTTTTCGGCAAATTTACAGAAAATATTTGGAACTGTCAAATCTTTTACGTATTTTTGTAAACGAAAAATAGTGAGCTATGAAAGGGAAGTTGATGGAAGCTATACGTTTTTGCATTGTCGGTGTGGTGGCTACGCTGATACAATACGGTGTGTACTACCTGCTACTTCCCTATATGGACGAGCGCATTGCGCTGACCATCGGCTACATCGTGAGTTTCTGCTGTAATTACATCATGACGACACAGTTCACTTTCAAGGTCAAGGCAAGTCCGAAGAATGCCGGTGGCTTTGCGCTGAGCCATTTCATCAACTGGAGCCTACAGGTAGTGAGCCTCAGCTTCTTCATTTGGTTAGGTGTTCCCAAGGAATGGGCTCCTATACCTATGTATATGGTCTGCGTTCCCGTGAACTTTCTGATGGTCCGTTTCTTTGTGAAGCGATAAAATACGCAAAATATTTGGAAGTATGAATAAATAGTCGTACCTTTGACCGCATGAAAGATCAAGAAAGCATCAGAGAAGGATTGAAGTCGAGCCCTAAATTAAAAAGATTCCTCGACTATCTGATTATGAACCAGCGTGATGCACGACCACGCTGGTATATCCGTCTGTTGGCACCACTCTATCAGCATCGGGGACGAGGCTCCAAGATTTACAGTAGCGTTCGCATGGATACCCCACCCTATCGTAAGTTTTCTTTGGGCAGGCATAGCGTAGTGGAATCATTTTGTTGCATCAACAATGCCGTTGGTGATGTTATTATCGGCGACCACACACGTATAGGCATCCACAACACGATTATCGGACCCGTCAGTATTGGCAATCATGTCAACCTGGCTCAAGGCATCACGGTAACGGCTCTCAACCACAATTTTACTGACACCAGTAAACGAATTGACGAACAGGGAATCTCCACCAAACAAGTAACGATTGGTGATGATGTTTGGATTGGTGCAAATGCGGTTATTTTACCAGGGGTTACCATTGGCCGACACGTCGTTGTTGCCGCTGGTGCTGTCGTGACGAAGGACGTTCCTGACAACTGCATCGTCGGCGGTGTACCGGCAAAGGTGATCAAGCAAATATAGGAATCAAACAGATTCAAATAAGTCCAAAGAGAAATCCTGCTGGGGTTTCTCTTCTTCTTTTTCTGTGTGTTCTTCACGGAACTCGAACAACAGTTGACGGGCATCGGCATTATTCTGCGTATTCAGGCGGTAATAGCCGCGACGTCCTGTGCTCTCTATCAAGGACTGTGCAGACTTGCTGTTACGTAACAGATACTGCTGAACATAGCTATGGATGTCGGCAAAGTCGGGCTGATTGAAGAGCGTACAGTTCAGATTGAAGACGTGTCTCGCAATGGTCTGTACGCCGATTCCCCGCTCTCCCGCTTCAAGCAGTATGTTCAATATCTGCTGGTCGTAAGTCATCGTTTGTTGAGAGTTGAGTGGTATTGAGTTAAGACTAAAAAAGGCTGGTAAGTCAAAGTGCTACCAGCCTTCTTTTATGTGAATTGTGACGATTAAGCCAATGCAATCTTAGCCTCAGCCTCAACGATCTTGCCCTCTTTGAAGAGCCATCCCATGCCGAGCAGAGTCTCCTCCTCGCTAATCTTTGCAGCCTTAGCAATTTCCTTAACGGTCAGTGCCTTACCAGCTGCTGCCAGTGCCTGATAAACATCTCCTTTCTCAGCGTTCAAAACGATTGCAGCCTTCTTAGGAGCAGCTGCCTTCTTTACCGTTGCTTTCTTCTCAACTGCCTCTGCCTTGGGAGCTGCAGCCTTCTTTACAGTCTTCTTTTCTGCCATAGTTTTTTTAAATTATTATTTAAGTGTCGGGATTATTCAATCCTCTCTCATTTTCGTGTGCAAAGATAGAAACAATCCCTGACATTTAAGTAACTGATATTAGGCTTTTTACAAAACCCGTATTATTCTTGACCTACGTCAAGCGACGAACGAAGCCAGAACAAAGAAAATTATTCTTTGTCTTGCAGGGAGGAATTCGCCCGAAGGTCAAGCGAAAGCTGTAGTTCCTCCAACTGTTTCGGGTCAAGTTCACCAGGTGCATCCAACATGACGTCGCGGCCTGAATTATTCTTCGGGAAAGCGATACAATCACGGATACTATCCAGTCCGGCCATGATGCTCACGAAACGGTCAAGTCCGAATGCCAGGCCAGCGTGAGGCGGTGCACCGTACTTGAAGGCGTTAATCAAAAAGCCGAACTGAGCCATCGCCCGCTCGGGTGTGAAGCCGAGAATCTGGAACATCTTTTCCTGTAGCTTTCCGTCGTGGATACGCAACGAACCGCCGCCCACCTCGATGCCGTTGCATACGAAGTCGTAGGCTACGGCACGCACCTTCTCGGGAGCGCTGTCGAGCAAAGGAATATCGTCGGGGTTGGGCAGCGTGAACGGATGGTGCGTAGCCATCAGGCGCTGCTCCTCATCGCTCCACTCGAAGAGCGGGAAATCAACAATCCACAGACATTCGAATTTATCCTTATCGCGCAGTCCCAGACGGTCACCCATCTCCAAACGCAGGGTACAGAGTTGCGTACGTGTCTTGTTCGCCTTGTCGCCACTCAGGATGAGCACCAGGTCGCCGTCCTTGGCACCCGTCACCTCCTTCAGTTTTGCCCACACCTCGGGCTCGTAGAACTTGTCGATGCTCGACTTCACCGTACCGTCGGCGTTGAACTTCACATACACCAAGCCCTTGGCACCCACCTGCGGACGCTTCACGAAGTCGGTCAGCTGGTCGAGCTGCTTACGGGTATAGTCAGCACAGCCGGGAACCACGATACCACCAATGTACTCTGCCTCGTTGAATACGGGGAACGTGCCCGTGCCTTTCAGCACGTCCATCAGTTCCACAAACTCCATGCCGAAGCGCAGGTCGGGCTTGTCGCTACCGAAACGACGCATGGCCTCATGCCACGTCATACGCTGCAACTTAGGCAGTTCCACGCCACGCACTTCCTTGAACAGGTGACGGGCCAGTTCTTCGAAAATCTCCAGCACGTCCTCCTGGTCGGCAAACGACATCTCGCAGTCAATCTGCGTAAACTCCGGCTGACGGTCGGCACGCAGGTCCTCGTCACGGAAGCACTTGGCAATCTGGAAGTAGCGGTCGAAGCCACTCACCATCAGCAGCTGCTTCAGCGTCTGCGGACTCTGCGGCAGCGCATAGAACTGCCCGGGATTCATACGGCTGGGCACCACGAAGTCGCGGGCACCCTCCGGCGTTGAACCAATCAGTATAGGTGTCTCCACCTCAATGAAGTTCAGGTTGTCGAGGAAGTTACGAATGAGGATGGTCATGCGATGGCGCAGTTCCAAGTTCTTACGCACGCAGTTGCGTCGCAGATCTAAATAGCGGTACTTCATGCGGATGTCATCGCCGCCGTCCGTCTGGTCCTCAATGGTGAACGGCGGCGTCAGACTCTCACTCAGCACGTTCAGCTCCTCAGCCAATATCTCGATATCGCCTGTCGGCATCTTCGGATTCTTCGACTGTCGTTCGCTAACCGTACCTTTTACCTGTACACACCACTCACGTCCAAGTTTATTGGCCTGCTCGCAGAGCGCTGCATCCACTGCCTCATTAAACACCAGTTGCGTAATACCATAGCGGTCGCGCAAATCAACGAACGTCATGCCGCCCATCTTGCGCGAACGTTGCACCCATCCAGCCAGCGTAACCACGCTGCCCGCATCCGTGAGCCGCAGCTCACCACATGTCTTGCTTCTATACATATTTATATATATATGATAAATTTGCCTGCAAAGGTAGTGCAAAATTTCGATTTAGCGAAAAGAAAGCGAATTTATTTGCTTTCTTGAATGCAAGAAATTTATCTAAACCGAGCGAAATGCAAAATAAATTTCGATTTATTTTCATTTCCAAGGTGTAGCCCGCTCGGCTTTGCCGCTTTGTACCTTTAGGTCAAAGAACCTAAGAGACGCAGTCTCAAAGGTACAAATAAGCAAGCAAAGACTAAAAGAAAAAAGGTTTTTCTCTTGGTAGTTTCGCGTTTTTTTCGTATCTTTGCCGAAGAAATCATCACTAACAGGACAAAAAACAGGCTCTATTGATCACGGACGTGATTGTTATTGAGCACGGGCGTGATTATTATTGATCACGCCCGTGTTTATTATTAATCACGTCCGCTTTCACATCAACGATCCGGCACCTCGTCAACGTCAACACGGCACCTCGTCAATGTCAACACGACACCTCGCTTTTTACAATGGTTTAAAACACAAATAAACGAAGGGACGAAGCCTCATTGGCTGGGTTTCCATTTGACTGTCCATATATAATAATAGGTATTCTTACTTCTGCATCTTCTCGGCTTCGCGGGCCATTTCCTCGCCCAGACGCTGCATCTCCTTCTGAATCTTTGCGGAGCGCTCGGGGTGTGCCTGCAACTCCTGCGCCAGTTCGGTCATGCGCTTCTGTAGCTGTTTCATCTTCGGCGACATGGTGGGAATGCCCTGCAGCTCGGGGATGTCGGAGAGGTCAATCTCCGGCGTCACCTGACTGGGGTCTATGGTCATCTGCTCGGGCTCGCCTATCTCGATGGTGAGGTATTTGTTGTGGGAGCTGTAGATGATGCTGCATTGCTTGCCGTCAGCGTTCACGCCCTCATAGTAGCCCATGCCTGTGGTGTCGCCGGCATCATCGTCGGCGGGCAGTTCGTATCCGTGCGCCTTGGCACGCTGCACTAACTGTTGGAACGTGGCGCCGTCGCGCTCGTCGAAGCTGAGCGTGAGCGCCTTGTCAGACAGCGACACGAAGTCATCTTCCTGCAAGCCGTCGGGCATTAGCCAGTCGTACTCCTCGGGCAGATGACCATTAGCGACACAGGCGTTGCCGCGCTCGATGGGCTCGCGCACCTCTTCGGGGAAGTCAGCCCACCAGTCGTAGGTCTCGTTGATGGCAGGCGGCGTGGACTCACCCGGTGCCGACACGCGCAGCGGCGCGTTGTCGGTAGCGGCGTTGCGCTTCGGGCCTTGGTTCGACGGCTTCGGCGACCCGGCAGGAACATCGACGGGCTTGGGTTCGATGATGTAGCCGCAGTCCTTCTCCAGCGACGTGAACAGCGTGTTATCGACCATGAAGCGCACAGGACCCTTCACCGCAAAGTTAGGCATCGTTGACGTGAAGTCGTAAGTCAGGCTCAAACGCGGCGCACGTATTTTGGTAATATTGGTATTCTTCTGCTGTTGCATATAGAGGCAGAGCATGCGGCCGTAATCACCCTCCACGCCACTGGTGAAGGTGAACTTCATGTTCAGTTCGCCGTGTGTCCAAGGCGCATCCAGCTTTCCGTCATGCCAGAGGACGTGCTGGAGCAGGAAGTCGCCGCGGTGCTGCGAAGTGAACGAGACGGGTTTCTCCTCCATCTGCCCGATGAAGCGTGCCAGCCGCTGCCCCTGTGTCTCGCGAATGACGAGCGCCAGTTTGGGAGTCTCCAGCACCTTGTCACCCAAGGCAACGTTGACCAGCGTATGGTCATCGCAGCTAAAGAGGCTCTTCAACGTGCGGAAAGGCAGCCACTTACTGAGAATGACGTTCTGCTTGTAGCTCTTGTCAAAACCGCCGAGGTCGGCATGAGAGGCGGTCAGCTTCATGGGACCTTCGTAACGTCCCTTCCAACTGGCGTTGCGGAGGGCATACTTACCCGTAGCAGCAGCGTTCTCCACCTTCACGAGCTGCCCCTCCAAGAACCATATCTGAGTAATGGCTGTGCCGAAGAGCTTGGCATCGGAGCGCCGGATACCGTCCTGCACCTTGATTTCCCACTGACCATCGGCATAGTAGCGCTCCAACTCGTCGGTGACGCGTTGCTTGCAGGCATCGTAAAAAAGCTCTTTGGCCAGCTGGCGCTCCATCATGCGGTCGAGGTACTCCTGACGGTCCCACAAGTGGTACTGATTCATGAAGTCACCCAAGTTCCAGCCCAGCTCAACGGCGGCCTTCATAATCATGAGCCAGCCGCCGGCTTTCTTGGCTGCAGAGTATCTGGCCATCTGCGTGGGCGAGAGGTGTGACGTCAGCTGACTGGTAACCTCGTCCTGTAGCTGGTCCATCCCCTGCCCCATGAGGTTTTCCACCAGTCTGACGTCGTCGCCCTGGAACATCTGCTCGAGCGTCTGTCCCTGACGGGCAGCGTTGATCTTGTCGCGGCCGTATTTATACACATCCGCCACGGGGTTCAGGTCGCTGCTGCCAACAATGTCGAGGGCCTTGAGCGCGAGGTCGTGCCACTGCTGCGCGGTAATCTGGTCGCGCTCAGCGAGGTCGTTGTTAATGCCTTCAAGCATACCCTCGGTGACGCCCAGATCGTTCATCACTTCCTTGATGATCTTGCTGAGTTCGTTCGCGCTGTAAGGCGGCTTGGTGTTGGAAATCGTAGCGTTAAAGGTCAGCTCGCCCACATAGAAGATGATATTTCCCTCGGGGAAATAGCCTTCCGTGATGCGCGCGAAGTCCACGGCACTCGTGGCACCGAGCGAAGCATAGGGGTTGTAAGCAATCTGAGCCTGAACGCCGAGGCTCATCAACAGGAATAGTGCTGCAATAAAAATCTTTTTCATATCAGGTAATATTTATATCCTATTATGTTTTAGTTAGACGCAAAGGTAGGCATTTATTTTGTTAATTAGTCTCATGCCCTGCTTAAAAGATGTTAAACACGGAGGCGAATAGCAGGAAGTACAAGAAAAATAATTTACTTTTGCCGTCGTTTTACGTCAAAGAAGTGTAAAGCGAACCCTGCGATTAAGCGAGACCCATGATGCTTGCATCGATGGCCGAGCGTGAGCAGAGCCGCTAAAAACAATAAAGAACAATAATAAAAAAAGAATAAGATGAAAAAGTTTATCGTTATGGCGTTCCTGCTGGTGGCAGGCATCGTCAGTGCAGCAGCACAGGCAGAGATTAAGTTCGACAAGACTACGCACGACTTCGGAACTTTCTCTGAGAGTTCACCGAAGGTGACGTGTGAGTTCACCTACAAGAATGTCGGCGATGCGCCGTTAGTCATCAACCAGGCCGTAGCATCCTGCGGTTGCACCGTGCCCGAGTACACGAAGACGCCCGTGCAGCCCGGTGAGTCGGGAAGCATCAAGGTGACGTACAACGGCACCGGCAAATTCCCCGGACACTTCAAGAAGATGATTACCGTGCGCACGAACGGAAAGGTGGAGATGACGCGCCTCTATATTGAGGGCGACATGACCGAAGCGAAGTAATCAGAAGGAATAGGAGAAGCCTAAGGAGCAGTACTCCATGAACTGCAGATAGCCGAGGTCGTCGTCACGTGCTCCGCTGTCGTCGAAACGCGGATAGACATATAGATTCGTCGTGATGAAGCGGCTGATTTTCAGTTCCACCGTATTCTCCCACTCGATTAACGCCCGCTTATACGATGTAAATGCGTATAGGCGGGTTTTCCATGTCACTTGGTCAGAGAGCTTCCACATGAGGTCAGCCGAAACGGACGAACCGAAGTCGTGCAGCGTGTGCTTGCCTTCCTCGAGACCGAAGCGCGTAGCCAGATTCAAGCGTCCCACATAGCGGAAGTTGTAGGAGAACGGCGATATGTTGACATTGCCCGTCAGCTTCTTGTCGAAAGCCTCAACAGTATAGTCCATACCGAGGGCGACGTTCAGGTCAAAAGGCGAGAAGAAATCGGAATAGATGAACTCGTCGTTAGACTTGAGACCTCGCGTAAACTGCGTGTAGGCGAGGAGCTTCAACGTGTAGTACCATTTGTCGTGAGCCTGCAGGCCGAGTTTACTGGTGAGGCGAAGAATGTCGTTGTTCGACTTGAACTTGTGGACGGTATCGCTGCGTGAGGTCTGGAAGCCGAGCTTCATCTCCAACTTGTTGTCCCACTTCAATTTCTGCTTGTTGTTGTAGTTGGCTTCGAGCGTAATACTACCCAGCATGGCGTAGTTGCTCTCACCACCTTTGTGCCAGTTGCCTGAGATGAAGTTCTGCAGGAACTGGAGGTAGTAGTCGCCCTTGAACTCCCAGAAGTTCGGCTTCGTAATAAGCACGACGTCAGGAGTGTCGTCAGGAGTTATGGTTTCAGGAGGAACAATCGTCGTGGGTTGAGTATCACCTGTGAGTTGTGTAATCTGCGTGTTCTGCGTCTGCTGCACGTTGACGTCGTCCAGTATGCCGCCCACACACTGCAAGTGATTTTCGCTGCTGCGAATGAGGTCAGGCCGGCTCAGATAAATATTCATCAGCGCCGCATCGACGGCATTGGCCACCTCGTCCGTACCATCGGGATTGAGCGACAACTGCTGATTGGCAGCCGAATGATAGAACGTGGCAGGAGCAAACAAACGATAGTAGCGTCCGTCAAGGCTCTGCTGCAACTCAGCGTTCACGCGGGCCAACGAGTCATACTTCGCGCGATATATATTCATTGAATCCAGATAGTTACGGACAATCCGTGAAGTATCGGTTCTGTTTAGTCGAATAGGCAGACGCACGGTTCGGCGCTGCGCCAATCCCGTTGTACTCACGAACAGGAACACAGCTATCAGTAGGAAATATTTGTTTCTCATTGTCATATTGGGTTGTGATTTATGGATGCAAATATACGACATTTTTCGTATAAATGAAAATAAATACTAATTTATTTTGCTTTTCGCTCGGTTTGCAGTACCTTTGCAGCTTAAAATGGAATATTAAAGATAATAATATATGAAAAAGAACAACATCATCGGCTTCGCGCTCATCGCCATCGTGCTCATTGCGTTTAGCTGGTTCAACCAAAAAAGTCCCGAACAAATAGCAGCCGAAGCACGGCAAGACTCTATTCAAAATGCGCAGCGACTGAAGGCTGAGCAAGACCGTATCGCTGCCGAGGAAGCTCGCAAGGCAGAAGCCGAGGCAGCCGCCAACGGAGACACCACCAGCATCTTCCACGATGCGCTCAATGGTGAAGCCAAGTCCGTTGTGCTGAAGAACTCGAAGCTCGAGCTGACGCTCTCCACCAAGGGCGGTACTGTCAGCAAGGCGGTCATCAAGGACTTCACCGGTCACCACAAGGGGGCCGACGGCAAATATGACGAGACGCTCGACACAAAAGACCTGACACTCTTCGAGGGCGACGAGCAGTGCCTGAACTTCCTGTTGGCAGGCAAGACGGACAACATCGTCACCAAGGACATGTTCTTCACGCCTTCGAACGTTACCGACTCCACCGCCACCATGACGCTGAAGGCTAGCAACGGCGGCACACTGACGATTAACTATCGACTCAACGAGGACTATCTGCTTTCCATGTCGGTACATGCTCAGGGTATGAGCGGTTTCTTTGCGCCCAACTACAAGGAGATGGACATCGAATGGAACGACCGCGCCCGCCAGCAGGAGAAAGGCTTTGTGTTTGAAAACCGATACGCCACGCTGACCTACAAGGAGCACGACGGAGGTTCCGACTACCTGAGCGAGACATCGGCCAAGGAGAACGAACAGATTGAAAAGCCACTTGACTGGGTAGCATTCAAAAACCAGTTCTTCTCTGCCGTGCTGATTTCGAAAGACAACTTTAGTGCGAATGCCCTGCTCACCAGTCTGCCACAGGACAAGGAGACGGGTTATCTGAAAAACTACGAGGCCAAACTGAAGACTGCCTTTGACCCCACAGGTGCTAAGGCATCTGAGTTTGAGATGTTCATAGGTCCCAACAACTATCGTCTGCTTCAGGACATTGAGGACAAGAGCAAATTCGGCAAGGACCTCGACCTGCAACAGCTTGTCTATCTTGGTTGGCCGCTCTTCCGCTACATCAACCGTTTCTTCACCATTTACGTGTTTGACTGGTTGACGAGCTGGGGCCTACCTATGGGTATTGTACTCATCCTTATCACGCTGTTACTCAAGGCTATTACCTATCCTTTGGTAAAGAAAAGCTACATGTCTTCTGCCAAGATGCGCGTACTGAAACCGAAACTCGAAGAGGCCACCAAGAAGTACGACAAACCCGAAGATGCTATGAAGAAGCAGCAGGAGATAATGGCACTCTACTCGAAGTATGGAGTGTCACCGCTCTCAGGCTGTCTGCCCATGCTGATACAGATGCCTATCTGGATTGCCATGTTCAATTTCGTGCCTAACGCCATCCAGCTGCGCGGTCAGTCATTCCTGTGGATTGACGACCTCTCCACATACGACCCCATCATTGAGTGGAGCAACCACATCTGGGGCATCGGCGACCACCTGTCATTGACGTGTATCCTCTTCTGCGTGGCCAACCTCGCCTACTCGTTTATGACCATGCGTCAGCAGCGTGACCAGATGGTAGGCCAGCAGGCAGAGCAGATGAAGATGATGCAGTGGATGATGTATCTCATGCCGCTCATGTTCTTCTTCATGTTTAACGACTACTCTGCCGGACTGAACTTCTACTACTTCATCTCCCTGTTCTTCTCCGCCGCTATCATGTGGACCCTGCGCAAGACGACGAACGATGAGAAGCTGCTTGCCATCTTGGAGGCACGCTACAAGGAGAACAAGAACAACCCGAAGAAGGCCAGCGGACTGGCTGCACGACTGGAAGCCATGCAGCGTCAGGCAGAAGAATTGAAGAAACAGCGTGAAAACGGATACAAGAAGTAATACATCAAAGGAGTTATGAAGATTGGTTTCGACAACGAGAAGTATCTGAAGATACAGTCAGAACACATCCGTGAACGCATTGCCCAGTTTGACGGCAAGCTCTACATGGAGCTGGGCGGCAAGCTGTTTGACGACCACCACGCCTCGCGCGTATTGCCCGGTTTCAAGCCCGACTCGAAGCTACGCATGCTGGCCCAACTGCGCGACAGCATCGAAATCGTCATTGTCGTTAATGCCGAGGACATTGAGAAGAACAAGATTCGTGCTGACCTTGGCATCACTTACGACGAGGACGTGCTTCGCCTGCGTGACGAATTCATGAGCCGCGACTTCATGGTGGGTTCCGTCGTCATCACACACTATAATGGACAAAACGCTGCTGACCAGTTCCGTCATCGTCTGGAGCGCATGGGCATCAAGTCCTACGTGCATTACCTCATCGACGGCTATCCCCACAACGTGGAGCTGATTGCGTCAGACGAGGGCTTCGGCAAGAACGATTATGTGGAGACCACCCGCGAACTGGTCATCGTCACCGCTCCAGGTCCTGGCAGCGGCAAGATGGCAGTCTGCCTCTCGCAGCTCTACAACGAGAACAAGCGCGGCATCCGTGCTGGTTATGCGAAGTTCGAGACATTCCCCGTGTGGAGCCTGCCGCTCAAGCATCCCGTCAACATCGCTTACGAGGCTGCCACCGCCGACCTCAACGACGTCAACATGATTGACCCGTTCCACTTGGAGGCGTACGACAAGATTGCCGTCAACTACAACCGCGACATCGAGATATTCCCCGTCCTCACCGCCCTGTTCGAAGGCATCTACGGCGAGAATCCCTATAAGTCGCCCACCGATATGGGTGTCAACATGGTGGGCTTCTGCATCTGCGACGACGAGGTGTGCTGCAATGCCAGCCGTGACGAGATTATCCGCCGCTATTATGACGCAACGAACAAGTTGGCCGATGGTGCCGATAATGAGCGCGAGGTAAACAAGATTCTCATGCTCTTCAATCAGGCAAAGATTACCACAGCCTATCGTCGCGTTACCGTAGCTGCCGCTGCCAAACAAGAGCTGAGCGGACACACTGCCGCTGCCATTGAGTTGGAAGACGGCAGCATCATCACAGCAAAGTCGTCTCCCCTACTCGGCTGTTCGGCAGCCCTGCTGCTCAATGCCACCAAACATCTGGCAGGTATCGGTCACGATGCCAAGCTCATTCCGCAACGGATGATAGAACCCATCCAGAAAACGAAGATAGAATACTTAGGAGGCAAGAACCCACGACTGCATACCGACGAGGTGCTCGTGGCACTGAGCGTCCTTTCCAAGGACGACGAAGACTGCCGCCGTGCTTTGGAGCAACTGCCCAAGTTGCGCCATTGTCAGGTACATAGCACGGTGATGCTCAGCGAGGTTGACCGCAAGATATTCAAGAAACTCGGCTGCGGACTGACCTGCGACCCGGTACGCAAAAAGTAAGTCCCTGACTAAGCATGATAAAACAAGCCCCTGCGTTGATGACGCAGGGGCTTTACTTTGTTTATATGACGTTGTCTATTTTACTTGATAGTCAGCTTCTCAAGAACAGTCTTCACGTTCTCTTCGAGAATCTTCTTAGCCTCTGCCTTGTCTAACTTATGGGCACCGGTCATGAACTTAACCGTGACAAGACCATCACCGCGTCCCGTGCAGGACATGATGAACTGCTGGTCGTTGGCACCTTCCTTGTAGAAAACCGAGAAAGTGTGACCGTTAGCGGTAACGTCGTCGAGCTTGGTATAGTTCTCCTTCTCGCGCTCAGCAGCAAACTTCTCCGGCGTCATGGCACTCATGGTGTTGGGGGCTGCGGTGGTGAAGGGGGGCTGCTTCAGCTTCATGTTGCATGAGCTGTTGACCATGCGGCTGGTAGCTTTCCATCCGTCGGGAACGGTGAGCGTATAAGCGTCACATGTCAGCTCTTTCTGGTCTTCAATCTTCACCTCTGCCTGAGGAGCGGCTTCGGCTGCATTCTCTACTGCTGCAGAATCCTGGTTCTCACCGTTGTTTGCAGTCTTACTTCCACACGATGCCATAGCTGCAGCTACTACAGCTGCAATGGCGAAACTGAAAAATGTCTTTTTCATTTTGAATAATTAATGTTTAAAAGTTTATAATACTAATGCATAAATGTATTGTTCACTGTATGCGTATGAAAATTTCAGCTTGCAAAGGTACGCATAAGTGAGCAAAAAGCAAAAGGAAAACTCGTTTTTTTTTACTTTTTCGAACGAAAGTTTCACTTTTTTTCGTACCTTTGTCGCCAAAATCCAACAAAATGAAAAGATTACTTACACTCGTGGCCGCTGTACTACTGCTCAGCGTCACAGCAAATGCACAGGAAGAAGTGAACATCGGAAAGCAGAACATGACCGTCAAGGACGGTCGCATGACCCCCGAGGCATTATGGGCCATGGGACGCATCGGCAGCTATGCCGCATCACCCGACGGACAGCGAATCGTCTATCAGGTAGGCTACTACAGCGTGAAGCACA
Source organism: uncultured Prevotella sp. (assembly GCA_905233985.1). Taxonomy (GTDB): domain Bacteria; phylum Bacteroidota; class Bacteroidia; order Bacteroidales; family Bacteroidaceae; genus Prevotella. Next base: position 14,384 of record CAJOFA010000031.1, read on the forward strand.
ACAAGAGCCATCAGGTGCTCTATGTCATGAAGGCCGACGGCACTGCCCAGCAACTGCTCACCAAGGGAAGCAAGAATGAGACCGACCCCGCATGGCTCGACAACGAGACCATTGCTTTCACGACGGGCGGTGAGATATGGTCGATGAAGGCTGATGGCAGCGACCGACGCCAGTTGTCGCAGACCGATGGTGCCGTCGAGGGCTTTAAGTTCTCGCCCGACCGTAAGAAGGTCATCATCCTCAAGAGCATTCCCTTCCACGACATCATCAAGGAGAATCCCGCCGACCTGCCTAAGGCAACGGGACGGTTGGTCACCGACCTCATGTACCGTCACTGGGACCACTATGTGGAGAGCATCCAGCATCCCTTCGTCTATAGCGTGGGCGACGGTTTTGCCGTTGCTGCTACCGGCATCGACATTCTTGACGGCGAGCCTTACGAGTGTCCCATGGAACCCTTCGGCGGCATGGAGCAGCTGGATTGGAGCAACGACTCCAAGTCGATTGCCTACACTTGCCGCAAAAAGACGGGACTGGCCTATAGCATCTCCACCGACTCCGACATATACCTATATGATATAGATACACGCGAAACCGTCAACCTCTGCAAGACTGACGACTACGTGGAGCCGGAGATTGACCCCACGAAGACAATGAGGAACCAGTCGGTCAACTCCGAGGAGAATATCAAATACAATCTTCCCGGTTACGACCAGAACCCGAAGTTCTCGCCCGACGGCCGCTACGTGGCTTGGATATCCATGGCCCGCAACGGCTACGAGGCTGACCTTCAGCGGCTGTGCGTCTTTGACTTGGTCAGGGGACGCAGGTTCTTCGTCACCGAGGAGTTCGACTCCAACGTCGATGACTTCTGCTGGAGCGACAATGAAGACGCATGGATTTACTTCATCAGCGTGTGGCACGCCACAGAAAATCTCTATGCCGTTACCGCCCAAACGCCGGAAGACATCGACCAGAACGTAAGGACAAAGGTGATTCAGCTCACCAACGACTGGGCCGACTGGGGCTCGCTGCAGATGCTGAACAACGGCAAGCAGCTGCTTATGGAGCGCCACTGCTATACGGCACCTGCCGATCTTTACGTGGTGACGCCCAACAGCAAGAAACCCGAAAAGACACTCATCACACAGATAACGGCAGAGAACAAGCACATTCTCGACCAACTGGCCAAGCCCAGCGTGGAACAGGTTTGGGTGCCGACCACCGACGGCAAGCAGATGCTGGTATGGCTCATTCTGCCGCCCAACTTCGACAAGACAAAGAAGTACCCCACCCTGCTCTTCTGCGAGGGCGGACCGCAAAGCCCCGTCAGCCAGTTCTGGAGCTATCGCTGGAACTTCATGATCATGGCCTCGCAGGGTTATGTCATCGTGGCTCCCAACCGTCACGGACTGCCTGGCTTCGGACAGGAGTGGCTGGAGGAAATCAGCGGCGACTGGACTGGTCAGTGCATGAGCGACTATCTCTCGGCCATCGACTATGCCGCACAGAACCTGCCTTATGTCGATAAAGACCGTCTGGGTGCCGTAGGTGCCTCGTTTGGTGGTTTCAGCGTCTATTATCTTGCCGGTCATCACGACAAGCGCTTCAAGTGCTTCATTGCCCACGACGGTGCCTTCAACCTCGAGGCCATGTACACCGAGACCGAGGAAAACTGGTTCTCCAACTGGGAGTATGACGATGCCTACTGGAACAAAGACCGCACGGCCAATGCCGACAAGACCTACAAGAACTCACCCCACCAGTTTGTGGATAAGTGGGACACGCCCATTCTCTGCATCCACGGCGAGAAGGACTACCGCATCAACTACACCCAGGGCATGTCAGCCTTCAACGCTGCCCGCATGAAGGGCATCGAGGCCGAGCTGCTCATCTTCCCCGACGAGAACCACTGGGTGCTCAAGCCCCAGAACGGCATCCTCTGGCAGCGCACCTACTTCAACTGGCTCGACCGCTGGCTGAAAAAATGAGCCCAATAAGGCCCATTAGCCCTATTAGGCCTATTAGCTCCACAAGACAAAAATCAAACAACAATAACAATGTCAAACGCAATTCAGAAAACCCTCCGCGACTCCGCCGCCATGCGGTGGACCGCCTTGCTGCTGTTGGCACTCGCCATGTTCTGCAGCTACATCTTCATGGACATCCTCTCACCCATCAAGGACCTCATGCTCTCCGAGCGCGGCTGGGACTCCACCGCCTTCGGCACCATGCAGGGCTCTGAGGTGTTCCTCAACGTCTTCGCCTTCTTCCTCATCTTCGCCGGTATCATTCTCGACAAGATGGGCGTGCGCTTCACCGCCATACTCTCGGCTGCCGTCATGCTCATCGGCGCCATCATCAAGTGGTATGCCGTGACCGACATGTTCAAGGGAAGCGGCTTGGAGACATGGTTCACGGAGAACCTCAACTACATACCGCTCTTCGACGAGCTGGGTGTCAGTCCGTTCTATGACAAGATGCCCGCCTCGGCGAAGCTTGCCGCCTGCGGCTTCATGATTTTCGGCTGTGGCTGTGAGATGGCAGGCATCACCGTCAGTCGCGGTATCGTCAAGTGGTTCAAGGGCCGCGAGATGGCGCTGGCTATGGGTAGCGAGATGGCACTGGCACGCCTCGGTGTCGCTACGTGCATGATATTCTCGCCCTACTTCGCCCGCTTGGGCGGCAACATCAGCGTCAGCCGCTCCGTAGCCTTCGGCGTGGTACTGCTCTGCATCGCACTCATCATGACCATCGTCTATTTCGTCATGGATAAGAAGCTCGACGCCCAGACCGGCGAGGCCGAAGAGAAGGACGACCCGTTCCGCATCAAAGACCTCGGACAGATACTCACCTCCAGCGGCTTCTGGCTTGTCGCCCTGCTCTGCGTGCTCTACTACTCAGCCATCTTCCCCTTCCAGAAGTATGCCGTCAACATGCTGCAGTGCAACCTCGACCTTACCGCACCGGCCAAGGACACCTTCTGGGGAGGCGACTCTGTTGCCATTGTCCAGTTCTTCATCATGCTCGTCGTCGCCGGTGCCGGCTTTGCCAGCAACTTCATGAAGGACACGACCAAGAAATACACCTTCCTCGGCATCTCCATCGCAGCACTCATCACCTACTGCTACATGGGCTACATGCGCCAGTCTGCCGAGGCCATCTTCGCTGTGTTCCCCCTGTTGGCCGTGCTCATCACCCCCATCCTCGGCTCCTACGTCGATCATAAGGGCAAGGCGGCTTCCATGCTCGTGCTCGGCTCGCTGCTGCTCATCGGCTGCCACCTCACGTTTGCCTTCATCCTGCCCGTTTTCAAGGGCTCAGCCGTCGGCGGCGTCATCATCGCCTACCTCACCATCCTCGTGCTCGGCGCTTCGTTCTCGCTCGTGCCCGCCTCACTGTGGCCCAGCGTGCCGAAGCTCGTCGAACCGAAGATTATCGGTTCGGCATACGCCCTCATCTTCTGGATACAGAACATCGGCCTGTGGCTGTTCCCGCTGCTCATTGGTAAGGTGCTTGACAACACCAACCCCGAACTGACAGCCAAGATTGCCGCCATCAAGGAAACCACCGGCAAGGCTGTCGATGCCGGAACGCTGACCGTACAGGAAGCACAGGCACAGGTGTCTGCCGTCTCTGAGCAGGTGGCCGTGTCCTACGACTACACATGGCCGCTCGTCATGCTCGCCTCCCTCGGTGTCGCTGCCCTCGTGCTCGGCCTCGTGCTGAAGGTTGTTGACAAGAAGAAAGGCATCGGTCTGGAAGAGCCGAACATCAAGGACTAAAGGTACCAGGTTCCTGTCAGATACCGTCTGGATGAGTCCAGTCTGAAGGAGAAAGGCCTTGAGTTGTACGCTCAAGGCCTTTTTGATGTGAACTCAAGGCCTTTTAAGCGTATCTTCGAAGCCTTTTAACCGTATGCTCGGAAGCCTCTAACCGTATGCAGAAAGCCTTTTAGGTAACCTGCTGACTGGAGTCAGCAGGTCTGATGACTAAAGTCAACCGGTGATCCGACTAAGAACCATCCCCTATTTTCCTTCACAGACTATATACAAAACCACGCTTTTTAATCCTCTGAATCGCAGCGCTTTCCGCAAATTGTGTACTAAATGTACAAATAATGCTTGGTCGATTGAATAGTTTTTTATATATTTGCAGCAGGATTATCAACTTAATAATATGAAAAAGATTTACCTACTTTACCTTCTGCTGTTGCCCTTTACGGCATCGGCTCAGTTCATAACTGCTGGTGACGGCAGCACCTATACCATTCAGACGCTTAGTTACATGGAGGATACAGGCATTATGTGCTTTGAAAGGGAGGAAGGACAGCCGCCTGTATATTTGCTTTCCAAGAGTATCACTATCGGCGATGGCGACCGGTTTGTGATGGACGACGGCGTCGTGGTACAGTTCGACAACGATGTCGTGCTGACTATCAAGGGGGAGGCTGACTTCGCCCTGACGAACGGTTCGACATTCGATAGCGCCTTCGACTGTGACATGCTGGGAGCCGCCATCGTCATCAAGAGCCCTGCGGCCACGACATTCAAAAACTGCCACTTCTCTTATGTCGGCCTGGAAATGATGGGCGAAGGCGGGGCGAGTGTCCGAGATTGCTCATTCGAGTATCATGACGGCTCTACGGCTGCCGCGCTCTATTTCGTAACAGCCGGTGCAGAGAGTCTGGTGGAGGACTGCTACTTTGAATGTTGTGCCAAGGCTGCCATCGGTAGTGCCGCCAACGCATCGCAGCCACTCACCATTAGAAACTGCACCTTTGTACGTAACTCCGCGGCGAACGGCAATGTTCCGCAAATCAACATCACCGCCGCCAATCCACTTACCATCGAGGACTGCACCGTGACGGGCAACCCCGACAACAACATGGTGGGCGGCATCGGCATCTCCAACTTCATGAGCTATGATGCCAACATACTCATCAGTGGCTGTACCGTCGAGGACAACCGCTACGGCATAGGTCTTGTAGGGCCTGCAGAAAAGATATTCATCGAGAACTGCACGCTCCGCAACAACAAGTACGAGACGAACCCCATGAACGGCGGCAGCGGTGTCAGCCTCTATGACCCATACCTGCAAACTCATGCGTATCTGGCTGGTAATCACATTGAAGGCAACCTGTGGGGTGTTACCGTCATCGGATGCCAGAACGTCAGTTTAGGCAATGTAGTTATGAATAGCTTGTACGACCGAGGAGGTAACGTGTTCCAGGACAACGGCAACGGAGGTGTGCCTTACGACCTCTACAACAACTCAGCCAACACCGTCTATGCCCAGAACAACACATGGAGCGTCTCCCAGCAAACCGAAGAGATGATCGAGACAGTCATCTATCATAAGCACGACGACCCGTCACTGGGTGAAGTCATCTACTGGCCCGCTGCCACAGAGACAGGCATCCTTCAACCCTCAACACTCACCCCTTCACCCTACTACGACCTACAGGGTCGCCAGTTAGATGCTGTTCCAGAACATGGCATCTATATCCGAAACGGCAAGAAGATCATAAGGAGATGACCTCACTCATCACCTCACAAGGAGACAGACCCGCTGTGATGACTTCGACCAGCACGGCAACTGCATCGAACAGAAGAGCAACGCCGAGGAGACAGACGCCGGCAGCGCAGACCGCATGGCCGTCCGAACCTATCTCGAAGCCTTCAACAAGCTCTTAGGGCAATGAGGGGAGAACGAATGAAGAAGCTGTGCAGAGTCAACCATCTTATAAGTTTTTTGAAAAAAATTGCGAAAACTCTTGGATTTGGCTTGATTTTTTTGTATCTTTGCAGGTAGATATGAAAAGGACCAATGACACGATAACAGAAGAGAAAGGCAAATTGCATGACAGATGACGGCATGACACTACATTCTACGAAAGTCCTCGCGTACGTGCGCACGTACGCGTGGTAAGTTTAGAATATATACTGTCATAGTGTCATACTGTCATAGAAGATGGAATTAAGGATAAAGAATTAGGGATTAAGGCCGCGATTAAGCGAGAGCAGAGCCAAGCCTGCTTGGGCTATGCCGAGTGTGAGCGGACTCGATGTGAAATATCAAGGTGGAGAAAACGACCATTGTTTGAAGTTCAAACGATGGTCGTTTCGTTGTCATATAATGGTTGTTTGCCGAGTAAACAATGGTTGTTTACCCCCCTAAACAAGCATCGTTTGCAAGTCAAAAGAGTATCTTTTTGAAACAAGCATGACAGGCGGCCTTCAAGGGACCCAACTGTTTCCGGCAGAAAAAACATGTATTTATTCCAAATTCCAAACATCTTGCCTATGGGAAAAGCCAAATTTAGATGTGTTCCCTTTGTATAATCGAAAAAACATATTATCTTTGCACTGTGAAAAAGCCGTTATATCTCTTTCTGGTGCTGGGGCTGATGATGATGGGGTGCATCGGTTACAGCCGACACGAAACCATGCGTGCCGGCCTTGACAGCATTAATGAACGAAACCGCAACGACCTTCCGTTTACGGTCAGTGATGTGCAACCCTACGTTGACTACTTCGACGACAACGGTTCTCCGAACGACCAGATGTTAGCCTACTATATGTTAGGTAGCGCACTTCGTAATGAAGGAAATGTCCCTGAAGCACTTAAATATTTCCGTATTGCTACCGAACTTGCAGACACCACAGATGAAGGTTGTGATTATCGAACACTCAGCCGCGTATATGGGCAGATTGCTGTTTTATTTCATATGCAGCGTTCACCAAGATTGGAAATCGAAGTACGGAAAAAAGCCATAAGTAACGCGTGGAAAGCCAAAGACACAATTGCTGCAATAATCTTCTATGAAAACATGTATTCTCCCTATCACATGTTAAACAAAATTGATTCCGTTCTCTATTATAGTCAAAGGGCGGCATCAATGTTCAAAGAAATAGGCCGGACTGATTTGGCAGCAAGATCTTTAGGGAGTGTTATAGATGTGTATTTACGACAAAAGGATTATAATAATGCAAAATCTGCTATGGACGAATATGAACAGAATAGTTTGTTTTTTGACCAAAGCGGGAACATTGAGAAAGGAAAAGAAAGTTATTATAATTATAAAGGTATGTATTACGAAGGAGTCCATCGCATGGATTCTGCTGAATATTTCTACCGAAAATTATTGTACACACACCCTGACTTAAATACAAAAGAAGCTGCATATAAAGGACTTTTGTCAATATATAGACAAATGAATATTGGCGATTCCGTTGCTAAATATGCAGAATTGTATTGCCAAATGAATGATTCAGCCAGCTTCGCCCATTCTGCTGACGAAATAACACGTATGCAAGCGGTATATAATTATGACGAAAGTGAAAGACGGGCAGCGAAGCATGAGGAAACCATTAGGAATTATAGGCTGGTTTCAGTTTTTTCATTTTTAGTTTTAGCTGTTATAAGTTATTATATTTTTAGATTCATCAAACGACAGAAACGTTTAAAAAGACAAGAACTTATAAGGGTTAATACGGAGTATTCTGCATTGCTTACACAATATAACAAGATACAGCAAGATTTGAATTTGTCCAAACAAGACCAAATCAAATTCCGAAAAGAGAAAGAGAATGAAATCATGACTCTTCGTAAGAAATTGTTACTTTACCAAGATTCTCCACAGATGATTAATGACTGGAATATAGAATCTGCCATGCTTAATAGTCCTATTGTGAGGGAACTCCATAATCTTGCAAGTAAAGCAATTGTTCCGTCTACATATCAGTGGAAGAGCTTTCGCGAGTTTGTTGAACAGGAACTTCCTGATTATATTACAAAACTTAAAAAGAAAGAAGTGGCATTAACGTATCAAGAAATAATCATCGGAGTATTAATGCGTTTACAATTTTCTCAAACCGAGCAAGCGGCTCTTATGGGAGTATCCAAACAGAGAATAAACAATTGGAAACGTAGTATTAACAAAAAGTTATTTGGAGAAGAGGGGGCAATCTCATTAAATAACAACATAATGAACGTTTAAGTAATGTGTCTATTAGGGAAAAACTCTTTTTTTATGTAACTCATTGATTACAAATCATCTTTGATGTTCCCATAGAATTGGGTATACAAAGTGTACTCAAATAATTTGCAGACAAATTACCTTTTTCATAATTTTGCGACCAAAACTTTAAAGCAATAATTATGAAAAGGAAATTGTTTTGTTTAATTTGCCTGTTAGTATTATCAATAACATCTCAGGCACAAAATGCGATTAGTACACAAATCTATTTGAAAGTAAAGTATTTTGATCCAACTGGGACAACTAATCCAGATCCTAAATCCCCTGTTGACCCTCCTACGGTCTATCAGGAGGACTACACTCTCTCGTTCGCCTCTGTGCATCCTGCGTACACCCTTTATATTAAGGATGAATACGACAACGTGGTTTATTCCACTATGGTCGGTGACACGGATACAACAGTCGTGTTGCCCTCGACTCTCTCGGGTACCTATGAAATAGACCTCGTTACAGACGACTACTATTTCTGGGGATATATAGCATTATAGATTATATGCTGAGAAACCGCTTTCTCATCGCTACTGTTGCGCTGCTACTCGTGACGACAGCGGTCTATGGACAGATACATCTTTCTGACATGGAACCTGCGTCAGCCGACAGTTTGCAGAAAAACCAGATCCGTTACTTTTCACCGGGTAAGGGAGGAGCGGACAGGGTGTGGAATTTCTCCGGGAAACTTCGGTCAAAGAAGTCTGCACAGATGATGTTCATGACGGACAGTACTGGTATACTGTCCGTCACCGAACCCGGCAAAATCAATTACTATCGTATGACTCCCGACACGCTCATCCTCATTGGCAGTGAATCACCTTTGGAGAAGAGAGTGTATGCTCAGGAGAAAATCTCCAAGCTGTTTCCCCTTCAATATGGCGATTCCATCATCATGCCTTTCCGATGTGAGGGGAAATACTGCGGTGACCACCCCTTCCGTGAGGCTGGTACGACGCGAGTCAAGGTAGATGCCAACGGCTCCATCGTCCTTGCAGAGAATGACACCATCAGGAATGTGCTCAGGGTACACACCATCGACTCCTACGCTGTCTGCATGGACCGTGACTCCATAGCCCTTGATACGGCCAGACTCACACAGGTTATCGACGAGCGTTACGAATGGTATCTGCCCGGCTCCCAATATCCTATTATCGAGGATGTGACAAGCACTACCTATCTTAATATGAATGTAATAGGTACTACCAAGTATGCCTACTGCAATCTTCCGGAGGGCGAGGTCGATGATTATATCACCCATGTGGATGACGATGAGCCAGACGGAGAACAGGAAGGCTTCTCAGATGAAGGAGGGCAAAGTCAGGACATCATCCATTACCAAGTGGGTGTTCAGGGAAAGACCATCAATATATCCTACGACCTTGACGAAAATGCGACTATTGAAACCATCGTCGTCAACCACATGGGTATGCTGTACGTGAGCAGGCAATGGACGCAAGCAGCAGGACAGGGATATACGATGCAGATAGATTGTTACGGCGTGCCTGCGGGAATGTATATCCTTTATATCAACGTTAACGGAAAAGTATATAGCGAGAAAGTGACACTATGAAACCTACAATCAGTTCCATTAAGACAGGCATCACGCTGACAGTCTTGCTGCTGTCAAGTATAAAGATGATGGGCCAGAACACCAATAACGAAGTCATACCTGCAACTCCGCCAAGTCCCCAGGCCGTTGCCTTCAACCGTCTGGGTGACTATCAGGTAAACAACAACTACGGTGCACCGGATATCAGCATCCCGCTCTTTGAGATAGACTTCCATGGATACAAGATACCACTGGCACTTCATTATGAGGCGACTCCCATGAGGTCTGGCTACAACTACGATGTCACCGGCTTGGGATGGACCCTCTCCGGCAATTCCTGTGTATCCAGAACCATCAAGGACAGGGCTGATGAAGACGGAACCTTCAGCAACCCCTTTGCCTTGGATCCTTTCTACAACCAGTCGGGAACACCAATGAGGTACATGGATTATTCAAATCAGCTTGACCAGTTGAATTATCAGTATGACAGTTACAACATCGTGCTGCCTACAGGCAGGACAATACCGTTTTTCATGTATAAGTACGGAGGTGTCATGCAATACGACCGGTTGTACTTAGACCGCAATGTTATAATTTCCTGCAGTTATAGTTCAGGTTCTATAGACTCTTTCACCGTAACAGACGAGAATGGAATCATCTATTATTTCACGGTAGCAGACAGGGCATCCAATATCCTTGAAAGCAATCCTAATGCGTTAAAGAATGTAACATGGCTGCTGACCAGCATTGACATACCGTCAAAAGGAACTATAACCTACCAATATGCTGATTTACAAACAATTAACTCAAGTACAATTCAGGAATCCGCAGTCAGGGTCAGTCGTCTTTCTTCTAATAGGCAAATAGACCAAAACGACAGCCGATTCCGTGTCATGAAAATCAACCAGACACAGAGTCCGAGGTATCACATGAGATTTCTCAGACGTATCATCTACGGGCCAACGCAAGTGGAGTTCAATTATGACAATGACGGACTGCACATGAGGGAGATTGTCGTTTCTGAAGGTAATAATACGATCAAGAAGTTCACGCTTAATATGAATCAGTATGGTTCCATAAATGCCTCTGCCCTTTCATCGCTTGTCATTACAGGACAAAACACTACAGATAGACTTGAATACGACTTCTCATATTATGGCAGTAACCCGGGAAACTATGTGGATTTTTGGGGCAACAGATGTAATCCCGGTCCATCTATTACTAATAATGCAGGCAATTCCCTTAACAATTACGGTATGGATGACCTTGGGAATTTCAACATGTTTTTTGACTATGACGCAATCCGTTGGGGATGGAATGAAATCCAACAACAACTTAGTCAAAACGGAATGCTTGCACAACTTATTGAAAACGAGCCCGGTGACCATACTTATTACTGGAAAATGAAGTTGCAAACCACAACCGCCGGGGACACACGCATCCCCACATCTCCGGAACAACATGGGGTATTGAGTTCGATAACATACCCCAATGGTGGAACCACTATGTTCAGTTGGGAGAATCATCGCTTTCCTACCGCGACAGCAGCGGACGGCGACTTCATCTTTGACAGACGCCAGCAGCGTATCATCGAAGGCGGAGGCTTCAGGATAAAATCTATCACCAATTGTGCTACAGATGGAACATACAGCACAGACTACTACAGTTACGGATTTACATTAGGTGACATCATACATCGGAATTTCCCGCTGCCATTACCTGATAGTCTTAACATCAATACCCTTACCTTCAACGACACCATTAATCACCACATCGGATGCGGAGAAGCGGTTGTTGATCCCAATCTGCTTACTTTCATGACTTATAGCCATGCAACTACTCATACCACTCCCTATGACTTCCACAGGATGCTCTTGGGACAGTCAAGCAGTTTTAGTAACATCAGCAATTCTCCTGACCCCACGTGGTGGGATGCGGTTTTCTCTGCCAACACCTTCCGTTCTCTGCTTGGTGGCCGGCGACCTGTAGTATATCCGGAAATCACGGTTTACCATGGGCAGCCGTATGAACCGGAAAACTGCATAAGCAAGACGGTTTACAGGTATGACATCTACGATTATCAGTTAGGCCCTTACTCATATTATTTGTCACAGATTAATCAGTCAACCGTAGCCGACACAGCTTATTTTGAGCCTGTATATTATTACAATAATGGTGTAGGAATCAGGTGTATGGAACAACCAGCCAAAAGGCATCAGTTGAAATCGAAATCTGATTATTCCTATAATGCTGTCACTCACACATGGAACCTCGTATCTGAGGAAAAGTATTCATACAGTGAAGATGAAAAGTCTGAAAGCGGCTTCGTATTTGAGAGTGACGTCTCAAGAGGACATTGTTCTCTTCATACCCTTCAGTCAGGAGCAGGCCGGTCTTTGGATTCTTTCACCCTAAGAGAGTTTTATCTGGATAATTCCCAAAAGATAGGCAGGTCCACGCTAATCAAGAAATACATGACGACCTTACGTCAGGGCGGGACACGCACTGACGATAATACACTGATCGATGATTATTCGTACCTGTTTTCCGGAGTCCTAAGTTACAAATATTATACTGACGGCTACGACAAAGCAGAGGAATATACATACGCATATGATGGTAACAGCTCCGATCCTGTCATTGCGGAAATGCAGTCAAGGAATATGCTGGCTGCCGTGACGTCCGCAGAGACATATCCGTTCGACTGGCCGTCCGTTGTTACTGGAAGTAAGATTGATTATGGCTTTTTCGGCAATAAGATTCTTCCTTCCAAGCTATATGAGAGGAACGGAGGAAATTATGAGGAAAGCATCAAGGTATTATCGTATGATTCATACGGTAATCCAACGGAAATAGTGGATCTGAAGACAGGTAATGAGCAAACGGGAATACACAGCGTTTTCCTCTGGGATACATACGGCAGATACTTGGTTGCCATCATCAAGAACGCCACACTGTCACAGGTCGGGAATGTGTCCCAGTTATTGGCATTGCCTTCCTGGTCACGCCGTGCCACATTACAGACATTGCTTCCAAATGCCCAAATCCAGACATGGGACTATCAGCCATTGATAGGTGTTTCTTCCCATACGGATGTCAACGGACAGACCATTATCTACGAGTACGATGGACTTGGAAGACTGAAATATGAGAAGAGAATGGTCAACGGTGTGACCAATCCCGAGATTATGCGCGAATATGAATACAACTTCAGGAATTAGGTGTTATGAAAAAGATAAAATCCGAAAAATATGCAAATAATATGGTTATGTCAGATAAGTTTCGTATCTTTGCACAGACTTTTCACAATAGCTATGACCCAATGAGACTACGCCATGTTTTCCTGTGTTTGCTGATGACGATGTTCATTGTTCCCGTTTCCGGTCAGGAGACGGAGGGCAGCAACATTGTGTCACGGACGCTGCTGCTGGCCGACGGCTCGAAGAAGATAGAGCAGCGAGTCTATGATAACGGACTCGGCGACGTCGTGCAGGAGGTGCAGTCCTACATCGGCTCCACGCTGCCCGCCATCGTCGTCCACCATGAGTACGACGCCTACCGACGCAGGACGAAGACATGGCTTCCCGTCACCTCTTCAGGCAGTGGCTACGTCATGAGCAATACGATAGCATATCAGTCACAGTCTCAGTATTCCGACACCAAGCC
>CAJOFA010000032.1 GCA_905233985.1 uncultured Prevotella sp.
GATACAACAAATAACAAATGCAGCTACAGTCGAATGTGATTGTAGCTGCTATTGCTATAGTATATAGGTATTACTACCTGTAGTTTATCGAATGCTTACCCTTAACGGTTCACGAACTGAGCACCCGGTAAGAGGGTGTAACCCTCGCGGGGACGCTGATACTGGTCACCGAGCGCCTGCTCTGCCTTCCTCTCAAAGGGAAGTTTACCCTGAGCCAACGGCTTGATGATAACCTTGGTCTTCACGCGGGCGTAGTTCTGCTTCAGGTGGATGATGTCAGCATCGCGCAGACGGATGCACCCCTCGCTGTCTCGGCCAGGCACACTCGACTCGTTGTTGGTGCTTCCGTGAATGCCAATGCCTGAATGTCCTGGTGTGACCAGACGCATGAACCAGTTGCCGTAGGCCTTCACGTTACCACGTCCGTCACCGAAGTCATGACGCCACGTAGAGGCATCCTGAATCTGACTGATGGTAAACGGATTCTTCATCGTACACTCCGGCGTCTTCATGTCACCCTTGCGCTGCTTGTTGCCATAGTTCTTGGCGTAGCAGACGGGATAGTGAGCCACGAGGACAGTGTCCTTGCCTACCTTCTCATAGACATACAGGCGGAACTCCTTTTTAGAGATAACGATGAAGCAGTTTTCGGGCTTCACGCCACTGGTCTTATAGACGGCGCGGTTGTCGGTGGTATTGCTGACATGATAGACTTTCTTGCCCACACGGACATAGCGCATGGTAGCCTCATCAGGGTCACCCTCACCATCGAGCAGCACAGGCACGTCCATGTCGTCCTCGAACAATGCCGGCACGTCAGCCTCATTGTAGGCATCGTCAAGAGCCACCTCAGTAGCCATGAGTCCATTGATGCCTACCGGACGCTGCACAAGTGCGGGATTGTCAAGGCCGATGCTGACCGTCTGGTCACTCTGTGCGAGGGAAACCCAGCAGCAGCCTGCGGCGGCTACTGCAAGGCACATTCTCAAATGATTCATTGCTTGTTTCTTTATTTTGTAAGGTATGAGAACTTCTTGGACACGAAGACGGTCTTGCCCTGATAGTCGGCCTTATAGAAGTCGTTTTGCTCTCCGAGATATTTCAGGTAAGAGCCCTTGGGCAGGTAGCAGGGAGAACCATCGTTCCATGTGAAGTACGGATAGTTGGTGCCAGGTCCTGTGCGCAGGCGGACATTCACACCGTTGATAACCACATAGAAGCTCTCCTTGGCGGGCTTGGTGGTAGTGGTGCTCGTTCCATCCGACAGATAAGAATACTGCTTCGAGATGTAAACCTCGTTGCCGGCATACTTCACCTTGTAGAAATCACCCTCCTGTCCGAGATAGGTAAGCTTGGTGCCCTTGGGGGCATGGATGGGCTTGCCGGCGGCGTCATGAAGCCAACTGCTGTTCAGGTTGGGCGCAAAGCGCAGACGTACATTGACGCCATTGACGATGACATAGCGTTTCTGTTGCTGTACTGAGGTTTGTTCTGGTGTGCCGGGATTAGCGGCCTGTGCCGGGCTGCTGACTGCCAGCAGCATCGACAACATTGCAAATGATGCTAATAGATGTTTCATAATGATAATGTTTTATGGATAATGTTTATTTCTTTTTCTTAGCGGGAGCCGCAGGTTTCTTAGTGTTAGCCGTAGGCTTCTTGGTGTTAGTCGACGGTTTGGGGTTGCTGGCAGGACGCTGCAGCTTCTGCAACTCGGCATCGGAGGGCTTGGCTCCGAGGGAAGTAGAAGCATTGGCAGGGGGGGCAGCGTCGATGGGTGAACCATCGACCACAGCATCGACCGCAGCATCGGCGGGGGCAGCGTCGGCAGCTTCAACAGGTGCTGCTGTCGGTTGGGCATCGGCAGTCGCGTCTTCGGGCATGGGATAGCCGGGGACGGGACGCTGATACTTGTCACCGAGGGCTTCCTGGGCTTTTACCTCGAAGGGGAGCTTCGGCTCTGTGTATGACTTGATGATGACGGGTATGCCTACAGCGGCAAAACTGTCGTGAAGCACCAGCAGGTCAGCATCACGCAGACGGATGCATCCCTCGCTGTCACGTCCCGGCACACTGGCGGCATTGTTGGTACTGCCATGAATGCCCACGCCTTTGAAGCCCGGCGTCTCCAGTCGCATGAACCAAGCGCCATAGGCCTTAATCTCGCCACGTCCATCGCCAAAGTCATGGCACCACGTTGTGGCATCGACAATCTGTGTAATCTTGAACGGATTGTCCATCGAGCACTCCGGCGTACACATGTCACCACTCATTGTCTTTGCCTCCTTGTTGACGGCATAGCACACGGGGAAGTGAGCCACGAGCGCCGTGTCCTTCTTGTCGGCAGACACCTCATAGACATAGAGGCGGTACTCCTTCTTCGAGATGACAAAGAAGCAGCGGTCACGGTTCACATTGGGCTTATAGACGGTCATCTGGTCGGTGATGTCGGCCACGTTATACGTCTTCTGACCTACGGTGACCTGCTTCATAGGTATCTCACTATCGGACTCTTCGAGGGCAGCATCAAGCTCCACCTCGGGGTCTTTTACCTTGGGAGCACCTGTCTTGCTGTCACAACTGGTGAAGGCAATGGCTCCCATCACCAGCAGGACAGCGCAGCATATCGTTATTGTTTTCTTCATATCACTCCTTATTATCATTTACTTGATCTTGATGAAACTCTTAAGGAATGACTCGTTGAGTTTCTCAATCGGTGTAAGGGCCGAAGGCTTCTTCGCCTTCTTGTACCATGACTGTGCGTCAAAGTACTTCTGCACCTTGGCGTCCTTGAACGACTGACCATGGCGGGCATAGATTTCATTGAGCATCAACTTGAGGCCCTCCTTCGACATCAACTTCAACATGCCACGCGTCAGGGGACGGACAGAAGCCACAGGCCAAACGCCACCGATGCCCTCGTAGGCACCGCGTTCCTTCGTCAGCGTGAACTCCTCGCCGAAGCAGGGATAGTAGGCAATGTACTCTTGGAGGTCGGCCTTTACCTTCATGCCGTTCTCCGTGAGTTGGAGATGCCAGCTGGTAGGTCCCATGATGGCACCGTGACCACCATGACCGGGCATGGGGAGATGTTCCTCGCGCTCACGGTTCCACACTTCTTCGTTGGGCAGTTCCACATCGTCCATATAGTAGTGCGGACGGCCATCATCGCCCTGACGGACCTCAAACTTCGGCATGGGAGGCTCGGGAACGTTCTTCATGCGCCCCTCTCCAAACTCTATCGTGCCGTCGCCCATATACATATATACGCCAGGGTCGCTTTCCTGACGGGGATTCTCAAAGAACCAGACAGAGCCGAAGTAGGCTTTGCCATCCGTTGACCAGGAGTGAACCTTGTGGGCCTCTTTCTCAACAGAAGCCAGCGTATAGACACCGTCGAGCAGGTCATAGATATCCTGCTGGAACTGCGATCCGTTGGGATTGTCGTTGGTATCAAGGAGGAAGATGTCCTCTACGGCACTCGTCTTCACGTTGCGGACAACGAGCATATCCCACGTGTCGGTTATCTCGTGCGTAATGGTGAGGTTTTTGTTGTCCTCCCGCAGCAGGCGGCCACCCTTGGTCACGAAGCGATAGCCATGACTGGAAGGTGCCCAGCTGTAACGGTTCCACTTCATGGCGCCCATGCCGAAGGTTCTTTCTTCGTCGTCATAGCCTGCCTCATAGCAGTATTCACCGTCTTCATACCGATTAAAAATACGCTTGATGTCATTCTTCTTAACGACCTTGGCGGTGCGGGCAGCCATTTCCTTATCCAGTTGCTGCTTGGCATACTCTGGTTCCTGACCAAAGCGCTGCGCACTGGCGCCAAGCGTCAGCAATGTCATTGCCGTGATTGTCAACATCCTTTTCATACGCATAATTTTAAAAGAGACAGTCATTAGTTGTTATTGATGATGCAAAGATAAGGTTTTTAGACGAAAAACAATCATTTTTTTCCAATTTTATAGCATGAAAGCCTCATATTGGAACAAAATAACAAGGAAAAGAAAGAAAATGACAAGTCGGAAGGACTATCAGAAGGTCAGTTCTTGATTTTCATCAGCAGAATACCAATCAATATCCACAGTATTTCGCGAACACGGCAGATGATGCTGACGAAGATTCCTAAGGCAGCCGCATCGTAGTTGGCACCGAGCTGTGAAGACATGCCGATGATGGCGATGGACAGCATGAAGCCACCCTCCTGCACACCCAACTGCATCGGCAGGAAACCGATGAGGTTAGCAAAGAGCGTAGTAAACGACAGGATAAGGATGGAATAGAGGAACGTGAGGCATAGTCCTGAGAATCCTCCGCCACAGTCAACGCCGAAGAGCAGGAGCATGAAAAGAATCTCCAGGCTCTGCACAATGCGTGAGCCATATTCCAGGAACAGACTGCTATAGAACGCGCGCTTATCCTGCTTGTGCAGGGCAGCAATCTGTGCGTCAATGTTCTCCAAGGCTTCTGCATGACGCTCACGGAAGCGACGGCTCCAGCCACGAAGCCCAGGGATATGACCAATCCACTTCAGCACCTTCACCACGAGACCGTGCTTATAACCACGCGAGAAGACATAGAACGCCAACAGGCAGAATACGATAGCGGAAATGAGAAAGGTCAGGATGACGGGGGTCAGCGGCAGACAGTCACAGAAAGCCAGGATGAAATAGAGGAAGATGGAACTGAACCACAGCCAGAAGTGAGCGAAGAAATGCATCATGGCATAGAGGATGACAGACGACGTGGCATGTTGCTTGCTCACGTCACGCGACAGTTCCATGATGCGGTAAGGCTCACCACCCAGTCCTCCAACAGGCGTAGCATAGTTCAAGGCATAGCCTGTGACGGTCAGCCGGAAGATGCGCCAGAAGCTTACCGGCTTGTCGTTCTCGTCAGTATTACTACGGATGATGTTTTGCCACGCCAGCGCATTGAGGCCATACACAAAGATCCAGATACCGATAATGGGTATCAGCCAATAGCCTGCCTTCGTCAGTTGCTCCCAGAGGTCGGCAAAGCTGACATCAAACGTCAGAATCATTACCACCACGGCAACAACACCAATGATGAAGAACAGGTTGTTAAGTCTTTGTTTGGTCCACTTCATAAGGGTTATAGCTCGTCGGCAATCTTCTTGCAGAACTTCTCATGACGGCGGTTGATGTAGTAGCAGAGCAGTCCCATAATAATGATTTCAAACAGGAAATGACACACGGGAACATCCAGCAGACAGAACAGGAACAGCCAGAACTCACGGAAATTGAATGTCAGCAGTCCGTTCCACTTCATCAGCGGCAGCGACTCCTTGTGGAAGGCGTTACGCACATCGGCAGAGACATTGTCGGTGGAACCGAAATTCTCCTTGATTTTCTTCATGAGGTTCTGGAACTGCGGCGTGCGGTTCTCCTGCTTCTTCGTATAGCCAATGTATGACTTCTGGAACAGACGCTCTACGAAGTTGGCGTCCTCCGGCATGTTGTCGTATATCTCCTGCTGGCGCTCGGAGTTGTCGAGCTCACTACCCTTCTCTCCCTTTAGGAAGAACAAGTGTACCTGAATGTAATAGTCAGCCAGTCGCTGCTGTCCTGCCATTCCCCAGAAACCAGAGATTAGTCCAAGCACAGTGACGATGCCTGTGGCAATCAGCGTGTTCTGCTCTGTGTCGGGAATACCGAGGAAACTGAACTCGATGGAGTGATGCAGATAGAAGCGATAGACCAACAGCACATAGATGGGGCCAAACCAGAAGAAGCCTGCCACACCGTCGAGGATGCGACCCATGCGGCTCTTCTTGCCCGTCATGCGAGCCAGCTGGCCGTCAGTGCAGTCGAGTATGTCTGCCCACATCAGCAACACAATGGCGATGATATTGTAAATCAAGCCTGGCCAAATGCTACCTGTTTCTTGAAAACTATAGTAGAAGCTGCCCTGCATGAAGAACCAGGCGCTGGCGGCTCCGATGAAGATAGACATGATGGTTACCGTGTTGGGATGGAAGTCGAGTTTGGCAAACACCACAGCACAGAGATAACAGAACGGACGGATGACATGGAAGTCAAGCCAGTCCTCTGTCTCAGTTGACTTTAACGTCTTCAGATATCCTTCTTTTATTGACATGGTTTCTTTCACTCCTTTCTTAGGGTTCCTTCCAAAGTTTCGTTGCACGCTCGAAGTCCTCGGGCGTATCGAGTTCGTAGGAGAAATAGTCGGTGGTATCGACCACACGGAACGTATGGCCTTGCGGGATGAGTCGTTCGAAGGCACGCTCATAGAACACATCAATGAGTCCCTCCTGCTCAATCATCACATCCAGCTCCTTATAAAGCGCGGTGCTGTATTCAGCAGACATCTTCTCTATGCCTACGGACTCACCGATGGCATCCTGGATGCTACATACCTTACTGATTTCGGTGATGCGGCCTTCGGCATCAACAATGACCTTGATTTCCTCCTCACCACACTCATGACGGTTCAAGGCCAATGCTGACTCGGGCTCTTGGGCAATACGCACCACGGTAGCGGGGTCGCAGAGAATGTCGCTGTCCATCAGCAGGAACTCACGGCCACGTACCACCTGACCAGCCATCCACAGCGAGTAGATGTTGTTATTGTGCTCGTAGTCAGCGTTGTGGAGGAAGTGGAGGGTGGAGGGTTGAAGGTGGAGGGTTAAGAACTCACGAATCATCTCTCCACGATAACCCGTAACCACGACAAACTCACTGATACCTGCCTGTTGCATAGCACGAACCGTACGCTCCAACAGCGTACGGCCACCCACCTTCAGCAGGCACTTGGGACAGTTATCAGTCAACGGACGCAGGCGTTTCGCCATGCCTGCAGCAAGAATGACTCCAATCATGCCCCTTTATAGACTTTAAGAATCGTATCTACGACGGTCTGTGTCTGTTCCTTGCGGCCCAGCGTGATACGCAGGCATGACTCCAGTCCCGGGTCGCCCATGAACTTGATCTTGTAGTCCTGAATCTTCAGGGCCTCCATCAGGCGCTCCTTGATTTCCACGGGGTACTTGATGAGGATGAAGTTAGCCACAGACTTATAGACCTTGAAGCCAGGCAGGTTACCCAACTCCTTCTTGTAGAGCTGACGGCCCCACTCCATGTCGTCGGCCACCTGACGATAATGCTCGTCGCTGTCCAAGGCTGCAAGTGCCACAGCCTCCGAGAAGCGGTTGTAGCCTAAGTATTTGTTCACCCAACTGAGGAACTGGTCATGTCCCTTGCCAATGAATCCGAAGCCACAGCGCAGTCCGGGCAGGCCGTAGAACTTCGATAGCGTTCGTGAGATAATCAGGTTCGAATATTTCTCCACCAGCGGAGCGATGTAAGCCGTGTCGGTAGAGATAAAGCTGGCGTATGCCTCGTCAATGAGTACCATCGTATCAGCGGGAATATTCTCCATGATACGACCAATCTCGTCGGGCGTCAGGCCGTTACCTGTGGGATTGTTAGGCGATGCCAACAGCAACATACGGGGATGTATGCGGTTGGTGTATTCGATGACCTCATCTACATCATAGGCAAAGGTATCTTCCTGCTCATGCAAGGGATACATCTCATAGGTGCCGCCACACTCGTTAGCCACTTTGTTATAGTACCACCATGAGAACTCTGGAATGAGAATCTTACGGTTGTCACCCACCATGAGGAAGTAATGGATGGCATTCTTCAGGATGTCCTCGCCACCGTAAGCCAGCAACACCTGCTCTTCAGGCACGCCATAAATCTCGCTCACACGGACGGAAATGACACTCTTCTTGCCCTGGTCATAGATACGGGTATAGAAGCATAACTGTTTGGGATCAAAATTCTTAATAGCGTCAACCACTTTCTGGCTCGGCTCGAAATTAAACTCGTTTCTGTCGAGATAATTCATTTGTTTTTCCATTTTAATGATATTATTTTCAAATTTGGGTGCAAAGTTACTAATTATTTTTTATATAAGCACCAAAATTTGCAAGTTTTATACATCTTTACACCTTCGGCAGCTGTATGATGAAGCGACACCCCTCGCGGTATGTCGTGTCGAGTATCAGCTCTCCGCCAAGACTATTGACATGCCGTCTGGCCAAGGGCAGTCCAAGCCCAAGACCTTCAGAGAGGTCGTTGACTTTGGTGAAGAAGTCAAACTGTCGGTCTATACTCTCCTCGGCAATGCCGGGACCCGTATCCTCAATGATGAAACGCACATAGTTACCTGCCTCGGTCACGTGCAATGAAACATGCCATCCGTCAGAATACTTGGCGGCATTATAGAGCAACTCACGGATGCTACGCGTCAGATAGACATGATTGGACTTAATGCAGAAGTCGTCAGCCAGGTCAGAGGTGAAGCTGATATGCAAGTTAGGGAAGTGTTCCAAGGTCAAACTAATACACTCACGTGCCAGTTCATTGCACGACACCAGCTCATTCTTCTTGGCATACATCTCTTCCGTGCTGCCGCGTGCAGAGCTGTCGAAGAGCATCTGCGTCATACGGTGCAGCATCATGGAGTTATGCTTCATCATACCGAGGATGTTGTCGGCCTCTTCCTTCGGCAACATACTCTTACTGTCACGGATTACCTGTGCAAATCCCATGATGATGTTCAACGGTGTGCGGAGCTGGTGTGACACGTTCTGAATGAATATCATCTTCTGGTTGTTAGCCTCCTTAGCCAGTTCACTCGCCCGCACCAGGTCTTCATTACGCCGGGCATCCTCGACGTTCATCTGTTCGATGACTCCCACGTGGCGACTCAGCGACTCCTGCATGTCTGCGAAGTTGTTTTGCAGCCGGCCCACCACGTCCTGATGGTCGCTGTGTTCAATACGTTCGTCATAATGACCTGTAGCAATGAGCTGCAGCTTGGAAGCCAGCTTGTTCAGCGGCGACACGACAGAGGTAACGGTCAGCACTCCAAGCAGCAGGATGAGTAGCAGACCAATGACAAGAATCGGTAGGACAACATAGTTCAGACGGTTATAGCTCTGCAGGATGTTCCGCTCTGGACAGACGAGGGCGAGGCTGCATGGCGCACCTGGCACAGGCTGGTAGCAGACGAGGCACGGCTCACCGTCGATAACGACGCTCATGTTCCCCTCCTTACCTGTGGTCATCTCATGTCCCAATGCAATAATGTCAGCATTCTTGCGTGGGTCGGCATCGTCGAAAATGGTATGTGTGAAAAGGAGCGTCGAGTCAGGATGTATGAAGTAGCGTCCCTCATCACCGATCATCATGAAGTAAGCGTCAGGATAAGGCTTCTCGGAGGTGATAACTCTGGAGAGGTGATACAGGGCAAGGTCTGTGGAAATGACACCTACGAACTTCTTTTCCTTATAGAGCGGTTTGCTGTAAGAGGCAAGCATACCGTCCAACGTAAGCTCCAACGAGTCGGCCTCATCGAAATAGACCACCCAGCAGGGCTCGCCTAACTGATGAGGAGTCTTGTACCATACCTTATTGAAATAGTCGTACGGCTCCTCCACGACGGTAGTGATGGTGTCTGGCTCCCTGACGGTATAGACAGAGTAGTGCTCTCCTTTCTCCGGGAACACATACGGTTCCATGCTGATGGAACAACCGTCGATGTTACCATTGAGCGTAACAATACTGCGCGAATAGGCGAAGAGGGAGTCGGGATGCATGTTCTCTATCACCTCCCAGTCGTTGATGTTTGTAGCAGTCTCTACGGTATTCATGAAGCGGGCGATGCGATACATATTCGTACTGAGCACACTGCTGGCATGCTCCATAGCCTCTTTCTTCACCTTGTCTCTCGACTCGACATACAAGCTGCCCAGCGACACCATGAAGATGGGCACAGCCATCAGCAGGATGCCAAGGCTGAGCTTTATCGAAAGCGACTGGCGGATATGTCTGACTATGCTATGCATCTGTATGTTCTGTTACTTTTTTCTCCGAATCGGTAATGAGCTGGTTGAGCAAATCCGTGATTTTCCCACCACGCTGCTGTATGTCATCAGCCAGTTTAGTGATTTCTTCCTCCGTCAGGTCTTCATAATGGGCACAGATGGTGGAGACACCTGTGAAGATGCCGCTGGCAGGCGACATCATCTTGTTCGACATGTTATAGAGGAAGTTTGTCTTCATGCGGTCGGCACTCTGCGCCTGTTCGTAGGCGGCCTGCAGCACCTCACCACGTTCCTTGAGCTGGTCAGACAGCCAATTCATCTCTCCTACGTTAGTGGACAGCGACTGCTGCATCTGTTGGAAGTGCTTTTGCAGACGTCCCACCTCATCCGTCCGATGGGTATCGGGAATCACCTCATTATAATCCCCCTCGGCAATACGCTTGGCTGACTCTTCCAACAGATGCAACGGTACGAACTGACGATGGATATAGGTGCGGCAAAGCAGCAACAACAGTAACAGCCCTATAACGGCAATGATGATGACTGTGTTGAGCAGACGGAGATAATCTCCGAAGATGTCCTCCTCCGGATAGATGATGCCGGCACTCCATCCGAGTTCCGACATGGCACGCCCAGGGACGGCGGAACGCACAAAGGGCTTGTAGAACACATAGCTATCCTCACCATATAGTCTGAAACGCTGATAGCCCGTCTTGCCACTCACCATCGCCGTTGCAGCCTCCACCACCGAGGAGTCGCCAATCTGCCGTCCAAACTCAATGGCGTTACGGTTCAGTTTGGTACTGTCAGGATGAACGATAAAGGTACCGTCGCGTCCCAACAGCGTGCAGAAGGAGTTGGGAGAGGGTTTGACCTCGAGCACAATCTTCGATAACAACGCCAGCGACACATCGACACGAAGCATTCCCACCTTTCCCTGCATAGTATAGATGGGCAGACGGAAAGAAGTAATGGCGTCTTTACCATCTGCTGACTTATACGGGTCTGTCCAAGAAGGATTCTCATAGACGATACCGTTGCTGGTAGTATCGGGAGTAGCGACGACAGAATCACGGACGACACGACAGTCAACGACATACGGATTACAGTCAACAACACGTTGGCAATATGCTTCCACCTTTTCGGGCTCATTGAGGTGGCTGAGCATCTTCCAATAGATGTTGCCGGAAGACTGCTCCACATCCAACAGGATGTTATCAATATGCTGCACCGTGGCTTCCAGCGTCTGCATACCCTTTTGCAGCGCCTCTTCCTTTAGAGCCTTGCGAGAATAATAGTACATAGTCATCAGCGCCACCATCAGCAACGTCGCCAAGGCAGCGATGACCATCAGACTGAGCTTGACAGATAAGGTTTTGGCTATAATTTTAGGCAACCGAATCATAATCGGGACAAAGATACAACTTTTAATGAAAAAATAAGAATGAAGAATGAAGAATTTGCTGGCGCCTCGCAAAGATTTAACTTTTTTTCGGAAAACTCGAAAATCTTTTGGTGTTCTTCTCACTTATTCGTAACTTTGACCTGCGGTCGAAGGTACTCTCGTTCGAGAAAACTCAAAAAACTTTTGGTTTTCTACTCACTTATTCGTACCTTTGCACCGTTAAAAATGAAAAATCTATGGAATTTCTGGAACTGGTAAAGAACAGATACAGCTGCAGGGCCTACCAGCCCAAGCAGGTTGAACAGGAGAAGGTGGACTATATCATGGAGTGCGTCCGCTTTGCTCCTTCGGCAGTCAACAAACAGCCTTGGCGCTTCCACATCATCAACAAGGAAGAGGACAAGGCCCAGTTGCAACGCTGCTACAGCCGCGAGTGGTTCAACACGGCACCCATGTACGTCATTGCCTCCATCCTGCATGATGAGGAATGGGTAAGAGGTGACGGCAAGCATCATGGCGACATTGACATCGCCATTGCCGTGGAGCATCTCTGTCTGGCTGCTACAGAACAGGGATTGGGCACCTGCTGGGTCTGCAACTTCGATGCCGTGCTGTGCAAGGAGCTGTTTGCCCTGCCCGAGAACGAGGAGCCTGCCGTCATCATCCCTCTGGGCTATGCTGCTGACGAGCCTAAGCCCAAAAACCGCAAGGGTATTGAGGTCATCGTGAAGTGAAATGAACTGCTTATGAAAAAGACACTTTCTGTTTACGCTATAGCATATCTGGTATTACTGATGTTTGTAATCGGATTACAGCTTGTATATCCGAGGCTGGAGCTTCATCTCATGTTGAATGCTCATCATACAGGCATTCTGGATTCCTTTTTCAAGTATTACTCCATGTTGGCGGAATGGACTCTCTATGTGTTTATGCTGCTTCCTCTTTTCTGGAAGAAGTATGGAACAACCCTCTTCTTCGCCCTGAGTGAACTGTCGGCAGGTGCGACACTACAGATAATGAAACACATCATCTCCACCGACCGTCCTGTCAGCGCTTTCGAGAATTACCATAGTGCGATACTGCCTTTGGTAGAGGGGGTAGATATGCATCACAGCAATTCTTTCCCATCCGGACACGCCTCCACATTCTTCGTCTTCTGCACTTGCTGTGCGCTGCTACTGGCATACTATTATCAGCAAAGGCAAAAAAAAGAAACAAACAGCCACACGACATGGTTTCTGGTTAACTCGGCGATGTTGGCGCTGTTGATATTTGCGGCATTGGGCTGTTACTCACGTATCTACCTCTCACAGCACTTCCTGTTGGATGTATGCGCGGGCAGCATCATCGGTTTTATCGCCCCGTGCGTCGTTTTCTACTTTGGCAGAAACAAGTTACTGAAACCCAAAAAGAAGGAGACAAAATAAAATGAAGGAACTGTTACTCAAGATAAAAAAACGACTCACGCAACCCATTTCGCTTTTTGCTTTTTCGTGTATCGTGAGCATCGGAACTTTGTTGTTTTACAACATCCCTTTCTTCAATTACGCTGCCGACAACATCAATGAAAACATAGGAGGAAAGATATTCCTGATAGTGTCACTGGTCATCATCATGCTGGTGCTCAACTTCATCATGACCTATCTCCTGATGTACCTGACGAGGATTGTCGGTCGTATCCTGTTGGCCATCCTGTCAATCATCAATGCAACGGCGGTGTATTTCATCTTCACCTACAGCGTGATGATAGACGCGACAACCATCGAAAACGTATTCAATACCAGATACTCAGAAGCCTCAGGATTCTTCAGCGGGTCGCTGTGGCTTTTCATCTTTGTCTTTGGTGTCCTCCCAGCCTTGTATTGCCTGCTGCAGCCGGTTGTCTTCGGCAAAGTGAAGAAACTGGCTATCTGCTTCGTCAGCTCACTGGCTATTGTCCTTGCAATAGGAGCGATGAACATCGGTCAGACGCTGTGGATCAGTCAGCATGACACCGAGTTAGGAGGATTGCTGCAACCGTGGTCCTATGTGGTGAATACCGGTCGCGTCATCAGTTTTAGTTTTGACGAACAGAAAGAAGAAATCAAACTGCCTGACGGCCAGATTACAGACGACGAGAAGGCTGTTGTGGTACTCGTCATCGGCGAGTCAGCCAGAAAAGCCAACTTCCAGCTCTACGGCTATCAGCGCGACACCAATCCCCTGCTGTCCAAGCAAGAAGGGCTGAAGGTGTATCAGGCCACTTCATGTGCCACCTACACCACTGCCGGCACCAAAGCCATCCTTGAGCCGGAAGACACCGGCGACCTGTATGAGCTGCTTCCTAACTATGCCTTCAGGACCGGTGTTGACGTGTCGTGGCGCACCTCCAACTGGGGCGAGCCTCCCATTCATATTGACGAATATCTCACCAACGAAGAACTGGGCACGAAATACCCCGACGAGAACATCTACCATGATGCCATTCTCCTGAAGGGACTTCGTGAGCGTATTGAATCAAGCCAGAAGAACAAAGTGCTGATAGTGCTGCACACCAGTACCAGTCATGGTCCTAACTATGCCAGCAAATACCCGAAGGAGTTTGAGGTGTATCAGCCTGTGGCCAAGAACGTAGAAGAAGGCGAGAAGAACGTCGATATGCTCGTCAATGCTTACGACAACACCATACGCTATACTGACTTCCTGCTGGACAGCCTCATCAACACGCTACGCTCGATGACTGACTGGAAGAGCGCCATGATCTTCATCTCCGACCACGGCGAGTCACTGGGTGAGAACAAGGTGTTCATGCACGGACTCCCCATGAAACTGGCACCAAAGGTGCAGTATGAAATCCCGTTCATGGTATGGACCTCAGAGGGTTTCAGGGACTACAAGCGCACCTCCGGCGAGGAAGAAGCCCCCGACGGCGAACTGCCTGCAGTCCTCGAACAGCATTATATCTTCCATTCCGTGCTCAACCTGCTGTCTATCCAGTCCCCTGCCTACAACAAGGCGTATGACATCTTCCAGCCGCAAAACCGGCAGGAGCCTGTCACTCCATCACCTCCAGGTAGAAACTGAACGGACGAAAGCCGTCGTTGCAACTGATCATGGCACTCATCGGTTTTTTCATCCATCCGTCGTAGAAGTTACCTTCACCTCTTGCCAGTGACTCTACGAACTCCCGCATGGAATACCACGCAGAAGGACACATCCCTTTAGGACACTTGCCATCAACGGAAATCCATTGCTGGCCCTCCTTGACGTCACAAGTGTGCTCAATGGGGTTCTCATATTGGGCCATCAAGTCTGGATAGACGGTCTGTCGTATAGCTGTAATTCTTACTTTATTCATTGTTCTTTCAGTCGCTTGGGCACCTCCCTCGCTAAATGTTTGTCTGAGTCTCTCTTCGGTTATGGACATAATACTTTAAAGAACAAAACTACGAGGATAAAAATCACTATAGAAGCGGCCATCGATAGCTGTGAACTTCAGAACGCAATAGTTGGGGTCTGTCACGCCGCCAGGGTAATACTGCTCGTCGCCCTCGCGCCAAATCATCTCCTTGCTCTTGGCATCTGTCAAGACTTCCATTGTACCACGAAGCATCATACCCTTGAAACCCTCGGCATCGCAGAAATAGATGCTGGCCTTGGGATTCGCCTTGTAGTGAGCCACACGCAGCGAGAAGGTGTTTGTGGTAAAGTAGAACGTTTTGATGCCTTCACGTTTACGAGGTGCTAACATGGCCTTGGTGCAGGGATAGCCCTCATTATCTACCGATGAGATATAGGCAATGGGCAACGAGTCGGCCATCTGAGCGATAAGCTCTTTAACGCCAGCCAAAGCAGGATTGACCTTCATAGCCTCATCATCGCTGACCGTAAGAGCCTTACGCCAACGCTTCAACTGGGGGAAATATGTTTTCATCATTCCGATATATTCCTCTTTGGTGATGGGTTTCTCCAACCCCTCGTTTACTGCACCAACAAATTGCGCACAATGCTCAATCATTTCGTCCATCGTGCACTCCTGCAGGAAGTGACCGTCCCTGTAGCAGTACATGCAGTAATCTTCGTTCTTACTACCGTCGGCATTGGTGCCGAGGACATCTTCTGTTAGCGGCATACCGCAACTCTGACAAAACTTAATATCTTTTTCCATATTTCTAATTTTATTTTTTTCGTTTGACGCTGCAAAATTACAAATAGTTGCCAACACCGCCAAATTTCTGGGATAAACGACGTAAAAATGTGATGAATGGTCTATTTTCTACGAACAAAATGCCATTCCTGTATAGCGGCGAAGAGGGCGATGCAAGCAACTACCCATGCAACAGGGATAAAGTAAGACTGTCCTATTGCCATCAGGCCGACAAAGAGAAAGAAGCCATTCAATTTGTTGGCTTTGGTGTGCAGAAAATCTATCCTACGCTTTACCACATACATACTGATGGCATTGACGATTTTCACCATGGCGATAAGCCCTGTCATCATCCACAGCGCAGCAGGCAGCTTCAGCCACGGAAACAATTTGTATCCTACTGCCAAGACAAACACGAAATCTGCCAAGCTATCCAATCTGGCCCCGAACTTACTTTCCAATCCCCATCTCCTTGCCAGAAAGCCGTCAAGCATATCCGTCAACCCTGCTATCAGGTAAAGTACCCAGAAGGGCAAAGTCATTGCATCCACCAAAAGCAAAGGCAGACACAATGCAATTCGCGACATAGACAGGAGATCAGGAATTCGCTTCATTGATGAAATGGAGCACGGCTCCGAGTCGTAATCTTTTCATTTGTTTTACTTTAGTTTGCCGCTTAGAATTCTGTTTCTGACGCATTTTACGGCGGGTTTATAATAGTCTATCTCCATCGCTTCGAGGGTGCGTTTCAGTTCGTCCATCAGCTCTGAGTAGAAGCTACACATGCGGAAGGCGAGTTTCATGCAGACAGACTGAATGCCTGGATACTCCTCGACGTCCATCATGTGCTCGAAGCAGAAATCAAGGAAGTCAGTACGCAGGTCATCTTCACTCATCTCCAATCGCTCAACAACGTTTAGAGATAGTCGCCTAACGGATGAGTTATCTGTCTGCATGGCTTGGTCAATGAATTTGTTGAGTATCACCTGTAGTTGCGACAGTTCCTCTTTGCTGGCTTTAGTCAGTCCCCACAAGGCACTCCTTGCCACACGATAATCCTGACTGAAGGCATACTGACGAGCAAAGCCAAGGAAGTCGCCCGTAGATTTCACCTCTTGGTAAATCTCCTGGGCGCCTCCCTCGCTAAACGTCTGTCGTAATCTCTCGCTGGTTATTGCCATGTCATTATTCAGGTTTTGCCCAGAAGATGTCTGGGTCGGTGGTCGTATCGCACTTCCAGTTGTTGTTGACGAAGCCTGCGGGAATCAACCTGATGTCGCTTTCAGGAGGGTTATCGCGATAGATACTTTCTGGATTGAAACGGCTGATCTTCTTGCAGACAAAGTAGTAGAGATTCTTTGCCATATACTCATCCAGATAATACTCCTTGGTCTGCTGGTTCTCATGATTCCAGTTGGCCGTCTCGCAGAGCACCAGAGGTTGGTCCTTGATAAGTCGCTCGCGCACCTCGGCAATGCTGAGCATCGTACCGTTCTCATCCGTCACCCAGGCATCCATCGTGGGGTCGATGTAGAGCCACTTCTGCAGTTGGCTCGACCATACTGTATTGATGACGTGGCACTCATAGTCGAGTGAATCGGCAGGCATACAGGTGACATAACGGGCAGGGATGCCCATCGAGAGATACATCTCGCAAAGCGATATAGCCAGTTGACGACAATTCACACCACGACCCGTTGTCTTGTAGTAATTGTAGAGGTCGATGGCATCCAATTCGGCAAAGGCACGGTTGCTTCCGTCGTGGCGGATATTGTCGTGGGCAAAGTGCAGCAGGTTGATGATCTTCGACAGTTCGTCGCCCTGACCCGCCACGGAGTCGAGTTTGAAGTATTCGCGAACCATCCTCAGATTCATCGACTCCTTGGGCTGATAGACGAACGGATTATCCATTTTTACTGAATCCTTAGCGTATGGGGCCGACTTCTGCAGGATACCAAGTGGTCGGCGGTTCTTGACTTCTGCCAACAGCGCCTGATACTTCTTGTCCTTGCGGAGCGAGAGGAGGTCGTTGTCGTTAAGCATGTTGTTATAGTCTTTATACCCCAAATCCACCGCCTGCTCCAGTGCCTGCATAGCCTGTTTCTTCTGCTTTGTCAGTGCATAACAGCATGCCAGGTCATAGTAGTAAAACGCTTTCGACTCCTTGATAACACCCTGTGGTATAGGCGTCACCTGACAGATGGTTGTGGTATCAAGGATGTTGATGAGGGTCTTCAGCGGAGTAATAGCCTCCTTATGATTCCCACTCCTTATGAAATCACGATAGAGTGTCTCGTACTTCGACATCAACTCCTGAAACTCCTTTATTCGCTGCTCCTGAGCAATGCAACTCATGCAGACCAACGTCATGGCTACTGCCATCATTATTCTTTTCGTCTTCATACCTAATTTTGTTTTTATATTTTTATCGTTTGACGATACAAAATTACAAAAAGATGCGATTATCGCCAAAATTTTGGGATATTCTGCACAGTTTAGTGATAAACGGGCATCAAAATGGAATGAAATGAGCATAAAGTGATGAGCGGAAGCAAATTCTTCACTCTTCATTCTTCATTCTTCATTTTTATTACTACCTTTGCCCGCTATATGAACAAAGGTCACAAAGAAACCATCAGCACTCGTGTCGTCAGCTGCGCCTTCATGGTACTGGCGATAGCCATCTTCAAGCCCTTTGGACTTGGCGTGTGGCAGTGGCAGGCCTATGTTCATCTGCTGGCAATCTTTGCATTGGGCTTATTTAGCTGTTTCTTAACAGAGGTCATTCTGCGATATGTTATCCGCATGCCTCGCTCCTACGATCGTGGCATCAGCTATATCATCAGCCGCAATCTCCGCTTCCAGTGCATCAATACACCCTTGGTGGCGCTGATTATCTGCCTCTACCGTCACTTCGTGATGAGTGAGATGGTAGAGGGTAATAAGCTGTCGTTGAGCAATTATCTGGAGACGTTGGTGATTATCGCCTTCCTCTCTTTCGCCATCGGACTCTTCTGGCGATTCAAGTTCCGCAGCCGTTACCTTGCTGCCGAACTGGAGGAAACCAGACTGATGAACGAGCAGCTGAAGAAACTGCAAGCCCACCCAAACCCTCCCCAAGGGAAGGATGTCAAGATAGACAATTCCAATGATTCTTTGCTGTCGCAGATAACGCTTGAGGGCACTACCAATGAACATGTGAGTCTTAGTATTTCAGACCTATTATATATTGAAGCCGTTGGCAACTATGTCAAGATTGTGAGTAAGCGAGAGAAATCAGAGCCTGATTTGATTTCCGAGCGTGAACAATCTCGACCAACGGTCAAGGTTTGCCAACTAACAGACAACGGGGTGCATACCACCATGCTTCGCGCCACGATGAAACAGATGGAAGACGCGCTGCAGGCCTATCCCATGATAGTCCGCTGCCATCGTGCTTTCATGGTCAACCTCGGCCAGGTGGAGCAAATCTCCTCCAATTCCCGCGCCATGCAGCTCGTCATGCGTCACTGCCACGATGCCATTCCCGTCTCACGCAGCCACGTCAACAAACTGAAGGAACTGCTGGGATAGTATTCCTTTTCATTACTTACCTTCTCCATCGTTTTAGCATCGGGAAGAATCCTCGCATCATCTGCTTGTACTCTTCCTTGGTCATGGGCTTTGGCATCTGTTTGTTTACCTCGCCAACAAATTGGGCACAATGCTCAATCATTTCGTCCATCGTACACTCCTGCAGGAACTTGCCATCCTTATAGCAATATTGGCAATAGTCGAAGTTTGTGCTACCGTCAGCATTGGTACCACAATCCTCTTTCTTCGTGAGGGGCATGCCACAACTCTGGCAGAACTGAGGCAGTTGACCT
This sequence comes from uncultured Prevotella sp., assembly GCA_905233985.1. Lineage (GTDB taxonomy): Bacteria > Bacteroidota > Bacteroidia > Bacteroidales > Bacteroidaceae > Prevotella. Next base: position 19,281 of record CAJOFA010000032.1, read on the forward strand.
GGCTGCAAGGTTTTCTCCTTGACAGGGAAAGTTGCTTCGTAGGCTTCGAAAGCCTTTGGATGCTCGTCTGCCACAAAGTACCCCTTGGGTGGGCAATAGGTGCCCTCACGATTACCCCAGTAGCCGGGAATCAGCTCTTGAGCAAGGAAATACGGTACTTCCGACTCCCTCGGCTCTGCATGATAGTGGATTTTCATCTTGCTGGCAAGGTCGAAGCCTGCGTGCTTGTAGAACTCGATGTTTCCTTCCATCTGAATCAGTCCTATGCCCATTTCTTTAGCTTTCCCAATCGCATACTTGAGTAGCTTCAATCCATAACCCTTACGTTTATAATCGGGGTGAATACTGATGGGACCGAAAGTCCATGACGGGAAGCTGTTTCCATCGTCAAGCATGATCTCTGCTTTAGAGAACATCACATGGCCGATAATCCTATTATCCTCCTCCATCACAAAATCCAATTCAGGGATGAAGTCGGGATTTGTTCTATACTGGTTGAGCACATAATGTTCTGTGCATCCCGGGCGATAAACGTTCCAGAATGCCTCGCGAGTCAAATTTTCTACCTCACGATAATCTTCTGTTTTTTCTAATCTAATGTTCATTTCTATCCAAGTTACTTTAGTTTGCCAATTAGAATCCTGCTCCTGACGCATTTCACGGCGGGCTTGTAATAGTCTATCTTCGGTTATGGGCATAGTAATTTATTTCTTATTTGCTACGAATATAATGGCCTTCTTGTATGGCAGGCACAATGCGATTCGCGATGCTGACAGGAAATCAGGGATTCGCTTCATCGCATTAATCGGTTTATCTCATCCTGCAAGTTATTCAGGAAACGGCAGGCTTGCATGCCATCCATCTGGGCATGGTGAAACTGAAGTGAGATGGGCAGCGTGGTCTTAAACAGTCTTTTACGATACCTTCCCCATGCAAGAAACGGATTGTTCCAACGGCCAGAAAACTGGTTGACGATACAATCCAGTTCTGTGTGTGGCAATGCCGAAGTGCCAATAATCATAGCATCCTCAATCGATGTGCTTTTACAGGTCTTTGCAGCCTGACTGGTCACTTCCAGATAATCGGCATTAAACTGACTGATATCCTCGGAATAGGGTACATCGCACAAGGTGATGCCACCTTTGTCATTCAGCACAACGACATTGACGGCCAGCTTGTCAAAACGGTACAAATGGCCGGGCACTGGCAGCAGGAAGAACTCCTCAATGCTGCTGGCAGCCTTACAGATGCACCAGCACATGAGTACGGTAAATTTGATTCCCGTCTTCCGACTCATTTTCCGCAGACGGCTGACATCAATAGTCTTCACCAATGTCACCATCGGCTGTGGCGACGACATCCACATACGGAATGCTTCAGCACGACTCGTTTCCAGAGGATTGATTTCTTGTTTCATCTTTTTATTTTTATGACGCTGCGAAGATACATATTTATTTTCAAACATACAACACTTTGGGTCAAATTAATTTCAATCCCAAATCCTGATACTCCGTCTTGGCGTTGAAGCAGGGGCAGTCCTTGTGGACGTCGGGCAGGTTCCCTGTTCCCTTCTCCCTTCCCTTCGGGAGGGGTTGGGGGTAGGCCCCTATATTTATCTGCGTCTCCACATGCTGTCCGCCAGAGGCGACATACACTACTTCTATTTTGCTGCCTTGATTGATATAGTCTGCCTGGTGCAGCCGCTCCAGCAGACGGTTTAACAGTTCGAGGCTACCCTCGTCGTTATTGTTGTTCATATCAGGTTTCCGTTTTTCCTTTTTTGAGGATAAAAAAATATATATCACATGCCGCGAAGCGCGGGAGAGAGAAAAACGGAGGACGTGGGTGGTTTGGTTGAGGTACTACACATTCTCACGGGACTTGTGCTACCAACCCTATTCAAAATGCTGTACCGCCAAAGCCCACGCCTCCGTAGAGGTGTGGACTGGCAGCCATTTGCTTTCGAATAGTTCACGGTAGCATTTCGTGAGAATAGTAAAAGCTGCGACTGTCTTCTTCTATATATGTTTTCGGATGCGAAGGTAATCATTTTCCTTCGCATTCCCAAATGTTTTGCTTATTATTTTACGGACTCATCATTCTTTTCTTCAATTAAAACGTTCAACTACCATTATTATATAATTTAAGTTTGTATTTCACTGCTCCAAAATTTGTTTATTCAGAAATTATTCGTAAATATGCAGCCGAGAATAAAAAGATTACGATTATGACAGCAATTGAGTTGAATGCGCAGATATGGCGTGACATGGCCGAGATAGCCGACAGCGAATCAATGATGAAGCGTGTGGCAAAATATCTGAGCAAATTGGTGAAAGAGAAAAAAGACCCCACATTGATGACAAAAGAGGAATTCTTCGCCAAGATAGATGAGTCTGAACGTCAGATTGAGCGAGGCGAGTGTCACACCATGCTGCCAGGCGAAGATTTGACGGCTTTTCTAAGAAGAGTGGGATATGACTTATAGTATCACTTTCTCTATAAGGGCGGAGCAAGATTTGATGCGTCTTGCGAAGAGTGAACCCAAAGTGTTCGCCAAGGCCAATCGATTCATTGAGGAACTGAAGGAACATCCCAGACAGGTTTGGGCCACCCCGAACCGCTGAAGGGCAAGCCCGAAGGCCGCTGGAGCAGGGAGATTACGAAGAAGCACCGTCTGATATATCGAATCTTTGAGACTGAGGTTTATGTGGATGTACTTTCGGCCTATGGGCATTACGACGACAAGTAGCCCTCCTTTCCTCCTTGGCTCCTTAGACAATAACCCCATCCCTCTCCCCTTCATCGGCGAGAGGGATGTTTCATTTTGACAATATGACGTGAGAGGTGTGGTCATGTCTTTACTAACATTTTCTTAAACGTCAAAACAATATACTCAAAAAATGATCACAGAACCGCATTCTATGCTGAATTCCAAACATTAATTGATATTTAACTATA
>CAJOFA010000033.1:0-23837 GCA_905233985.1 uncultured Prevotella sp.
GGCGAATATGGCACGACAGTTAAGGAAGAAAAGCGGAACGGGAATTTACCATGTGATGGTCAGAGGCATCAACCGTCAGGACATCTTTGAGGACGAGGAGGACTACCTCCAGTTCCTCAAGATTTTTCATACGATGGTAGAAAAACTTTCTCCTTCTTGCGTCCCGATGGTAGCAAGCGTCACCCTTCGAAGACTCAGCGGGACCCGGTGAGCACTTTTGAAACGAATAATTCTGAAGATTAAAGACATAATAAAGCAAAAACGATTTAAGGTGCTCCTTTCTGAAGCCTCCCCTCTTATCTTAGCCCCTATAGGGGGCTTAAGATAGAGGGGGCTTCTGCCGGAGAGTGTTTGAGGAGTCTCATGGGAATATCACTTATGGGGCAGCCGAATGGCATCTGTGGGTGACGCGGATAATCCCTATAGGGGTAAAGGAGATATTCGGATGGCCCATAAAGATTATCCGAACAACCTATAAAAATCATCGGGATGACCCACAAGGGCCATCCCGATGCTAATCAAACGAGGGTTGTTTGCTATAGTTTACTTGGCGTATGCCACGCTGCGAGTCTCGCGGATGACGGTAATCTTCACCTGTCCGGGATAGGTCATCTCGGTCTGAATCTTGTTGGCTATCTCACCGCTGAGAGCCTCGGTCTCGGCATCGTCCATCTTGTCGGCACCAACGATGACACGCAGTTCACGACCTGCCTGAATGGCATAGGTCTTCGTGACACCGGGATAGCTCATGGCGATAGCCTCGAGGTCGTTGAGTCGCTTGATGTAGGCCTCGACAATCTCGCGGCGGGCACCGGGACGGGCACCGCTGATGGCGTCGCACACCTGAACGATGGGAGCCAACAGCGTCTGCATCTCCATCTCGTCGTGGTGGGCACCGATGGCATTGCAAATGTCGGGCTTCTCCTTATACATCTCGGCAATCTTCGCACCATAGAGTGCGTGCGGCATCTCGCTATCCTCGTCGGGCACCTTACCAATGTCGTGCAACAGTCCGGCACGCTTGGCTTTCTTGGGGTTGAGACCCAGTTCGGCAGCCATCACTGCGCAGAGGTTGGCGGTCTCACGGGCGTGCTGCAAAAGGTTCTGACCGTAGGAAGAGCGGTACTTCATCTTACCGATGATTCGGATGAGCTCGGGATGCAGGCCGTGGATGCCGAGGTCGATGGCGGTGCGTTTACCGGTCTCGATGACCTCGTTCTCAAGCTGCTTCTTTACCTTGGCCACTACTTCCTCGATGCGTGCGGGGTGGATACGGCCGTCGCTGACGAGCTGATGGAGCGCCAAGCGGCAGGTCTCGCGGCGAATGGGGTCGAAGGCAGAAATGACGATGGCCTCGGGAGTGTCGTCAACGACGATTTCAACGCCGCAGGCGGCTTCGAGGGCACGAATGTTACGTCCCTCACGACCAATGACACGTCCCTTGACGTCGTCGTTGTCGATGTGGAACACGCTGACGGAGTTCTCGACGGCAGTCTCGGTAGCCACACGCTGGATGGTCTGGATGACGATTTTCTTGGCCTGTGCATTAGCGTTGAGCTTCGCCTCGTCCATAATCTCGTTGATGTAGCTCTGTGCATCGAGACGAGCCTCGTCCTTCATGGTCTCCACGAGGCGGGCCTTGGCTTCGTCAGCACTGAGTCCGGAGAGTTCTTCGAGCTTGGCACGCTCCTGCAGCTGCATCTTCTCAAGCTCGTCGTGCTTAATGGCAAGCAGTTTTTTCTCGTTGTCAATGCGTGTCTGCTGGTTGTCGAGGTCATTCTTGCGGCGTCCGAGTTCTTCCTGACGCTGGTTGAGCGAAATTTCACGCTGCTTCAGACGGTTCTCGTTCTGCTGGATATGCTGGTTGCGCTGCTGCACTTCCTTCTCCAGCTCACTCTTCTTGTTGAGGAACTTCTCCTTGACCTCAAGCAGTTTCTTTTCTTTGATTACTTCTGCCTCTTTACCGGCAGCATCAATCATCTCATTATATTTTCCCTTCAATACATAGCGGAAAATAAGAAAGCCACATACGCCACCTATAATCAGGGCAGCGACAACGGCTATGATGTTTAATAATTCCATAAAATAATATATATAGTGGTTAATATTCTCAGCTCTGCTCTCCGAGTGCTTTTTCGATATCGGCAGTGAGACGGGCGAGAATATTATCATAGGGAGTCGTGTCGTTGTTGTCACGCTCTTTCTCATACAACAGCGCAACGTCGATGAGCGTCATCAGCGCTATAGTATGGTCGCTCTTACGTCCGCGATAGGCCTGTGCATAGGCATTATAACGGTCGGTGATGAGCTTTGCCGCCGCACGATAGTAGGCTTCGTCGTCGCGGTCAATGGTCACGTCGATTTCCTCGTCGTAAACATGCAGGCGGATATGTAGTTTCTCTCTTTTCTGTTCTGCCATCGCTTCTAAGGGTTATTTAGCGTCACTCAGTATAGCAATGCATTTGTTTACTTCTCGGATGAGTTTCGACAACCGATTCTTCGCACTCTCAAGGTCGCCGTCGGTAATCTCCATCATCTTTGCCATCTTTAGTGAGTCGTAGTCACGTTCCTGCTGACCCATCTTCTGACGCAGCTCTTCCATGTCGCGCTTGTTCTGCTCCACTAAGGCATACAAGTCTTCGTTCTCCTTTTTCAACTGCTGAAAGCGGAGAAGCATCTGATGCACGCGTGTCTCGAACGTTGTCAAAAGTTGTTCATTAGAGTTCATGACCTAACTCGTTAGTTTCTACAAAGGTAAGGGTTTTTCTTTGAACGAAGAGCGTTGCGCTTTGAACTTTATGAATTGTTAACACTTCGAGGCTGTTTTTCAGTTCAAAGCACAATGTCCAGGGCTCACTTCTTCTCCTCCTTGGGACGCGGTTCCTTCTTGGCCAACAATATTACCTTGAAGATAAAATCGGTAGTCCATTGCTGTGACAAGCCCAAACGACGTGCATATTCACGAATTCCGACAGCCGTCTTCATCTCGCCCGCATCCTTGAAGTCGTTTTTGTTGAAGATGTCATTAACCGTCTGCTCGGTCATCGAGTAGAGCGTCTTCTTGAACATACTGGGGATGCGGAGCTTGTACTTCATCAGATTGCTGACAAGCATCATGGTGTCGTTGGTGAATGCCTGGAACTGAAGCATATAGGGCTGAGCGTCCTGCAACTTGCGGCAACGGTGTTTGATGCTTTGGTCTATCTCCTTGAAGAACTCATCGTTCATCCCGTAGATATTCTTCAGCATCTTCTTGCAACGGCTCTTCTCCCCCACTCCGAGTTTGTTATTCACCGTTGCCACATGTAACGTTGTCTTGAACACACGCAAGTCGGGCAATGCGGCAAGATTGGTAATGCCAAGGTCGGCAGCCATCACAGCCTGGAAATATACACGTATGAGTGTCATGAAGTCTTCCATGCCACCAGTCTTCTTTGGTTCTTCCGAGTCTTTCCGACCGAATAACTTTGAAAAAATAGCCATAATTACTATCTGTTTGTCTGTTGACGTTTTTAATTTCGCATGCAAAGGTAATAATAATTTACGATTTACGATTTAGAAATCACGAATTATTTTGCATAAAGTGAATTTAGTCAAAGAAAATTTGGTCATTTGCATAGTTATTCGTACCTTTGCATACAGAATAAAACGTAATATCACATGAAAGGAATTGTATTGGCAGGTGGAAGTGGCACGCGCCTCTATCCAATAACGAAAGGCATCAGTAAACAACTGATACCGATATTTGACAAACCCATGATCTATTATCCGGTGTCGGTGCTCATGCTGGCTGGCATCCGCGAGATACTGATCATCAGTACGCCATACGATTTGCCTGCCTTCAGGCGGCTCTTAGGTGACGGCAGCGAACTGGGTGTTCATTTCGAGTATGCCGAGCAACCCTCACCCGACGGACTGGCACAGGCATTCATCATCGGCGAGCAGTTCATCGGTGACGATGCAGCCTGTCTGGTCTTGGGTGACAACATTTTCTATGGCGGCGGATTCTCGGCTCTACTCAGACAGAGCGTTGAGAATGCCGAGAAGCATGGACAGGCAACGGTATTTGGCTATTATGTCAATGACCCCGAGCGCTACGGAGTGGCTGAGTTTGATGCCGAGGGCAACTGTCTCAGTATTGAAGAGAAGCCTGCTAAGCCAAAGTCTAATTACGCAGTGGTAGGTCTTTACTTCTACCCGAATAGCGTGGTGGAGATTGCCAAGAACATCAAGCCCAGTGCGCGTGGTGAGTTGGAGATAACAACCGTCAATCAGGAATACCTGAAGCAGAAGAACCTTAAAGTACAGACCCTGCAACGCGGTTTTGCATGGCTCGACACCGGTACACATGACAGCCTGAGCGAAGCATCGACTTTCATCGAGGTCATTGAGAAACGCCAGGGGCTGAAGGTTGCCTGCTTAGAGGAAATTGCCTACAAGCGCGGTTGGATTACCCGTGAGCAGCTGAAGGAGCTGGCCAAGCCCATGCTCAAGAACGGCTACGGACAGTATCTTGACCAATTGGCAGACGGAGTGAAATAGGTAAAATATTCGATATTTATGCAATAATCCCCACGAAAAGCGCATAAAAACCCGAAAAAGCGCATTTTTGTCGGAAATTATTTGGTAGATTCATTCTATTTGTTTACTTTTGCACCCGTCATTAGACAAAATAACATAAATTATAAACACTTTAACACTACCGCCTATCGAATAAAGTCTACTTAATAACCAATAGTATTAAGTATGGAGAAATTTGCCCATATGACCGACGAAGAGTTGGCCATGCTTTATGTAGAAGGCAACAACAACGCATTTGACGAATTATTGGCACGGAATCAACAGAAGTTGTTTTCGTACATTATGATTATGGTGCACGATCAGGAAATTGCCAATGACATTTTCCAGGACACGTTCATCAAGATTATCACGCGGCTTCAGGAAGGGAAATACACCAACAGCGGGAAATTCTCATTCTGGATGACACGTATTGCACATAACGTCATAATGGACTGGTTCCGTGGACGTAAGAACGAACAGATTACCGAGCCCAACGCCGAGAATGATCTAAGCAATATTCGCAATCAAGACGTGATGGAGATGAACCGCGAGAGTGAGCTCATCAACGAGCAGATTCTCTTAGACGTGCAGCACATGATGAACAGTCTGCCGGAGCCACAGCGCGAAGTGGTTTACATGCGACTCTATCAGCAGATGTCATTCAAGGAAATATCGGAAGTGACTGGTGTGAGCATCAACACGTCACTTGGCCGCATGCGCTACGCAATCCTAAACCTGCGCCGCATGGCCAAGCAAAACGACATCATGCTTGACATTGAGGTATAGATATTTGAAGACTATACGGCCGACAAGCCTTTGAGCATCCTCAAATCGTGAATGGTCTGCTCGGGGGTGGGACTCTTGAACACATAGCTGCCACTGACCAGTACATCTACGCCTGCCTCAACCAGGCGCGGAGCCGTTTCACCTTGCACACCGCCGTCCACTTCTATCAGCGCATTACTGCCGTGCTCTGTGATGAGCTGACGAAGACGCTGCACTTTCTGAATCGTGTTCTCAATGAATGTCTGTCCACCAAAGCCAGGATTGACACTCATCAGAAGCACCATGTCCACATCTCCGATAATGTCTTCAAGAACACTGACGGGAGTTGATGGATTCAGCGTCACACCTGCCTTCATTCCAGCATCGTGAATCTCCTGCACGGTACGGTGCAAATGGGTACAGGCTTCATAATGCACGTTCATCATCATGGCGCCAAGTTTTGCCGTTCGGCTGATGTAGCGTTCGGGCTGAACCACCATGTAATGCACATCCAAAGGTTTAGTACAACGTGAAGCAACTGCTTCGAGCACAGGGAAGCCAAACGAGATGTTCGGAACGAACACACCATCCATCACATCCAGATGAAGCCAGTCAGCCTCACTCCGGTTAATCATGTCAAGGTCGGAGTCAAGCAGGAGAAAATTAGCTGCAAGCAACGACGGGGATACCATTGTAGCCATTCGTCAGATTTTTCTTTGAATTACACATACGCGCAAACTGTTTGATAAACAGAATGGTGGTAGGGTCGGGCCGAAAACTGTCTTGAGTAAAATATTGCATAGGCAAAATCATTATTGAGTTACTACTAATGAAACGCAACATGATACCTATTTATTATATTCAGATTGAAAAATTATTTCATTTTTCATTTTATCCCTCATTCCGTTCAGAAAATCGGCTGCCATCATACGTTTTTTACCCTCAAGCTGAAGTTCCAGAATCTCCAGTTCCTCATCAGCTGCCGAGATATAAATATGCTTCCCGTCAATGCTGATGGCTGCGGGTTCATGCCCTTTCTGTCCTGTTTTGCATGACCTGAATATCTTGAGGACCGTACGTTTTCCGTCAGGACTGGCCAATACACACCAAGCACCTGGATAGGGGCTCAAACCACGAATGAAGTCATACACCTGCTTCGCTGGCTGGTTCCAGTCTATCTCACACGTCTCCTTGAATATCTTGGGTGCGGACTTGAGAACAGAACCATCAACCACACTATCCTGTGGAATGCTGTCGGGATGTCCGCCGGCAACAACAATTCGTTCTAAAGTCTCCATGCAGATTTCTGCGCCGAGATGCATAAGCCCGTCATAGACATACTCCACATCAGCACCGTCGGGAATGGGAAAGCGCTTCTGCATGATTATGCGCCCCGTGTCAATGTCGTGGTCAAGAAAGAATGTCGTGACACCCGTCTCTGTCTCGCCATTGATAACGGCCCAGTTAATGGGTGCCGCACCACGATATTGTGGCAACAATGCAGCGTGTACGTTGAATGTCCCGTATTCAGGCATATCCCATACCACCTCTGGCAACATACGGAATGCCACCACGACCTGCAGATTGGCCTGATAAGCACGTAACTGTTCCACGAAAACGGGGTCTTTCATCTTCTCAGGCTGAAGCACGGGCAAGTCATGTTCTATGGCAAACTGTTTCACAGGTGATGCCTGAAGTACACTACCATGACGTCCTACGGGTTTATCAGGCTGCGTGACGACAGCCACAACGTTATAGCCACCGTCAATCATGGCCTGCAAAGTAGGCACAGCAAACTCGGGCGTACCCATGAACACAATGCGTAAATCTTCTTTCTTCATAGCTAATCCTCACTGATATCGGCCACCATCTTACGGTACATCGTGTACATACGTTGTCGCGATATGTAGCCTTTCAAATGTTGTTCCGCGTCAAGCACAGGCAGCCAGTCGGCACCAGTCTTGTCAAATGCCTGCATCACTTCCGTCATTGGCTGAGCATCATTCAGCACAGCAGGAGGCTGAGCCATAAGTTGCGATGCAGAGAAATGATGGTATAGCTCTATACGGAATACCACGTGACGGATACGTCGTATGTCTATCTCACCAAGCAACGACCCTGCGGCATCAAGTACGGGCAAGATGTCGGTACGCGAACGCGAGATTTTGTGGACTATCTGTCCCAGTTCCGTATCTGGCTCAACGGCCAAATAGTCGCGGTCAATAACAGAGTCAAGACTCATCAGCGTCAATACGGCACGGTCGGTATGATGGGTAATGAGCTTACCCTGCCGCGCCAACCTCATACCGTAGATACTATGGGGCTCAAAAATATTGATGGTCAGGTATGCACAGACACTGACAATCATCAGCGGCATGAACATACTATATCCACTTGTGATTTCTGCAATCAGGAAGATGCCCGTCAGCGGGGCATGCATCACACCCGACATCACGCCGGCCATGCCTAACAACGCAAAGTTCTTCTCTGGCACATAAACACCAACCTCATTGACGTTCCATACCCTAGCAAAAAGGAAGCCCGAGAAGCAGCCGATGAACAGGCTCGGCGCAAACGTACCGCCCACACCACCGCCGCCATTGGTTGCCGATGTGGCAAACACCTTGGTCAGCAATACCAATGTCACATAAGCTATCAGCCATTCTGCATGACCATAGAACAACGAACCGGAAAGAATCTGTTGCCAGTCTGCCTCGGTCTTGCCATTGAGCAACAGGTTGATGTCGCGATAGCCCTCACCATATAGTGACGGAAACAGGAAAATGAGCGAACTCAGGATGCAACCGCCGATAAGCAGTCTGACATAAGGCTTATCCTTGAAACGGGCAAAAAGTCCCTCGGTGGCTGTCATCAGACGGATAAAATAAAGACTCACCAATCCACAGAACACGCCCAACAGGATGGTAGCCGGCACACGTTGTATGACCCATTCGCTCTCCATGTGGAAAGCAAAGAGCGAGGTACCACCCCTGAAGATATAGGTAAAGCAGGTAGCCGTCACACACGAGACGAGAATCGGCAATAATGAAGCCATCGTCAAGTCTATCATCAGCACCTCCAAGGTAAATACCAGACCTGCTATCGGTGCTTTGAAGATGCCGGCAATGGCACCGGCGGCACCACAGCCAATCAGCAGCATAAGCGTTTTGCTGTCAAGGCGTAACAGCTTACCGAGGTTCGAGCCGATGGCAGAACCCGTCAGCACAATAGGCGCCTCGGCACCGACAGAACCACCGAAGCCGATGGTGATAGCTGATGCCACGACTGATGACCAGCAGTTATGACTCTTCAGCCGGCTTTTCTTCGTGCTGATAGCCGACAAGATACGCGTTATGCCATGTGAGATATTGTCTTTGACGACATACCGCACGAAGAGACTGGTCAGATAAATACCCACCACAGGATAGAGCAGATAGAGCCAGTTAGCCTCTACAATACTGAAGCCTCCAGTAAGCAATGCACCTATCTGGTTGATTAGTCCATGCAGCAAAAAAGCGGCCACAGCAGCAAAGAAACCTACCACGAACGCCAACGTCAGCACAAACATGCGTTGACTTACGTGCTCCTCACGCCATTTGAGCAGTCGCTCAAGGCGTGATGGACTACTTCCTATTTCCACCGATGTAGCTTTCACGGGGTACAAAGGTAGTGTAAATCACGCGAAAAGCAAAATATATTTGAAAAAATTTGGTGATTTCACAGGAATTGCTTATTTTTGCACAAAGAAACCTAAATCTGAATAATCCCTATGACTGCTCATAGAAGTTATACGCACTACTATTTCTATGCAATTGTGTTGGCATTGTTGATGTTAGCACCCTCTGTCAATGCCCAGACAGAGCAGGGAAAACACGCCATTGACTCCCTGCGTAAAGTCATTCCCCAGTTACAAGGAAAAGAAAAAGGCGATGCTTTAGCCGACCTCTTCCGCCAATACTACCTCACGCTTCAAGTAGATAGTGCACTCAGCACGCTCAACCAGTTAATCATCATCCGTCAGCAAAATGGTGATACAGAGGGAGAGGCTGCTGCACGCTGGAACGTTATCGCTCTGCTCAATAATGCCGGAAAACATGAGCTGCTGCTCAGGTACTCGGAAGAACAAATGGAATGGTACAGAAAACACCAGATGTGGGACCGTTTCTATCAGTGCTGGCAGCGGAAGTGCTCTGCTAATCATGACATGGGACGCATTCAGACGGCCCTTCGCGAAGCAGAGGAGATGCTTGAATTTGCCACAAAGCATGACAACAACATCGGTCGGGCCATGGCCTATAAGCAAATGGGTATCACCTATTATGACATCCACCAATTCAACGAGGCAGCCAAAGCACTCGAGCAAAGCATTTCGTTACTCCGAAACGAAAACGACATGACAGGTATGCAAAGCGGTGTCTATGAAGCACTCTGTCAATCCTACGACCGATTGCATCGCTACGATGAGGCATTCAATCTCACATTCCAGTGGGAGGAGCATCTTCACTCGTTAGAGAAAGAACACACCTTGGCCATTATCAGCCCTACCCTCGTTTCCTGCTATACCGCACGTACCAAGGCTTACATCCGCCTGAAGAAGTTTGACGAAGCACACAAAGCGCTTGCCCAAGCTATAGAATACCAGAAGATGGGACAATCCCTACTCACGAAATACTACATTCTTGAGATGCAGGCAGACCTTGCCTTGAACGAGGGATTCGTCGGGCAGGCCATTGCCTTTGCAGACTCCACCTTGGCGACTGGCGTATATGTCGATGAGAATATCCATGAACTGCGTGCCGAGGCGCTCTTCTTGGCCGGACGGGGAATAGAGGCAGCAAAGGAATATCGCGGGCTCTATGAGCGTAAGGACTCGCTCTTCAACCGCGATATGCGCACACAGCTCGACGAGCTGAATACCATCTTCATGATTGACGAACTGAACCGCAAACAACAGCGAACACGCATGTACTTCATCATCGTCATCGGTGTGATTATCCTGGCTGGCCTGCTGTTCTTTATCTTATACCGTCTGCACGAGACCAAACTGCTGAAACAGAAGAACGAGGAACTCACCATCGCCAATGCCCGTGCAGAAGAGTCGCTTACCATCAAGTCGGAATTCATCAAGACCATCTCGCATGAGATACGCACGCCGCTCAACGTCCTTAGCGGTTTCACCCAGATTATCACTTCGCCCGACATTGATCTTTCTGAAAAAGAGACCAAGAATATTCACCAGCTCATTTCTGACAATACCAAACGCATCACCCAGCTGATCAACAAAATGCTTGAGCTTTCGGATGCCAGCAGCCAGACCGTTATCACACGCGACGACGTGGTCAGCCCACACGACATTGTCGAACAAACCATCAAGCTGACAGGTATCACAACGTATAGTCAGACCGTGAACTTCACATTACAGGAACAGCTGACCGACAGCAACTTGAACATCCACACCAATCGTCAGGCTGTCGTACGGGCCCTCGAGCAGCTACTCGACAACGCCAAGAAGTTCACCCATGAGGGAAACATCACGCTCAAGGTGACCAACGACGCCCATACGTTGCACTTTATTGTCGAAGATACGGGTATTGGCATTCCGGAGGGAGAGTCGGAGCGCATCTTTGAGGAGTTCACCCAACTGAACAAATATACAGAAGGTACTGGTATCGGTCTTACCGTGGCTCGTAGCATTGCACGACGTCTCGGCGGCGACATCGTGCTTGACACAAGTTACAAATGCCAAAAAGCCATGGATAAAGAACAAGAGGGTACTGGTGCCCGCTTTATCATGACATTGCCTATTTCCTGATAATCTCCACCTCACCATTCTGGCGCAAGCGGATGATACTGCTGGGCGTATGGGGCTTATGTTCCTGACGGCGCGTCCAACAGACATAGTCAACAGCTTCAAGTAACACAGGGTCAATATCACAATAGTTCTGCGCAGCTGGCTGGCCACTGATATTGGCAGAAGTAGAGACTAACGCTTTCTGGAAACGATAGCACAATTCCTTGCTGAATGCCTCCTGAGTGATACGCAAGGCAATGCTTCCATCCTCGGCAATGAGGTTCGGTGCCAGGTTCACGGCCCCGTCAAGTATCAGCGTGGTGGGCTTTGCCTCACTCTCTTTCAAACTGTCAATCAACTGCCAAGCCACGTCGGGTACACGGCGCACATAGCGTTGCAACCTGGCATCGCTGTCAACGAGGCAAATCAGCGCCTTTGAGTCCTCACGCTGCTTGATTTCATATACTCGTTTCACCGCCTCAGCATTCGTGGCATCACAGCCGATACCCCACACCGTGTCCGTCGGATAGAGTATCACCCCCCCCTTCCTTAATACCTCCACGGCATTTCGTATATCCTGTTCGCGTGTCATTAGAATTCACTGGTAAAGTGGAACTTGATGTGCTTGAAGTCCTCCTGAGCCATTTGGAGCATGTAGCCGGAGTCTGCGAGGAAGACGTCGCGGCCCTCCTTATCCTTCGCCATGTACTGGTACTTACGTTTCTTGAAGGCATCGAGCTCTGCGTCGTCGTCACTCTCTATCCAGCAGGCTTTATAGAGATGAACGGGCTCCCAGCGGCACTTGGCATTGTACTCGTTCTCCAGTCGATATTGGATAACCTCGAACTGCAGCTGGCCGACGGTGCCGACAATCTTGCGATTATTGAACTGGTTGACGAATAGCTGTGCCACACCCTCGTCCATCAGCTGGTCAATGCCCTTCTGCAGCTGCTTCGACTTCATGGGGTCGTCGTTCTCAATGTACTTAAACAACTCAGGCGAGAACGAGGGCAATCCGCGGAAATGCAACTGCTCACCCTCGGTAAGCGTGTCACCTATCTTAAACATGCCACCCGTGTCAGGCAGACCGACGATGTCACCTGCCCATGCTTCGTCAATGGTGGATTTGCGCTGCGCCATGAACTGCGTAGGGCTGGAGAAGCGCAGCGTCTTTCCCTGACGCACATGCAGATAGGGCTGGTTGCGCTGGAACTTACCGCTACACACCTTGCAGAAGGCAATACACGAACGGTGATTGGGGTCAATATTAGCAGTAATCTTAAAGATAAAGCCAGTGAACTTGGGTTCCTCGGGCTGCACCATGCGCTCCTCCGCCTTGGTAGGCTTGGGACTGGGAGCAATCTCCACAAAACAGTCAAGCAGTTCCTGCACACCGAAGTTGTTAAGGGCCGAACCAAAGAATACGGGAGCCACCTCAGCAGAACGGTAGGTCTCAACGTCAAACTCAGGATAGACGCCATCGACCAACTCCAAGTCTTCGCGGAGTTTGTTCGCATCGGTCTCCCCGACGCGTTCATCGAGCTCGACGGAATCGAGCTCCACGCTGACCTTTTCCGTCACGCGCTGCTTGTCGGGGGTAAAGAGGTTAAGCTGCTGTTCGTAGATGTTATAGACGCCCTTGAACTTCGCACCCTGATTGATAGGCCAGCTGAGCGGGCGCACCTGGATTTCGAGCTCCTGCTCCAACTCATCAAGCAGGTCGAAGGGATCGCGGCCCTCACGGTCCATCTTATTAATAAAGATAATGACGGGGGTATTTCTCATGCGGCAGACATTCATCAGCTTACGCGTCTGTGTCTCCACGCCTTTGGCACCATCAACAACGATAATGGCAGAATCGACAGCCGTCAGCGTGCGGTAGGTATCCTCAGCAAAGTCCTGGTGACCTGGGGTATCAAGGATATTGACCTTATACTCCGTATCGGAACCGTCAGGCGTATAGTCGAACTCCATGACGGAGGTTGAGACCGAGATACCACGCTGCCTCTCAATGTCCATCCAGTCGCTTGTGGCGGTCTTCTTGATTTTATTACTCTTTACAGCTCCCGCCACCTGAATCTGTCCGCCGAAGAGCAGGAACTTCTCTGTCAGCGTCGTCTTACCGGCATCAGGGTGCGAGATAATCGCAAAGGTTCTTCTACGTTCTATTTCTTCACGCATAATTATCTTCTATAGGTGTTCAGGCGAGCAAGCTCGGAACCTGATTCATAATTTTTCAATACATTCTTTTAGGCTCTCTTCCCAATAAGGCACTTCAATACCATAGGTCTGCTTGAGCTTCGTCTTGTCGAGCACACTATAGTGCGGACGGTTGGCAGGTGTAGGATATTCCGCCGTATGGAGCGGACGCACATGGCAAGTAGTAATGCCTGCTATGCGGTGGATGACCTTTGTAAAGTCATACCATGAGCAAACACCTTCGTTGGAGAAATGATAGACACCGGGTTCGATGCCTTTGTTAATCGCCGTCATGATGACGACAGCGAGATCGCGAGCATAGGTAGGAGTGCCTATTTGGTCAAAGATAACGCCCAGTTCCGGTTTCTCCTTGCCCAGACGTATCATCGTCTTCACAAAGTTATTGCCGAAGGTACTGTATAGCCATGCCGTGCGGATAATCATCGAGCGCTTGCAGAACTTCGACACGCCGAGTTCACCGGCCAGCTTCGTGGAGCCATAGACGCTGTCGGGGCTGGGGGTGTCCGTCTCGACATAGGGCGTGTGCTTCGTGCCGTTGAAGACATAGTCTGTGGAAATCTGAATCATCCATCCTCCGCGCTTCTCAACGGCAGCAGCCAGATAAGCGGGCGCCACCGTATTGAGCGTCGTTGCCAGTTCCTTGTTATCCTCTGCCTTATCAACAGCGGTATAGGCTGCACAATTGACGATGCCGTCAATCTTGTTCTCTGCCACGAACTGCTCTACAGCCAACTGGTCAGTAATATCCAGTTCCTGCACGTCTGTATTAAAATAGGTATGCTGCGAATACTCTTTCTCTAACAGCTGCATCTCGTTTCCTAATTGGCCGTTACAGCCCGTAATCAGTATGTTCATATTATTCAAACTTTAATCCTTCCTGTTTATCTTTATGATAATAATCGCTCAACATACCTATCAAGGTGGTCATTTCCTTGACTGCGTGTTGAGTATTGGGAGTTATTTCCTTTTTCTGTAGGCGTAGAAGCATGACACCATAAAGAGAGTTAAAGCAGGTCTCTATCTCATGCTCATCCTTGTTTGCCCCACGATTACGAAGCTCCACGATGTAAGGCAACACCCTGTAATATTCTGCGTTATAAAATGGGAACTTCGTGCTGGTCAGCAACTGTCCGTGCAGTTCCTCAAGCTGTTGCAGCGTTACCTTATTGATTTGCAGATGCCCCTGTTCACGACAGCCCTCGCTGTTCATCATACGAATGAGATTGCCATACCAGTCGGCCATTTCCTCCTTCTGCTCATCGCTATAGTCGAAACGGTCAATATACTCCCTACGTATGCGGCTCAGTGAGTAGCCGAAAGCACGGATGGTATCCTCCACCTGCCACATGTAAAGCAAATACTCTGCAATATTCTTCTTTCTCAGTTCTTGTGCTATAAACATAAGTTCAACTAAAAGAAACGGAATAAACTGGTAGTGGTTCCGAGAAGGAATATCAACGAGAAGATGATAACGATAGCACCGATAATCTGATTGAGGATCTTGATTCCGTTCTCGTCGAAGATAGTACGGACCTTATCAACCAGCCACGTCAGGCCGAACCACCACAACAAAGCTCCGCCAAAGATACTGGCAAAGCCGACAACCATCTCAAAGGGATGGTCAGGAATGACGAAGGCAAACTGCGCAAACAAACCCATGAAGAGGAAGATGATGAGCGGATTGCTGAACGTCACGAGAAAAGCCGTCCACGTGTTATACCACAGCGATCCACGCTGCTTACCCGAACGATGCATATTCTTGGTGGGATTGCTGCGCCAGGTGTATATGCCAAACACTAACAGCACAACACTTCCCACAATCTGCAGGTAAAACTTGTTTTGGGCATCATTGACAAAGTCCATGACGAACGACATACCAAAACCCGTAATACCAGCATAGAAAATGTCGCTTACGGCAGCACCGATGCCCGTAACGAAACCGAACCAACGGCCCTTGTTCAACGTACGCTGTACACAGAGTACACCGACAGGCCCCATCGGTGCCGAAGCAATCATTCCGATGAGCATTCCCTTGAATATCAAATCTACTATATTATATATAGGAAACGTCATAACGAGTGCAAAATTAATAAAAATATACGAATTATAGATGTTTTTCTCTAAAATCTTTTGCTTTATCCACTTTTTTTCATAACTTTGCCGAATGTAAACCTCATGTTTTGACAAAAAGCAACTAAAAACATATTCAATTTATGAACGGACAAACAACTATCAAGCCCTATGTCATTGGGCTCGACCTTGGAGGAACCAACTCCGTCTTCGGAATTGTTGACGCACGCGGTGACATCAAGGCAACGACTGCCATCAAGACTGGCAGCTATGAAACAGTGGAAGAATACGTGGCAGCATCTGTGGAAGCCCTGCAGATTATCATTGACCAGGTAGGCGGTATTGAAAACATCAAAGCCATGGGTATCGGTGCTCCCAATGGAAACTACTACAAGGGAACCATCGAGTTTGCCCCCAACCTACCCTGGGGTCACGACGGCGTTGTGCCTTTGGCACAGATGTTCAGCGATGCGCTCGGCATTCCCGTAGCACTGACCAACGATGCCAATGCAGCTGCACTTGGAGAAATGGTCTATGGCGTGGCACGCGGCATGAAGAACTTTATCGTTATCACGTTAGGCACGGGCGTAGGTTCCGGTATCGTGGTCAACGGACAGCTGCTCTATGGTCACGACGGTTTTGCCGGTGAGTTGGGTCACGTCACGATGGTTCGTGGTGCTGAAGGACGTAGCTGCGGCTGCGGACGTACCGGCTGTCTCGAAGCTTACTGCTCTGCTACGGGTGTGGCCCGCACAGCCCGTGAGATGCTGGCCAAGACCAGCCGCCCCTCACTGCTTCGTGAAATGAACCCCGAGGACATCACTTCGCTTGATGTCAGCATTGCCGCAGGCAAGGGTGACGAACTGGCCAAGGAGATTTACGATTTCACGGGTCACATGCTGGGTGAGGCCTGTGCAGACTTCACAGCCTTCAGTTCTCCCGAGGCTTACATCTTCTTCGGTGGTATGGTCAAGGCAGGCGACCTCATCATGGAGCCCATCAAGAAGGCTTATAATGAGCACGTCATGAACATCTTTAAGGGCAAGGCCCAGTTTCTTGTCAGTGGTCTCGACGGTGCTGCCGCTGCTGTGCTGGGTGCCAGCGCCATCGGTTGGGAGATACAATAAGAGCAAATGAGCTATATTGAAGAGCCTGATCTCATGGTCAGGCTCTTTTTTATGCTATGCACAAATCATGAACAGAAACAAAAGAGGTTGGCGCAGGACGCTACCAACCTCAACATTAGAAACGATAAGAGTATCCAAAAATGATGTAGTCTTATCGGGGGCAAATATAGTACTTTTACCGATAATAAACAAATCTTTTATAAGAAAAATGCACTTTCCGCACATTTTCGATGCATTTTATCGTTTTTTCTTCCGTTCCGTGCTTCTATTTCATCAAAAAACACTATCTTTGCATATCCGAACCACAACACAACATATCAGGAAAAGTACGAATGAAGAAACAAGGCATTTGGATTGCGCTGTTCGCCTTATTCCTCACGGCATCGTGTGAAAAGCCCGACTTCACCGAAGACGAAGAACGCGAAGAAAAGAAGGAAGAAGTCAACAATGAAGATAACTTTGACGCAGGGGGAGGCTCCACGTCCGACGGTTATCTAAGCGTTGCTGAAGCCATACAGGTGGATGATGAGGAAACCGTCATCGTCAAGGCATACATCGTCGGAGCCACCACACGCACCATGAAGTACGCCACATATTCACCGCCTTTCGTCTATGGGAAATACGAGTTGAAGGCAGCAATCCTGCTGGGCGACACTCCTGCCACAGAAGACATGGAGTTTTACGATGATGAAGTCCTGCCCGTCTGCATCAATGAGTACAAACGGTATCAAAATGACCTGAACCTGTACGACCATCCTGAATACTGGAACAAACAAATCATCATCATGGGCAAACGCAAACCCTACTACAACCGTCCCGGGCTCAAGAGTATCATGGGTTACGAGATACTGGACGACAACTAATCACGGAGTCATAACTCCCCTTTTCTATAAAATATATTAAAACCAACCGATTCTCAAATTATATTTGTAACTTTGCATACATATTCAAGAACAGCTATAATAGAACACCACACAAAAAACTATAAGGATTTCTAACTAAAGAACAAGACAACATGAAAAAGATTCTATTCAGCATCGTCATGCTGATGGCCATCGGCACATCAGCACAGGCACAACAACTCCCGTTCCAAAACCCGTCATTGTCTGCCGAGCAACGGGCTGACGACCTGTTGGCACGTCTGACCTTAGAGGAGAAAGTCAGCCTGATGATGAACGCCTCGCCAGCCATCACAAGGCTGGGCATCCCGCAGTTCGAATGGTGGAGCGAAGCGTTGCACGGCATCGGCCGTAACGGCTTTGCCACCGTATTCCCCATCACCACCGCCATGGCCGCCTCGTGGAACGACGCATTGGTCTATCAGTGTTTCTCGGCTATCGGCGACGAGGGACGTGCCAAGGGCAACGAGGCACGCCGCCGTGGCAACGTCGGTCGCTATCAGGGTCTCTCTTTCTGGACACCCAACATTAACATCTTCCGTGACCCCCGTTGGGGACGCGGACAGGAGACCTACGGTGAAGACCCCTTCCTCACCGGACGCATGGGCATTGCCGTGGTTCACGGACTGCAGGGGACAGCTCCCCTGTCGTCCCCCGCCGGGAACACAAAAGCCTCCCCTCGGGGAGGTATGGAGGGGGCTTATTACAAGCTCCTCGCCTGCGCCAAGCACTACGCCGTACATAGCGGTCCAGAGTGGAACCGCCATTCGTTCAATGTCGAGCAGCTGCCCGAGCGCGACCTCTGGGAAACCTATCTGCCTGCTTTCAAGGATTTGGTGCAGGAGGCTGGCGTGCGTGAGGTGATGTGCGCCTACCAGCGCATCGATGGTGATCCCTGCTGCGGCAACACCCGCTACGAGCAACATATCCTGCGCGACATCTGGGGCTTCGACGGCATCATCACCAGCGACTGTGGAGCCATTAACGACTTCTTCCTCACCGACCACCATGGTGTGTCGCCCGATGCCGCTGCCGCCTCTGCCAAGGGCGTGCTCTCAGGCACCGACGTGGAGTGTGGCTCCAGCTATAAGCATCTGCCCGAGGCCGTCCGTCGCGGCGACATCCGTGAGGCTGACCTCGACCGTTCCCTACGCCGATTGATCATTGAGCGCATCCATGTGGGTGACCTCGACCCCGACGACATGGTGCCCTGGACCAAGCTCGGCCCCCGAAGTCATCGCCTGTCAGGAGCATAAGGACCTTGCCCTCGACATCGCCCGCCAGAGCATCGTGCTGCTGAAGAACAACGGAATCCTGCCAATTGAAAATCGAAAATCAGAAAATCGAAAATTACTCGTCATGGGTCCCAATGCCGCTGACTCCACCATGCTCTGGGGCAACTACACCGGCTATCCCACGCAGACCACTACCATCCTGCAGGGCATCCAGAAGAAACTTTCACCACTCACCACTCACTACTCACCACTCACCTACATCCGCGCCTGCGGCCTTACCCGCAACGAGGTTCAAGAGAGTCGTTTTGCGCAGCTGCGCACCCCTGACGGTCATCCGGGCATGACGGCCACCTATTGGAACAACACCGAACAGCAAGGCGAGCCTGTCGCCCATGCTGTCATGACCGAGCCCATCAACCTGAGCAATGGCGGTGCCACCGTCTTCGCCCCAGGCGTCAATCTGGAGAACTTCTCCGCCCGTTACGAGGGAACATTCACACCCGCCAGCGACGAAGTGCTGACCCTCCGCGAGGGAAGCGATGACAAGATACGCATCTACGTAAACGACTCGCTCATCATCGAACAAAGGCAATCGCGCCACCGCATTGACTACCGCGAGAAGGAGATGACCTTCAAGGGCGGCGAGACTTATCGCATCCGCATCGACTACGTACAGATAGAAGACATGGCCGCCATGCAGTTCGACCTGTTCAAGCGCACAGTACAGACCTCCTCACAACTGCTTGCCGACATCGGCGACGCCAACACGGTTATCTTCGTCGGCGGCATCTCCCCACAGCTGGAGGGCGAGGAGATGAAGGTGGACGAGCCCGGCTTCCGTGGCGGCGACCGCACCAGCATCGAACTTCCTCAGGTACAGCGCGACCTGCTGAAGATGCTGCACGATGCCGGCAAGAAAATCATCTTCATCAACTGCTCCGGCGGAGCCATGGCCCTGGCCCCCGAGGCCGACATCTGCGACGCCATCATCCAGGCCTGGTACGGCGGCGAGCGTGCCGGCGAGGCCGTTGCCGACATACTCTTCGGCGACTACAACCCCAGCGGCAAGCTGCCCCTCACGTTCTATCGCAGCACCGACGACCTGCCCGACTTCCTCGACTATCGCATGCAGAACCGCACCTACCGTTACTTCCGCGGCAGGGCGCTCTACCCCTTCGGCTATGGACTGAGCTACACCACGTTCAAGCTTGGCAAGCCCACCTACGCCAAGAATGAGGTCAGCGTGAAGGTGACCAATACCGGCACGCGCTCAGGCGACGAGGTCATTCAAGTCTATGTGCGGCGTCCGTCCGACAAGGAAGGCCCCCTGAAGACCCTGCGTGCCTACCAGCGCGTCAGCCTGAAGGCCGGTGAGACAAAGACCGTCCGCCTACCCTTCCCCCGCGAGCGCTTCGAGGGTTGGGATGCCTCAACGAACACCATGCGTGTACTCCCCGGCAAGTACGAGCTGATGGTAGGCACATCCAGCGACGACAACAGCCTGAAAAAGATTACCGTCAAGGTAAAATAACCTATGAGGCCAAAACTTTTCGTTAAATAACTTGGTCGTTTCGGAATAATTTTTGTACCTTTGCAGTATAAAGGCGAATCCGTTATTCTCAGGCGCTTTGCGGCCTGTCCGAAACTGGAGTAAGGAAATAGCGGCCGCTGTTCAATCACGCACCGCCCGCTGCTCAATCGCGCAGCGGGCGTTGTTTAATCTCGCAGCGGCCGCTGCGAGAAAGTTTCCCCTATACTAACTCCCTGCTTGTCCTATAGATAGTCCCCGTTTCTCCCATAGAAAGTCCCTGTTTCATAGGCACTATCTGGCAGCGAGCAACGTATAAACTGGCGGCAAACCACAATGAGCCGCACAGACTGACATCTAAAAACATAGAAGACACGTTTTTTTTCACATCTAAAGACACGAAAGGCACGAATTATTAGTTTATTTCGAGTTTTCCGATGTTCAATATCAAAACTTTTTAAAATTGACTATCTTTGTACGCAAGAAAAATAACACCTAAAACAAAAGATTATGAAAACAAGACATTTATTCCTCGCCTTGGCAGCCGTGATGCTGTTAGGAATGTCCATGCCTGCACAGGCACAGGATTGGGCTGCAAGCCTTACGTTTGAGAAACCCGAAGCACTGATTCTGGCAAAGGGGAAAAAAGATGTAAAAATCCGCAAGTCTCCTTCAGCTTCCGCAGCTCAAGTGGGTGTATTGGGGAGCGCAGTTGTGCGCGACCCCTCCACACAGCTAAGTCCCATACTGGGTGCCACGAGTCATAACAACTCATGGTGGAAAGTGGAGAGCATGTACACACATGAGAACAACTGGCAGATGCAGGTGCCCAAAACGGGCTATGTGAGTAAGAGCACTGCACAATTAGCACCACAAGCTCCTATCACCAACGACATGCTCTTCCCCCATATTTTTGGCTATTGTTACTGGTTACCTGATGATGTGGGATACGAAGAAGCATGGTGGACGGTGGTTGATGGCATCGGCAGCCAGAAGTTGGCTCTGCTCTATATGGACGGAACCCTTTGGCTTGGTAAGCGGATAGACAATGTCTTCGTGTTCAAGTACGCAGTAAATTTCCTGTGCGAAGTGGTGGAGGGCACAAACATCTTCAAGGCTAAAAATGTACAAGATGGCGAGTACAAACGTATGGAAGTGACGGTGAGTAAGGACAAATGTGTGAAGGCCATCAATGGACGAAATGAGTACATCATTGATCTCAAACTCTTAAACAACGACAAGAATTTGGAAACCATCTTTGGCGATGTTGTGAAGAGAGGTGATGTCCATTGGAACTACGTTACTGCCGACTATTTGAGTAAGAAGTATGTGGTGAAGGAGTGGCTTGTGTACTGATGCAATGTCTTATGAGAAGTAGCACTATGAGAGTCCGTATTCCTACAGCACTCCACTGCATCCTGCTCCTGTTGATATTGTTTCCGTCAGGAACTAAAGCCCAAATTAGCAAAAGCTGCAAGATGGTGCCTGCAGAGAACTACACTTGCGACATCATCGTCACTATTACCGATGCCTTTAACAGGCATAAGTCGCTTGACGTGGAGTTCTCAATATGGGAGGAGAAAGACGTGACGCATCCGCTCTATGCAACCGACATTCCTAAGGATTGGGACAAGCTGGTCTTAAGGCCACTGGTACCCGATGATAGAGTGAGGGTTTTCGACCGTTTGAAAAAAGAAAGTCGGAAGTTGGAGGAGAGTTGCTTCAAGAACGGCCGGATAGTGATGCATCGTGACAACATTACCAATAGCTTCATCTTGCGTGTGCCGCGCGACCTGCTCGACTATCATCGCCAACTACCTGAAGGCTTCTTGGCTAAAAAAGAGAAGGGTTACTGGGCTGTACGGTCGTTTGTAAAAATCACCCTCAAGGCAGAAGGGAAACAAAGTGAACACGTGTTGGACGTTCTGCCTTATATATACTATTTTGGGAATGGTCCATTGAGAGAATTGCCAAACCCCATTTTAACCTACAAAATAATACCTTGGAATGGTATCGGTGATGAGGGCTTTTATATAGAGGTCAATATCAAACGGCCAGACATGCTGCCTATACCCTTCGAGGTACGCTTCTCGGGCTGGCAGGAACAGGATTGCTTCAATCCCATATCACGGGTGGTTGGCGATTATGGTGTTGACATTGACTGGAATAAGTTGAAGCGCATCTATGTCGATGTGGGAAAGGAGATGAACCCCGAACCTATCGGCGGTGCCTATGCTGACCCTGACCGCTACACCGTAGAGCCTTACTATTCTGTGACACGCAACAACACCCAACCATTTAAAGTGAAGTTTTCCAATTTCGCCTTCACTCCCCAATTGGATGGAGACGTAACTGAATACATGAAGGCAAAGAAGGTGAAGGAATTTGAAGCCTATGCTTTCCTAAAGGTCGATGCCTACGACATGTTCGGAACACCTGTAGCTTTGGCCACCAATGCGCCCCCAGTGTCAGTGAGTCGCTGGACTGATGACACCGTGGAACATTCTGAGGAAGATGTAGATTTGATAATAAATCCCAATACTATTATTATTGGCAAATTCACAGAACATTATCCACCAAGAACTCCAGATATTCCTACTACACCAGATTCGACTCGAGAATCTGAGAAATGTCCACCACACGACTATGTTTTCAACCGCTATATTATTAACGGTCCTGCAGAAGTACAGGAAAATGCATCTGTGGAGCAGCCATCAGGACACGTACATAACTATGCCTTGAGCGAGATGGATATATCTGAAGAGCCACCACAGCCGCGTTATGTTGTGGTGAAGCCTGCAAAGACTGCCGATTTGATGATTGCCGGTTTTGAATACCATCTTGTGAAGCAGGATGGTGATTCCATAGAGGGACGCTACATTCTGAAGGATGCCATTACCCGACAAAAGTGGGTGAGTCTCGTTCCAGAAGACTCACGCGGCTACTCGCTGACTGATACCACTATCATTAAAAACCTGACAAAACAGGATGTGCTCACCTTCTGCGAATCACTGAACAAAAAATGTAAAGAGAATGGTATCGACTATGAGTTTTTCTACGACGAGGAGTTGGCACCTCGTTTGTTGGAAGCATACTCGACTAAGCAGGAGCCTGACGACCGCTTGGTTAGGGTGGGAACACGCTACGTGGTGAAAACTACTCGTATTTATGATTGTTGTTGTGGAAAGGTAGAGAAACAATATTCTACCAGCGTACGCCATTTGAACAGCGACTTTGCCTATAAGATGCACAAAAAGAGACTGGAGCGTGAGCGCGCCGACATCAACTCTGATGTGACACCCTGTGACGATGAGCCTGTAATTGTAGAAGGTAAAAAACACTACACGGTCACTGTCGAAACCGAGCAGATTTGTAAGAAATGTAAAGATACAAAAATACTTCAGGGTAGCCGTGAGAGCAGGTCTTTTGCCACCTACAAAGAAGCAGAAGAATGGATAAACAAGAAAAAGAAATAGCATTAAAAGATCGGCGTTAAAAGATCGGCGGGACGGTTCCGGTGAGCACTTTTTGAAGAAATGTTTTGGGGATACGGAAAAATGTTATTATATTTGCAGCGTAATCAAATTCGGACGCAAATGCCACGTCAAAGTCGCAAGAAAAGTTCCACAGGCATCTATCATG
>CAJOFA010000033.1:23921-25345 GCA_905233985.1 uncultured Prevotella sp.
CTGCTACTATGACCGTGACCACCTCGGCAACATCCGTCAGGTGACGGAAGCCGACGGCAGCAGTGTCGGCAGCGTCATCCAGACGATGAACTACTATCCCTTCGGGGCAGAGTTCTGCGACGGCTCTGCGTCGTACACCAGCATCCAGCCCTACAAGTACAACGGCAAGGAGTTCGACGGGATGCACGGTCTGAACACCTACGATTACGGTGCAAGACAATACAACCCTGTCACGGCACATTGGGACAGGGTTGATCCGTTAGCAGAGAAGTACTACTCACTGAGTCCGTATAACTATTGCGCGAATAATCCGATAAGGTATATTGACATAAATGGAGATAGTATTATTGTTGATAACTACGGTAATATAATAGGACAAAATGGTAAAGATAAAAATGTTTATCTATATTCTAAAAAAAGTAATAAATATTCAAAGATAGGAGTTTTAGGAGGTACAATAGACGTTCAGAAAATTCTTCCCAATGCTCTTAGAAAAAATGCTTCAGAAGCAAGAAAACTAAAAAAAAACCTATTTGCTGATTTTGCCTTTATTCAAAAAGTAAAAACGGGTGGAGATTGGGATCTGAAAAAAAATGATAAAACAATTTTTGGAATAGACAATAAGACCAGATTTTTATTTAATAATAGTTTAATGTCTGGAGAAGACATTGGCAACATGAATTATGGGGTTGTTTCCAAAGCCTTTGGGTATTCCGAAGAATATGCAAAACGAGGTGCAGGTCTTTACCAAATAATAGAAGGGCATTCCAAGCCAGAATGGAGGAGTAATAGAACATCCATAACTTCATATAGAGCCAATCAATTTGGAATTGTAAGTAGCATAACTATTAGTGTGATAGGGCCACCTTATGGTGATGACCCACATGACCAATATTGGATAGATCAAGGTTATCAATTTAAATAACGTTCTTATGAAAAAATGGTTAGGTTACTTCTTTGCAGCCTTTTTTATCTTGTGTTCACTATTTATAAGTGGAATAATTATATTTCTTGTGGAATGTTATTCTAGAAGTACGGAACTAATGTATAAAGGCGAGTTAGAAGGATTACAAATACGGATAGAGAAAGATTTAGGGAATGCGACTATGGCAAGTTACATGACTGTATATATCGATGACATGAAAGTATATGATGAGAAATGCAGCCCACGTGACACTTTGGAAAATATTATTCTGCTCAAGAAAACAGGTGTTTTAAAAATTTTCTTAAGAGAAAAAACAAAATATGAAACATATCGAGATACAATAACTATAGTGACTAGGGGTCAGTGATCATTTCGAAGGAAAATTGTTGAATCACGGGGTCTCTAACTTTGCACTCGATATAGAATATCGGTGAAGAATTTGCTTAATCCCGGCCAATTCCCTACCTTTGTTGTCAGAAGGAGGAAAAGGCCGACAGGA
>CAJOFA010000034.1:0-39355 GCA_905233985.1 uncultured Prevotella sp.
ATCATGGACTTTAGCTCCTTCTTCAGTATTCTCATAACGTCGCATGGCTGCAAGGCTCCTTTGCGCCTTATTCCACTCTTGTATATCTACGCGTATGCCTGTACATATATACATCTGCATTCCATTGCGTCTTATTTTGGTATAAAGGGGAGACTCCCCTGTTTCTCTTTTAGTTCTTAGAAAAAATTGTGCCATAACTTATACGTTTAACTGGGTGCAAAGATACACATTTTCTCCGAAAGTTGCACCCAATTTGCACCCATTTTTTGAAAGTTGGCGAAATTTTAACTTTTGAAAACTTTCTTAATACAATTTGTAACTAATTGTATTTCAGTTTCTTATGATTTCCAAAGATTTCTGTTGATTTCATCTTCTTAAATCCAAGCCCATCCTGAAGCGCAAAAGCCGAGATATAGTCTCGGCTTTTTTGTTTTTCTGGGCTTTCACCAACGCCCCGGGGTCGTGGTTCTTGCGTCTTTTCTGATTTGCGAAGCATCGTATGCAATAAACGCGGCTGGAAAGCGTTATTATTACGATGCGAAACGCAAAATACATAGTCGTATTCTTGTTGGTCGTGCTGGGTGTGCCGAAGGTGGCAGCTCAGTATGACCCGTCGTTTTCGCACTATTGGGTGATGGAGACTTCGTACAACCCTGCCGCTGTGGGTAAGTCGAAGTTCGTGAACTTCGTGGGTGCCTACAACATGACGATGGTGGGTTTTGAGAATGCCCCGAAAACGATGTATGCCTCTGCCGACATGCCTTTCTTTGCTTTAGGAGCGTACCACGGCGTGGGTGCGCAGTTTGTCAATGACCAGATTGGTATTTTCTCGCACAAGCGCCTGGCGCTGCAGTATGCGCTGAAGCAGTCGTTGCTGGGCGGTATGTTGAGCGTCGGTGTACAGGTGGGTGCGCTGAGTGAGAACATGGACGGCTCGAAGCTCGACATTGAAGACCCGTCGGACCCTGCTTTCTCTACGGGTGAACAGACGGGAACGTCGGTTGACCTGGCTGCAGGACTATATTATGTGCACGGTCCCTGGTATGTGGGAGCAAGCATCATGCACGCTACGGCACCGCTCATTGAACTGGGTGAGAAGAACGAGTTACAGGTGGACCGTACATATTATTTGACGGGTGGATACAATATTAAGCTAAGAAATCCGTTCTTTACAATACATCCCTCAGTGTTTGCCCGTACTGACGGCAGCAACTGGAGGGTGGACGCCGGCGCGCGCGTACAATATACGAACGATAACAAGATGCTCTATGTTGGCGCACAGTATAGTCCGACGAACTCGGTGACGCTGCTGGTGGGCGGTTTGTTTCACGGCGTACATATCGGCTACAGCTACGAGGCATACACCAACGGCATCAGTTTGGGCAACGGAAGCCACGAGCTGTTTGTGGGTTACCAGACGGAGCTGAACCTGACGAAGAAGGGACGCAACAAGCACCAGAGCGTAAGAATATTGTAAGCCCACCCCAACCCCTCCCGAGGGGAGGGGCTTGAATACAAAAAAGGAAATAGAAAAGTGTAAAATAAGAAATATATGAAAAAGGTTTTTGATATGAAGATGCAAAAAGGCAGTTGGGCAAGAAGGCTTATACCTTTTTACCTTTTTACCTTTTTACTTTTATTGACGAGTTGCTTCGGTGGTCGTAACACGATGGCAAGCGGCGGTGAGGTGACAGGCGTGAGCGGTAGGCCGTTCACGGAGCCTACGCCTTATGGCATGACGCTCATCAAGCGCGGACACCTGAAGATGGGTATCGACGAGCAGGACTCGCTGTGGGGCCGTTCCACTCCTGTGCGCGACATCTCCGTAGAAGGTTTCTGGATGGACGAGACGGAAATCACCAACTCGCAGTATCGTCAGTTTGTCAACTATGTCCGCGACAGCATCCTGCGTGAGCGTCTGGCTGACCCTGCATACGGTGGCGACGAGACTTACAAGATTGAGGAAGACAAGAACGGCGACCCCATCAAACCGCACCTCAACTGGCGTAAGGCGTTGCCGAAGAAACCCAACGAGGACGAGGAACGTGCCTTCGAAAGTCTCTACACCTACAATCCCGTGACTGGAGAGAAGATGCTCGACTGGCGTCAGATGAACTACCGCTACGAGATTTACGACTATACGGAGGCTGCCAAGCGCAAGTACCGTGAGAACCCCGAGGAGCGTGTCCTCAATACTGACGTGCGCCCCAATCCCAACGAACAGATATGGATTTCGAAGGACACGGCCTATATTGATGACGAGGGTGTCATTCACCGCGAGACCATCAACCGTCAGTACACCGGACCGTGGGACTTCCTGAATACCTATATTGTCAACATCTATCCCGACACGACGTGTTGGGTCAACGACTTCCCCAATGCGGAGAATGAGACGTATATGCGTTTCTATTTCTCGAATGCTGCATACAACGACTATCCTGTGGTGGGCGTGACGTGGGAGCAGGCCAATGCTTTCTGCGCATGGCGCACGGAGTATCTGTTGAAGGGTCTTGGCCCTGCTGCCCGTTATGTGCAGCGCTATCGTCTGCCGACAGAGGCAGAGTGGGAGTATGCCGCTCGCGGCAAGGACCAGAACGAGTTTCCTTGGGATCAGGAAGATGTGTCGAACGAGGGTGGCTGTTTCTTTGCCAACTTCAAGCCCGACAAGGGAGACTACACACAGGACGGTAACCTCATCACGTCGAAGGTGGGCATCTATCAGGCTAACTCGAACGGACTCTATGACATGGCCGGTAACGTGGCCGAGTGGACGAGCACCGTCTATACCGAGGCTGGCGTAGAGGCGATGAACGACATCAACCCGCAGCTGAAGTACAATGCTGCGAAGGAGGACCCCTACCGACTGAAGAAGAAGAGCGTGCGTGGCGGCTCGTGGAAAGACCCCGAGAGCTATATCCGCTCTGCATGGCGCAGCTATGAGTATCAGAACCAGCCGCGTTCCTACATTGGCTTCCGCTGTGTGCGCAGTCTTGCCAACACCACGAGCGACAAGATCAAGGTGAAGAAGAAAAAGCGTTGATGACGGATTAGAGATAACGGATTAAGGATTAGAGATAAGAAAACCGATATGACAAAATATAGCAGTATCAATATCGTCTATCGCTTACAGAAGTGGATGGACAGCGTGCCGGGACAGACATTCCTCAACTATGCCTATAGCTGGGGTGCCGCAATCGTTATTCTTGGTACTTTGTTTAAACTGACCCACACGAAAGGTGCCGACCTGATGCTTTGGCTGGGTATGGGTACCGAGGTTGTGGTGTTCTTCCTGTCTGCCTTCGACCGTCCGTTTGACAAGACAACAGACGGCATGGATTTGCCTACGCATCTGAACAAGGAGGGTGAGGAAGAACCGTCAGAGGTTCCTGTTAACGTAGAAGGTGCCTATGCCGGTACCGGCGGTGGTGGAACCATCATCATCGGTGGTGGCGGCAGTAGCAGCGGTGTTGAAGTCGCTGGCGGCAATGTCGTGGCTGGTGGTGGCACAACCATTATCGGTGGCGGTGGTGTCATCGGAGGCTTCGGTGGCAGCAGTAGGCCAAATGGGGCTTATGAGCCGAATGAGGCTGGAACTTATGAGCCCAATGGAGCTGAGGCTAATGAGACTGAGTCTTCCGAGACAACGAGGACCATTGATTTCTCTGAGAATACCGAGGGCCAGGCAGTTCATGTGCCGGCATCGATACCACCATTGACGCCCGATATGACGGAGGCTACCAACGCTTATGTGGATGAGCTGAAGAAACTGACCGAAGTGTTGGAGCGTGTCTCTGAACAGAGCCGTCGCCTGACGACAGATTCGGAGGAGATGGAGAACCTCAACCGCACGTTGACGGGTATCTGCAAGGTCTATGAGATGCAACTGAAGAGCGCCAGCTCGCAGATTGGCACCATTGACGAAATCAATGAGCAGACACGCCACATGGCCGAACAGATTAAGGAACTCAACAACATCTATGCCCGCATGATTGAAGCCATGTCGGTAAAAGCAGCCATGTAGCACCTGTAGCTACCAGGCTATAGCATCTATTATAAAAAGAAAGAATAATGGCAATCAAGAAGCGACCCCTAAGCCCGCGCCAGAAGATGATCAATCTGATGTATGTCGTCCTCATGGCTATGCTCGCGCTGAACGTCTCAACGGAGGTGCTCAATGGCTTCACCATTGTGGAGGAAAGCCTGAACCGCACCACCGACAATGCGACGAAGCAGAACAATGCCATCTACGACGACTTCGATGCACAGATGAAAGCCAATCCCGCCAAGGTGCGTGAGTGGTTCAACAAGGCGCAGCAGGTGAAGGCGATGAGCGATTCACTCTATAATTTCGCCGAGCAGTTGAAGTTGGCTATCGTACAGGAAGCCGACGGTGACGACGGCGACCCGCGCAACATTGTCAACCGTGAGAGTCTGGAGCCTGCCAACCAGATTATGCTTTCGCCCAGTCGTGGACAGGGTGAGGCATTATATCAGGCCATCAACAGCTACCGTGAGCAAATTCTGACGATGGTCACCGACTCTGTTCAACGCCGCATTATAGCCAGCAATCTGTCAACCGAACTGCCTGACAATGCCCTGACTTTGGGCAAGAACTGGCAGCAGTATATGTTTGAGAACATGCCTGTGGCTGCTGCTGTCACGCTACTGTCGAAGCTGCAGAACGACGTGCGCTATGCCGAGGGTGAGGTGCTGCACACGCTGGTCAGCAACATCGACGTGAAGGATGTGCGTGTCAATGCGCTTAATGCCTTTGTCATTCCCAACTCACAGACGATTGTACGTGGCGACCGCTTCTCGGCGAAGATTGTGATGGCTGCCGTCGATACCACCCGCACGCCCGACATCTATATCGGCGGACGTAAGATGGATCTGCGCGACGGACTCTATGAAATGGTATGTAGCCGTACGGGTGACTTTACGCTGGCGGGCTACTTGGAAGTGCTGAATAGCAACGGCGACAGGATTCGTCGTGACTTCGAACAGAAATATACGGTGGTTGACCCGAGTGCTACGGTCAGCGCCGACCTGATGAATGTACTCTATGCGGGTTATAATAACCCCATCAGTGTCAGTGTTCCTGGTGTGCCCCTGACGAAGGTGCAGGCTACGATGTCGGGCGGTTCGCTGCAGGCCGTTGGTCCCGGTCGTTATATCGCCCGTCCCGGTGCTGTGGGCAAGGATGTCACCATCACCGTTACATCGACCAATACCGGTCATCCGCAGCAGATGGGAACATTCACGTTCCATGTGCGTAAGTTGCCTGACCCGACGGCCTATATCGCTACGACCGATGCCGACGGCAATGGCTCACGCTTCCGTGGCGGCGGTCTGACGAAGGCCCAGCTGATGGCTGCTGACGGTATCGGTGCTGCCATTGACGACGGAATCCTCGACATCACGTTCAAGGTGCAGTCGTTCGAGACTGTGTTCTTCGACAACATGGGTAATGCCGTGCCGATGATCAGTGAAGGCTCGCGCTTCTCAGCCCGTCAGAAGGATGCGTTCCGCAAACTGTCGCGCAGCAAGCGCTTCTATATCTCACGTGTCACGGCTGTAGGTCCTGACGGCATCCAGCGTACACTCCCCGCCTCGATGGAGGTTATTGTGAAGTAAAAAAAAATATAAGATATGAGACAAATGGAAAGAATAGACTGGAAAGAGATAACGGTAAAGGGTATCTTGCTTGTTTGCCTTCTTGCCTTTTTACCTTTCGAGGGTATGTCACAGCCGGCATCACGCCGACGCCAACCGACGAATACGGACACGGAAACCTCTACTCCTGTTGTCGCGCCCACCCCTGCCAATACGACGAATCCGCGAACGACGACGAAACCGCGTAATAACACAACGGCGAAGCCGGCGAACAGCGGACAAGGTGTGTCGCAGCGTGCCCGGTTGATGTTCCCCACGGCTATTGACATGCCCGAGGACGTGGTATGGCGTCGCGACATCTACCGTGAGATAGACCTCACGCAGGATGCCAATGCCGGACTCTACTATCCCGTGGAGCCTGTGGGACACGACATGAACCTCTTTACCTATGTGTTCAAGCTCGCACTCAACAACTATATCCCTGTCTATGAGTATCGGCTCGACGGCAACGAGGTGTTCAGCGACTCTGCCAAGGTGAAGATGAAGCAGTTGCTCGATGACTATCACATCTACTATGAAACGCGCGACAACAAGATACGCGTAGATAATAGCGACATCCCGTCGTCAGAGGTTCGTGTGTACTACCTGAAGGAGTCTGCCTACTACGACCAGTCGAACTCTACGTTCCACCGCAAGGTGCTCGCTATTTGTCCTGTGATGTTACGTGAGGATGACTTCGGCGGCGAGGCAGCCAAGTATCCGCTTTTCTGGGTGAAATACTCTGACCTGGAGCCGTTCCTCAGTCGTCAGACCGTGATGACGAGCAGCCTGAACAATGCTGCCACCATGTCGATGGATGACTACTTCACGCTGACGAAGTATGACGGCAAGATTTACAAGACGACCAATATGCTCGGTCGCACGCTGGCACAAATCTGTGACGGCGACACCGCCAAACTGTCGGCAGAGCAGCGCCGCATTGAGCAGGAACTGGCCGACTTCGAGCATCATCTTTTCAAGAATCCTGTTCAGCGCGACTCCACTGACAGCATCGGTGCCGCTTCCGACCAGCAGGAGCAGAAAGTGGATAAAAAGAAGAAAAAACGTACCACACGTACCCGTGCCACACGTGACAATGACAGCAGTTCTTCGTCAAGCAGCAGTCAGCCACGTGTCAGCGTGCGCCGTCAGCGTCATTGATTTATAATAATACAAGGGGCGAAAGTGCAAAAAAACACACAAAATGTTGCAAGTGTCGGATAAAATGTTTACTTTTGCCCCCAGATATTCTTGTATTAACATTAAAAAGAAAGAATTATGAAGAAGATTTTAACTACTATGGTTGCCGTTGCAGCGCTGTCCTTTGCAGCTCCGGCACAGGCACAGACCAGCTTCGGTCTGAAAGGCGGTTTGAATGTCACCAATATGACGCTCTCGAGCGAAGAATTGCTTTCTGCATCAAACCGTGCAGGTTTCTTTGTAGGTCCGACGGTGAAGTTCACACTTCCCATCGTAGGTCTGGGTGTTGACGCTGCTGTGCTCTATGATCAGCGCGAGGCTAATCTGAAAGGTAATACAGGTGAAACTACTACAATTACGCAGCGTAGCATCAATATTCCCATCAACGCACGCTACACCATCGGTTTGGGCGATATGGCAGGTGTCTATCTGGCAGCAGGTCCGCAGTTCGGCTTCAACGTAGGTGACACAGACTTCTCGCTGGCAGGCTTGACCAGTTCATCTACTTATGAGAACTACACCTTGAAGAAGTCTAACTTCAGCATCAATGTGGGTGGTGGTGTGCAGCTGATGAACCACTTGGAGATAGGTGTAACTTATAATATTGCTCTTGGTAAGACTGGTGATGCTGACGTTATTGGTACGGCAGGCGATGCTATCAAGAGCGTGTTTGAGACCAACAACAACGCTTGGCAGGTCAGCGCAGCTTACTATTTCTAAACAGCTAGTTTTTTAATATTAGTTATACAATTAAAAAGAAAAGATTATGAAGAAAATAATGATGGCAGTGCTGTTCGCTGCTTTTGGCGCAACGGCTGCGATGGCACAGAGTGCTGCTGGTGAGGTGTACCTGAAGCCTATGGCTGGTGGAACGCTCACGACACTAACTAAGGCTGACAACTCTAAGATGAAGCTTGGCTTCGTCGGTGGTGGTGAGCTTGGTTATCAGATTACGGAGCAGTTTGCTGTGACGGCAGGCGCATTGTTCACGATGCAGGGTACAGGTCTTAAAGATGCCGATAATGTGAAAGATGCCAAGTTGGATCTTACCTATATGAATGTTCCCGTCATGGTTAACTACTATGTGGCTCCTGGTCTGGCAATCAAGGCTGGTGTTCAGCCGGGCTTCCTGCTTACGGCAAAGTACAAGGCTACAACATTTGAAGGTGAAGAAAGTAGGGAAGTAAAAGCTGATTACGATTTAAAGGACGCAATGAAGAAGTTTGACTTCTCTATTCCTGTTGGTATCTCTTACGAGTTTGACGATTTTGTCATCGACGCCCGTTATATCTTCGGACTTTCGAAGGTTGCGAAAGAAGCAGGAACGACAGTCTCTTTTTCGGAAACTGGGCATACAGAACTTGACAATAGTTCCTCTCGCAACAGCGTCATCATGTTGACCTTCGGTTACAAGATTCCCCTCTAAATATTAGTGGAAATGAATAAAAAATGAAGCAAGTATGAGCTTGCTTCATTTTTTTTATGTACCTTTGCACTCCATGAGTTTTGTTGACGTCATATTGCCTTTGCCCCTTGACGGGCTGTTCACCTACGCTGTGCCCGCTGCGTTACAGAAGCAGGTGCAGGTGGGTGTGCGCGTGGTGGTGCCTTTCGGGCGGTCAAAGACCTATGTGGCGCTTGTGGCCCGTCTGCACGACCAGCAGCCTGAGGGCTACGAAGTGAAACCCATCAGTAGTGTGGAGGACAGTCGTCCCGTGTTGTTGCCCCAGCAGTTGAGACTGTGGCAGTGGATGAGTGACTATTACCTGTCGCCTATCGGCGAGGTGATGAAAGCGGCACTACCCAGTGGTATGAAGGCCGAAGACGGCTATCGTCCCAAGACGGAGACATTTATCCGACTGACTAAGCCTTTCCGCAACGAGCAGGCACAGCACGTCGCCCTCAACATGTTACATCGTGCACAAGCGCAGTTACAAGTGTTTAAGGCAATAACCACCCAGAGTAAGGCTTTGTCCCGTGACGAGTTGATGAACCTGACGCACTGTTCGCTGGCGACTATCAATGCCCTCGTTAAGCGCGGTATATTGGAAACTTATGAGCAAGAGGTGGGACGTCTAAACCATGGTGGTGAGCCACATCCTGAGCGCATCCAACCACTCAGTGAGCCGCAGGCCGATGCACTGAACCGGATTAAGATGCAATGGATGAAGAAGCAAGTGGTACTGTTGCACGGTGTCACGGGCAGTGGCAAGACAGAAATTTATATCCACCTCATCCAGCAGGCGCTTGACCGTCATGAGCAGGTGCTCTACTTGATGCCTGAGATAGCGCTGACGGTGCAGATGATGCAACGTCTGCAACGGGTTTTCGGCAATCGCTTGGGTATCTATCACTCGAAATACTCTGACGCTGAGCGTGTGGAGATTTGGCAGAAGCAGCTCTCCACCCAGCCATACGACATTATCCTTGGTGCCCGTTCCGCTGTATTCCTTCCTTTCCAACACCTTGGTCTTGTCATCGTTGACGAGGAACATGAGTCATCTTTCAAGCAGCAAGACCCCATGCCCCGCTATCATGCGAGGGACGTGGCCGTCATGCTATCCTCTCTCCTCCCTCCACCCTCCACCTTCCACTCTCCACGAGTATTACTCGGTACCGCCACGCCGTCGATGGAGAGCTATTACAATACACAGACGGGCAAGTACGGACTGGTAGAACTGAAGGAACGCTATCGGGGGATGGAACTGCCGGAGATACAGATTGTGGATGTGAAGGACCTGCGCCGCCGTAAGTTCATGACAGGACCGTTCTCGCCTGTCTTGGTGACACAGATGCGTGAGGCCTTGGCACGCGGAGAACAGATTATTCTGTTTCAGAACCGTCGTGGCTTTGCGCCGATGATAGAATGTAAGCAGTGCGGCTGGGTGCCCCGTTGTGAGCATTGCGACGTCAGTCTGACGCTGCACCGCAGCATGAGTCAGCTGACGTGTCACTACTGCGGTTATACCTATCGTGTGCCTACGAAGTGTCCGGCATGTGAAGGTACGGAACTTTTCACTCGTGGCTACGGTACGGAGAAGATAGAGGACCAGATTTGTGAGCTGTTCCCCGAGGCACATGTGGCACGTATGGACCTCGACACTACGCGGTCGCGCCATGCCTATGAACGTATCATCAGCGACTTCGCCGCAGGTAAGACGAATGTCCTCATCGGCACGCAGATGGTGACCAAGGGACTTGACTTCGACCGTGTGTCCGTTGTGGGCATTCTTGATGCAGATGCCATGCTCAACATTTCCGACTTCCGTGCCTGGGAGCATGCCTTCATGATGATGGCGCAAGTGAGCGGACGTGCCGGACGCAAGGGACGTCGGGGACTCGTGTTGCTGCAGACGAAGAGTCCTGACCTGCCGCTCATCCATCAGGTGGTCACCAACAACTATGAGGCATTCTATAAGAGTATGCTTCGCGAGCGCCGCGACTTCCATTATCCGCCGTTGTATCGGTTGATTTATGTCTATATGAAACACAAGAGCGATGACACGGTGAGTACTGCCGCCATCGAGATGGGTTCACGGTTGCGCCAGTGGTTCGGTGCTCGTGTGCTGGGGCCTGACAAGCCCGCCGTGGCGAAGGTGAAGCAGCAGAACATCCGTAAGATTGTGCTCAAACTGGAACCGGGCATTGACATGTCGCGAGTGCGGCAGTATCTGCGTAAGGCGGAGCAGCTGCTGATGTCCGATAAGCGCTATTCCTCATTGCAGATTTACTTCGACGTGGATCCGTTGTAGGTTATAAGTTGTTATATTTTTTGTTTTTATTCTTTTATTCTTATTTTTCTTTGTATCTTTGCACCTTGATAGTATAAGAAACAAGAAAATGAAACAGAAAACATTATTTTGCATAGCATTGATGCTGCTGGGCTTTGTTCACGCAGCACAGGCACAGTTGCCTACCATTACCCTGAAGACCATCGGCGGACAGAGTGTGGATGTCTCTACATTGTCAAATGACGGCAAGCCTTTTATCATAGACTTCTTCGCCACATGGTGCAAGCCCTGCAACCGTGAGTTGGACGCCATCAGCGAGGTCTATGCAGACTGGCAAGAAGAGACGGGCGTCAAGATTTTCGCCGTGTCCATTGACCAGGCGCAGAACATCAACAAGGTGAAGCCCCTAGTGGAGAACCATAACTGGGAATATGACGTGCTGCTTGACCCGAACAGTGAACTCAAGCGTGCCTTGGGCGGGCAGGTCATACCTTATGTGGTCATTTGCGACGGAGAGGGAAACATTGTCTATAAGCACAGCGGCTATACCGACGGAGGAGAGTTGGAACTTATAGAGAAGGTAAGAGAGTTGATTGCAGGCAAATGAGGAAGAGCGGAAATCATATCTTAGGCAGGGTAGTGAAGGGGCTTTTGCCTTTTTGCCTTTTCGTCGTGTTACCCTTGGCCGTCCATGCACAGGAAGACCAGCAGGGTGTCACGCTGAGCGGAAGCATACAGAGTGACATGATGATACCTGAGAACGACGAGACCATCGGTGCTGAGAAGACGGGTGACTTCCTGACGAATACCTATGTTGACCTCTTGTTGCAGAGCAAGCACGTCGATGCAGGTTTGCGCATGGAGTACATGGAAAAGCCGCTGCCAGGCTACGAGAAAGACTTTGCAGGGTGGGGCGTTCCCAACTTCTGGGTAAAGGGACGACTGGGCTGTGCCGAGTTAACTGTGGGTACGTTCTATGAGCAGTTTGGCTCGGGCTTTGTGCTACGTACCTATGAAGAGCGCTCATTGGGTATTGACAACTCTCTGCTTGGTGCGCGTCTGGTGTTGAAGCCTGCGAAGGGTGTCACCGTCAAGGCCCTTGGCGGACGACAGCGCCGCTACTGGAGCTGGAACAAGTCGTTCATCAGCGGTACCGACGTCGAACTGAACCTCAGCGAGTGGATTCCCTCCTGGCAGCAGTCGGGTACGGAACTGACGCTGGGTGGCTCGTGGGTCAACAAATACGAGAAGGACGAAGACATCTTCGTTGACCCCACGCATCGGCTGAACTTGCCGAAGTATGTCAATGCATGGGATGTGCGTGCCACGCTGAACACCGGGCCATGGAGCCTGTTGGTGGAGTATGCGCAGAAAACACAGGACCCGTCGTTTGATAATAACTACAGCTACGACCGTGGTAGTGCCGTCATGTTCTCGGGCTCCTATTCGCAGAAAGGACTGAGCCTGCTGTTGCAGGTGAAGCGCAGCGAGAACATGTCGTTCCGTAGCCGTCGTTCCATGTTGGGTACGTCATCGACCATCAACCATCTGCCTGCCTTCACGATGGAACACACCTACACGTTGCCTGCCTATTATCCTTACGCCACGCAGTTAGTGCCCGGTGAATGGGCTTGGCAGGCTGAGGCTGGCTACAACTTCAAGCGCAACACGGCGGTAGGCGGTAAGTATGGCATGAATGTGAAAGTGAACTTCTCGCATGTGCGCTGGGAGGGCGAGACGTTCTATCAGGATATCAATGTGCAGCTGACGCGTAAGCTGTCGCAGGACTTCAAGCTCATGCTGATGTATATGAACCAGCGATATAACATGACCGTCGTGGAAGGCGAGGGTGGCATGGTAAACAGCAATATCTTCGTGGCTGACGGTAAGTATCAGTTCTCGCCTAAGATGACGCTGCGCGGCGAACTGCAGTATCTGGCTACACGCGCTGATGAGGGTGACTGGGCCTTCGCGCTGTTGGAGCTGTCGCTGGCTCCTCACTGGATGTTCACCGTCAGCGACCAGTATAACGTCAGCACCAGCCATATCCACTACTACTTAGGCAGCGTGACGTTCAACACCGGTGCCCATCGTCTGCAACTGAACTATGGTCGCACGCAGGAAGGTTATAACTGTTCAGGTGGTGTTTGCCGCTATGTGCCTGCCAGCAAGGGACTGTCGCTTTCATATAACTACAACTTTTAATCATTCTGGTTGAAGACAATGAAGACAATCATCTCTATATATCATAAGTTACGCATACAGGAAGGAAAGATGATGCTTTCTTTCCTTGGCATATTGTTTTTGTTGGGCATCGTGTTGACGGCCTGTAGCCATATTGATGAGGCCGATCGGCTTATCTACGTCGAGCCTGAATACGTGAAGCCTGATGCCGTGCCCCGTGTGGTGCTGTTGGAGGACTTCACCGGTCAGCGGTGCACCAACTGTCCCAAAGGAACGGAAGTCATAGAGAAACTGCAAGAGCAATATGGTGACACGGCGTTTATCGCCGTCGGCATTCACAGCGGTCCGTTGGGTTTCAAGGGTAATGCCACTACGCTTGGTCTCGCTACAGAGCTCGGCGACGAATACTACAACCACTGGGGCTTTGAGTATCAGCCCGTAGGACTGGTCAACCGTCAGGGAGCTGTGAACTATACCGACTGGACAACGGCTGTCATCAAGGAGCTGTCGAAGCCCACCACGTTGTCGCTGGGCGTTACCGCCAAGCTGAACGACGGCAAGATTGACATCACCGTCTCGGCGATGGGTACTGACGGCAGCA
Organism: uncultured Prevotella sp.; assembly: GCA_905233985.1. Lineage (GTDB taxonomy): Bacteria > Bacteroidota > Bacteroidia > Bacteroidales > Bacteroidaceae > Prevotella. The sequence goes on from CAJOFA010000034.1 coordinate 13,369, forward strand.
CACAGGGAAAGCTCCAGGTATGGATTATCGAGGACGGTATCACCGCCTTGCAGCTCATGACCGACGGCTCGTCCAATGCCGACTATGTGCATAACCATGTGCTGCGTGCCGCTGTCAATGGCACATGGGGCGAGGATATCAGCGTCAGCGAGAGCGTGACGACCGAGAAGGCCTACAACGGTGTCGCTGTGGCTGACGACTGGAACGCGCAGCACCTCAGCATCGTTGCCTTTGTCTATAACGACCAAGGCGTGCAGCAGGCTGCCCGGGCTGTGGTTGAATAATCAAGACAAACAATAATATTCATGATAATTAAAACAAACAGAATTATGAAAAAAATCTTTACTCTTATCCTGCTCCTTGTTGCCACGGTGACAGCTATGGCAGAGGATGCTAACACTTTTGCTTTCTGGAATAACGATGGAAAAGTGGCTGACGGAGCTACCATTACCGTGAATACTCTCACGGAGGATGCCTTTGGCGGTAGTTTCATTAGCAGTGGCCTGTCTGTTGCTAACCTGTCAAATGGGGATGCTCATCTGTGTATCAACTATGAAGTGACGAGCATCGACAATGGTGCGTTCCAGATATGCTTCCCCACGAACTGCATCCAGAAGAATGAGACAGGCAGTTGGACGACCGAAGTAGGTAATATGACAGCCTATGACCTTCGCAGCCTTCAGTGCGAGTGGCTGCCCGAGGCTTACGGCCAGTGTAAGGTCACACTGAAGATTGAGGAGTATAACTCGTTTGGCACGAAGATTGCTGACGGCCCCTCTGTCAACGTCATCTTCGACTATGCAAACCCCAACGTGCAGACGAACTGGTGGGGTTATTTCAATGAGAGCGACTTTGCCGCTTCCGACAATACTATCGGTACGGGAAGCAGCATGGCACTGATGGCTGCCATTTATATTCCTGCCAACCATGAACAGTTGGGCAACGCCACTGTCAAGGGTGTTCGCGTTTATTTAGATGGCTCTGTTGTTTCCAAACTTAGCGATATGAAGGTGTGGATTTCCACTACAAAGCCCAGCAAGATTGGTGTTGCCGACTACGTTCAGGACATTTCCCAATCCTTGGTTGCCGATGCTAATGATTTTGAACTGACAACTCCGTTCGAGGTTAACAACCAAGGCTTCTATATTGGTTATTATGTGAATAGTAGTACCGGTTATTTCATCCGCTGTGGTGGTTCAGGACATACGGCTAACTCCTTCTGGCTTGGTAACCCCGAGGCTGGAATGGGATGGTCGGACATCGCTGCCGATTATGATTTTGGTAAACTCGCCTTCCAGATTTTGATAGAAGGTGGTAATTTTGCTGACTATAGCGCAACGCCTGGAGACATTAGCTATCAGGTGGCTCAGCTTGGTGGAGATGCTACGTTCGATGTTCCCATCACCAATAATGGTAAGAACGCAATCTCGAGCATCGACTATACGATTACCACCGATGGTGTGGCCAGTGCTGAGCGGCATGCTGACTTAACTACGCCGATTACTTTCAATGGTCAGGGTAATGCTACTATTACCGTCAGTGCTGACAATGTAAAGGGTACGAAGACCAAGACCCTCACTATTACGAAGGTTAATGGCATTGACAATGAAGCAACAAACAAATCGGTAGATTTCACGCTTTATACTGTTGCCGAACTTGTAACCCATCGCGTTGTTGTAGAAGAATTCACAGGAACGGGTTGTGGCTGGTGTCCTCGTGGATTAGTTGGCATGGAGAAACTTCGCAACACATTTGGCGACTTGTTCGTCGGTATTGGCCTGCATCAATACAACTCAAGCGATGCCATGTATATTAATTCAACCAACTATGCAAAGTTGAACTTCCAGGGAGCACCTTCCTGCATGATTGACCGCCGTTATGAAACTGACCCGTACTATGGCAATGGAGATGACATCTGTAACGATTTCCTCGCTGTACAGGCTATTCCTTCACTTGTCGGCGTTGAGGTAGAGGGTACATGGAATGAAGACCAATCAAAGGTTGATGCTAAGGCTACCGTGCAATCGCTTGTTGACGGTGCAAACTTTAACATTGAGTATGTTCTTATCGGTGATGGTATTACGGGTACGGCCGCTGGCTTCAATCAGTCGAACTACTATACCCAGTATAGTGCATCTCAATTACCCGAAGACCTTGCTATATTCGGTAGTGGTGGAAAGTATGGCCAGTCCACTATCAAGGGATGGATATTCAATGATGTAGCATTGAGCAGTTCTTATGTCAGTGGTACTAACAAGGCAGAAAAACTCACTAACCTCTCGAGTGAAGAACCTGCCATCAGCGAATATACGCTGAGCTTGCCCACCAAGAATGTATTGAAGAACGCTATCGATAAAGAACAGGTTTACGTCGTGGCCCTCATTGTTGACAATAGTGGAATCATCGTCAATGCAGCCAAGGCTAAAGTTCAGCCTTATGAGGGTACGGGCATCGGTTCTGTGGCTGAGTCTCAGTCTGCCACTGTTGATGCATACTTCTCGCCCGACGGACGTCAGCTCAGCGCTCCCCAGCGCGGACTCAACATCGTCCGCATGAGCGACGGCACTGTGAAAAAGGTCGTGATTAAGTGAGTGAAATGATGTCTAACTCAGGTTGAGCCAATTATCGTCTGGCGCTGAGGCGATGGTTGGCTCAGCTACAGGAGATGATTCCCTCACGTGCAGACAATGGTTGCCTCAACACGAGACGACCATTGTCTGCTTTTTGTGTCGTTATAGTAGGCTACTAAGTCCTAAAAAGACCATCCCTTTTCATGACAAATATCAGCGGAAAAGATGCCAACGATTAGCCATTGTTTTGACAAATAGCATCCGCATCGTTGTAAAATAACTGATATTGCGCAGCAATTTAATTTAAATTGCATCGCAAAATAATTTAAATTGCTCTGCAAAATAAATTAAATTGCAAAAGCGCGGAGGCTATTTGTCAACACGAAGGCTTATATTTGTCATATTTATTCTGTGCCTTTGACAATGAAAAGGAGCATCCAAACTCAATGCTGGGAAAGTTTAAACGACTACTGATCCACTTATTCAACTAAGTCAACGACTCTTTCTGTTCAGTGGGGGAATCATCTTCGAGGTATAGGGCGTCGTCCATGTCGGCGAGGGACTTTTTCTTCTTGTTCTCGCTGGCACCGGCCTTCAGCAGGGCACGTGCTGCCGTGATGATGCTCTTGCCGCCTTCGGCTGTGGAGATCTTCAGCGACTGCATGCTGTTGACGGTCTCGGTTATGTTCTTCTCTACGCTGGCGAAGCGGATGCCGAAGTCCTGCACTCGGTCAATCACCGTATTGGCTGCCTTCATCATGGCCTCCTGGTTCTCGAGTTGACGCACCTGTGTCCACATCATCTCCAGCACCCTGAGATTCATATACATCGTCTGCGGTCCGAGAATCAGCACACCCTCGTCGTAGGCTTCGCGCCAGAGTGTGGAGTCGTTGAGTAGTGCCAGGTTCAGGGCACCCTCGATGGGGATGTACATGATGGCGAAGTTCAGCCGGCTATAGCCTTCAGGCAGGTACTTGGTGTAGTCTTTCCTGGCCAGACGCTTCACTTGTGCCTTGACGCTGTCGATATGCGCTTGAAGGTAGGCGTTCTTCTCCGGTGCATCGTCTTCACAGTTCATATAGCGCTCGTAGTCTGTCAGCGACATCTTTGAGTCAACGACGACGTGGCGGTTATGGGGGAAGTGGAGAATGAAGTCAGGCACGAGACCTTTCTCATCGTCGCCTTTCATCCGCTTGCCGAAGCTGTCCTTCAGCGTCTCCTGGGTGTCGAACTGCTCTCCTTCCTTCAGTTCGAGGTCTTCGAGCAGCTGCTTGAGTTTCAGCTCACCGAAGTTCCCCTGTGTCTTCACCTTACCAGTGAGCGCACGCGACAGCCTGTCAGCTGTCTCGCCCAGGGCAGCACTCTTCTCCATGTTGATTTTGATGGTCTCGTCGAGCCGTGTGAGTGCCTCTGCCTGCTGCTCCTTGTTTCTGGCAAGAGCCTCCTGCATGTCCTTCAGACTCTTCTGCAGAGGGTCGATAATCTTCGACACCTGTTCCTTGTTCTGTTCGCCAAGCTCGTTCTGGCGCATCTTCAGCACCTTCTCAGAGGTGGTCTGCATCTGCTCCTTGATGAGGTTCAGCTGACTGTTCAGCTGCTCCTCGTTCATCTGCTTCAGGTTGGCAATCTGGTTGTCGTGGGTTTCGCGCATCTGCTTGAGCTGCTGCTCATACGATGACTTCAGCTGAGCAATCTGGTGTTCGTTGGATGACTTCAACTCAGTAATCTGCTGCTCATACGATGACTTCAAGGTATCCACATACTCTTTCTTTCCACGGTTGCCCATGAAATATCCCAAAACTGCCATGACGATGATGGCAATGATTGCGATGACAAGATATAGCTCCATACAATTTGTAGTTTTAATGATCTAACGGGCATTGAACTCGTCCAACTGTTTGAAGCAGTGGCGGTTGATAATTGCTTCCAGCTCACGGTCAGGATTGTTGCGGATGTAACAGCGGGGACCGAAAACCATTAACTCACCGTTTTCTGCTGTGTAAGGATGCCACGCAGGGAGCGAGGCTATTTGCGGGTTGCCCGTCTTGGCAAACTGCGCCCAAACGCTGCTCATGGTGTCTGCCAGTCTCAGGTCCTCGTCAGTGGGATGGGGCAGGTCGTTCTTGGCATTTTGCAGCGTGTTGAAACAGAACTTCAGCTCATGTCCGTGGATGGAGCCGTTGTTCAGGGGCGAGCGCCACGTGAACATATACATATAGACAGGTGACGGGTGAAGGGAGGATGGTGAAGGGAGGAGGTCCGTAGAAGACGTGATGGCGTCGGCCGTGATGATGGTCTTGGGCCGGAACAGCCAGTCGATGCTCAGCAGGTCCTGCGGTGTATAGTCGGGATATGCCTTGGCAAAGGCTGTGATATAGGCATCGGTCTCGTCGCCGAAAGTCTTGACTAATTCTGTGCGTGCCTCGTCTAACGTGATGTCACGGTCATAGTGCAGGCGCTGCAGCTCGTTGAACGTGGTGCCGATCATCAGGGGCTTCCCTGCCGAGAGTGCCGAGAAACCAGGCTGGAAAGGCTGTTGGAACAACGACTCCCCGTCGGGGGTGGGACCGAAGCCCCACATCATCGGTGTTCCTGGCTTGCGTGTTCCAATGCTGGCTGCCATAGCACGCTGTCCGGCAGCGTAGAGTTCCTGATAAGGCACATCCTTGATGCGCTCCACCTCCGTCTCGCTGATGCCCAGTTCCTTCAGCACCGCCTTACCCAGCGACTGGGTCATCTCGTGCGTGTTCACGTTGAGAATGGTGCCGCTCATGATGATGGCCTTGTGGAAGAGTCCCTTTGCTGCAGGCATACACATCAGTGTGCCCACCTTACCGCCACCGCCCGACTCACCGAAGATGGTCACGTTCTGCGGATCGCCGCCGAAGTTATTGATGTTGTCACGCACCCATTCCAATGCCTGTACGACGTCCAGCATACCCGCATTGCCCGAATACCTGTATTTCTCCGAGACAGCAGACAGGTCGAGGAAACCGAGGATGTTCAGCCGATGGTTCACGCTGACCACCACCACGTCCTTCTTGGCCAACTGCATACCGGGGTCCCAAGCAGAAGTGCCCGAGTCGAAGCCGCCGCCATGCAGCCACACCATGACAGGCTTGAGGGTGGAGGGGTGAGGGGCTGATGCCCGTAACCCTTCATCCGTCGTCCATACATTCAGCACACAGCAGTTTTCCGACATCTCGTCTTCGTTCAGCGTTCTGCCCCATGTCTGCTGCATGGCCTGTGGGCCCCAGTGGTCGCAGACTCTCACACCGTCCCATTTATCCACAGGTTTCGGCGGCATGAAACGCTCCACCTTGGCATACGGAATGCCGAGAAAGGCCATTGTGCCTTCCTGTTCCGTTCCGCTGATTCTTCCCGATGTGGTATTGATTACCTGTGCCGAGGCAGTTCCTGCCATCAACAATATAGCCGACAAAACAAAAAAATATTTTTTCATAACACGCAATTGTTTTCTGCAAAGATAGCAACTTTTCATCAAACAGAAAACTTTTTCATTTATTTTTTGAACGTTTCAATTAATATTTCGTGTATCAAATAGGACTTTCCTTGCGGGAAGTCAGGGAGTTAAGGGTTGTAGTTGCACAACTTTGGGTGTCTGTGCAACGAAAATACTGCTAAATTTTTCGAAAATTCTTACATAAAAACGCTCTATGTTTTGGATAATTTTTGTACCTTTGCAACCGGTTAGAGTTTTCCAAAACGGAAAACTTTTTTCTGAACACAGATGAAAAAGTTGTCCAAAACGGAAAACTTTTCGTCTGAAAAACGGATGGCAGACGACGGTCTGCAAGATGTCCGAAATCGCGCAAAAGTGCATACAGGAGCCTATTTCAACTGAGAACCTCGAGCTATTGAAAAGACTATAAATATAATATATAAGTAATACAACAACATAAAATGGAAATTAAAAATTTTACCATTACCAAACGTGACGGCACAAAAGACCGTTTCTCGTTAGACAAAATTATGAACGCCATCGTCAAGGCGTTTGAGAGTGTTGAACAGCCCACAGACCTCGGCACACTGTCGAAGATTCTGAGCCATCTGGACATCCACGACGACATCAAGGTGGAGGATATCCAGAACCAAGTGGAGGAGGCGCTGATGCGCGAGGGCTTCTACAAGGTGGCCAAGTCGTTCATGCTCTATCGTCAGGCTCACACGGAAGACCGTGAGACATTACAGCGTCTGCAATTCCTCTCCGACTATGTGGAGTCGGTGAATGCTGCTACGGGCTCGAAGTATGACGCTAATGCCAACGTGGAGCATAAGAACATTGCCACGCTCATCGGTGAGCTGCCGAAGTCAAGCTTTATCCGTCTGAACCGTCGTCTGCTTACCGACCGCATCAAGAAGATGTATGGCAAGCAGCTCGCCGACGAGTATATTGACAAGCTGACGCACCACTTCATCTACAAGAACGACGAGACGAGCCTTGCCAACTACTGCGCCTCCATCACGATGTATCCCTGGCTCATCAGCGGTACACAGTCGATAGGCGGTAACTCTACAGCTCCGACAAACCTGAAGAGCTATTGCGGCGGTTTCGTGAATATGGTGTTCATGGTCAGCTCGATGTTGAGCGGTGCCTGTGCTACGCCGGAGTTCCTCATGTACATGAACTACTTTATCGGTAAGGAGTTCGGACTGGACTACTGGAAGCGTTCCGACGAAGTGGTGGATCTCTCGCTGAAGCATCGCACGCTGGACAAGGTCATCACCGACTACTTCGAGCAGATTGTCTATTCGCTGAACCAGCCGACAGGTGCACGCAACTATCAGGCTGTGTTCTGGAATGTGGCTTACTATGACCGCTATTATTTCGAGAGCATTTTCGGTGACTTCTATTTCCCCGACGGCTCAAAGCCCGACTGGGACGGTCTGTCGTGGCTGCAGAAGCGCTTTATGAAGTGGTTTAACCACGAGCGCACGAAGACCTTGCTGACCTTCCCCGTAGAGACGATGGCACTGCTCGTTGACGAGAATGGCGAGTGTAAGGACAAGGAATGGGGTGAGTTCACCGCAGAAATGTATTCGGAGGGTCATTCGTTCTTCACCTACATGAGCAATAATGCCGACTCGCTTTCAAGTTGTTGCCGTTTGCGCAACGAGATTACGGACAATGGTTTTAGCTACACGTTAGGTGCCGGTGGCGTCAGCACGGGATCGAAGTCGGTGCTCACCATCAACCTGAACCGCTGTATCCAGTATGCCGTGAACCATAAACTGGACTATCTGGTCTATCTCGGTGAGATTATCGACCTGTGCCATAAGGTGCAGCTGGCCTACAACGAGAACCTGAAGGAGTTGCAACAGCACGGTATGCTGCCGCTGTTTGACGGAGGTTACATCAATATCTCACGTCAGTATCTGACCATCGGTATCAACGGACTGGTGGAGGCTGCCGAGTTCATGGGCCTGAAGATTACGCCTAACGACGACTACCTGCACTTTGTTCAGGGCATCCTCGGCCTGATTGAGAAGTACAACAAGCAGTATCGCTCGAAGGATGTGATGTTCAACTGTGAGATGATTCCTGCCGAGAACGTGGGTGTGAAGCACGCCAAGTGGGACCGTGAGGACGGTTACTTCGTGCCGCGTGACTGCTACAACTCATATTTCTACGTGGTAGAGGACGACTCGCTGTCAGTTATTGACAAGTTCAAGCTGCACGGAGCACCTTACATCGAGCACCTGACGGGTGGCTCTGCCCTGCACATGAACCTGGATGAACACCTGTCGAAGGAGCAGTACCTGCACCTGCTGAAGGTGGCCGCCAAGGAAGGCTGTAATTACTTCACGTTCAACATCCCCAACACCGTGTGCAATGACTGCGGCACCATCGACAAGCGTTATCTGCACGAGTGTCCGCACTGCCACTCGAAGAATATCGACTACATGACGCGCATTATCGGCTATCTGAAACGCGTGAGCAACTTCTCACAAGCTCGTCAGGAAGAGGCTGCACGCCGATTCTATGCACACGCAGAATAAGAGATGCTGAAATACGTCAACACAGGCATTGTTTTTCAGGAGATACCCGACGAGACGACACTGGCAATCAATATTTCAGGTTGCCCGTGTCGTTGTCCGGGTTGTCACAGCCACTACCTGTGGGAAGACATCGGGTTGCCGCTCAATGCCGAAGCCATTGACTCCTTTATTGAAAAGTATGGAAATGACATCACCTGCATCGCTTTTATGGGCGGTGACGGTGACCCGAAAGGTGTGAACCAGTTGGCACAGTATATCCATGAGGAATACCCGGAATTCAAGGTGGCATGGTATAGTGGACGCCTGCGCATCCCGTCGCAAGTATGTAAGACGGATTTTGATTACATCAAGGTGGGCCCCTTCATCCGACACTTAGGTCCGCTGAAGGAGCCCACTACCAATCAAAGAATGTACCGCAAGCAGGATGACGGTACATTCGAGGATATCACGGAACGCTTCTGGAAGCGCTGAAGAGTGTAAGCCTTATGGGACTTTAGGCAAGGGTGGGGGTGCAGCAACTGTGGCCTCTTCGTCAAAGTCGAGGGTGGAAGGAGGAAGGTTACCCCTCTCTCCCCCTTGGGGGGAGTCGGAGGGGGCTCTTTCTGCCTGCTCCTCAGCAGCCATACGGTCAAGCTTCTCCTGTAGCTCCTGAAGCAGAAAGTCGCGCTCCTTGCCTGGTTCCATAGGCGTGAACATCCACTTCGTCAGATACTCCAAGCCAGGACTTATACCGATGGCTCCTTCAATAGTCACCATATAGAATTGTCCTTTCTTCAATTCATGCTCCGCGTCCCATGCCTTGGCAAACTCGAAGATTTCGTTGAGCGTGTAAACATCACCTGTCTCAACCAAACGCCACACCTGGCAACGATTGGTGGCTATGGCTAACGCCTGCAATAGATAATGATAATGTCCAGTCCAGAATCCTTCCTCGGCATATTCATGGTTCTGTTTATCTTTTTCGTTCATTGTTTCCATATTATTTTCTGTTTTTCTATTATCTTTATTACTATCGGTTGGGTATAGCAGGAGGTGTCGGCGGAGTTTGCTGCGACGATGCCGGAGCTACAGGCTGCGGCTTATCCTTGATAATCAGCCCAATAATGAATCCCCAGAAGAGGAAGAACAGGGCAAGCCAGAAGCACCAATGCAGTCCAATGAGACTGAGTCCGACGGCAAGCGTGAATCCTACCGTCATACCCGTTAGGAAGCGCGTGATGTTAATGTACTTCGGCACACGTCCCTTAGACAACGAGTTGGCTATCGAGAACAGCAGTCCAAACAGGAATCCGCCCTGGTTGCCGATATTCTGCAACAGCAATACCAGTGCCACGATACCCACCATAGAGTTTACCCAACTCTGGTTGATATTCATGAACGTATAGATGAGCAAAGCAAAACCCAAGCCCTTCAGCAACGGGGCTATACCACGTGCAGTATCTTTTGACATGCTGGTGAACATGCCCTTGATGCCGCCTGCTACACCCACGAAGGGTAATTTCTTCTCAAATAGTGGCAGGATGGCGCTATTGATGAACACAGCCATCACCACCTTTCCGGCTATGCCACCCACAGCACCGAGTACACCACCAAACAGTCCACCCTCGGCATACGAGAGGAAGCTGGCAATCTGCAATGGCCACGGGAAGGGTTTCCACATGGACGACAGGATACCAATAACAATCCACACAATACCTATGACCACAGTGGGCAGCAGCTTCAACGGGTGCTTGAACACCTGCAGCCCTTGTTTCCATGCATTCTTTAAATACTGGCCTACGCCTATTCTTTCGTTTTCCATGTTTCGTCCTCCCTTATTTGATATTGATACTTTTACCACAATTACCGCAGAAGCTGCTGTTGGGGATGAGCTGGGCACCACAGAACGGACAGAACTTCAATGCCATCTTTGGTGCCTCAGCTGTCGGAATGGAACGAACGACCTCTGCCACAACTGTAGCATCGTCGTCATCGTCTTCCACCACAACAGGCTGTGGTGCTGGCTGAGGCGTTGGCTGCGGTGTAACAACCACAGATTCCGCTACAACCGTCTCGTCGTCATCATCCATTTCTGTTGCTGCAGGGGGCACCGGTGGTACTGGTGCAATTGGTGGAACGACAGGGGCTTGTGGTGCAGACTTGGCTGCTTTTTCTGCTGCCAATCCCTGCTGCACAGCTTGCTCCACAGCATCCTGAACGGCACGTTCTGTCTGCAGTTCCTCGCGCATCTTACGCACCAGGAAGTCACGTTCCTTGCCTGGCTCCATAGGAATGAACATCCACTTTGTCATCCACTCCAGTCCAGGACTAAGCCCGATGGCTCCCTCACGTGACACCATATAGAACTGATGCCCGCTTAGCGGCTGCTCTGCATCGACTTTCTTGGCAAACTCAAAGAGTTCCTTCAAAGTGTAAGGCACACCTTGAGCGGTCTCGCGCCACACCCAGCAACGCGTCATGCTAACAGCCAATGCCTGCGTCAGCAACTTATAGTGTCCCAACGGGCGCACTTTCAATGCTTCATTGTTTGTTTGATTGGTTTGTTCCATGTCGGTATTTTCTTTATATTTTGTATTCTTTTTTGTATATCATCCTTTTCGGCGGAACTTCGCAGCAGTATTCGAGAACTTTTTGATTTCCTCGGCGAAGTCCACCACGTCCTTGGTCAGTCCTTCGGTAAGGTTACCTGCAGGGTCGTAGGCATCGTTCTGCCCCAAAAGCTCATTGATGCCGCCTTCTATCAATGCACCGCCGTCAATCTGGCCACCGAAGGTGACATTAGACGTGCTTGTGAATTTGAACGTTCCTAAAGCATCATCCACATCAATGTTTGTGCCTTTGATGCCGATATTGGTCTTCAGTTCCGTATTCCACTTCTGGTTGAATATCTTGTCTATGGTCTTCGCCGTCTTCTCGCTAAAGCGGAAGCCCGTGTCTGTCTCAAACGTTGCCGAACTCGGGTCAAGCGTCTGTGCAGCAGAGTCTTTCACGAATCCCAAAACACCGCTGATGGCCTTACTGGCACCAAACTCAGCCGTTTTGCTTCCTATGGAGTTGACACCTTTATAGAATGCCTTAGCAGCATCGCCCGATTCATAATACTCCGTGGCAGCATCACTGGCAACCTGAGTGCCAACAGTGATGCCGTATTCCATCATCCAACCGCCGCCCTTGGCCTGTGCGATGTTACCAGCCTCGTTCTGAATGACACCGAGTGCGCCATTTCCCATGCCCACCAAGACATGTGCAGCGCCCTCACCCATCGACTTTCCCTCAGCAATGGCCTCGCTGGTGGCTACGAGGGTGGACTTGGCAAAGGTGTAGGCATTCTTCACCGCAGCACCGCCAGGCACACAACCAGACATGAGGTTAACGCCAACCTCACAGGTCTTATCGACGGTCTCCAAGTATTTGACACTGTCGTCCCATGCCTTTGCTTGTTCGTGAGCGATATTCTGGTCCAACTCCCTCATAATCTGCTCATACTTCATCGCCTTCCTGATGGCATCCTCGTTAGCTGCGGTGTGGTATTTCTCTGCTAACTTCTCCAAATTTTCCTGCTTCTTCTCAGCATCGGCCTGAGCCTGCTTCCAGTCCTGATACGCCTTCTGCTCGTCGGAGTAACCACGTTCGAGGTCACGCTGGTTCTGTGCTTCCCATTGGGCGTGTTGCTCTGCGACGTTGCGGGCTGCCGTCTCAGCATCCTGACGAAGCACACCGCTGTTCTCTGCCTCGAAACGCAGACGCTCAGCAATGTCGTCGGCATTATAGGTACAGCCACTGTCACTCGACCAAGTGCCGTCACCGTTCGAATAGTAGTGAACGTCTTTGCCTGTCACGGGACTCTTCATCACGATGTCACCGTCAGCCTGTTGGTGTAAGAACTGGTCGCCGTAGGGATAGTCCTTCGGATTGAACTTGTTGGGGTCAACGGGTTCCGGTTCCGTGGGCGGTACAGGTGTTACCTCGTCCTCTTCTTCCTCTTCTTTTCGTTTGGGTTCCAGTCCATTCATATCTGGCGTGTCAGGAACAGGAGGCGGTGTTCCCCCAGATGCACCACCTAAGATGGCCTCGGTCAGTCCACTGGCAATGCTGGCACCCGAACCACCCACCACGCTGGCAACACCATTGCCAATCAGGATGGATGCTACGACACCAATGGTATTGATGACTGCCGACTCCAACGCCGAGGAGTGTTCACCCAGTCCCAACGGGTCACCCTCACCCTTCAACCACGTGACAAGGTCGTCCATGTAGTTGATCATCTCTACGCGGTCCTCCTCTGTGACCAGAGGTGCTGTGTCGTCGCTAATCATGATTTCCTCGACAATGAAAAAGACACGTGGCCAAGCATTGTTACTCAGCGCAGCATTTTCTTCGTCAGTCAGGAATTTTGTGCTCACTCCAGCAGCATTTGAACTTAGCATGACAAGTAGGTCTCGCGCCCCCTTGAAATAAATAAACTTTCCAAACTTGCCGTTAACGCCTGCGGGCTTGCTCATATTATATTCCATGATGCCATCCGAATCCCACATACCAGAGCTGTGATAATATTTACCACCTGCGCCAACATCCCTCATCTTTGTGTTCATGGCATAGCTGAATCCTATGCCGCTTTCCGTCGGGACGAGTTGCAGTCCGTTAATGCTTATCGTTACATGCGATGTGACATGGTTTGTCTTCGGCTCTTTTGTGCCAATAACAGATTGCCAAGTGTACTCAAACGAATAGCTGCGACTAACCGACTCATGGGTATAAACGCAGAAGGCCGCTTCATGGATGGGTGCACCTTCAACACCATAATGTTTTTGGTAATTCACCTTACCCGAAATAAATTCTCCCTGCAGCGCAGTGATACGAATATATTTCTCTATCCATGCTGCTCCGGCAATCGGTTTCAGTCGCAGTCCGAGAACTTTCGCACCACTCTCCTTCAACACCTTGTTGAAGTCTATGTCACCTTGATCGTATGCACGTTGAAAATCTGTGCGATTGATGCCCTGCAAGTTGAAGAATTCCACAGGATCTACCCATTTCGTTCCGGGTTCATTGTTTAGCTGTCCGCCATCACCGTCTTCGGCCACAGCAGGCAGCGCCATACACATAGCCCATGCGACTATCGCCGCACAAACCATTCGTTTCATCTGTATTCTTTTTCCTCTCATATCTTTAATATTTATGCCTATAGACTGCTGCCATATCTTGGAACGCGGTGATGCTGTCCACATAGTCTTTGATTTCGCTGGCATTCTCCATCATGCTACCATCAGCCTGCCTGATGACATCACTCGGGAGAGGGAGAACTTCGGCCACCTTTTCGGCACCGTACACCACGTTGGCGGCTCCATCGACAAGTTTCTCCTTACCCCACAACGCTAGGTCGCCGCCCCAGCCAGACGTATTGGTGTATCCTTTCGAGTCGCTCCAGCCGATGACCTCGCCAATAGCCGCTTCTACGAGATTGCTGCCTTCTTTTGTCGAACCACTTACAGAGAAGGTCGTAGGCTTGAGGTCGATCTTGAGTCCAGTGGTGAGGTTGTAGTCTTTGAATGACTTGTTAAAGTTTCCTTCCTTGAACAACCACTTGTCAATCGTTTTGGCCGTACTTTCTTTGAAATAGAACTTATCCACGTCCACGTCGTTGGGGTCCAATGAAGCATTTACTGTTTGCTTCAGCTTACTCATGCCACCACTGATGAGCTTGCCGATGCCGAAGTCCACCGTCTTCTTGCCTGTCGTCTTTATGATGGTGTCAGAAATCTCATCCATGCTTTTCCCCTCAGCAATGGCGTTCATGCATTCCTTGAGGTCTTCGGTCATCACGTTGATACCCCATTCTTTCACCAAGGCATATTTTGTTTTCTCCGTCAGGTTACCGGCTTCGTTCTGAATGACACCGAGTGCGCCGTTCCCCATACCCACCAAAACGTGCAATGCGCCTTCCTTAAAATCCTTGCCTTCGGCGATGGCCTCGCTGGTGGCTACCAGACTGGCCTTGGCAAAGGTGTAGGCGTTCTTCACCGCGCCGCCGCCAGGAACGACGCTACTCATGAGGTTCACGGTCACCTCGCAGGTCTTGTCAATTTTCTTACATATCTCTATACGATTATCCCACCGTTCTGCTAAGTCGTTATAAACTTCGGCGTCAATTATGTTCATGGTCTGTTCGAACTTGGCGGCTTCCTTGACGGCTTTCTCTGTAGCTGCTACATGGTATTTGTCTGCCAATTTTTCCAAATACTGCTGCTTCTTCTCGGCATCGGCCTGTGCCTGCTTCCAGTCATGATAGGCCTTCTGTTCGTCGGAGTAACCACGCTCTAGGTCACGCTGGTTCTGTGCTTCCCATGCTGCGTGCTGCTCTGCGACATTGCGAGCTGCCGTCTCTGCATCCTGACGCAGCACACCACTGTTCTCTGCCTCATAGCGCAAGCGTTCACCAATGTCATCTGCATTGTAGGTCATGCCGCTATCAGTGAACCACGTGCCGTCACCGTTCGAATAGTAGTGAACATCCTTGCCCGTCACAGGACTCTTCATCACGATGTCGCCATCGGGTTGCTGCGTGAGGTACTGATTGCCGTAGGGATAGTCTTGCGGATTGAACTTGTTGGGATCTACGGGCTCTGGCTCTTGCGGAACATCAGGCGGTGTCCCCTCGTCCTCCTCTTCCTTTCGCTTAGGATCCTGTCCGTCTAACTGTGGCGTGTCAGGCATGGGTGGTGGTGGCGTACCACCAGAAGCACTTCCTAAGAGGGCTTCGGTCAATCCTGCAGCGATGGTTGCTCCCGTGCCGCCTGACATGCTGGCTATACCGCTGCTGAGCAGAATGGAGGCCACGATGCCAATAACGCTGATGACTGCTGCCTCCAACGGTCCGGAGTGTTCTCCCAGTCCTAACGGGTCGCCCTGTCCCGTGAGCCATGTCAAGAGGGCACCCATATAGTTCGAAAGCACGAAAGCACCGCCTTCATCCTCCACTAAGATTTCTTCCACAATAAAGCAGGCATGAGGCCAGACCGTCCACTCAAAATTCTTTTCTCCTGTCTCTTTCTTACGCTCTTCTCCGACAATCAACCGCAACGGCATATCCTTGTTATAGATGAAATAAGCCAATTCGTCGGTTACACCTGCCGGCTTGCTATATGTATTGTTACGCGTGACCTTTGTGACATCTGTGTCTAAACTTCCACGTATAATCTTTGTATCTTCGTATGTTCCTGATGCACTGATAGGGCAATCCATCGCATAGGACAACGCTACGCCCTTCTTTGTCTGAGCAACGCGAAGGTCTTTCAGTTGTATCACGCTGTGGACATTCAATTTGTACTTCCAGCCCAAAGCTTGCAAGTTGCTCCTTTCATATGAGTAGTTTACGTCATAGTTTCTGTTAATGCCCTCGTCCATATAGATGCAGAAGGACTCGTCATCGACGGGAACCCCCCATTCCCAATATTTCTCTTGGAAATCATAGATGATGCCAACATTAGTATCATGTCCTGTTGCCAAGTATGGCTTGAGTTTCATTCCCAGAACCTTAACACCCCTGTCCTTGATGATTTTCTGGATGTCGTATGCCGAACGTTGGCTACCCCATCCCATAGCAACCTCTCCCAGGTCATCTTTTTTCATCTTGTTCAACTCCAGATACTCTATGGGATCAACCCATTGAGCACCGGACACATCACGTTGCCCGCCATCAGCCACGGCAGGAAGCGACACAGTGATTGCTAATGCGACAAGTACCGCACACAACCATCTTTTCATATCACGGATGCAGTTCATATCTTAATGAAAGACCTTTAATCTCCTGCTGCAATGAAACGCCTAGGAGCAGTGCCAGCAGATACCTCGATGCTGTCACGTGAGGGATAGACATAGACGATGATGCCACATTCGTCGCGCTTGGTAGCACCGTAAATATAATATATACTGTTGCCATAGGAACGCAGGGGGAAGTCGCGAATGGCTGTACTGTCGGTGGAATAATAATGAACCATCCAGCAAGCGGAATCTGTACCCTCGTTCTGAATGGAGAAGGTGTATCCTGAGCCTGAGCCGTTGGCATAGTCTGTAGCAGCATAGGGCAACACGTCCTGTTCATTCCAAGGCAGTCCAAGCGTATCAACAATGACACGCGATGTGACGCTGGGTAAATTGAGCAGTGTCAACAACTCACGGGCCTTCTGGTCCTGAAAGGTTTCACCTGGAAGAATGAGCACTTTAGGTCTGGGATGACAGCCCATCAGGGAGAACATCAGCAGTCCCAATACGGGTACCAATAGGCAACAAATAGCTGTTTTCTTCATTGTAATAAAGGTGTTTTAGGTTATGACTTTTTGCAATACATGCAGTTTTCAGGGGGTAAAGATACAAAAAAGATTAAATAATCAAGATGAAAAATTAAAATATTTCAGTGCAATGGCTCAATTTTCACTTTTTTTCGTACCTTTGAGGCAATTTTTAAAGAAACAAGCATGTTGATACTGAATTGGCTTAACACCTTCGGGCGTTATTTGATGCTGATGGGACGCACATTTTCACGTCCTGAACGTCTGCGTATGTTCCTGAAGGAGTACGTGAAGGAGATGGCCCAGTTGGGTGTCAACTCCATTGGCATTGTGCTGCTCATCTCGTTTTTCATAGGTGCCGTCATCTGTATCCAGATGAAGCTGAACATCCAGTCGCCATGGATGCCGCGCTGGGTGACAGGTTACACTACCCGTGAGATTATGCTGCTGGAGTTCTCGTCAAGCATCATGTGTCTGATTCTTGCTGGTAAGGTAGGTTCAAACATCGCGTCGGAGATAGGTACCATGCGTGTGACCCAGCAGATTGACGCCCTCGAAATCATGGGTGTCAACTCCGCCAGCTTCCTCATCCTGCCGAAGATCCTGGGTATGATGACTATCATGCCGCTGCTTGTCATTTTCTCTTCAGGTACGGGTATCTTAGGTGCCTATGCCACAGCGTATATCGGACATATTCTACCACCTGACGACCTGACTCTCGGACTACAACATGCCTTTGTGCCGTGGTTCGTGTGGATGAGTATCATCAAGAGTACCTTCTTCGCGTTCATCATATCCAGTGTGCCGGCCTACTTCGGCTATACCGTTGAAGGTGGTTCGGTGAATGTCGGTAAGGCTTCTACTGATGCCGTCGTGTCGTCGAGCGTGCTGATTCTTTGTAGTGACGTATTCCTAACGCATCTGCTGTCATGATTGAAGTCAAGAACCTATACAAGTCATTTGAGGATAAGGATGTGCTGAAGAATATCAACACCACGTTCGAGAACGGCAAGACGAACCTCATCATCGGTCAGAGTGGTAGCGGTAAGACGGTGCTGATGAAGAACCTCGTGGGTCTGCTGACGCCGACAAGTGGGCAGGTGCTATATGACGGACGTGACTTCGTTCAGATGTCGAAGAAGGAGCAGGTCTATATGCGCCGGGAGATGGGCATGATTTTCCAGTCAGCAGCTTTGTTTGATTCCATGACTGTATTGGAGAACGTGATGTTCCCACTCGATATGTTTGCCCCCATGACGTTGCGTGAACGTACTCACCGTGCCAAGGAATGTCTCGACCGTGTCAACCTGAATGGTGCCGAAGAGAAATACCCTGGTGAGATCAGCGGTGGTATGCAGAAGCGTGTTGCCATTGCCCGTGCCATCTCCATGAATCCGAAGTACCTCTTTTGTGACGAACCGAACTCCGGACTGGACCCCAAGACATCGCTCGTCATCGACGAACTGTTGCACAGTATCACCAAGGAGTATAACATGACCACTATCATCAATACGCACGACATGAACTCCGTGATGGGTATTGGTGAGAACATCATCTTCATCTACGAAGGAGAGAAAGAGTGGCAGGGTGTCTCAAGTGATATCATGCACTCCAAGAACCAGCGACTTACCGACTTTATCTTCGCCAGCGACCTGCTGAAGAACATGCGTAGTGCCGTGTTGAGGCATGAAGGTGAAGAGTGAAAATACCGTTTGATTGACAAATATCAAACCTTTGACGCAGGTCAAAATCTTCGCTGTTAACGCAAACAATTTGCTTTTTCCCTTGCTTTTGATGTGAAATCGTCGTACCTTTGCAGTGCAATTAGGATAATATACCTCCTGTGAGAGGAGGACAGAAAAAGATTCTTAGGATAACAATTAAACTAAAAAGAAAGGTAAAAAGATGTTTAAGAAATGGATTAACAAATGGATGATGAGTGAGGCTTATAAAGAGTATTGCCTGAACATAGCAAGACTTTACAATTACCGCACAGCCTAAATCGGATTGATTCAAACGGAGTCAATCCGATTTTTGTTTCTATACCTTACAGCCTCGAAAACTTCTTTTCAGGATTTTATTTCATCCGCCAGCGACCATTG
Source organism: uncultured Prevotella sp. (assembly GCA_905233985.1). Classification (GTDB taxonomy): domain Bacteria; phylum Bacteroidota; class Bacteroidia; order Bacteroidales; family Bacteroidaceae; genus Prevotella. Next base: position 32,350 of record CAJOFA010000034.1, read on the forward strand.
TCCTCAACCATCGGCACACAAATCTCCTCATGCGTGGCATCACCGAAGTTCAGTACGAGAAACACTTGTGTACAATGTAACGTGGAATCGGTCCGTGCAGATACAACCTCAACACTTTGAACCCCCTGATGCAGTTGGTTCAGACGAACCATATACTGCTTGGCAGCGCTGCGTAGTTGTTCTACATAGTCAGCTGATGCACCCTCAGTACCGCTCACACCTTCCATATAGGCATCCCATTCGCCTTCTACCAGATGCTCATAGTAGCCCTTGGCTGCCAACGAAGCCTGCTCCTCGGGAGTGATACCACTGCATGAAATGAAGAATGAAGAATGAAGAATGAAGAATGCTACGCACAGAATGCCCATCATTCCCTTTTGACTCTTTATCCGCCATAGCAGGGCGGCAACAAATTCTTCATTCTTCATTCTTAATTCTTCATTTTAAGCTATTTCTGTCTGACAAACACGTTGATGGGTGTTCCCGTCAGCGTCCAGTTCTCACGCAGCTTGTTCTCCAGGAAACGCTTGTAGGGCTCCTTCACATACTGCGGCAGGTTTGCATAGAACACGAAGGTAGGTATCTGCGTATCGGGCACCTGCGAGATATACTTGATCTTGATATACTTACCCTTGATGCTGGGTGGCGGTGTCATCTCGATGATGGGCAGCATCACCTCATTGAGCTTCGACGTACCAATCTTACGCTTGCGGTTCAAGAATACCTCTTTCGCCGTTTCCAATACCTTGAAGATGCGCTGCTTCGTGACTGCAGAAGCGAAGATGATGGGGAAGTCGACAAACGGAGCCATACGCTCGCGGATGGCATTCTCAAAGGTTTTGATGGCAATCTGCGACTTGTCCTTGACAAGGTCCCACTTATTCACCACGACTACCAGCGACTTGTTATTCTTCTGGATGAGCTGAAAGATGTTCATATCTTGTGCCTCAATGCCGCGAGTGGCATCAATCATCAGGATGCACACATCGCTGTTCTCGATGGCACGGATGCTGCGCATAACGCTGTAGAACTCCAAGTCCTCCGTTACCTTGTTCTTGCGACGAATGCCCGCGGTATCAACCAGATAGAAATCGAAGCCGAACTTGTCGTATTTCGTGTAGATGCTGTCGCGTGTGGTACCTGCAATCTCGGTCACGATGTTACGGTCTTCACCGATGAAGGCGTTAATGATGCTCGACTTTCCTGCGTTGGGACGTCCCACGACAGCAAAGCGTGGCGTCTCGTCGTCAATGTCTTCTGCAGAATCAGTCGATAGCTTCGACACCACATAGTCCAACAGGTCACCCGTTCCGGAACCCGTGGCAGCACTGATACAGTACGGATCACCCAGGCCGAGCTTATAGAACTCGTACTGGTCATAGAGGTTTTTGCCGTCATCAGCTTTGTTAGCTACTAAGACCACAGGCAGCTTCGAGCGTCGCAGAATCTGTGCCACGTCCTCGTCCCAGTCTGTCAGACCGTTCTTGATGTCAACGAGGAACAGCACGAGGTCGGCTTCTTCAGTAGCCACAATAACCTGTTTGCGTATTTCCTCCTCAAAGATATCGTCACTATTGACCACCCAGCCTCCCGTGTCAACCACGGAGAACTCACGACCGTTCCATTCACACTTACCGTACTGACGGTCACGTGTGGTACCGGCCTCATCGCTCACAATGGCACGACGGGAGTTTGTCAATCTATTGAATAAAGTGGACTTACCCACGTTCGGGCGTCCTACTATCGCTACTAAGTTTCCCATTAATATTATTAGTATTGCTCCATGAGTTCAAATTTGAACTTCTTGCCTTTTGAATTTGTGAAGGTGCCCACATAACCGCCGCCACGACACTCATACTGTCCGTCGAACGTGCCGGTATGCTTGCCCTTAGGTGAATATTCCTTGAGTATCACATGCATGGAACCCTTCGCATTGATGGCCTCGTTCTTTACCAAGATCAGCTTGAACACCGAGTTGGGACGGTCATTATAATAATAGTAACCCACCTCGTCACCTACGCCCATGTCGGCAGGGTTTCTGAAGAAGGTAACGGCATAGGGACCGATTTTTCCTACAGACTTCAAAAGTGGGTCATCTCCCTCGATGTCCGTCTCAGCCTGCTGTTCGCGTAATTCTTCACGGGTTTCCAGCTGTATAAAAACATCAGCTACTGCATCTCCGTTCATATTGTCAACCTGAGTAATCTTCAGTTGACCGTTGTTGTCTCTGACGGTAAAGTAAAGCTTCTGTGAACTGAGAATCCCGCTATCACCCCAATAAAACACGGTCAGCTCCTTCTCCACACGACCATCGTCAGTGGCAACAGCCTTCTGTGTCTTGGTGGTGGATGGCAGGATCATTCCGTTTTCGTCAGTACATGACAATAGCCACGAGGCGTATTTCTTTTCCGAATCTGATGCAGCTTCGACAAGAACATTCAGCACGGAAGGTGCCAGATACTGCTCCAGTGTAGCGTCGTTCCACGTACCGTCCTTGAGGGACATCTTGGAATAAAAGCTTTCCACGAAGGCTACGGCCTTTTCGCTACTTACAGGCTTCCACTCCTCGGCAGAGGCTGCCAGACCTTGTGTTAAGCATGCTAAGAGCAGGCTCATGACAAGAAATAATTTCTTTTTCATAGGCAATTTTGGTTTATTAATTGTTTAATCTGGATTATATCCGAAGGAATCTAATTCTTTCTGTGACGAGCGCCAGTCCTTGTCCACCTTGACGAAGGTCTCTATATAGACGCTCTTGCCGAAGAACTTCTCCAAGGCTTTGCGAGCCTCGGTGCTCACCTTCTTCAATGCCACACCTTGGTGCCCGATGATGATGCCCTTCTGCGATTCACGCTCCACATAGATGATGGCGTTGATATGGATGTTCTTCTCCGTCTCCTTGAAACGCTCCACGCGCACCTCCACGGCGTAGGGTATCTCCTTGTCATAGTAGAGCAGAATCTTCTCACGGATAATCTCCGAAACAAAGAACCGCGCGGGCTTGTCCGTCAGCTGGTCCTTGTCAAAATAGGCTGGACTCTCGGGCAACAGCTCCTGAATACGCTTCAGCAGTATATCCACCCCAAACTTGTTCTTGGCTGAGATGGGCAGAATCTCTGCGTTGGGCAACAGCTCATGCCATTTGTCGACGATACTAGTTAATCTAGTCTGACTAGTCGTACTAGTTTCGTTTGCCAGTTCATCAATCTTGTTGATGAGCAGGATGACAGGAATCGTCATCTTCTGCACTTTCTCCAGGAAGGGTTCTCCACGACATCGGTAACGTAGAGCAGCACGTCGGCATCCTGTAATGCGGACTCCGAGAAGGCCAGCATGGACTCCTGCAACTTGTAGTTGGGCTTCAGCACGCCTGGCGTGTCGCTGAACACAATCTGCATCTCGGGGGTGTTTACAATACCCATGATGCGGTGGCGCGTCGTCTGTGCCTTAAACGTCGCTATTGAAATACGCTCACCAACCAACTGGTTCATGAGCGTACTTTTACCTACATTGGGATTACCAACGATATTGACGAATCCTGCTTTATGAGACATTGCTAATACTCATTACATTACTCGTAGTTCATTTAGCAGCGCCATCGTATGCCCACTTGAGATAGCTTGCGCCATGTACGAAGCCGGCTCCGAAAGCTGTGAGAATTAAGTTATCGCCTTTCTTCAGCAGTTGTTCGTTCTCCCAGAGTGCCAACGGAATAGTGGCGGCACTGGTGTTGCCGAAGTGTTCGATGTTCACCATCACCTGATTCATGGAAACCTCTAAGCGCTTGGCCACAGCTTCGATGATGCGCATGTTTGCCTGATGGGGAACGATCCACTGGATGTTGTCCTTGTTGAGGCCGTTACGCTCGGCAATGAGTGCGCAGTCATCGCTCATGTTCGTCACCGCATAGCGGAACACGGTGCGTCCCTCTTGATAGAGGAAGTGTAGGCGATGGTCCACCGTGAAGTGGCTGGGCGGGCAAACGGAGCCTCCGGCTTTCAGGTGCAGGAACGGAAGTCCCTTGCCGTCAGCACGGAAGTGTGAGTCCATCACACCGATGTTCTCCTCCATCGTACCTTCCAACAGGACAGCTGCTGCACCGTCACCGAAAAGTGGGCAGGTAGCGCGGTCTTTGTAGTCTGTCACCGATGACATTTTGTCGGCACCAATGACAATAATCTTTTTGAAGCGACCACTCTGAATCATCGACGCAGCTACATCGAGTGAATAGAGAAAACCACAGCAAGCAGCCCAGAAGTCGAAAGCAAAAGCGTTCTTCAGTCCGAGCTTGCCTAACACGATGCTGGCTGTTGAAGGGAACTTATAGTCTGCCGTTGAAGTAGCAACGATGATGGCATCAATGGTGTCGGGATCCGTACCGGTCTTCTGCATCAGCTGCTTGGCTGCCTTACGCGCCATATAGCTCGTGCCGAGACCTTCCTCGGTCAGAATACGACGCTCCTTGATGCCGACGCGCGTCATTATCCACTCATCGTTGGTGTCCACCATGCGCGACAGTTCCTCATTGTTGAGGACATAGTCGGGCACGTAGCCGCCAACGCCAGTGATGATCGCATTAATCTTCTCCATCTATTCCTGTTTATTCAGCAACCTCGTCTTTTACGATGGCTACTTTACCGCGATAGTAACCACAAGTAGGACATACTGTGTGGTAAACATAATAAGCGCCACAGTTAGGGCATACTGCCAGTGTGGGAGCTACTGCCTTGTCGTGAGTACGACGCTTTGCGGTACGAGTGTTTGACTGTCTTCTTTTTGGATGTGCCATAATTCTATAAATTTTTAATGTTTAATCTTTAATGTCTAATTTTGCCAATGCGCTCCATCTGGGATCCATTTCCTTGGCCTCATCACTGCTTCGGGCAGCTGACAACTCTTCGAGTTTTTGTGTCATCGCATGGTTGCATTTTCCAGGTGCATGCACATGCTTGATGGGAATGGCCAGTGCTATGAATTCATAGATGAACCACGACAGGTCAAGGACTCCACTGTCCTCCGACACTGTGATGAGCTCGTCGTTCTCAGTGTCTGTCTCGTCACCCAGCTTCACCAACAACCGGTTCTCCGTGTCAATGGGCTGCTGCATGTCGTCCAGACAAAGGTCACAAGTGACAGTGACGATCCCTTCCGTAGAGAACAGGAGTTCAAATAAGCCGGAAGTCTTGCGTATAGACACCGACACGTGCAATGCTCCATGCTCCAGTTCAGCACCGTCAAGAGCCGCAAAGAAATCATCGTCCAAGTCATACTCAAGAACCGTCAAGTCCTCTTTCAGCCCCTTCAGGTCAATCTGATACGTCTCCAACTTGCTCATTTGGGGTGCAAAGGTACGAAATAATTATGAAACATGAATTAGTAATTATGATTTTTTTGCTTTTTCATTGAAAATCAACTGTTAGCAACCAAAAACTTTGCACAAACATCGTTCGTCTGTGCAAAGATTTGCGCCGTTTTCCCTGGTAAACCGCAAGACACAGGCTCTGCTCCCCTCCTACCCTGCCCAGCAGCATCCTGTAGGCCTCATTTGCCTTTATTGTTATATGATAAGTCCCAGGCAAGCCATATCGCTTATGCCTGCTCCTACGATCCATACGATGATGATTGTTCTCCATATGGCAAAGGTAGTGCAAACCGAGCAAAATGCAAAATAAATTATGAATTATTTTCATTTTCGAGGTGCAGCCTGCCTAAGAGCTGAAAGTTCAAAGGTACAAATAACTGAGCGAAAAACCAAATAAATCAAGGATTATTTGAGTTTTTTCGAGGTGCATTTCACTTTCGACCGAAGGTCAAAGTACGAATAAGTGAGGAAACAACCAAGAAAAAAGGCAGGTTTCTAAACGAAGCCTGCCGCTTGGCGTGTTTGTAGGGGATAAGGGAATCTAAGGAGAGATATAAAAACTATTCTTCTTCATCCCAATAGACTTCGCGTGAGAACTGCTGGTTGGTGCTGCCACCGCCTAACTTTATGTCCGAACCGCTAAGCAGACGGATATTATCTACCTTCATAACCTCTATCTGAGGCCTCATATATTGTTTCTTCATAACGCTTTTCTTTTATTTTATGATGACTTTCTTTCCATTCCTGATATAGATGCCTTTGGTGGGATTATCCACACGGCGGCCATCGAGGGTGTACCACTCCGTAGCGGCAGCAGAATCCTCACTTTTCATTCTTAATTCTTCACTTAATGAAGTCGTTTCGTTTTCCTCTTCCATGGTGAGACCACGCGATGTGAGACCAACAATACTTGTTTCAGGGATATATGCCTTGTGAGCTGCGAGTGTCGTGCCAGTGAACTCATAAAAGCCGATGTTGCCACCGCTCAGTCCGAGAACATAGTATGTGTCCGAGCCTACTGCCATGTCCTCGTTCGTTCCCTCCAAGATATTATCCGAGAAGTCACCGACAAGGGGGTAGTCTGTATAGTGTAACACTATTTCGTTACTCGTAGATTTCAGCACCACGCCTGTTGCGTCAGGAAAACTCCTATCACTAATAGATGTCAGTGTCAGCGTTGATGCATCTTTTTGTTTCGCTTTATATACTGTCGTATTGCTATCTGCTCTAAATCTAGGCTTTGAACCCAAAGTTGAAGCATAATAAAAGGTTGAGTACTTCGCTGACCCAGCAGAATTTGTTGTTAATTTGATAGCAAGACTAGTTTTGTTATCTGTAATGGAACTTCCAAACCATTCATCAAATTTATTAATGGGAACATAAATTGATTCAAGGTAGCCGCAATTCCCGAACGCATATTCACCTATGGTTGTTACACTATTGGGAATAGTTATTGACGTTAGACCAGTACAACCAGAGAAAGCACGAAGACCAATACTCGTCACGCTGTTAGGAATGTATACATATTCCAAACAGCTACAACCATCGTATATATTAAATACTGATAATCAATAACTTATACGTTAAACGGTAGAAAAGTGGATTTGGGGTTGGGAAATGTAGAAAATAAGGGAGTAGATTTAA
>CAJOFA010000034.1:39439-39769 GCA_905233985.1 uncultured Prevotella sp.
AGCGATGTGGCGGGGCATTACCTTACTAACAATACTATTTACCTTCTCAAAATACTACTAACCTAATATAACCTTGTTCTGACAGAACTTCAGAAGTCTCCCTCAATTTATAAGTTTCATTCCTTTATTTCACAATGCTTTTCGCTTCCCCGACGATGTTCACGCCGCGCTGTGGGGTGTCGAGACGCTGGCCTTGCAGATTGTAGATGGTGGCTGATGGGGAGATGGGCTGGCTGACGGCACGGACAGTGGTCGGCGCGTCCTCGATGGCATCATACTCGGCCATCGTCTCGGCCATGCGGGCATCGAGGTCAGCGAGGCGGTAGAGAC
>CAJOFA010000035.1 GCA_905233985.1 uncultured Prevotella sp.
AACTGCTTTTGCGCCACATTCGCCTATGCGAGGTGATGCTTTGTATATGCATTTTGTTGATGGAGATAGAGATGCGTTGTTCGCAAGGATGGAGACCCATGTGAAACACAAGTATGAAGATCTTTTCACCCGACTACAAGGGTTCTCCTTTTTCATCACTGAAGAGCAAATTAAGACGCTACCACTCAAATTTCGCAATGGTAGTGCTGAACGACTTCTGGAAATCATGTGCCAGTTACGCTCCCCTGTTTATCCAATTTTCCCGTAGAGTGCCCACTTCCTTTATAGTTTCGGTCCACGTCACTTTTTCTTCTTCTGCATCTGTCTTCTGAACTCTTCCTCGGCAGGGTCATAGACGGGATTCGTAGTGTCGAACAATCCCAAAGACGGTATTCCTATTGACGGCTCATTATGCTCTTGTCGGTCAGAACGAGTATCTTCTCTTGGCTGTTCTGCCTGGATTAGACATGCCTGACTGTTGCTTGTCCGTTGCTGCTCTTTTTCTGCATTGGAATCCAATTCTCATATTTCGTCTTTTCCGTTCCCCTTAATCGCTTGGTTTTAGTACGTCTCTTACCCTTGTTCGCGTAGAACAAAATCTTGAAAGTTGATCTCATTTCTAATTCCTTTTTTAATTTCAGGCTGCAAATATAATACCATTTTTTGAGATACTTTTTCGGCAATTCGCGAAAACCTGTCAGTTTGAATTGCGTCATTCTGCCTTTTCCGTACCCTCGAAATTAGAAAAGTTTAACTGTCAGAGTTGGCCCAAGCGGGTTACGATTTAGAGACCTAACACTTGCACCAATCCGCATCAAGTTGCCTTTTCCCTTCGTCCTTTGATTCCTCATTATTCCCCGTCTTGCCTTTTATTTACGAGCAATCTGCGTTAATCTTTCCAAATTGCTTCGCTTTTACAAGCTTTTTTTGTAACTTTGCCATCAAAATGGCTAAGTTACTTAGTCTCGGCATAAAAAGATTAAAATCTTTTGTTCTGCTCTCGACTTTTAGTAACTTTGTCGCGCTATTAGCGCTAAAACAGAATAACAACTAATAAAATAATAGAAATGAAGAAGATATTTCTTACCCTGACACTTGCCTGTGCCACGTTCGGCGTGCAAGCACAGAACGTGAAGCCCGCCATTCCGCGCGACGCACAGATAGAGCAGCGCATCGAAGACCAGTTGGCCAAGATGACCCTTGACGAGAAAATCGGACAGATGCTCGAGTTGAACCTTGACGTGATGGGAAAAACGAAAGTTGAGAACGCCCAGGTCGATCGTGACAAGGTGCGCAGCGTGCTGCAGCAGTATGGCCGCTCCCCAGAAGAGACGGAGGCCATGCTCCAGATGACCGACCAGCAGATTATCGACCGGCTGGGTGCTTTCCCCGTTGACATCTATAAGGGTGAGACGAAGCGTGTGTGGCAACTCAACGAGACGATGCTCGACACGCTCATCTCCAAATGGAAGGTCGGCTCCATCCTCAATGCCCCTGGCAGCAGTGCCCCCAGCGTGGAGGACTGGCAGAAGTGGATTCGCCTCATTCAGGAGAAGTCGATGAAGTATCTCAACATCCCTGACCTCTACGGCCTCGACCATAACCACGGCGTTACCTATACTCGCGGCGGAATACTCTTCCCCCAGCCCATCAACCTCGGAGCTTCGTTCAATACCGAACTGGCACGCCGCGGCGCAGAGATTACGGCCTACGAGAGTCGTGCAGCAAACTGTCCCTGGGTGTTCAATCCCGTTGTTGATCTCAGCCGTGACCCCCGCTGGCCGCGTGTCTGGGAGAGCTTCGGCGAGGATGCTGTCCTGAACTCCAAGATGGTGGTGGCAGAGATCAAGGGCTATCAGGGCGACGACCCCAATCATATTGACCGTTTCCACGTAGGCACCAGCACAAAGCATTACTTCGCCTATGGCGCTCCCTGGACGGGCAAGGACCGTACACCGGCCTATCTCTCACCGCTGATGATCCGCGAGAAGTATTTCGAGCCGTTCCGTCAGGCAGCCCTTGCAGGGACGCTTACCATGATGGTCAACTCATCATCCATCAACGGCGTTCCCGTTCATGCCAGCTACGAATACCTCACCCAGTGGCTGAAGGAAGACCTCGGGTGGGACGGTATGCTGGTCACCGACTGGGCAGACATCAACAACCTTTATACCCGTGAACACGTGGCAAAGGATAAGAAAGACGCTATCCGCATCGCTATCAACGCCGGTATCGACATGTCGATGGATCCCTACAGCGTGGAGTTCTGCGTCCTGCTCAAGGAACTGGTCAACGAAGGAAAGGTGCCCATGTCACGTATCGACGATGCCGTGCGCCGCATCTTGCGTGTCAAATACCGTCTCGGACTCTTCGAGGAGCCCAACACCGGCGGCAAGGGATTCGAGAAGTTCGGCTCTGACGAGTTTGCCGCTGCCTCCCGCCATGCCGCCGAGGAGTCCATCGTGCTGCTGAAGAACGAAGGCAACATCCTGCCTTTGGACATCAACAAAATCAAACGTCAAAATTCAAACATCAAAATATTGTTGACCGGCCCCAATGCCAATCAGATGCGCTGTCTGCACGGCGGATGGAGCTATACGTGGCAAGGCTCACGTGCCGAGAACCTCACCGAGCAGTACAACACCATCTACGAAGCCTTCTGCAACAAATACGGCAAGGAGAACATCATCCTTGAACAGGGCGTGACCTACAACGAGGAAGGAGCCTACTACGACGAGCACGAGCCACAGATTGACAAGGCCGTTGCCGCAGCAGCTCAGGCAGACGTCATCGTCGCCTGCATCGGCGAGAACTCCTATACCGAGACAGTGGGCAACCTCACCGACCTCTGGCTCTCCGCAAACCAGCGTAACCTCGTGAAGGAACTCGCCAAGACAGGCAAGCCCATCATCCTCATACTCAACGAAGGCCGTCCGCGTCTCATTGCTGACATCGAGCCGTTGGCAAAGGCTGTCGTTGACATCTTCATCCCGGGCAACTACGGCGCCGATGCACTTGCCGACCTGCTCGCCGGCGATGCTAATTTCTCCGCCAAGATGCCTTACACCTACCCTCGTGAGATTAACTCGCTCAACACCTATGACTACAAGGTCAGCGAGGAAGTGGGTACCATGGCGGGAGCCTATAACTACGATGCGAAGGTCAGCCTGCAGTGGCCCTTCGGCTATGGCATGAGCTACACCACCTTCGAATACGCAAACCTCCGTGTGGATAAGACACTGTTCACTGCCGACGACATGCTCACCGTTACCGTGGATGTGAAGAACACGGGCAACCGCGTGGGCAAGGAAGCCGTGCTGCTCTACTCCAGCGATCTTGTCGCAAGTGTCGTTCCTGACAACAAGCGCCTGCGCGACTTTACCAAGATTGAGCTACAAGCCGGTGAGACAAAGACCGTCACGTTCCAGCTGCCCGCCAGCGACCTCGCCTTCGTCGGTGCCGACGGTAAGTGGGTGCTCGAGGAGGGTGACTTCACGCTCCGTATCGGTAACCAGACGGCAGCCATCAACTGCACCGCCACCAAGAAATGGAACACCCCCAATAAATAAACTTCAAACTTCAAACTTCAAAAGACATGGACCTCGTCAAGCAGTTCCCCGACCTCATGGCGGGCAAGAAGATTCTCTACGTGCACGGCTTTGCCTCCAGCGGACAGTCAGGCACGGTGACACGTCTGCGCACCGTATTCCCCAACGCCACCGTCATAGCCCCCGACCTGCCCATTCATCCGCAGGAAGCGCTCGACCTGCTGCACCACGTGTGCGACACCGAGCAGCCTGACCTCATCATCGGCACGTCGATGGGCGGCATGTACACCGAACAGCTGCGCGGCTACGACCGCATCTGCGTGAACCCCGCCTTAGAGATTGCCGAGACCATGAAGGCACACGGCATGACAGGCACCCAGCAGTTCCAGAACCCCCGACTGGACGGTGTGCAGGAGTTCTATGTTGACAAGGCACTGGTCAAGGAATACCGCGACGTGTCGGAGCAACGCTTCCAAGGCATGACCCCAGAGGATGAGCGGCGTGTCTATGGACTCTTCGGCGACAAGGACGACCTGGTAGATACCCTGGGGATGTTCAGTGAGCACTACTCGCAAAATACTAACTTCCATGGCGGGCACCGCATGGACGACCACTCGTTCATGCACTCCGTCGTTCCCGTCATCCGCTGGATAGACGACCGGCAGGAGCACCGCCAGCGTCCTATTATATATATAGGTATAGAGACGATGAGCAGGGAGCTAAAGCCGGCTCCCAGTTGCCAAAAGGCAATAAGACTATTGATAGAACACTACGAGGTCTTCTTCGTCTCTCCCCCTCCTCTCGGTGGGGGTTTGGGGGAGACGGTTCAGTGTGCCACGACTCTGTCGTGGCTCTACGAACACATCAACGTCCCAGCCTGGCAGCACACCATCTTCACGCCCCGTCGTGAGCTGCTCTATGGCGACTACTTCATACAGGGGCAAGGAGCAGGGGGCAAGGAGCAAGAAGTGGAGCTGATGGCCACACCCATTGAGTTTGGCTCCGACACCTTCAAGACGTGGGACGACATCATCGAATACTTCTCACGCCTCGGCGGACAATAGATGTCCACCTGTTGACTTTAGTCAGCACAGTTGTTGACTTAAGTCAGCAGATCGGTTGACTTAAGTCAGCAGGGTGATTAAAAGCCTTTCTGCCTACGGTTAAAAAGCTCCGAGCGTACGGTTAAAAGCCTCCAAACATACGCTTAAAAGCCTTCGAACATCAGCTTAAAAGCCTTTGAGCAACAACTTAAAAGCCTTTCCTAACCCCGTAGAGTCTATTTTTATTGTCTAAGGAGTATAGGAGTTTAGGAGTTTTCCCCTTGCATAGCCACTCCTTTACTCCTTAGAATGGTACAACGATTTTTCGTTGTCTTTTAGCGGTCATACTCGGTATCGGCAATGCCGCTGTCGGCAAAACCAATCCCGTCATCAATATTGACGATTTGCTGCGTGGCCTTGAGGCTGCCTGCAATCACCTGCTGCATCTGCAATTCTATCGTCTCCGTCTGGGGAGTCAAATAATTCTTTTTCATTGCATCATTTTTTTTATTCTCACACAGAGACACAGAGTTTCACGGAGTTATTATTTTTTTCTCTGTGCCTCATTTTATTATTCTCTCACAGAGTCAGGGTTTCACGGAGTCTCAGGGAGTTTTTATTCTCTGTGTCTCTGTGCGTCTCAGTGTGAGGTTAATTACTTAATCACGACCTTGTGGCCGTTATGAATATAGATGCCCTTGGCAGTGGGCTCGCGGTCGAGCTTGAGGCCATTCAGCGTGTACCAAGCCCCTTCCGTCTCCCCCGAGGGGGAGTGCGTCGTCCCCCCTTGGGGGGATATGAGGGGGGCTATTCCCGTGCCCTCTCCAAAGTCCAGCACAAAGCTATCCACGGCGCGGGCGCCGGCGGTTGTTGTCGGCACGTAGAAGTGCGCACGGAACGAGCGTAGCGTCCTCGGGTTCTGCGAGTAGCCCAGCTTGTTGCCGCTCGTCAGCAGCAGAATCTCGTCAATGTCGCCGTCGAAGGTGCCAGTGCTGGTGTCGCCGATAGTGAACGGCGAGTACTGCCCCACGAACGTCACGTTACCGTCGTTCGAGGTGACGGGTGTCGGTGTGGTGCTCGTGATAGTGACGCCGTAGAACACAGGATTCACGATGTCCGTACTACTATTCCACTTGATGATGAACGGCGTGCCGGCGAGGATGGTCGCTGGCGCAGTCTCAAAACTCAGCGTCAGCAGTCCCGTGCTGGTGTCGAGGCTCGTGCCCGATGTGTTGAGCGTCTTAGCCGTCACCCCGTCGCCGTCGAGCACACTGCCGGCTATTGTCACGTCGAACGGCAGGCACAGCGTGTTCCAGTCGCCGTCCTTGTAGAGCGTGCGCCCGTCGAGCATCACGTTATGCGTCTGGCCGTCAGCCACCCATTCGCTGAGTGTTGTCGTATTGTCGAATTCATCCATAAGATCTTCTATCTTGGGCTGCACGGCCTCGGGATAACTGTCATTGAGTTTCACAAGCATGCCGTTGTAGCGGTAGGGGACGGGATACTCGAAGGCGAAGTGGTAGTTCTTCGTCACGTATTCGAGTCCAGGCAGACGTCTCACGGTGTAGTCATGGGCATAGGAGTCGTTCGACTCCTCGTCGTCAGCGATGGCTCGCGTCAGCAGTAGGTCGGGCATGCCGTCGCGGTTCAGGTCAAGGTCATTCACGTACTCCCCGCTCATGGGGTCGAGTTCTGCGCCGAAGTAGCCTAACAGCGTATTCATTAGGATGTATTGTGTCTCCGTGATGACGTGCACCGTCTTGTCTTCGTCGGTCAGGTCGAGCACAAACTCCTCCTGCGGAGCGAGGTGTGCGATTACGTTGACGGCTGTGTTGGGCATGATGAACGTGTATTCCGTGTTGTCCTCGTTGGGCATGGCCTCGACGCCATCAACGTCGAAGGTGAAGCCCGACACGTATTTGTTGGCTGGCACATCGTCGCCGCCCCAGCTCAGCGCCACCGTCTCGTTAATGCGAGCCGCGGTGATGGGAGTGGCATCGAAATAATACGCCCAATCAGCGTTTTCCTTGATGGTGGTCTTACCGTCCTTTACCACGATGTTGATGTTGTGCGCTGCCCCCTGCGTCATGGCGATGGTGATTTTCTTCCCAGTACAATCTTTGAGGTCAGCCTGATTATTCGAAACTGGTGGCGTGACGTCCGCCTTTTTCGTCTTCACACTCAATTCCATACCCGCAGGCACGCTGATGTAAAGGTGTTCGCCAATATAACCTCGGAACGCATTGTCATCGATGGTGGTCACGGTGGCGGGCAGGAGGCCGACGCTGGAAAGAACTCCATTCTTGCAGGAAAATGCTGCTTTGCCAATGGTCTGCAGTTGTGAGCCTGCGGCAAAGTTAACGGTGGTCAGGGCTGTACAGTTAAAGAACGCACTTGCGTCGATGCTGGTCACATTGGCGGGGATAGTGACAGTGGTCAGGGCTGAGCACCCATCGAATGCGCTTTTGCCGATGCTGGTCACAGCATCGGGAAGTGTAATGGCCGTCAGGGCTGTGCACTGGTTGAATGCTTTCTTGTCAATAGTTCTCAGTATGGAGCCGTAGCCAAAGGTGATGTCGGATAGTTTATTGCATTTAAAGAACGCATCTTCCCCGATGGTTTCCAGCCGCGAATAATCGTTAATGGTGACGGTGGTCAGGGCAGTACATTTATAAAACGCTTTTGCGACGATGCTGGTCGTACCGGCGCCGATGTTGACGGTGGTCAGGGCTGAGCACCCGTAGAATGCGTTTTTGCCAATGATACCCTCGCCCTCCTCGTAGCTGCCCACACCCTGGCCAATAGTAGCGGTGGTCAAGGCTTTGCACCCCTCGAATGCATTGTTGCCAAGCGTTACCCTATCGTGGGGAATGGTGATGGTGGTCAGTGTACTCTTCGCAAACGCACCATTGCCTATCTGGGTCACGGCATTGGGAATAGCGATGGTGGCCAGTGCACTAACCCGAAACGCACCGTCACCGATGCTGGTCACACTTGCGGGGATGGTAAACTGCACTTCCGGGTTCTTAAATGATTCGAATGCATAATCACCAATTCTGGTTATACCCTCCCCCACGACCACGGTCTTGATTTGATTACGATAGTAATACCAAAGAGAATGGTTATAGGAATCATAGTCTTCCATCTCGCCGCTGCCGCTGATGGTCAGCACATCGTAGTATTCGCTACCACTGCTCTTGCTGAGGGCCCACGTCACCTGAGAACCGTCGTGCGTGGCGTCCTTTTTCCCGCACGTGCCGCTGGTGGGATTGTAAAGGGTAGCTATGACGTAGCCATAGGATTGTGGTAGTTCGTAGATACCGCCCATGTTCTGCAATATTTGGATGTCTATCTGATCTGAGGATTCAACGTCAGGGTCGTCACTATACCACGTCATCACTTGAACTTGATATCCGGCATCTGGCTTGAATTGGAAATACAAAGGGCCGTATGATACCTCGCTGAAGGTGCCATGGCCCTCTGGCTCCGTGCGATACACTACAGGTTGAAGTTCAAACACCGCCTTGACGGTGGCGTTCTGATGGCCGATGCGGAAAGCGGTTTTCGCCATGTCGGGATTGCTGATGGTGCCGTCGCCAGAGACGAGCTGCCACTCCTTAAATCTCCAGTGCCTTGCAGGTGTGGCTATGAGCCAGTTCAGCGCCCCTTCCGTGCCGGTGTTACACTCTTGTTGCTGGTCAAAGTAGTACAGCATCTGGGCCGTACCCTCTCCTTCCTTAGTTACGGTAATGGTATGTACATCGTCTGCAAGTGCCACAATAGGTGTTGTGGCTGAGACTAACATCACAAGCAGCATCAGCGCTGCGTGCATAGAAAAGGATTTAATGAATTGATGCTTCATTGTTTATGATATTAATAATTATAGTCTTAGCAAACAAAATAAATTTGCCTGCAAAGATACATCTTTTTCCGCAATCTTGTATCGTTTTGGGCGTTAAATATGCGAAATGTGGGCAAAGATTTGGAAGTTTCAAAGAAAAGGTGTAACTTAGCGCCCGAAATTGACAAATAGTCAAAGACTAACCCAAAACAATACGTATATGAAGAAATGTTTTTTTTCCTTGGCAGTGATTGCCATGACGCTGCTGGCAATGACTGCCTGCACGCCGAAGAGTGACAACAACGGAGTCAACAACTTCCAAATCAAGCGCGGCACGAACCTCAGCCACTGGCTGTCGCAGAGTGAGGAGCGCGGCGAGGCCCGCGCCAAGCACATCCAGGAGGATGACTTCGCCAGACTCGACTCGCTGGGCTTCGACTTCGTGCGCCTGCCTATCGACGAGGTGCAGTTCTGGGACGAGGACGGGAAGAAGCTTCCCGAGGCGTGGGACCTGATGACCTTTGCCGTCGATCAGTGCATCAAGCATCACCTGCGCTGCATCGTGGACCTGCACATCATCCGCTCGCACTATTTCAATGCTGCCAACGAGGGAGGTGCCAACACGCTGTTCACCTCGGAGAAGGCTCAGCAGGATCTCATCAACATGTGGTATCAGCTGTCTGACGTGCTGAAAGGCTACAGCAACGACTCCGTGGCCTACGAGTTCATGAACGAGCCTGTGGCTGAAGACCATGAGCAATGGAACCAGGTGGTGGCCAAGGTACACAAGGCCCTGCGTGAGCGGGAGCCGCAGCGCACGCTGGTCATCGGCTCAAACCTGTGGCAGAGCTACGAGACCATCAAGTACCTGAAGGTGCCCGAGGGCGACAAGAACATCGTGCTCTCTTTCCACTACTACAACCCCTCTATCCTGACGCACTACGGCGCATGGTGGGTACAAACGGCTTCGTACAAGGGCAAGGTGAACTATCCTGGCATACTCATTTCGAAGGAAGACTATGAGGCTGCTCCCGACAGCATCAAGCCCATGCTGGAGCCTTACCTTACACAGAAATGGGACATCGACAAGATTCGTGCAGACTTCAAGGATGCCATCGAAGCAGCCAAGAAGTACGACCTCCAGCTGTTCTGCGGCGAATGGGGTGTCTATGAGCCCGTTGACCGTGAGCTGGCCTACAAGTGGACGAAGGACATGCTACAGGTGTTCGAAGAGAACAATATCGCCTGGACGACCTGGTGCTATGACGCCGACTTCGGTTTCTGGGATCAGCAGAAGCACACCTTCAAGGACAAGGGGCTGGTGGATTTGCTGACTAAGAAGTAAGGAGCACCACCCCGTGCTGCTTCTTGCCGTCCATCATGATTTTCAGCGGACGGTCAAAGCGCACATGACGGACATACTGAGTTTCCTCGACGGCAGGCATGGCGTCGAGGATTTCTTTTTGCAGCACCCCGTCACCAGTATAAGTATTCACGGTGAAGTAGCCCACGCCGAACGAGGTGAGGTTCTGGAAGAAATGCGTGCCCTGCGAGGGATCCACGTGGTAGTTCTTCGGCGCTGCCTCCACGATGACACGGGCAGCAGAGATGTGCGGCCACTTCACAGGGATGCCGAGCCACGGGTCACTGCTTCCCCAGCGTCCCGGGCCAATCAGGATATAAGAACCACCCTTGCCCAGAAACTCCTTGTTGATTTCTGCTATCTCATCGGCAATCACGGGGTTATTGGCAGCCGTAAAGCTATCGTCGGTCTTCACGTAAACGACATCGACCACGTCCTCGCTGATGCCATGTCCCAGTGAGTTGTGCGAACGTAGCAGGCACTGCTCGTCGGGTATCGCAGCAAGGTCCTCGTCAAGCACCTGCTTGGAATCGACGATAGGACGAATCTGCAACAGGTACAGCTCACCAGAAGCCCCTCCTTGGGAGGGGTTGGGGGAGGCGCTAAGGTTACATGCAAACTCTATCTCCACAGGACGC
Source organism: uncultured Prevotella sp. (assembly GCA_905233985.1). Taxonomy (GTDB): domain Bacteria; phylum Bacteroidota; class Bacteroidia; order Bacteroidales; family Bacteroidaceae; genus Prevotella. Next base: position 10,434 of record CAJOFA010000035.1, read on the forward strand.
TTCATCTCATCGGCACCGAGCTTCTGCACTAACTGGAGCAGTTCAGGCAACGGGAATACGTTATGCTGCAGCACACCACAGAAGGAAATGACTTTACGTCCTCCCTCGTAGATGCCGTCACGGATAATCTGGTCAACGGGGTCATATGTCGAAGCAATGTAGGTAAGCGAGCCATCCTTGTCGGCTTCCTTCACGCGGAGGTTCAGGATGTTAAAGCCGTCATCGACCTTTAGTCCTCCACCTTCCACGTTCCACCCGTTCATATCCAACGCATAGAACCTGGTCTGCGTCTCACGAAGGGCTGTTTCCATCTCGCTGGTCTGCAACACCTGCGTGGGATGATAGGGCGAGACACGTAGCGTCTGTCCACCATCGACAATATATTTTCCGAGTCCCAGGGCCAGCGACGCGATGCCTTCCTCGGCCGTCTCGTCACCGATGGGATAGTAGTTCAGCGAACGCAGCACACCCGAGAAGGTGGGATAATAGCGTGTGCCATACTGCTGACCGACGACCTCCTGCAGGATAACAGCCATCTTCTCCTGGTCAATGACGTTCGACGTAGCTGTCATATACGCCTTTGAGTCCTTGTAATATACAGAGGCATAGACACCCTTGATGGCACAGGCCAACATGCGCAGCATCTCGTACTTGTCGGGGATATAGGGAATCATATACGTGGAGTAGATGCCGGCAAAAGGCTGATAGTGCGAGTCCTCGAGCAGCGAACTGGAGCGCACGGCAATAGGCGCCTTGACCGCATCGAAGAATGTGAAGAAGTCCGCTATCAGCGAGTCGGGCAGCTGGGCCCGCATGAAATGGGCAAGGATTTCCTCGTCGCTGGCATCGCTCAACGCTATACCCCACAGGTTGTTATTGTCCATGAACTCATCGAAGAGGTCGGTGCAGAGCACGACAGTCTTCGGAATGGTGACCGTAGCATTTCCCCACTGCTGCAACTCGGGATGGCGCTTCACGATGTTGTCAAGGAACGCGAGGCCACGTCCCTTACCGCCCAACGAACCGTCGCCGATGCGGGCAAAGTGAGCATAACGGTCGAACTTACCTCGATCGAAGACTGCCACGATACCGATGTTCTTCATCTGACGGTACTGCACGATGGCGTCGAAGATAATCTGGCGGTGTGCCTGCACGTCCTGCAACTTGTGCCACGTCACCGTCTTCAGGAACTGTGAGACGGGGAAGATGGCACGGGCACAGAGCCAGCGGCTCATGTGGTTACGCGACACGTGATAGAGCATAGAGTCATCGGGAATCTTGAAGATGTTATCCTGCAACTCTTTCAAGGTAGCGACGCGCATCACCTCTTCCTTGGTCTTCGGGTCGCGGAAGATGAAGTCGCCGAAGCCCATGTGTTCCTCCAACAGGTGGCGCATATCAACATTCATCTTCTTCGAGTTCTTGTCAATGAAGTGGAAGTGCTCTGCCTCAGCCTTGGCACGGTTGGCTGTCTCGCTACTCTCCAGAATCAGCGGCACGTACTCATCGCGGCGGCGTATCTCACGCAACAGTTTCAGACCAGCCTCAGCATCGCCTTCCTCCACATGACTCAGTCGTCCGGGGGTGGTCTTCATGGGGAAACGCGTATCGGAAATCACGCCCAGCGTGTTGTCGTGGTATTTCTCGTAGAGCGCCATCGCCTCCTCATAGTTCGTGGCGAGCACCACCTTCGGGCGTCCCCTCTTACGCTGTGCCGCAGCATGGGGGTTCAGCGCCTCCGTCGAGAAGTTCTTCGACTGCGCCAGGATATAGTTATAGAGGTTCGGCAATATCGAGGAGTAGAAACGGATGTTGTCCTCGACCAATAGGATCATCTGCACGCCAGCCTCGCGAATGTCGTGCTCGATATTCATCTTGTCCTCTATCAGTTTGATGATGCTGAGGATGAGGTTCGTATTCCCCAACCAGCAGAACACATAGTCGAAGGCCGACATGTCCTCGTTCTCAATGCGCTTGGTGATGCCATGTGAAAAGGGCGTCAGCACCACGCAGGGGATATGCGGCGCCGCCTGTTTCACGTCACGGGCCACGGCAAAGGCATCGTTGTCGGCATTACCCGGCATACAGATGACCAGGTCAATATCCGTCGTACGCAGCACCTCGTTGGCCTCCTCCGTCGTTGATACCTGCGTAAACGTAGGCGGGTAACGCATACCCAACTCGATGTACTCACCGAAAATCTTTTCATCTACGCGCCCGTCGTCTTCCAGCATGAAGGCGTCATAGGGGTTAGCCACTATCAGCACATTGAAGATACGCTTCGTCATCAGATTGATGAACGACACATCTTTCAAAAAGAAGTTGTTAAACTCCTGGGGAATATTCTCATTCATGCTTGCAAAGGTACAAATAAGTGAGTGAAATGCAAAAGGAAATTACATTTTTCTTTTCATTCTCAAACGAAAGCACCCTTGGCCAACAGGTGCAAAGGTATGTAAATTTATAGCGTTAGGCAAAATAAATGCTATATTTTTGCACTCACTTCACCGAAATTTTCGTACCTTTGCAGCGCGAACGAAAAATAGAAAAAGTAAAGTAAAGAAAATAATATGGAAAAGAAGAACTACAAGAGAACCACTGTCACATCAGCGTTGCCGTATGCCAACGGTGGTGTTCATATCGGCCACCTGGCCGGCGTCTATGTACCTGCTGACATCTATGTGCGTTATCTGCGTTTGAAGAAGGAAGATGTCATCTTCATCGGAGGAAGCGATGAGCACGGTGTGCCCATCACCATCCGTGCCCGTAAGGAGGGCATCACGCCGCAGGACGTGGTGGACCGTTATCACAAGATGATCAAGGACTCGTTCGAGGAGTTCGGCATCTCGTTTGATGTCTATAGCCGCACCACCAGCGAGACACATCACAAGTTTGCTGCCGAGTGGTTCCGTAAGCTCTACGACGAGGGCAAGCTGACGGAGGAGACGACGACTCAGCTCTATGACGAGGAGGCCAAGCAGTTCCTCGCCGACCGTTATGTGACGGGCGAGTGCCCCCACTGTCACAACCAAGGCGCCTATGGTGACCAGTGTGAGAAATGTGGACGTGACCTGTCGCCCACGGAGCTGATTAACCCGAAGTCAACCATCAGCGGCTCTACACCCGTGCTGAAGGAGACTAAGAACTGGTATCTGCCGCTGAATGAGTACCAGGAGTGGCTGAAGCAGTGGATTCTCGAGGAGCATAAGGAATGGCGCCCGAACGTCTATGGACAATGCAAGAGCTGGCTGGACATGGACCTGCAGCCCCGCGCCATGACACGTGACCTCGACTGGGGCATTCCCGTGCCCGTGGAGGGTGCTGACGGTAAGGTGCTTTATGTGTGGTTCGATGCGCCTATCGGCTACGTCAGCAACACGAAGGAGCTGTGCGAGAAAGAGCCGGAGAAATGGGGCACATGGCAGCAGTGGTGGCAGGACGAGGACACGCGACTGGTGCACTTCATCGGTAAGGACAACATCGTGTTCCACTGCATCATCTTCCCCGTGATGATGAAGGCCCACGGCAAGTATATCATGCCCGACAACGTGCCTGCCAATGAGTTCCTGAACTTAGAGGATGACAAAATCAGTACATCGCGCAACTGGGCGGTGTGGCTGCATGAATACTTGGTAGATATGCCCGGCAAGCAGGACGTGCTGCGCTATGTGCTGACTGCCAATGCTCCTGAGACGAAGGACAACAACTTCACGTGGAAGGACTTTCAGGACCGCAACAACAACGAGCTGGTGGCCGTCTATGGCAACTTCGTGAACCGCGCCCTGCAGCTGACGAAGAAATACTGGAACGGTGTGGTACCCGCCTGCGGCGAGCTGCTGGACGTTGACCGTCAGGCATTGGAAGAGTTCAAGGACGTGAAACAGAAGGTGGAAGCTCTGCTCGACCAGTTCAAGTTCCGCGATGCACAGTTTGAGGCCATGAACCTCGCCCGTATTGGTAACCGTTATATCACCGAATGTGAGCCGTGGAAGGTATGGAAGACCGACCCCAAACGCTGCGAGACCATTCTAAATATCTGCTTGCAGCTGACTGCCAACCTCGCCATTGCCTTTGAGCCGTTCCTGCCGTTCTCTTCAAAGAAACTGCGTGACATGCTCAACCTTGAGACCTTCGAGTGGGAACAGCTGGGCAGCACCAACCTGCTGAAGGCTGGACACCAGTTGGGCGAGCCGTCATTATTGTTCGAGAAGATTGAGGACGAGACGATTCAGAAACAACTCGACAAGCTGGCTGCTACCAAGAAAGCTAACGATGCCGCACAATTTAAGGCAGCCCCCATCAAGGACACCGTCAGTTTCGAGGACTTTGAAAAGCTCGACATTCGTGTAGGTCTGGTAAAGGCTTGCGAGAAGGTGAAGAAAAGTAAGAAGCTCCTGCAGTTCACCATCGATGACGGAAGCGGTACGGACCGTACCATCTGCTCAGGCATTGCCGCATTCTATGAGAATCCCGAGGAGCTGGTAGGCAAGCGCATTCTCTTTGTGGCCAACTTTGCTCCCCGTCAGATGATGGGTATTGAGAGTCAGGGTATGATTCTCTCTGCCGTCGATGCTGACGAGAGCCTCAGCGTGGTAACGACAACGAAGGACGTGAAACCTGGAAGTCAGGTGGGATAAAGTTAAAAAGGTAAAAAAGTAAAAAGGTAAAAAAGTGCAGGCCATTATCTTAGCAGCGGGAATGGGACGCCGACTGGGCGACTACACGAAGAACAACACGAAGTGCATGGTCCCTGTCAATGGCGTCAGGCTGATTGACCGCCTGCTCGGTCAATTGGAGCAATTGAAGTTAAGCCGCATCATCATCGTAGTGGGTTACAAGGGCAAGGAACTGAGAGAACATCTTGAGGCCTCCCCCAAAGAGGTGAGTATTGAGTTCTACGAGAACCCCATCTACGACAAGACGAACAACATCTATTCGCTGTCGCTCGTCAAGGAGAAGATGATGGAGGATGACACGCTGCTCATTGAGAGCGACCTCATCGTGGAGGACAGTCTCTTCCAAATGATTCTCGACAACCCCTACCCCAATCTGGCACTCGTGGCGAAGTACGAGACGTGGATGGACGGTACCATGGTACGCATAGACAGCGACAACAACATCGTCAACTTCATCCCGAAAAAGGCATTCAACTATACCGATGTCGATAAGTACTACAAGACGGTGAACATCTATAAGTTCTCGCGTGACTTTGCCAAGCATAAGTATGTGCCGTTCCTCAATGCCTACTGTGCCGCACTGGGCAATAACGAATACTACGAACAGGTGTTGCGCGTCATCACGCTCATTGACCATGCCGACCTGAAGGCGCTGCCCATCGGTAATGCCAAGTGGTATGAGATTGACGACAAGCAGGACCTCGACATTGCCGAAGCCTTGTTTGCCGATGAGAAGGATGTGCTGCGCAAATACTACGGACGCTATGGTGGGTTCTGGCGATTCCCGCAGATGCTGGACTTCTGCTATCTGGTGAATCCCTACTTCCCCAGCCGCAGGATGAAGGATGAGCTGCGTGCTAACTTCGACACACTGCTGACGGAATACCCCTCGGGCATGAAGGTCAACACGCTGATTGCCAGCAAGTGTTTCGGTGTCAGCGAGGAGTATATCGTCCCTGGCAACGGTGCCGCAGAACTCATCAAGGTGCTGATGGAGGAAACATCAAACTTCAAACATCAAACATCAACCCCCAAAGTCGGCTTCATCCGTCCTACCTTCGAGGAATATCCCAACCGATACGACAAGGAGAGTCAGGTGACCTTTGTGCCACAGAACGAAGACTATCGCTATACGGCCTATGACCTGATGAACTTCTTTGGGAACATCTCAAGCCTCAAATCCATCTTTCTGATTAACCCTGATAATCCCTCTGGCAACTTCATCCCCAAAAAAGACGTGCTGCTCTTGGCCCAATGGTGCGAAGAGCGTGACATCCGCTTGGTGGTTGACGAGTCTTTCGTTGACTTCAGCGAGGACTATGCCACGAATTCACTTTTGAGTAACGAGACGCTGGAGACCTATCCCCACCTGACGGTGATGAAGAGCATCTCAAAGAGCTATGGCGTGCCTGGACTGCGCTTAGGCATCCTGTGCTCTGCCGACAAAGCGCTCATTGCACATGTCAAACAAGAGGTGAGCATCTGGAACCTGAACTCATTTGCAGAGTTCTTCATGCAGATATACAACAAACACGAGAAGGACTACCTGCAAGCCTGTGACAAGTTCATCAAGGAGCGGGCCGACTTTGAGCGTCAGCTGCGCACCATCTCCTTCTTCCGTGTCATGCCCTCACAGGCCAACTACTTCCTCTGCGAGGTGCTGTCGCCCTATACGGCTAACGAGATTGTTGTCACGATGCTGAAAAAGTATAACATCCTGACACGTGACTGCAGCGGAAAGCCCGGTCTCAACCCCGACAAGCAGTATATGCGCATTGCCGTTCGCAACCATGAGGATAATACGCGGTTGATTGAAGGGTTGAAAATGGTGAGTGGTAAGTAGTGAATGGTGAGCGTATGAGACTGACTATCTGTGGTGGCGGTAACCTTGGCCACGTCATAGCTGCCTTCGCTGCCCATTATGGCTACGAGGTGCAACTGCTGACGCGACACCCCGAACGATGGAGCAACGATATTACTATCGACACACCCGAGGGAACGTCTATCACTGGTCACATTAGTCGTATCTCCAACCATCCGGAAGAAGTCATACCCAATGCCGACATCATCCTGCTCTGTCTGCCTGGCTACGGCATTGCCGATTGTCTGAGAAGCATAGCCCCCCTCTTATCCCCCCAAGGGGGGAAGCTTGGAGTCCGTGCTGTGGGTTCTGTAGTCAGTAGCACAGGATTCTTCTTCGAGGCATTGAAGATTCTGCCTGCTAACACCCCTTTATTTGGTTTCCAACGCGTGCCGTTCATTGCCCGTGTTGCCGAATACGGTCACTCGGCACACCTGCTGGGCTACAAGCCTCAGCTCCACATGGCCGTGGAACACATGTCCGACCCACAACCATTCCAGGAGGAAATTGCAAAGCTGTTCCGTACAGAGGTCGTGTTGCTGAACAGTCACTATGAAGTTAGTCTGACCAACAGCAACCCGCTGCTGCACCCCTCACGTCTCTATGACCTGTGGAGCGACTGGCACGAGGGTATCGTCTATTCGCAGGTACCTATGTTCTATGAGGAATGGACGGAACGCGCCGCACAGCTCTACATCGACATGGACAACGAACTGCAACAACTGCTGCAGGTGTTGCCTGTACGTCCCGGGAGCATCCCCACCGTGCTAGAGTACTATGAGAGTTATGATGCTGTTTCGCTGGCATGTAAACTGCGTTCCATCGAAGCCTTCAAGGGTATTCCAGCACCTATGCAACCTGTTGCCAATGGTTTTGTGCCCGACTTCCATAGCCGTTACTTTACCGAGGACTTCCCTTATGGGCTTGCCATCGTCCGCCGACTGATGCACGAACACCAGATACCTGCTCCTACGATAGAGCGCATCTATCAGTGGGGAGAGGCTTTTTCCGTCATCAGCCGTCGCCAGCGGAAATAGCCGAAGACGGCGATGACGACGTAGAGGCCATAGAGTGTGGCCTTGAAGGGTATTTCCTTATAGAAATACAGTACGCAGGTGACGGCATCGACGGCTATCCAGATGAACCATTGCTCCAGATATTTGTGTGCCAAGGCCCAGATGCCAAGCAGGCTGAGGGCTGTGGTGAAGCTGTCTGCCAACGGTACGGTGCTGTCGGTGAACGTACAGAGTATCCAATAGATTAGCATCCACAAGGCAAAAGTGACGACAAGCCAAGGGAGTATGAGACGACGGGGGAAGAAGGAAATCCCAGCAGACCCACTCCCTGCCCCTCCTTGTGAGGGAGGGGGGCAGTTTCCTGGCATGCCTTGTTCGTCTGTGCAGACGGTATCTTCTCCCATCCCTTTAGGGAGGGGCTGGGGGTGGGTCTTCCCTTGCCATTTCCAGAACCCATACACGGTCATGGCCAGATAGTAGAACTCCATGGCGCAGTCGGCATAGAGGCCCTTCTGATAATAGAGCACGACACCGAGCGACTGCATGAGGAAGCCCACCACCCACATCCATTTGCTGGCCTTGTACTCGAACAGGATATATGTCAGTCCGAGGACCGTGGTAATGATGTCAAGCGGGTTCAGTTGCATATACCGTTATTAAAACCTCAGTGTTACTCCTCCCTGAACTGTGAAGCCAGCCATAGGCACAAATCCTATCTGATAGTAACGGTTGTCATCATTGTGTCCGCCACTCTCATAGATGGCACTGTACACCCAGCCGCTGGTAGCATAGCGCTTGTTGAAGATGTTGTTCAGCGTCAGACTGAACACCGCTTCCTTGAGTCCTAGCGTACGCTGACAGGGCAGCGTGTAGCTCACGTTCAGGTTCGACACCTCATACGAAGGCAGCGAACGGTCACGGTTCTGCGTATTGTCAAGATACTGTCGGCTGACCATGCCCGTATGCCACACAGCCTGCAGCCCCTCATAATGGAAACGTGCAAAGGCATTGGTGATATACGACGGAGAGAAAGCCAGTGTGCTATGGTCATAGTGGATGGTTCGTATGCCGTCGGCAGCGTCCCAGTCCTCCACCACCTCGTCAAAGTCCTCCAGACGGTTACGGCTGATGGCGGTATTCGCTTCAAGGGCCAGCCACGGTGTGACATCAATGCCCAGCTGCATCTCAACACCTAAGCGGTACGAGTTGGGGATATTCGTCGTCAGGTTCTCACCGATGTCACTCTGCGCACCCGTCTGCACAAACTGGTCCTTATAGTCCATATAATAGAAGTTAGCCCCGAAGCGCACGGCCTCACCCGTATAGGTATAGCCCAGTTCATAGTCTATCAGCTGCTCTGCCTTCGGTGCAGGATAGGAGCCGTTGTCAGTGAAGTTGTTACGCTCGGGCTCACGATGACTCATGGCCACAGAGCCGTAGATGCGGTGGGTGGCAGCACCTCCAAGAAGTGGAGTCGTGAACGTGTAGCTGAAGCCGGCCTTGGGATTGAAGAACGTATAGTGCTCATTGATGTCGAGTGGCTGGTTGTAGTAACCGCTCTCGTCGTCATAGAACTTGTCATTGATACCGTCGGTCTTGTAGTTCACATGGCGCAGCTGCATATCACCGAAGATGTCAAACTGACTGTTGATGTGCCAAAGGGCCTTGACGAACACGTTACCGTCGAGCTTATGGGCATCAGAGTCATAGTACTGATAAACACCGTTGGCAAGAATCTGCTGACTCACTATGGGATTGGCAGCATAGGTCAGGTAGCCGAAGTGATTACCGTCAAAGTTCTGCAACGACAGTCCGCCGATAATGTCCCACTGCTCGTCCTTA
>CAJOFA010000036.1:0-18282 GCA_905233985.1 uncultured Prevotella sp.
CGGCCTCTTCCTCCTTCTGACAACAAAGGTAGGGATTTGGCCGTAATAAAGCAAATTCTTCACGGATATATTCTATCAGAGCGCAAAATTAGAGTCCCCTGATCAAGTCTGATCAATGAAAAGGCAAAAAAGGTAAATATCTATCAGTTCTATCAGTTTCAGTTAGCTTTCAGAGAGTCAGTTTTGTTTCAAACTTCCTATATAATAATATATAACTAATTAATAATAAGTAAGTTATATAACAAGAGGCTGGAATTGATATCCCTCGAAAACTAACTGGTAGAACTGAAAGTGATAGATTTAGCCAAAGTGTGTTTTATCTAAAAAGCAATAAATCAATGAGATACGGAATTTCTAAAGCAACTGCGCTAGATGAACATTACCTCGAAAAAGGACAATTAATATCAAATTTGCCCTCTTTTTTGCCTCAAAAGACATGCATGAACCCCAGTTTCGGGGCTTTTTCCTGTACTTTACGAAAAAAACGGCGTCGCAAAATTTCAGTATTCGAACCTTATTTGGAAGGTGTATTGTGGCCAAATGCGTTTCTTGAAACTGAAAGACGAACACGAATCGCACGAATTACGCGAATCATTCTCTCTAATTCATGAAAAATTAAATAAGATATCTGGTTGTAAGTAGAACTTCCATCATCTTCGCATAGCCAGCAAACACATCGAAAGCCCGTAGCAAACGATATGAAAGCTCGGAGCAAACAGGTAGAAAGCTCGGAGCAAACGACATGAAAGCCCGTAGCAAACGGGTCGAAAGCTCGGAGCAAACGCTTGTGAGCTGGCGACAAATCAAAAAATCGTGCCCCACTGATGAGCGGGGCACGATGTATAGTGTTGTTAGCTGTTGCTTAGTTGTACTTCAGGATTTGTCCTGGTGTGAGGCGGAAACTCTTGCCGATGTGGTTCAGCTTGCAGAGCTTGTCAACGGTGGTGCCGCGCTTCTTGGCAATCGTTGCGAGCGACTCACCCTTCTTCACCTTGTGGAAACGTGTCTCACCCGATGTGTTGTTGCTACGCTGTGTCTTCGTCACGCTGGCCATTGCACGCGGAGTGGTGCGCTCGTTCTCAACATATTGTGCGCTGGCACCGCGCAGACGGGTTGCCTGAGCTGACTCGCTGCTGTAGTTCGAACGACGGAAGGTGTAGAAGTCGGAAACAACATCCTGATTGCGGAAGTCGAACATGAGTGCAGGGTTGATGGCTACGCCACAGAGACGTGTCTCGAAGTGCAGGTGAGAACCCGTGCTGCGTCCGGTGTTGCCACCAAGACCGATAGGTTCGCCGGCACGTACAATCTGGTTCTCGTGAACCAGCTGCTTCGACATGTGTCCATAGACGGTCTCCAGACCGTTGTCGTGACGGATGACGACATATTTACCGTAACCGCGCGGTTCGTAACGTACGATACGTACCTTACCGCTGAAAGCTGCGACGATGGTGTCGCCGATATAGACTTTGATGTCCAGTCCCTTATGCTGGCGTCCCCAGCGTGCACCGAAGTTAGAGGTGACGACGCGGCTGGGAGTAGGCATGCAGAAACCACGCAGGTCAATGCGGTACTCGTTAGGCATAGAACCATTAACACGGCTCACGTAACGGTTGTCCCAGTCGTTGTAGATGTCTGCAGAGGGATTTTCAGCAAGTTCGTGACTGACTAACTGATGGAAAGCCACAGAGTCAACGGCCTTCATCTTACGATCGATTGGCGCCTGATTCGCCAACAAGTCCTGTCCCATCGTCGGGAGAGACATGAGCGATGTCAATGCGATTAATGCGATTGTCTTAAGTTTACTTACTATCATAACACAGGTTTAATTTTTCTATTTAATTCGCAGGACTTTCCCGCTTGATGTGATTCTTCTCAGCAGCCGAATATCCAAGTAATTACAATCCAATTAAATGGCATACGGACATGCTCTCTGAAAAAACAACGCTGCAAAGGTACAAATTATTTTGGAAACTCGGCCACTCTTAACACTATTTGTGTGTAATTTAACACTTACACGGTGTAAAAGCGGTGGTATATTTTCATTTTTTTACATTTATTATCATGAAATGGCGGCCCAGTTGATGTTGGTTTTACGCAGTTCGCGCAGCCTGTTCCACAGCACGATATACTTCGTATCGGTGCAGGTGGGGTCGTCATCAATAATTCGTTGTGCCTCGTCGCGGGCCAGTTGTACGAGCTGCCCGTCACGGGCGATGTCGGCAATCTTCAGGTCGAAGGCCATGCCGCTTTGCTGTGTTCCCTCCAAGTCTCCGGGACCGCGCAGTTTCAGGTCTGCCTCGGCGATGCGGAAGCCGTCGTTCGTCTCACACATGATGTCGATGCGCTTGCGTGTCTCGGCGCTGAGCTGGTAACAGGTGACGAGGATGCAGTAGCTCTGGTCGGCACCGCGTCCCACTCGTCCGCGCAGCTGATGCAGCTGGCTGAGTCCGAAGCGCTGGGCCTCGAGGATGACCATGACCGAGGCGTTGGGAACGTTGACGCCCACCTCGATGACGGTTGTGGCAACGAGTATCTGTGTCTCGCCGCTGACGAAGCGCTGCATCTCCTCATCTTTCTCCTTGGGCTTCATCTTGCCGTGTACTTTGCTCAGCCGGTATTCCGGGAATATCTGGGTGAGCTGTTCGAAGCCATCCTCCAGATTCTTCAGGTCGAGCGACTCGCTCTCTTCGATGAGCGGGAAGACGATATAGACTTGGCGCCCCTCGTTGATTTGTCGCCGTATGCCTTGGTAGAGTGAACTCAGCTGGCTGTCATAGATATGGGAGGTCTGTATGGGCTTGCGTCCTGGCGGCAGCTCGTCGATGACGCTCACGTCGAGGTCGCCATAGAGAGTCATCGCCAAGGTGCGTGGAATGGGTGTTGCTGTCATGACGAGCACGTGGGGCGGGTTCTGGCTTTTGCTCCACAGCTTGGCACGCTGCGCCACACCGAAGCGGTGCTGCTCGTCCACCACCACCATACCGAGGCGGGCGAACTGTACGGTGTCCTCAATGACGGCATGGGTGCCGACAAGTATCTGCACCTCGCCTGTTAGCAGTCCGTCGAGTATCTCTTTGCGTTTCTTGCCCTTGACGATGCCCGTCAGCAGTTCCACGCGGATATTCATGTCACCCAGAAAGTCGCGGATGGTCTGCAGGTGCTGTTCGGCCAGTATCTCCGTCGGCGCCATGATACATGCCTGATAGCCGTTGTCCAGGGCAATGAGCATCGACATTAGTGCCACGAGCGTCTTTCCAGAGCCGACGTCACCTTGCAGCAGACGGTTCATCTGGCGCCCGCTACCCATGTCGCGGCGTATCTCGCGGATGACGCGCTTCTGTGCCTCGGTCAGCGTGAAGGGCAGGTATTGATAAAAGAACGTATTGAATACGTCGCCCACGTTCGAGAAGATATAACCGCGATATTTGCGGCGGTGGTCGCTCGCGTACCTTAATATATTCAACTGTACGTAGAACAGCTCCTCGAACTTCAGGCGGACGCGGGCCTGTTCCATGTCCTTGGCGTTCTGCGGATAGTGAATCTTACGCAGCGCCTCGTCACGCGACATCAGATGCAGGCGCTCGATGATGTCAGGCAGCAGCGTCTCTCCCAGCGTCTCTTTGATGGAACTGACCAGGGTTTTGGTCAGTTTCTCGATGGCGTGTGAGTTGAGGCCCGCCTTCTTCATCTTCTCTGTCGTGTTATAGTAAGGCTGCATCCCCATTGCCGACAGCTCCAGCGTGTCGGCAGGTTCCATGTCGGGGTGAGCCACCTGTATCCGTCCGTTGAAGACGGTGGGTTTGCCGAATACCACGTATTCGACGTTCACTTTGTATTTGTTCAGGGCACTCTTGCCATAGACAAACCATACGATGTCCATCACCTTACCGCTGCCGTCGGTGAAATGGGCCACCACACGCTCCTTGCGGGCACTCATCTTAAAGGTCTCGAAACTGAGGATATAGCCTTTCACTTGTATGAACGGCATGTCGCCCGTCAGCTCGCGGATGCTGTAGAGACGTGAGCGGTCCACATATTTATAGGGATAATACTGCAACAAGTCACCTACCGTCGTAATGCCAAGTTCCTGACTAAGCATCTTCTTGCGGTTAGGTCCTACGCCAGGCAGGTACTGTATGTCTTGTTGCAGGATGGTCATTATGGGTGAGTGGTAAGTGGTGAGTGGTGAGTGGAAAGGATGGCTTCGGCAACGGTCATGTCGAACGGCGTTGTAATCTTGATGTTCTCGCGGTTACCCTCGACCATGCTTACCTCTTGTCCGTAGGCTTCTACCACCGAGGCATCGTCGGTAAAGGTTTCCTGATAGGGCTGCCGGTTGGCGGCCTTCAGCAACTGAATGTCGAAAGTCTGGGGCGTCTGCACCAGACGGTAGTCGCTGCGGGGAACGGTGTGGCTTTGGGAACCTATAGACCCAATATGCCCAATAGGGCTTATTGGACTAATATGCCGCAAGGTCTCCACTACGGGAATGACGGGGATGACAGCCTTTGCTGTGCGGGCTGTCTTATAACAGTTGCGGATGACTTCGATGCTGGGGAAGGGACGCACGCCGTCATGCACTCCCACCACGCCCTCTGCGTCGTCAGGTATCAGCGCCAAACCATGCTGCACGCTATGGAAGCGTGTCTCGCCACCATCGGCCAGCAGGTAGGAGCCTTCCCCTGCCCCCTCCGAAGGGAGGGGAAAAGAGTACTGCTGGCAGAGTCCCTGCCAGTATTCCTGCTGTTCCTTGGGGAGCACGAGGATAATCTGTAACTCTTCGGAATATTCGCGGAAGCGTTCAATGGTCCGCATGAGTACCGGTTTCCCGCCGATGGGCAGGAACTGTTTGGGAATGTCTGTTCCCATGCGCAGGCCCTTGCCGCCTGCCACTATGATGACATAATCCACTTTTTACCTTTTACTTTTTTACCTTTCCATAAGGTGTTTGAAGCGCATGCCCTCGGCAATCTGGTCGGCTGTAGTCTGATCAACCAGTTGTGTGAGCAATTCGTAGGCATAGGGGAAGGCGGCTGCCGGTCCCTCGGCTGTGGTGATATTACCATCGACGGTCACGAGGTCACCTGTATAGGTGGCCTCTGTCAACAACTGCTCGAAGCCTGGGTAGCAAGTGGCTTTCTTGCCGTTCAGAATGCCTAACTGTGCCAGTACAACAGCGGGTGCGGCACAGATGGCGGAAATCTTCTTACCCTGCTCGTTCTGCTTGAGCAATGCCTCGCACAGCTCTTGGTGTGCATAGAGGTTGCTGGCACCAGGCATGCCACCCGGCAACATCAGTAGGTCGGCCTCCTCAGGATTAATCTCCAGGAACAGGAGGTCTGCCTCGATATTCACGCCGTGGGCTGACGTCACTACATAACCGTCGGTGATGCTCACCGTCTTTACATCTACACCGCCACGACGTAGCACGTCCAGCGGAATGAGGGCCTCGACATCCTCGAAGCCTTCAGCCAGAAACATATATACTTTTTTCATAGACAATGAAGTGATTTACGATTCTTTATTTGAGTGCAAACAGATACTTCTTGATGGTTTCACGCAGTCCCATATAGAGGGCATCGCAGATGATGGCGTGACCAATGCTCACTTCATCGATCCAGGGTATCTGCTGATGGAAATAATGCAGGTTCACCAGCGACAGGTCGTGACCGGCGTTTAGGCCGAGTCCGCAGTCCTTGGCTGTTTGAGCTGCGACGATGAACGGTGCAATGGCTGCCTCACGGTCGGCGGGATAGGCCGAGGCGTATGGCTCCGTATAGAGCTCCACACGGTCGGCACCGCACGCCTTTGCCCCTTCCACCATCTTCGGGTCAGGATCCACAAAGATGCTCGTCCGGATGCCTGCTTCACGAAATTTTCCGCAGATGTCGGTCAGGAACGTATGGTTCTCCAACGTGTCCCAGCCGTGGTTGCTGGTCAGCTGGTCGTGACTGTCAGGCACCAGCGTCACCTGTTTGGGCTTAACCTCCAGCACGAGTTCCGTAAACGACGGAATGGGATTGCCTTCGATATTGAACTCCGTAGTGATGAGCGGTTTCAGCAGACGCACGTCCGCATAGCGGATGTGTCGCTCATCGGGTCTTGGGTGTACGGTAATGCCCTGTGCACCAAACTGTTCGCAGTCTTGTGCCACGCGCTCTACGTCGGGGTTGTTGCCGCCGCGGGCGTTGCGTAACGTGGCTACTTTGTTGATATTAACACTTAATTTCGTCATTTTATTTGCATTTTCGCTCGCTTATTATTACTTTTGTAGGCAAAATCAGCGCTAACCAGATGCAGAAGGTTCACCATATGCTAAGGTGTAGTCTGATTTCGCGGTTGTTTCAACCGCAAAATTACGAAATGTTTGGCAAATAACCGCATTTTTAACATCATTTATTTATGCAACGACGTAAATTGATTATCGCCCTGTTCGGCAATTGCTACCAAGCCAAGAAGTCGGCTTCCATCCAACAAGTGCTTTCGTGTCTTCGTCAGTACGAGGCTCAGGTGCATGTTGACCGTGAGTATTACGAGTTTCTGCAGCACTCGGCAGGCGTGCAACCTTCCTTTGCTCACGTCTTTGATCACTACGACGGAGAGGTCTATGACTATGCCATTTCTATGGGCGGTGACGGTACGCTGTTGCGCACGGCCAGCATTGTCGGGGCGGCTTGTACGCCTATTATCGGTGTGAACATGGGACGTCTGGGTTTTCTCGCTGATGTGCGGCCCGATGAACTGGAGCAGTGTCTTAAGGATATCCTGAACGGTCATGTGCAGACTGACCGGCGTTCGCTCCTGCAGGTGGATACCGATGGCGAGGCGTTGCAGGGCTATAACTGCGCACTTAACGACGTGGCCATCCTCAAACGCGACAATGCTTCGATGATCAGCATCCGTGCTACTATCGACGGGGAGTACCTTACCACCTATAAGGCTGACGGTCTCGTTGTCAGTACGCCTACGGGCTCTACGGCTTACTCGTTGTCGAATGGCGGTCCCATTATCGTGCCACAGACAGGTGTCTTCTCGATGACAGCTGTTGCTCCCCATTCGCTGAACACCCGTCCGCTGGTTATCCCGGAGACGGCTACCTTGCAGATAGAGGTGGAGAGTCGCACACACAATTTCCTGGTCGCTATTGATGGTCGTAGCGAGAGCCTGTCAGACACGACACACCTCACGCTCCATCTGGCACCTTATAAGGCACAGATTGTGAAACGTTCGCGTCAGAACCACTTTCAGACACTCCGCGAGAAAATGATGTGGGGTGCCGATTCCCGTGACTAATTGTCATCTTCCCCTGCGTGCAACCGTTAGGATGTCGATGATGTTTCTTAACGCGCGCGCGAACCTTATTATATAAATAAATGGTTCTCGAACTATTAAAACATAAATATTGATAAAAGGTGCAGGAAGATTGCAACTTTCTTATTACCTTTGCCGTCAAACAGGCAGATTATGCATTATGCATGAAGAATTATGCATTGATATGATACATCTAAGAGACATCAACAAGACCTACCAAGGAGCACAGCCACTGCATGTGCTGAAGGGCATCACGCTCGATATAGAGAAAGGAGAGTTTGTCAGCATCATGGGGGCCTCGGGCTCAGGGAAAAGTACGCTGCTGAACATCTTAGGTATTCTCGACAATTATGACTCGGGAATTTATGAACTGGCTGGTACGCGTATCTGGAACCTCTCCGAACGCAAGGCAGCGGAGTACCGTAACCGTATGATAGGCTTCATTTTCCAGTCATTTAACCTGATATCGTTTAAAACTGCCGTGGAAAATGTAGAGTTGCCATTATTTTACCAGGGCGTGAGTCGCAGAAAGCGTCACGCTCTGGCTTTAGAGTATCTGGAACGACTGGGATTACTCAACTGGGCAACCCACTATCCCAACGAACTGTCGGGCGGACAGAAGCAGCGTGTGGCCATTGCCCGTGCGCTCATTACCCGTCCGCAGATTATCTTGGCCGACGAGCCTACGGGAGCCTTGGACTCCAAGACCTCTGTGGAGGTGATGCAGTTGCTCAAGCAATTGAATCAGGATGAGGGCATGACGCAGATTATTGTCACGCACGACCCTGGTGTGGCACAGCAGACGAATCGCATTATACGTATCAAGGATGGAGTTATTGAATGAGATATGGCAGACGGCACGTCGTAACAAGCTACGCACGGGACTGACAGGCTTCGCGGTGGCATGGGGAATCTTTATGCTCATTGTGCTGCTGGGAGCTGGTAACGGTCTCATCAACGCGAACTTGAAGCAGAGCGAGCGCTATCTCTCAAACTCGATGGTCGTGTATGGCGGACGTACGTCGAAGGCGTATCAGGGGTTGCAGGAAGGTCGAAATATCCAGCTTCAGCCCGGAGACATCACGGCCACCAGTACACAGTTCGGGGAGCATGTTGATGAAGTGGGTGCACGCTATGAGACCTCGGCTGTTGTCAGCTATGGCGAGGAATATATTAGTGTGTCCATCACGGGTGTATATCCCAACCATATGAAGATTGACAAGATGGAAATGCTTTGTGGCCGTTTCATCAACGAGATAGACCAGCAAGAGAAACGTAAGATCCTTGTGCTGAGTAATAAGCAGGCCGAGGAACTGGAGCCTAAGGGCTACAAGAATCTGTTGGGCCAGTATGTGAAAGTCGGTGACATCTCTTTCCGTGTGGTGGGCATCTATAAAGACCGCGAAGAGCGGAGGTCAGGTGCTTTCTCTGCTTACTCCACCATCAAGGGCATCTATGGAGCTAACACCAACAATGCCGGCGATATTGAGTTTACTTTCCATGGATTGACGACCGAGGATGAGAACGAAGTCTTTGAGTCTGACTACCGCCACCAGCTGAACGCCAACCATCAGGCACATCCCGAGGACGAAAGTGCCATCTGGCTCTGGAACCGTTTTACGCAGAGCCTGCAGATGGAGAATGGTATCAGCATCATCCGTACCTTCCTTTGGATTGTAGGACTCTTCACGTTACTGTCGGGTATTGTCGGTGTCAGCAATATCATGCTCATCACCGTCAAGGAGCGTACCCATGAGTTCGGCATCCGCAAGGCCATCGGCGCCAAGCCGTGGAGCATCCTGAAGCTCATTATCGTGGAGAGTGTCATCATCACTACCTTTTTCGGTTACATTGGCATGGTGCTGGGTGTGGCGGTCAATGAGTATATGGATGCCACCATCGGTCACGAAACCATAGACACAGGGCTGTTCAAGGCCACGATGTTCCTTGACCCCACCGTCGGAATTGACGTGTGCATCGAGGCTACGATGGTTATGATTATTGCTGGTACCATTGCCGGTCTTATTCCCGCCTTCAAAGCCAGCCGCATCAGACCCATAGAGGCGCTGCGGGCAGACTAGTCTGATTTGATATAGTGGAATCTTATGAGAATAGACATAGATACATATCGTGAGATACTCGACACACTGACGAGGAATAAAAGCAGGAGCTTCTTGACGGGCTTCGGCGTATTCTGGGGTGTCTTTATGCTTGTCGCGCTGATGGGCGGTGGACAGGGAATGAAGGAATTGCTGAACCAGAACTTCGAGGGCTTTGCGCAGAATACCGTCATGATATGGGCGCAGCCGACGTCGAAGGCTTATCGGGGTTTCCGCAAAGGTCGTTACTGGTACATGGACTATAAGGATATTGAACGTTTGAGGCAGCGAGTACCCGAACTTGATATCATTGCCCCTATACTGTTTATGCCTTGGGGAGGGTCGAACACAGCCTATTACGAAGAACAGAAGACTTCTCCCACCATACGGGGCGTGACTCCTGACTATGCGAAGGTTGTGGCGCCGAAACTCTATTATGGCCGCTTTATCAATGAGATGGATATCCAGGAATGTCGCAAGGTCTGCGTCATAGGAAAGAAGATATACAAAGACCTCTTCCGCGATGGGGGCGATCCTTGCGGCATGAAGATTCGCGTGGACTCCACTTATTACGAGGTCGTCGGTGTGGATTATTCCAATATCAGTGTCGATGGAAATGCTGAGGAGCAGATTTCACTGCCCCTCACACTGATGCGTCAGACCTACAATCGTGGCAATGCTGTGGATATGATAGCTGCCACAGGGCGCAAAGGGGTGGTGATGAGTAAGATTACACCACGCATCCGTGAGACTATTGCCAGGGCACACTATGTGGACCCGACGGACGAACAGGGAGCAATGGTGTTTAATACCGAGGTGCTATTCCAATTGTTGGATAACCTCTTCAAAGGTGTCAACTTCCTCATCTGGCTTGTTGGCTTGGGAACGCTGTTGGCTGGTGCCATCGGTGTCTCGAATATCATGATGGTCACCGTCAAGGAGCGTACTACGGAGATTGGCATTCGGCGTGCCATCGGTGCTACGCCACGTAACATTTTGGCTCAGATTATCAGCGAGAGCATCGTGCTCACGCTGGTTGCAGGTATGAGTGGCATCCTCTTTGGTGTGCTGATCCTGCAGATGCTAGAATTGGCTAATACCGAGGACGGCATCCTGTTGGCTCACTTTCAGGTGGGGTTCTGGACAGCCATCGTCGCGGCGCTGATGGTTAGTGCGATGGGCGTGCTGGCGGGATTGGCTCCTGCTGCCCGTGCTATGAGTATCAAGCCCGTTGACGCAATGCGGGATGAGTAAACCCAATAAGAAGAAAATAATAAAAACAGAAATAGATATGAAGAAGTACAGTAAACTGATCATTGCCGCTTTGGTGGCTTTGATTTTCATCGGAACCTTCGTGTTCCTCTGGCAGAAGAGCCAGCCGAAGGAAGTGGTCTATAGTGAGTTCACTCCAAAGAAGGACACACTGCAGCGCACGACCATCATCACGGGTAAGATAGAACCGCGTAACGAGGTAAACGTGAAGCCGCAGATTAGCGGTATCATTACCGAGATACTGAAAGAGGCAGGCCAGTTCGTGCAGGCTGGTGAGGTTATTGCCAAGGTGAAGGTCATTCCTGATATGGGCCAGCTCAGCAGTGCTGAGAGTCGTGTGCGCTTGGCGAACATCAACCTGAAACAGGCAGAGGTGGACTATGAACGCGAGAAGAATCTCTACGACCAGAAGCTTGTCTCTGCCGATGAGTACGACAAGGTGCGTCAGCAACTCAATCAGGCGAAAGAGGAACTGAAGGCAGCTGTTGATGCTCTTGAGGTGGTACGTGACGGCGTCTCCCGCTCTAACGCCAGCGCTTCGTCAACGCTTATCCGAAGTACTATCAGTGGTATCATCCTCGATATTCCCGTCAAGGTGGGTAACTCCGTCATCCTCAGCAACACGTTTAACGATGGTACGACAATAGCCAGCGTAGCCAACATGAATGATCTCATTTTCTGTGGTAACATTGACGAGACGGAAGTGGGACAGCTCACTATCGGTATGCCGATGAAGATTACCGTGGGGGCCCTGCAGGACGTGTCGTTTGAAGCCTCATTGGAGTATATCTCCCCCAAGGCAGTAGAGAGTAATGGTGCCAATCAGTTTGAAATCAAGGCTGCCGTGAACACCTTGCAGGACAGTAGGATCCGTTCCGGTTACTCGGCCAATGCCGAGATTGTGCTGGCTCGTGCTGAAAGTGTACTTACCGTACCAGAGAGTGCCATTGAGTTCAGTGGTGACAGTACTTATGTCTATGTGCTGGTTGGTTCGCCTGACAAGAAACAGTACGAGCGCCGCCCCGTCACCGTCGGTCTAAGCGACGGCGTGAATATAGAAATCAAGAAAGGCATCACCGACAAGGATCGTGTGCGTGGCCCCGAAGTGATAGCAGAAGGAAAGGAGGATTAAACTATGAAGAACATGATGCTTAAAGGGAGAATGGGTTTAATAGGGTTAATGGGTCTTATGGGGCTAGTGGGCTTTATGGATTCTGCTGCTGCGCAGTCCCGCCAGTGGTCGCTTCGCGAGTGCTGTGACTATGCTGTGGAGCATAATCTGCAAATCAAGCAGCAGGACAACCAGCGTCGTCAGCAGGAACTGCAACTTTCAACTGCCCGTAACTCACGTCTGCCCAGTGTCGATGCTAGCATCGGAGAGAATATCTCGTTCGGTCGAGGTCTGACGGCTGAGAATACCTACACGAATACCAATACAAGTTCGACGTCGTTCTCGCTTTCTACCAGTGTGCCGCTGTTTACGGGCTTCCAGATTCCCAACACCATACGGCTTAACGAACTGAATCTTGCTGCAGCCGTGCAGGACTTGGAGAAGGCAAAGAACGACATCCGGATGCAGGTGGCACAGGCTTATGTGCAGATTCTCTACGACATGGAGCTCTGTGATGTGGCTCAGCGTCAGATAGCTATTGACTCCATGCAGGTGGTTCGCCTGCAGGCTATGCTTGATAATGGTAAGGTCAGTGGCGCCGAACTCTCGCAGCAGCAGGCTACGTTGGCTCAGAGCCGACTCACGGCTACGCAAGCTGACAACCAGCGGCAGCTTGACATACTTGCACTGACGCAACTGTTGGAACTGCCGTCACCCGATGGCTTCTCAATTGTGCGACCAGACCTCGACTCTTTTTTCTCTCCTCGCTCCTCTCAAATAATCGAATGGTCACCCGAATCCATTTACCGCGAGGCGCTTCTTGCTAAGCCTGAGGTGGCTGCCGAACAGCTGCGTTTGCAAGGAAAGGAGAACAATATCAAAATAGCACAGGCTGGTTATTACCCACAGTTGTCATTCTCGGCAGGGCTCGGAACGAATTACTACAATGCTTCGGGTGTTCCGACCGACGGTTTTGCCACACAATTGAAAAACAACTTTTCGCAGTACCTCGGCTTGAACCTGAGCATCCCTATCTTCAACCGTTTCCAAACACGCAACAATGTACGTTCGGCACGCATTGAACGTGAGACACAGCAGTTACAGCTCGACAATGTGAAGAAGCAGCTCTACAAAGAGATTCAGCAAGTGTATTACAATGTGGAGGCTGCCTATGAGAAGCTGCGTAGCAGTCAGCAGGCCATGTTTGCCGCACAGGATGCCTTCACGCTCACGCAGGCGAAGTATGAGAATGGTAAGGCCAATATCACAGAGTTCAACGAGGCTAAGAATAACTACCTGAAGTCAGAGAGTGATCTGGTGCAGGCACGCTACGAATGCATCTATCAGTGGAGTCTGATCAATTTCTATCGCGGCAAACCCCTTGACTTTTGAGTTCGGTTTATTGAATATACTGTGGAGAGTAATAATTGTTAAAAGTGTTATATTAGGTTAAATTGTTTGTTTTGCGTTTCTTTTTCTACTTATTGAATTAGGTGGAATGAGGAAAAAGTTGTACCTTTGCAGCCCGAAACGCCTTTATAAAAGGTGTATTGTGTGTGTAAAGCATTGAATATAAACAAAATAACATATAATAAATTAAAAATTAAACAATTATGCCTACAATTTCACAATTGGTAAGAAAAGGCAGAAAGGTGCTCGTTGACAAGAGCAAGTCTCCCGCGCTGGACTCATGTCCTCAGCGTCGTGGCGTCTGCGTTCGTGTCTATACAACGACCCCCAAGAAGCCTAATTCGGCTATGCGTAAGGTAGCCCGTGTTCGTCTGACTAATCAGAAGGAAGTAAACTCGTACATCCCCGGTGAGGGACACAACTTGCAGGAGCACAGCATCGTGCTGGTTCGTGGCGGTCGTGTGAAGGACCTCCCCGGTGTACGTTATCACATCGTTCGCGGCACGCTTGATACTGCTGGTGTGGCAAACCGCCTGCAGCGTCGCTCAAAGTACGGTGCCAAGCGTCCTAAGCAGAAGAAGTAAAAGCGAGTTGATGAGTTGGTGAGTTTTTGAGTTGGTGAGTTGGCTCGGAGAAGAGCGGCACTCAAAACCAGAAACTCCAGAGAGAAGAACTCAGAAGCTCAAAAACTTAAAAACTCAAAGACTTGAAGCTTATAAACTTCAGAACTCAAGAAAAAAGAAAACCCGTTTTGCTGGAGAAGTGTTAGAAAGGTTGAGTAAATGCTCAAGAGCGAGTGTTGAAGAACAAGAACGACAACCCCAAGCAGACATTAAATGAAAACAAAAAATGAGAAAAGCAAAACCAAAGAAGCGTGTGATCCTGCCGGATCCTGTATTCAACGACAAGAAAGTGTCGAAGTTTGTGAATCACCTGATGTACGATGGTAAGAAGTCCATTTCGTACGAGATTTTCTACAACGCTCTTGAGACCGTGAAGGCCAAGATGCAGAGTGAAGAGAAGTCAGCTCTCGAGATTTGGAAGCAGGCTCTTGATAACATTACCCCTCAGGTGGAGGTAAAGAGCCGTCGTATCGGTGGTGCAACGTTCCAGGTTCCTACTGAAATCCGTCCTGACCGTAAGGAGAGCATTTCGATGAAGAACATGATTTCGTTCGCCCGTAAGCGTAGCGGTAAGTCAATGGCTGATAAACTCGCAGCTGAGATTATGGATGCATTTAACAATCAGGGTGGCGCATACAAGCGTAAGGAGGACATGCACCGTATGGCCGAGGCTAACCGTGCATTCGCTCATTTCCGTTTCTAAGAATTAATAAGGTAAAAAGGTAAAAGGGTAAACAAATATGGCAAACCGCGATTTACATTTGACCCGTAACATAGGTATTATGGCGCATATCGATGCTGGTAAGACCACCACATCGGAGCGTATTCTCTTTTACACGGGTAAGACACATAAAATCGGTGAGGTGCATGACGGCGCTGCTACGATGGACTGGATGGCCCAGGAGCAGGAGCGTGGTATCACCATTACTTCAGCTGCTACTACTTGTAATTGGAAGTGGAATGGCCAGGAGTTTAAGATTAATCTGATTGACACTCCGGGACACGTGGACTTCACCGCTGAGGTGGAGCGTTCGCTGCGTGTGCTCGATGGAGCCGTGGCTACATATTCGGCCGCTGACGGTGTACAGCCTCAGTCGGAAACCGTATGGCGCCAGGCTGACAAGTATAATGTTCCGCGTATCGGTTACGTGAACAAGATGGACCGCTCTGGTGCAGACTTCTTCGAGACTGTTCAGCAGATGCGCGACATCCTCGGTGCCAACCCCGTAGTTATTCAGGTGCCCATCGGCGCAGAGGAGAACTTCAAGGGTGTGGTTGACCTCATCAAGATGAAGGCCATCCTATGGCACGACGAGACAATGGGTGCAGAGTACGACATTGAGGATATCCCCGCTGACTTGGTAGATGAGTGCGACGAGTGGCGCAACAAGCTGCTCGAGGCTGCTGCCGAGTATGACGAGGCTCTCATGGAGAAGTACTTTGACGATCCCGCCTCGATTACCGAGGAGGAAATCATCGCCGCTATCCGCAAGGGTACCATCGCTATGGATTGCACGCCGATGATTTGCGGTTCTTCGTATAAGAACAAGGGCGTGCAGCCCCTGCTCGACTATGTCTGTGCATTCCTGCCCGCTCCTGTTGATGTTGATGTCGTGATGGGTACCAATCCCAGCACTGATGAGGAAGAAGGTCGCAAGCCCAGCGAGGACGAGCCCACCGCAGCTCTCGCATTCAAGATTGCCACCGACCCCTACATGGGCCGTCTGGTATTCTTCCGCGTCTATTCAGGTAGCGTGAAGGCCGGTTCATACGTCTATAACCCCCGTTCAGGCAAGAAGGAGCGCATCAGCCGTCTGTTCCAGATGAACTCCAACAAGGAGATTCCTATGGAGTCAATCGATGCTGGTGACATCGGTGCAGGCGTAGGCTTCAAGGACATCCGCACGGGTGACACCCTCTGCGATGAGGAGAAGCCCATCGTGCTCGAGTCCATGACCTTCCCCGATACCGTGATCTCTATTGCCGTTGAGCCGAAGTCTCAGGCTGACGTGGCTAAGCTGGACAACGGTCTGGCTAAGCTGGCCGAGGAAGACCCGACGTTCACCGTTCGTACCGACGAGCAGAGTGGCCAGACCATCATCTCGGGTATGGGTGAGCTTCACCTCGACATCATCATCGACCGTCTGAAGCGTGAGTTCAAGGTTGAGTGCAACCAGGGTAAGCCCCAGGTTAACTATAAGGAGGCCATCACGAAGACCGTCATGGGTTACCGTGAGGTATATAAGAAGCAGTCAGGTGGTCGCGGTAAGTTCGCCGACATCATCGTCAACGTTGGTCCTGTGGATGACGATTGGGACATCAAGGAGAACGGCGGTCTGCAGTTCGTTAACGAGGTGAAGGGTGGTAACATCCCCAAGGAGTTCATTCCTTCAATCCAGAAGGGTTTTGAGTCTGCCATGAAGAACGGTATCCTCGGTGGCTATCCCGTTGACTCGCTGAAGGTCGTTGTGGTCGATGGTTCGTTCCACCCCGTTGACTCTGACCAGCTCTCGTTCGAGATTGCTGCCCAGATGGCTTACAAGGCAGTCTGCGCTCAGGCCAAGCCCGTACTGATGGAGCCCATCATGAAGCTCGAGGTAGTAACGCCCGAGGAGAACATGGGTGACGTCATCGGCGACCTGAACAAGCGCCGTGGGCAGGTAGAGGGTATGGAAGAGGCTCGCAGCGGTGCCCGCGTCGTCAAGGCTCAGGTTCCCCTGGCAGAGATGTTCGGTTATGTAACCGCTCTTCGTACCATCACCTCTGGACGTGCTACCAGCTCTATGGAGTACGACCACCACGCTCCGCTGTCTTCAGCACTGGCTAAGGCTGTGCTCGAGGAGGTCAAGGGACGTGCCGACCTGGTGTAAAGGTAAAAACGCTGTCGCTGAGCAAATGACTCTTTAGCGGCAGTAATCATAAATTTCAAAATTCAAACATCAAAATTCAAATTTATTTATGAGTCAGAAAATTCGTATCAAGCTGAAGAGTTACGACCACAAGTTGGTTGACAAGTCAGCAGAGAAGATTGTGAAGGCTGTCAAGGCTACTGGTGCCATCATCAGCGGTCCCATCCCCCTTCCCACACACAAGCGTATCTACACCGTAAACCGCTCGACCTTCGTTAACAAGAAGGCTCGTGAGCAGTTCCAGCTGTCAGACTACAAGCGCCTGATTGACATCCACAGCTCAACAGCCAAGACCGTTGACGCTTTGATGAAGCTCGAACTCCCCAGTGGCGTTGAGGTTGAAATCAAGGTATAGTAATCTTATTCTTCATAATAAAGAGGGTGTGTCAATCTTGGCACACCCTCTTATTATGTTTACTGTCAGCAGTCAAGACGTATCTGTCAATCTTGTGCTCCGACAGCCTATTAGTTCGTTCGGTCGAAACCTATCATCGTGCCTTCCTTCATGCCAAGGGTAAGCTCGGAGGCCGTCACCTCCTCTATCGTGAAGTTGTCGAACAAGCTAAAGAATTCGTCAAATTCATTAATTTGATTCTTAATCTGGGATCCAGCTTGGGTTTCAATCATCTTGAAAACCATATCTCTACCCTCTTTAGATGCCAGTAACTCGTTCATCTCAGCGTCGTTGGTCTTGATGTCGATAATCTTGATGGTTGCCTTGTCAATTTCATACTTGGCTACGACGTTCTTGCCCGATTTTGTGTAGGTGCCCGGAATGGTGAACATGCACTTCATGGTCATCTCTTCATCTGAACTTTTTACGGTAATCTGTAGATTGATGTCTTTTGCCGTAAATACCAGCCCTAAACTCCTTTCCTCATTGGGATCGTCGTTCATTAACTTGCTGAACTCCTGACCGACCACCCATTTACCAATGTGATTTTGTGCCGTTACGCTGTTGATGCCCAGCATCATCAGCGTCAAAAATAAAAACATTGTCTTTTTCATATAACTGTCAGTTTTTAATGAGTAATTTGCTATTTCTACCTTTACAATTGCAAAGATACAAAGTGTTTTCGAAACTGCCAAGAAAAGGGATGAAAAAGTTTGTCTTGCGGTCGAAAGTGATTGTTTCGTGTTGTTTCAATGGCAGAAACACTTTGTTTCTATGTTTGAAACACTTTGTTTCGATGATGGAAACACTTTGTTTCAATGGCAGAAACAAATGGAGACAATAATCGGACAAAACAAAGCCATAGATTGAGTAAGTCGGGGGGCGATAGAAAAGGAGAATGTGCTTATTTTGATACACCCTCTTATTTGTTGTGTGTCTTTTGTCCTTTAAATCCTTTCGGTACTCAGACACAAAACTTTTCTGTGAGAATTCTTTGTTTTTCCTGAATAATTTTTGTACCTTTGCGACTATATTCAAAACGAATGAAGAAGCTGTTATATCTCTTCCTGGCGCTGGGGCTGATGATGCTGACAGCCGGGTGCACGCATACGAGCCGTGAGCCGCGGCTCGTGGCGGTGGACAGTATGCT
>CAJOFA010000036.1:18298-19670 GCA_905233985.1 uncultured Prevotella sp.
ACTGGCACTGCTCCGGCAGGATTTTCGTTCTTCCTTCGGAGAAGTAGAGGGTTCTTCCGAGGCCGACCGCATGTACTACTACCTGCTGCTGGCCGATGCGTGCAACAAGTGCTACGACACGCTGCCCTCCGACAGCATCATGCACCTCGTGGCCGACTTCTACGACGCCCACGGCACCGCCAACGAACAGGTACGCGCCCACTATCTCCTCGGCTGCGTCTATCGTGACCTCGGCGAAGCACCCCAGGCCCTCGACTGCTACCACACCGCCCTTGACTGCGCCGACACCACAGCCAGTGATTGCAACTACCGTCTGCTCATGAGCGTATATGGACAGATGGCAGATTTGTTCCACAGACAGAATCTTCCACAAGATGAATTACATGCATTGGATTTGTCAGGGAAATGTTTTTTGGCTTGCAGTGATACTATCGGTTACATCAGAAGTCAAGAGCTGAAGTCCAAGGCATACATTCTTATGGAGGACACTGCAAGTATCATAAAAAACATTGAAGAAACTCAACTGTTATATATTAAGCATGGATATCCATATATGGCAGTCAGAGAAAATGGATTATTAATTGACATATGCGTACAAAGAGGAGAATTGCAGAAAGTAACTCAATTAATCAAAGAATACGAAGGTCTTTCTAAACTCTTTGACAACTCAGGAAACATTGAAAAGGGTCGTGAGGTTTATTACGGAATAAAGGGCGAATACTACCTTAAATCCAATCAAATAGATTCTGCAGAGTACTACATGAGGAAATTATTACCTTACGAATACAAATCAATTGCATATGAAGGATTATTATCTATATATCAGAAAAAGGGCATAAAAGATTCCATTGTAAAGTACGTGCGCTCCTATCATTCTGCTATTGACCAACAAAACAATAGAAATCGTACTCAAATAGTTAGTCAGATGTCTTCTATGTATAACTATCAGCGTTATCAGCAGATAGCTGACATGGAAGCCCGAAATGCGGGGCGAGCCAGACATTACGTTTTCGTGATTTCCCTGTGTTGCATTGTACTGCTTGTCTGCCTCTATGCTGCCTACGCCAGATACAAGAGGAACAAACACGCAGAGATTAGGCACATCAAGGAGCAATATGAGAATGACGTGGAGAAGCTGGAACAGGCGAAGTATGACCTCATGAAGATGCAGGAAAAAGAGATTACGCACCTGATAGAGGAAAAGGCGAAGGACATCTGCCAGCTTCAGCAGCAGATAGGGCAGTATGAGCAGGCGCTGTCATCCACCAAGACTGTCCAGCAACTGGAGCATCATCTTGAAGCGAACGGGAGCTATGCCCGCTTCCGCTATCTGTCGTCCCACCCTTCAGAGAAACCGACAGAGGAGGACTGG
>CAJOFA010000037.1 GCA_905233985.1 uncultured Prevotella sp.
AGGCAATTTATAGCAGAACATTGAATAGAGAACGGTCTCTATATCGTAACCCTAAATTTTCTCAATCCTCTGCATCGCCTTTATACAAAGAAATCCTGCGAAATCATCCAAAGTTACGAAAAGTCGAGCGCAGATTGCCTTGTCAATTACGTGCGGCGTATATGACAAATATCATCGCCTTTCATGCCAATTATGTTCCGTTCATTTGCAATTTAATTGATATTGCTGCGCAATTTAACTGATTTTGCGATGCAATTCAATTGATTTTGCTGTGCAATTTAATTGATTTTACAAACAAGTGGAATATAATTGGCATGAAGAAGGCTTGCTTATGTCAAAAGAATTCCCTACCTTTGTCAACGAAAAGTCTCATCAAATAAGATGAGAGGTTACGTAGTAAAGATGTACCAGATATTACACCTTTCGTCTAAAAGAGGTTAAGATCATAGAAAGGAGAATGAAGGAACTCTATACTACGGGCGTTCCTGTTCCCTTTGAGTGCCAGTTTGCATGTAAGGTAAAGAAAACCGACTGCGCTAAGATTGAGAAAGCCCTGCACACGGCTTTTGCACCACAACGTATTAACGCTAATCGCGAGTTCTTCCGCATTCAGGTGGAACAGGCTAAAGCCATTCTCGAGCTGTTCCACCATACAGACGTGACGGAAGAAGTAAGCGATGAGATAGAAAACGACCTGACCGATGACGACAAGGCAGCATCAGTTAAGGCACAGATACACCGTCCGGCTCTCAACTTCTATGAAATGGGAATGCAGAAAGGTGATGTGCTGACATGGAAGGATGACCCCAATATCAAGGTTACGATTGTTGCGGAACGTAAAATCAGTTACGAGGGTGAAGAAACTTCCATCAGTTCACTCTCCGCACAACTGAAAGGCTACAAGTCCAAGCACATTGCCCCTGGTCCCCACTGGCTATACAAAGACAAGCTGCTGAGCGACATTTACGACGAGACTTATCCTTTTGAAGAATAACTATGGAAATAAAAGACTTTATAAAAGAGACATTGCTCCAGATAGTAGATGGTGTAACATCTGCCAATGATGAATTAAAATCAAAAGGCGCATATATCCCTACAAACAATGTGATAGGTGAAGGTTTATTGGCTACTGTAAATCAAAAGAGAAGAGAAACTAAGAACCACATCAAAGTTGATTTTGATATGGCAGTAGTTCTGTCTCAAGTAGATTCCACAAAACTTGATGGTTCGCTAAAGACATCTGGAGAAGGAAAATTGAAGATAGCTCCTTTTATTAAAATTGGGATGGGAGCAGGAACGGAAGGTTCTGCATCTAATGAGAATAAGAATGAGAACCAATCAATCCATAGGATTAAGTGTACTATTCCACTTTCTTTACCAGAATCCTTAAATAAGTAACTGCACCATGTCAGAGGAATCACGGAGACTAGTGATTATTTCGAAATAATTGATTAACATTCTTTGTAAACAAAGCGACTTTAACGTCGAGCGGCAAACGAAATAGGAATGTGAACAAGAAAACGATAAAAGAAGCACTGCTTGTATCAGTTCTTCCGCATTGTATCGTCAAAGGTGCAGTTCGACCTGCCGAGACTGCCTTTAGATAAAGTAAAGCAAGAAATCTATCCCAAGCTACGGAAAATAATTCATTTCCTAACGTCTTTTGCTGTTTGTTTCATGTTTTTTTGCTATATTTTGAAAAAAAACTTGTTCGTTTCAAATATTATTGCTACATTTGCAGACAAATAGACTGATAAACTCACAAACTAATAAATTTACAAACTAACGCATTATGAAAAAGTATTTAGCAGAACTCGTAGGTACGTTTGTACTTACTTTCTTGGGATGCGGCGCAGCTGTTGCATTAGGTTGCGACGCCGGTAACACTGCCGCTATTGTCGGTACGGCCTTTGCTTTCGGTCTGGCCGTGGTAGCCATGGCTTACACCATCGGCGGAATCTCGGGTTGCCACATCAACCCCGCTATCACGCTTGGCGTATTCCTCAGCGGACGTATGGACGCTAAGGACTGTGCCATGTACATTGTATTCCAGGTCATCGGTGCCATCATTGCTGCTGCTGTGCTCGCTGGTATTGTTGCCACTGACCCCTCGGCAGTCATCACGACAGCTACGGGTGCCAATGCCTGCACTTATGGTACAGTGAACGGTCTCATTGTTGAGATTGTGCTCACCATGCTCTTCGTGCTCGTTGTCCTCGGTGCAACAGCTAAGACCAACGGTGCCACCAACAACTTCGCAGGACTGGCTATCGGTCTGAGCCTGATTCTCATCCACCTCGTAGGCATCCACTTCACTGGTACCTCTGTGAACCCCGCACGTTCCATCGGTCCCGCCCTGTTCCAGGGTGGTAAGGCTCTCGCCGACCTGTGGGTATTCATCGTGGGTCCGTTGGTAGGTGGCGCACTGGCTGCTTGCATCTGGAAGATTATCGAGCCCGCAGAGAAGTAAGATGGAGAAGTATTCTAAAATCATTCAGGCAGCAATCATTGCTGTGGGTCTGCTGATGCTCGGATTGTGTATCAAGGGCGGATTCGACAATTTCACCAACAAGGACCGTCGTGTCACCGTGAAGGGACTGGCAGAGAAAGTGGTGGATGCCGACAAGGTGTCGTGGAATATGAGTGTGGGTACTACGGGTAATGACCTCAACGCCATATTCGGTGTGCTGAATCAGCGCATTGAAATCATCCAGCAGTATCTGAAGGAGAATAAGCTGGACGGCAAGGCTACCATCACCGTCAATTCGTTCAGCATCACGGATAACGATGCTAACGTCTGGAATGAGCGTAAGCCGACGTATCGCTACTCTGTAACGCGCAGCCTTAACGTGACGTCAACGGACACGAAGCTCATCAGCGAGTTGCAGGCGAAGACAAGCGATGCTCTTATTGAGCGTGGCGTGATACTGGAAGGCAACTATGCGAACTACGAATATACGAAGTTCCAAGAGCTGAAGCCTGAGATGATGAGCGAGGCTATTGCCGCTGCCGAGAAGACTGCTCAGCAGTTTGCTGAGAACAGCCACTCGACCATTAACAAGATTGTGGAGGCCGGACAGGGTGAGTTCTCCATTGATGATGCAGAGGATGCTGCCTATCAGAAGAAGGTCCGTGTGGTGTCAACCATCACGTACTCTCTGAAAGACTGATTCTCACACCTCTTATTGCAAACTACGCGTTACAATCGGGAAGGATTGTAACGCTTTTCGTGTGAAATAATTTAAAAAGAGGACTGACGGCTGCAAATTCTTCATTCTTCATTCTTCATTCTTCATTTTTTATCGTACCTTTGCGCTCAAATAAATAAATTGATTTAATATTTGTAAATTGTAAATCGTTAAATTGTAAATCATTATGGTAAACTACAAGGATTTGGGTCTCGTGAATACCCGCGAGATGTTTAAGAGAGCAGTAGCCGGTGGCTATGCTATTCCCGCTTTCAACTTCAACACCATGGAGCAGATGCAGGCCATCGTCATGGCAGCTGTCGAGACAAAGTCTCCCGTCATCATGCAGGTTTCCAAGGGTGCCCGTAACTATGCTAACGCTTCTATTCTGCGTTACATGGCTGAGGGTGCTGTGGCATACGCCAAGGAGCTGGGTTGTGAGCATCCCGAGATTGTGCTGCACCTTGACCACGGTGACAGCTTCGAACTCTGTAAGGACTGCATCGACATGGGCTTCTCTTCTGTGATGATTGACGGTTCTCACCTCCCCTACGAGGAGAACGTTGCTCTGGCAAAGAAGGTTGTTGACTACGCTCATCAGTTCGACGTAACCGTTGAGGCTGAGCTGGGTGTGCTCGCTGGTGTTGAGGATGAGGTCAGCGCTGCTGAGTCTCACTACACCAAGCCCGAGGAGGTAATCGACTTCGCTACCCGCACTGGTTGCGACTCGCTGGCTATTTCTATCGGTACTTCTCACGGTGCTCACAAGTTCACTCCCGAGCAGTGCACACTCGTGAACGGCGTGCTCGTTCCGCCCCCCTTGGCATTCGACATCCTCGCTGAGATCGAGAAGAAGCTCCCCGGATTCCCCATCGTGCTCCACGGTTCTTCTTCAGTTCCTATGGACGAAGTGAACACAATCAACAAGTTCGGTGGTCACCTCGAGGCAGCTATCGGTATTCCTGAGGAGCAACTCCGCAAGGCTGCCAAGAGCGCTGTTTGCAAGATCAACATCGACTCCGACTCTCGTCTGGCCATGACTGCTGCTATCCGCAAGCATCTGGCTGAGCATCCTGGAGACTTCGATCCTCGTCAGTATCTGAAGCCCGCCCGCGAGAACATGAAGAAGATGTACATCCACAAGATTGTGAACGTCCTCGGTTCTGACGGCAAGCTGGCTCAGTGCTAAGACTCCCCTTTGCTGAATAGCAAAAAGTTAAGCGGCAACCTCATCAGGGGTTGCCGCTTTTATTATATACCTATTTATATATAGGCGTTTCTCTTTTGGAGAGGGGACTACTGATAGCTGATTTTCTCCTGATAGCCGACGATGGGGCTGAGAATCATTTCCACGCGGTAGTTCTTGAACAGCGTTCCTGCCAGCTCATCAATGAAGCCGAACTGGGCGGCATAGATGTCAAAGGAGCCCATGAAGGTGTCTTCGCGGTGGATGGTAACCTTAATCTTTCCAGGCACGCGTGTATAGAAACAACCTTCCTTCTTATTATCAGGCAGCTCGTAGCGGGGCTTCGGGTAACTATGTGCGTCCTCGATGGTGAGAAAATAGGGAACACCAGTTGTTGCTGTCGTGCTGACCTTGCCATTGGTAGGATTCAGACGGAACATGACCTGACGGTTCACTTCCTTCTCAGGGACGATGATTACCACTTGTTCTGTGGTGTCCATAACCTCCGTGCCGAAGAACAGGGCAGTCAGAGCCTTGTCCTCTTTCTTCAGTTTCTCCAACGTCTCGCCAGGCGCCAGATCTACAGGCTCACCTAACTTGAGCTTGCTGATTTTCTCCTGCACAGCCATGATACGTTCGATGGCTTCCTGTGCCATCTCTTGCTCACTCTCCTCGTTACTGCTCTTCAGGTTAGAGTACTTGGTGCGCAGAGGCTTCTCCTTGGGAGAGGGATGGAATGGCGGGCGCAGCTTTACGGTGCGGGGCTCTGCGTTGATGGCGAGCAGCTGTCCCTGATCAGACAGGCGAATATTTGCTCCCTTGCTCTTGCCTCTCAGCTGAACGGTGAAGAGTTGCGTAGAGTCGGGAATACCTATGGTCTCCAATCCTAAGTTGACAATGCTGTAGGTCACCTCCTTTTGGGATCTGGGGACGACTCCGTAGTATTTCGACGTATATTTCTGAAAACGTCCGGGCGTGTAGGAGCTCTTCTCTACCTGTAGGGCAAAGCGCAATGCCGTCTTGGGAAGATAGTAACTTGCACTCTCCTCTGTTACGCCTGTTTGTCCTTTAGCAACACATGTGACCATGACAAGGACTGCAAAAATCAGTTTTCTCATATCTAATATTTAATCTTTAATCTTCGATCTATTCCGGCTGTTCTGCCTCAATCTTCGACAAAGCTCCTGTTGCGGAGTTAATCCATACGTGGGTTGTGTAGCGCTTGTTGAACAGCTCGCCACTGAGTAATTCGGCATAACCGAACTGTCCCGCGGGTGTGTCCGTGTGGAAGATGACCTCATTGCCACAGCTGACGGAAACCTTGATACGTCCGGGCACGTTGACGTAGATGCCGTCTTCAGCCTTCTTGCGCTTTTTCTTCTCGTCCTCGGGTTCTGGTACCGGTGTGGCATGCAAATCCTCTACGGTAATGTAGTAGGGCACCCCCGACAGGTCGTCGGCATCCGTGAAGCCCAGTTTCTGGGACAGGCGGAAGAGCACGCTGCGGCTCACCTCTTCTGACGGGCAGAACTCAAAGACATGTTCGGTGGTGTCCACAGTGGTGGTTCCCGTGAAGAGTTGTGTGAGTGCCTGATGCTGCAGGTCCAGCTGGTCGAGCATGATGCGCAACTGCTGGCCGTCCTTCGGCATGAAGTCTGCTTCACCACGTGTCAGCATGTTCTTGCTTTCACGTATATTGTAAATCTCTTGTGCGATGATTTCTGCGCGCTTGGCCTGACTGCCAGCCGAGAGGATTTCCTCGTTCAGATACTGGCGCGGGCTGAGGGGCTTGGGCTTCTTGATAGGCACAAACATCTTGGGACGGGCAACCGGCTCCGTTGTAGCATTGACAGACAGCAGGATGCCGTCGTCGCTCAACTGGATGTTACAAGCTGAGGTTTTGGCGTTAAACTCCACAGCGTAGCATTTGGTCGTATCCACGACACCGAAGGGGGTCATCTCTATGTTTGCCACACGATAGCTGACGGTTGGCTCGGTGCCAACGTCATGCAGGGCGAGGTAGCGGTCGGCATATTTGGCATATTCCCCCGGTGTGTAGGTGGTCTTCTCTACCAGTACGGTAAAGCGCAGCGCGGTCTTAGGTAGGAAATAGACGGCACCCTCAGTCGTCACCCCATGTCGGTATGGAGTGAGACGAGTCTGTGCCTTGGCACAGAACGTACAGAGAAGGCAGAGTACACAGAGTGTGAATGATGTTACTTTAAACTTTTCCACTTTTTCCTTTTTCCTTTTTCACTTTCCCTTAGTCGTTCAGCCGTTTGAAGGCTTCGGGGAGGTATTGTATGAGGTCGCTGGCGATGAGGCTCTCCATACCGACGTGCTTGGCGGCGATGTCGCCGGCCAGTCCGTGGAGGAACATTCCCACCATACAGGCGTCCTGTTGTTTGTATCCGCGTGCCAGCAGAGCTGTGATGATGCCTGTGAGGACATCGCCGCTACCGGCTGTTGCCATACCGGCATTACCCGTCTGGTTGAACATCACATGTCCGTCGGGACAGCACAACGCGGTGTAGTGTCCTTTTAGAATGATATAGGCGCTTAGCCGCTCGGCCAGTTCACGTGCCTTGGTCAGTCGTTCAAAACTGTCGGCAGAGGCTCCCTGCATCCGGTCGAACTCAGCGGGGTGGGGCGTCATGATGATACCTTTGGGCAGTTGCTGCAGCCATGCGCGATGGTTCGACAGCAGGTTGAGCGCATCGGCATCAGCCACGATGGGGCATTGCGTGCGTCGCAGCTGGGCGATAAGGGCGATGGCTGTCGTCTCACTCTGACCCAGGCCGGGACCGATGCCCAGTGCATCGTAGTCCTCGGTGTCAACGGCTTCCGAGAAGATGGTCTCTTCGGGGTCAAGCTGTACGACGGCTTCGGGTACTGATATCTGCAGAATCATGTTGTTGCGCTTTGGTGAGTGCACCGTGACCTTTCCGGCGCCGGAGCGCATACAGGCCTTGGTAGCCAGCACAGCGGCTCCCGCCATGCCATAGCTGCCGGCGATGAGCAGCGCATTACCCATGTTACCCTTGTGGGCGTAGATGTCGCGTCCCAACAGTCGGGGACGTATCTCGTTTTCCTCGATGATGGTATATTGTGCGTCGATATGCTCTATGCCTTCCCGACTTAGTCGGATGTCGAGCACGCGCACCTTGCCGAGGAATACTTGGTTCTCGGGGAAGTAGAATGCCAGTTTCGGCTGCTGCAGCGTGAGTGTCATGTTGGCGCGGATGATGTTGGCGCGGACATTATAGGTATTGTCCTCTGTCATCAGTCCCGACGGCATGTCAATGCTGACAACGGTCGATGCTCCTGAGTTGATATACTTCACCAGCGAGGCAAAACCACCTGCCAGCGGTTTGTTCAGCCCTGAGCCGAACAGTCCGTCAATGACGAGCATGTTTTCTTCGAGTACGGGCGGGTCAAACTCTTCAATCACTTCTACAAACGCTTTGACCTGCTTGCACTCCACAAGACGGTGACGGTTCACGGCACAGTCGCTGGACAGATGTCCGGAGATGTTGAAGAGATAGACCGATACCTCGTAGTTCATTTCTGCCATTATACGGGCCACGGCAAGCGCATCACCACCGTTGTTGCCGGGTCCTGCAAAAACGACCACAGGAATATCCGTCGGCCATTGTTCGCAGATAGCTCGCGTCAACGCTTTCGCCGCACGTTCCATCAAGTCTATCGACTCGATTGGCTCATGCTCAATCGTGTACTTATCCAGCTCATGAATCTGAGCTCCGGTAAAAATTTTCATTTCCGACCGCAAAAATACGAAATTTTGCTAATATTTGTATAAACTTTGCAGGAAATTTCGTAATTTTGTAGCAAATTAAACAAAAATCAAGGTATGAGCATCGTAAAAATCAAAGACAAGACGTTTAAAACGTCAATTTCCGAGTCAGAAATCAAACAACGTGTTAAGGTTGTTGCAGAGCAAATTAGTCGTGACATGGCGGACAAGAATCCGCTATTCATAGGAGTGTTGAATGGTTCGTTTATTTTTGCCGCTGACCTTATGCGTGAAATGACCATTCCGTGTGAAATCTCGTTTGTGAAGTTGGCGTCCTATCAGGGTACTATGTCAACGGGAACGATACATGAAGTATTGGGCATCAACGAGGACCTGACCAACCGCACGGTTATCATCATCGAAGACATTGTCGATACAGGTCATACCATGAAGTGCATGATAGAGTCGATCGGCACGCGTCATCCTGCTTCAGTACATATCTGCACCCTGTTCCTTAAGCCGGACAAGCTGCAGGAGGACGTTAAGGTTGACTATGTCTGCTTCTCTATTCCCAATGACTTCATCTTGGGCTATGGACTGGACTACGACCAACAGGGACGTAATCTGAAGGAAATCTATACGCTTGTTGAAGAATAAGGAGTGAAGGAGTATGAGACAGATTAATCTACCCCATCTGCCCAGCGACATTGAGTCGGGGAAGGAACAGAAAGACCTGATGACCGATTTGTGGTACAAGGGTAAGGAAGTGAAAGTTCAACAAAACCAACAAGAAAAACGAGTAGTTATGAAGAATATAGTTATTTTCGGCGCTCCTGGTTCCGGCAAGGGAACGCAGAGCGATTTGCTCATAAAGAATTATGGGCTGGGTCATATCTCGACGGGTGATGTGCTCCGTGAGGAAATCAAGAAGGGTTCGGAACTGGGCAAAACGGCACAAGGCTTCATTGACAATGGTCAGTTGATTCCCGACAACCTGATGGTGTCAATCCTGGCGAAGGTCTATGATTCGTTTGGCCGTGGCCATAAGGGAGTTATCTTTGATGGTTTCCCCCGTACCATCCCGCAGGCTGAGGCCTTGAAGCAGATGCTTGACGAACGTGGTGACAAGGTGGCAGCCATGATTGAGCTTGACGTTCCCGAA
The DNA here is from genome assembly GCA_905233985.1 of uncultured Prevotella sp. Lineage (GTDB taxonomy): Bacteria > Bacteroidota > Bacteroidia > Bacteroidales > Bacteroidaceae > Prevotella. The sequence continues at coordinate 9,291 of CAJOFA010000037.1, forward strand.
GATGAGCTGATGAAACGCCTATTGCTGCGCGGTCAGCAGAGCGGACGGGCTGACGATAACGAGGAGACCATCAAGAAACGTCTCGTGGTCTATCGCTCGCAGACGCAGCCGCTGATTGAGTGGTACAAGAAGGAGGGACTGCATCATCACATCAATGGTCTGGGCGAACTTGACCGTATCTTCGCTGATATTCAGAAAGTAATCGACAACTTGTAAATGGAAAGTAATTTTGTTGACTATGTCAAGATATACTGCCGTTCGGGAAAGGGCGGTCGCGGTTCTATGCATCTGCGGCATGTGAAGTACAACCCCAATGGCGGTCCTGACGGCGGCGACGGTGGTAAGGGTGGCAGCATCATCCTGCGTGGCAATCATAACTACTGGACGTTGCTACACCTGAGGTATATGCGTCATATCAAGGCAGAGCATGGTGGCAACGGCGGTCGTGACAAGTGTCACGGTACCGACGGCAAGGATGTCTATGTGGATGTGCCTTGTGGTACGGTGGTCTATAATGCCGAGACGGGTAAGTATGTCTGCGACGTCACCTATGACGGACAGGAAGTGGTGCTGCTCAAGGGTGGTCGTGGAGGACTGGGTAACTATCAGTTCCGCTCGGCAACCAATCAGGCGCCACGTTATGCACAGCCCGGAGAACCCATGCAGGAGATGACCATCATCCTCGAACTCAAGCTTTTGGCTGATGTCGGACTAGTGGGCTTCCCCAATGCCGGCAAGTCAACGTTAGTGTCGGCGCTGTCGAATGCACGTCCGAAGATAGCCAACTATCCCTTTACCACCATGGAGCCTTCTCTCGGCATTGTGGGCTACCGCGACGGCAAGTCATTCGTGATGGCTGACATCCCAGGCATCATTGAGGGGGCCAGCGAGGGACGTGGCCTCGGTTTGCGCTTCCTGCGGCACATTGAGCGTAACTCGTTGCTCCTGTTTATGGTACCAGGTGACACTGATGACATTCGAAAGGAGTATGAGATATTGCTTAACGAGCTGCGGCAGTTCAATCCCGACCTGCTGACGAAGCATCGTGTGCTGGCTGTTACCAAGTGTGACTTGCTGGATGCTGAGCTGATAGAGATGCTTCGCGAGACGGTACCGACAGATATTCCGGTCGTGTTTATCTCGGCAGTGGCACAACAGGGCTTGGACGATTTGAAGGATGTGCTGTGGCGTGAGCTGAACAGCGAGAGCAACAAACTGGCTACGGTGATGACCGAGGAGTCTATCGTTCATCGTGACAAGGACATGAGCCGCTTTGCTGCTGAACTGGCCGACGAGGGCGAAGACATAGAATTCGAAGAGGATGCAGATGACGATGTAGTGGAAATAGAGGACATCGAGTATCTGGATGACGAAGATTTTGAAGATGAGTAGCCCGCAACTCCACTATTATGACTTGGGCTCCGATGTGGTGGCGTTCAGTTCGACGCGTCACGGCGGTGTGAGCACAGGTAACTACGCCTCTTTCAATATCAATGCCTATTGTGGTGATGATGCTGCCAACATTGCAGCGAACCGTCTGGCTCTCGCCACATTGCTGGGCATCCCCGACCGGCACATCATCATGCCTCACCAAACCCATAGCACCCATGTCTGTCGCATCGTAGCACCTCCTCAATCCATCATTGAAGATACCGATGTGCTGATGACCGACGTGCCGCAGTTGTGCATCGGCGTGTCAACAGCCGACTGCATCCCCGTGCTCTTGTATGATGCAGCCCATCATGCCTTCTGTGCCGTTCACGCCGGTTGGCGTGGCACGCAGCAGCGTGTCGTGCAGGTGGCAGTACGTGCCATGACCGAAGCCTACGGCACCCGTCCTGAGTCTCTGCGTGCCGTGATAGGCCCGGGCATCTCGCTTGACTGCTTCGAAGTGGGTGATGAAGTCTATGAAGCCTTTGCCGCTGCCGGCTTCGACATGCCTACGATAGCGCGAAAGATGCCTTTTCATGGTCAGACCAAGTGGCACATAGACTTATGGGCATGTAATCGTCAGCAACTGATTCAGGTGGGTGTGCCTGATGGACAGATACATACCGCCGGCATTTGCACCTACCAGCATAGCGATGATTATTTCTCTGCCCGCAGATTAGGCATCAACTCCGGTCGCATTTTCACAGCCATCTTCTCACGCAGTGAAGTTACAGCCTGTGACTTCACAATGCTCACAACGGAGACCTAAGTGCACAACAGGGTCGGTTCTGCTGTGTTCTTGTTGATACCACGAAGCATGACATGATAGATGCCAGTACCACTTTTTGTCCTTTCCTGTCGCGGCATGTGCGGATGATTTTTAAATAGACAGTGCAAATATACTAACATTTTCTTAAACGTCAAAACAATATACTCAAAAAATGATCACAGAACCGCATTCTATGCTGAATTCCAAACATTAATTGATATTTAACTATA
>CAJOFA010000038.1 GCA_905233985.1 uncultured Prevotella sp.
CCAGTATGATCCGAAACTAAAGCTGGACTATCTGAACATCCCCGTTCTGGCCAACTACTATGTGTTACCCGGCTTGGCTATCAAGGCTGGTGTGCAGCCGGGCTTCCTGCTCAATGCCAAAGAGTCGGCATCGGGCAATGGTGTCAGTGCCGACGTGAGTATTAAGGATCTGTGTCACACAGTGGACGTGTCCATACCTGTGGGCATCTCCTATGAGTATAAGCAGTTCGTTATCGACGCCCGCTATTGCTTCGGCCTGACAAAGACTGAAAAGGCCTCAGGCACATTTCAGGGGAAATCCATTCAAAATCCAAACAACAACGTTCGCAACAGCGTGTTCTTGCTGACCCTCGGCTACAACATTCCGATTAAGTGAGAGCAGTGCTTTCCTCGATACATGGAAAACGACCATTGTTTGAAGTTCAAACGATGGTCGTTTTGTTGTCATATAATGGTTCTTTGCCGAGTAAACAATGGTTGTTTACCCCCCTAAACAAGCATCGTTTGCAAGTGAAAAGAGTATCTTTTTGAACGAAGCATACCGTGAGTAAATTCCAAATATAAAGCGACGCAACCGTTATGGCTGCGTCGCTTTATAGTAATTCGCTACAAGTAATTGCGTGTGCGATTCATTTGAACTCAAACAGGTTGTTGAATCCTGTCATGGCAAATACCTGCTGCAGTTCGTTGTTCAGACCGCGGATAAAGACATGACTTCCTTTGGGCTTGGCATTCTTCAGGATAGACAGGAAGATGCGCAGTCCGCTTGACGAGATGTACTCCATCTTCGTGCAGTCGAGGATGATGTCGTGACCCGTGCAGTCATTAAGAGGCTGCATCTCTTTTTCTACGGCAGGTGCTGCGGCAGTGTCGAGACGACCGTCGAAGTACATCACGAAATCGTTGTTCTCTTCTTTGAATGTTGTGTTCATAATTGTTATGTTTTAATATAATGGATAAATAATGTTGACTATAATCAGGGCAATGACCAGCAGCACGATGTGCATCCAGATTCCCAGTCGGGCAAAGTCGGTGAACCGGAAAGAGCCAGGTCCGTAGATGAGCATGTGGGTGCTACTGCCTACGGGTGAGGCGAAGCTGATGGTGACGCTAAGCATCAGCGACATGATGAACGGCATGGGGTTACAGCCTAACAGCTCTGCCTGCTGGTACATGATGGGGAAGAACACAGCGCTGGCTCCCACGTCGCTGACGAACTCGCTGACCAGCGATGCCAGCAGGCACATGACCGCCATGACGATATACGGATTATTTCCGCAGAGTTGCAACACCTGATTGGCGATGGTCACGGCGATGCCCGTTTTGGTGATGGCCACGGAGAATACTAATGTGGCGCCGAGGATGAGCAGTAGTTCCCACTCGATATATTTCGTGACGCCCCTGATGCGGCAGCAGCCCAGTATCATCATCAGTCCGGCAGCCAGCATCGTCGTGGCCATCAGCGGCAGCATGTGGAACGAGGAGACGATGAACATCAGCACCAGGATGACGGCCGAGGTAATAGTCTTCGGTCCCAGCTGCGGCACGAAGTGGCTGTCGAAGAATGTCAGCGAGCGCCGGTTGTCGCGTTCCAGCTGTTCCTCACCCTTGGGCGGGCATTCCAGGAGTAGCGTGTCACCGGCCTGTAGTGTGATTTCACGGGGCTGTCCCTTGACACGGCGTCCCCGACGGGCAACGGCAATGAGTGCGACGTTGTTCTTCTGTTCAAAGTCACATTTCGTCATCGACAGTCCGATGAGATCACTTCCGAAAGTGACATAGGCGGTACGCATTCTGCGTTTCGTGTCAATGTCGTTGATGCTCCATACGTGGTGGTCGGCAGCGGCCAGTCCGTGGGTACGCTTCAACTCCAGTATCTCATTAATCTGTCCGGCATAGATGAGTCGGTCACCGCCGAGAATCCACTCGTCTTTGGGTACCGGCATGATAATCTCACGGTCGAAACGTACAATCTCCACCAGTGAGCCGCCCTTGACGTTGTAGAGTCCTGCGTCAACAACCGTCTCACCTACGGCAGGGTTGTCTGTCGGTACCAGGAGCTCGACGGTGTAGTCGCTGGTAGTCTCGAACGACTGTTCTGCCGATTCGCGTGAGGGTATTTGTCTTTGCAGCAGCATTACCATCAGTACGCCGACAATGGTGAGAATCACTCCCGGTATCAGCGGTTCAAAGACGTTCATCGACTCTCCTGTCTGGTTGAGGTATAGACCAGCCACCACCAGGTTCGAAGAGTTGCCCAGCAGCGTACACATACCGCCCAGTGTGGCAGCGTAACTCAGGGGCAGCAGTAGCTTCGACGGGGAGATATTGAGTTTGCGCGACCATATCTTCACGGCATCGATGAACAGCGCCACGACGTTCACCGAGTTGAGCAGCGCCGCTAAGATGCTGGTGGGTATCATCAGTCTTAACAGGGCGCTATGGTAGTTCTGCGGACTACCCAGTACGTTCTTGGTCAGCCAGTATAGCACACCGGTCTGCATGAGTCCGGCAATGATGACAAAGAAGGCAGCATGAACGACGACCGGCTCACTTCCGAATCCGGCCATGCCCTCCTCCTCGGTGACGACGCCGGTAACGAGCAGCACGGTAAGTGCGCCCAGGAAGGCCACCTCGGCGGGAATACGCGAGCGGGCCATCACGACGAAGATGCTAATCACCGTCAGGATGGTAATCCATGCATATATGCTGAAACCGAAGAGGATAAAATCACCGTTCACAGTTACCGTTCACTTATTAGTCGTTACAATTTTTTCTGGAGCGTGAGCACGTTACTGCCGTCAATACGCTCGTAGTTGATGCTGTCCATGATTTGCCTGATGAGGTGTATGCCCAGTCCTCCGATGCCACGTTCCTCAGCAGTCAGGGTGGTGTCCACCTCCTCTTTTGCGGTGGGGTCGAAGGGAGCGCCCTTGTCGCTGATGATGAACTTCACGCACTCGTCGGTGGCTTTGGCTTCGATGTTCACCGAGCCTTTCGTGCCAGCGGGGTACGCATAGTTCATGACATTGACCACAGCCTCCTCGAGGGCGAGGTTCAGCTGCATGGTTACACCCATGTCGAAGCCGATGGCTTCGCACACCGTGTCAACGAAGTCGGCCAGCCTGGGAATCTCCTGCACGTCGTTGGGCAGGGTGATGCTGCGCTGATAGCGCACGTTGGCCTCTTCATGGTTATACTGAATGGCAAGCATAGTCAGGTCGTCGCTCTGCTCAGCGTCACCCACGAACTGATGCACGGCATCGGTCATGGAATGGATGAGGTTGCGAACGTTATTTGGTGTATTCTTAATGGCGTTGAAGATGCGCTCCTCCTGGAACTCCTCATAGTTGATGTTCATGGCTTCCGTCAGTCCGTCGGTATAGAGGAAGATGGTGGTGCCAGAATCGATGCTGCTCTCCTGAACCGAGAACTTCCAGTCGGGCATGATACCTACGGGAAGGTTCGAGTCACACGGCAACATACCCGTTCCGCTTCCTATTAATATCGGTGCGTCGTGTCCCGCATTACAGTAGCGCAGACGGCCTGTCGGCATGTCAAGTGCTCCGACGAAGAGGGTGACGAACATGTTGGACTCGTTGTCGGCGGAGATGGTGGCGTTGATGATTTCAACGATGCGCTCGGGCTGCGACTCTCGTGTGGAGGCTGTGCGGAAGAGGGCTCGTGTGACGGCCATGACCAGTGAGGCAGGAACGCCCTTGCCGCTGACGTCGCCAATGCAGAAGAACAGCTTCTCGTCGCGGATATAGAAGTCGTAGAGGTCGCCGCCCACTTCCTTTGCCGATACCAGCTGTCCGAAGATGTCTATGTCGTCACGGTCGGGGTAGGGCGGGAAGATCTTGGGCAGCATCGACATCTGGATGTTGCTGGCAATCTTCAGCTCGTTCTCTATCTGTGCTTTCGATGCGGTGGTTGTCTTCAGCTCCTCGATGTAGCTGGTGAGCGACTGCTGCATGTTCCGGAACGACTTGCTGAGCTTGCCTATCTCGTCAGACTTGTCGGTGGTTGACAGCGGCTCGTCGAAGTTTCCCGAGGCGATAATCTCTGCCTGGTGTGCCAGCTGCTCCAGCGGTTTCAGCTCCTTGCTGATGACCTGCCAGAAGACGAAGAGCATGAAGACGAGTCCGATGACGAGGATGCCGATGATGATGTTCACCAGTCGGAGGTAACTGCCGAAGATGTCGCTCTCGGTACAGACGATGGCGACGCTCCATCCCGTCTTTCCCAGCGGTTTGTAGAACACGTAGCAGTCCTGTCCCTCGAAGTTCATCTGTCGCATGCCCTCTTCACCGTTCTGCATGGCGTGTCCGAGGTTGGTGAGTGCCGTGTCGGGGCGCTCCAGCGTCGGGGTGAAGATAGACTCATAGAACAGCTTGGTGCTGTCGGGGTGTACGAAGTAGGTACCGCTCTGTCCTATCATGATACTGTAGGAGTTGGGATAGGGCTTGACGGCAGAGATGGCTTTGGACAGGAAGTCCAGCGACAGGTCCACGGAAATGGTGCCGACATACTCTTTTTTGCTGTTCTTAAGGGGTTTGCAGTAGGAGATGATGCGATCGGGCGAGTATATGTCCTCGGGGTTGTAGTCAGCGAACGGCTCGGTCCATACCGGACGGTCCAGGAGTTTTGGCAACTGATACCAGTCCATGGTAAAGTATTCATAGTGGTCATTACCATCCTGTGTGGTCTCTATCTTCCCGTTGTGGTTCAGGGAGTAGGCGGAGAAATAGCGTCCGCGGTTGGGGAAGAAGTACGGCTCGAAGGCGATGGAGCAGCCGTTGAGGTCAGGGTTGTTCTGCAGGATGCGGCGGCAATAGACGAACATTGAGTCCGGTGCGTCCAGATGTCTGGCAGCGAGCCAGTCGGTATTGTTCGTGGCCACCTCCACCATGGTGAGGATGGTGTTCACGCGCTCTGCCGTGTTGTCGAGAATCTCCGTGGCATGGTTGATAGCCTCCTGCCGCACGGCACGTCGTGACTCAAAGAACATATAGCCGAGGGCAATCAAAAAGATGAGGGCTGCAAACAGCACAATCCACAGACTGAGTCTCATGGATAGCGACTGGCGGAAATAGGTTATCGGATTCTTCATAGGTCTATCGGGCTATCAGTTGTTCGTATGTCACTTCGTGGTCCAGCATCATGTTGTCGTGCAGCATGCGGTTGGCCAGCCGCACCATGTCGGGGCGCAGCCGGAACTCCCGTTTCCCCGTGTCACGGTTGACCTGTAGTCGCAGCACCTCGTTGAGCATCAGCTTCTGGAGTGTGCGGTTCGTGCCGATATGTTCCTTCTTCACATATTCCATCACGATGTCAAGCGTTTCCTCGGGGTGCTCTGCTGCCCACTCCCAGCCGCGCTTGCTGGCCTTGGCGAAGCGCTGTGCCTGGTCACGGTGCTGCTCGTAGTATTCGCGTGTCATATAGACGCCGTCCTCCTGCACGTTATAGCCGTGGTCGCAGAAGCGATAGACGTTACGGTCGGTCAGCTTCACGCCGGCCTGTGCCAGCTGGTAGTATTCGTTGTAGCTCATGGCCAGCGTCGCATCGATGGCACCCGAGAGAAACAGGTTGATGTTCGATGCAAAGCGAATCCACTCGTAGTTGAGGTGGTCCTTGATACTCATGCAGATGGCCAGCTGTCCGAAGCCCGCATTCCAGATGCCCACCTTGATGCCTTTCTGCTTGAGGGGGTCCATGTCACGGCGTGAGACGATGACCATGGCGTTGTTCATCGACGTCTGCAGGATGTTCACCAGGGGGATGCCGTCATCGATAATCTCCATCGCCTGACAGAGCTGGAGCGTCGTGATATGACTCTCTTTGTTACGGATGCGGTACAGGGCAGGCTGTGTGATAGACGGGTGCTCTATCTTGACATTCACCCCCGCCTCGCGGTAGAAGCCCATCTTCTCGGCCACATAGTAGCCTGCAAACTGAGCCTGTGCCGTCCATTGGGGTGTAAACACAATAGTTTCCGTCTGTGCTTGTCCAATCAGCACAGCCGCAGCCAAAGCCAGTGTCAATAGGATATTTCTTGTCATCGTTGACTTTCTTAAAGTTAATTATTCTGCAAAGATAATCTAATCTGAGCGAAATGCAAAATAAATTTCCATTTATTTTTATTTCAAATGTGCAGTCTGTTTTCGACCTATGGTCCAAGCAATCTATAAGTCACGGGTAAGCATCAGGCGATAGTCCACGGGCGACATGCCGATGGCATCCTGGATGCGGCGTTGTAGCGTACGCACGTTCGAGAAACCTGCCTCCTCGGCAATGACGGCAATGGTGTAGTTGGGTTTTTCGCGCAACAGTCGCAAGGCAGCCAGCGTGCGCAGGTTGTCGATGTATGCCTCGGGAGTGCGGTGGATGGTCTGCTTGCGGAAGAGCTGTGCCAGACGTGCCTGACTTACACCGAGCATCTCTGCCAGTGCGCGGGCATCGAAATCGGGGCGCAGATGGGGGCGCTCCTTCTCAATGCGCATCTCAATCAGCGCCATCAGCTGACCGTCGTCCCGTAGGTCGGCATTGCGCTGTCGTTCGACGTGGCCCTCCATGATTTCGCGTGCCACCTCCGTACGACGGCGCAGTTCAACATCCCACTCCAGGCGTTCCGACAAGTCAAGGTTACGGCTCACCATACGGACCAGTTCATCCTTCAGCCGTTCCACTTCTTGACGCAGGAAGGCTATCTCGTCCTGATATTTCTTGATGTCCTCTTTCATCTCTTACCTATTACTTTTCAGTGACAAATAACTGCAGGAATCCGCTCAATTCGAAGATTTCCTCCACGTCCTCGCTCATTCCCTTGAGAACGACCTTGTGACCGTTGGCGCGTGCGTGCTTGAAGATGTTGAGCAGGATGCGCAGGCCACTGCTGGAGATATAGTTCAGTTCACTGCAATCGAAGACGATGTCGCAGTCCTTACGTTCAAAGACGGCTGCGAGGTCGCGGTCGGCTTGACTGCTGGCCACATTGTCGAGGTCGCCGCAAAGGGCAGCCACGAGTCGGCCTTCTTGTTCGTTAATCGTGATGTTCAACATAATCTTTTCTATTTATTTTTTTACCCTTTTACTTTTTTATCTTTAATAATCTTCAGCACGTTATGTCCGTCAATGCGTTGGTAGTCCAGTGCGTCGGCCATCTGATGGATGAGCATGATGCCGAGACCTCCCGGGGGGCGCTCGTCGGCAGGGACAGACAGGTCGGTGGGTGACTCGGCGGTGGGGTCGAAAGGCTGTCCGTCATCGTCGATGGTCAGCGTGATTCCTTGTTCGTCGATGGCTGCCTGGAGCGTGATGGCTGTTGCCTGTCCGTGATTGATGATGTTGGCTACGGCTTCTTCTACGGCGAGGCGCAGGCGTTTGGCCTCACGGTCGCCGATGCCGGCCTGGGCAGTGACTTGGGCGATGAAGGGCTTGAGCTTCCCGATGTCGTCCATGGATGAAGAGATGGAGAGCTCTTCCTGAGGTAAGCGCCCCTTCGGGTCGGAGGAGGGCTTTAGCCACTTGATGGCTAACATCGTAATATCATCGCTCTGTTCGGCGTCACCAGCATGACGGTGCACCTCGGACTCCATGAGTTCTATCAGCTGCCGTGCGGTATTGGTGGTATGTTCGAGAGCCAACAGGTGTATGTGCTTTCTGCCGAGTTGCTCGCCGGCAGTGTTCTTGGCCTCGCTGAGTCCGTCGGTATAGAGGAAAAGCATGTCGCCGGGCTGTAGCTGAGTCTGCTGTCCCTCGTAGTCCCAGTCGGGTAGGGCACCTACGGGCAGGTTATGTTTGATATCCAGCGGGTGACCGGCTACGAAGGGTATTTCATGGCCGGCATTGCAGTAGTCGAGATGACCCGTAGTGAGGTTGAGGATGCCCACGAACATAGTGATGAAATCACCGCCGGTATATTCTTCGCAGAGATTGCGGTTCATGGTATTCACAATATCAGTAGCACTATCGGCATGACGTGCTTTACTGCGGAACATCGACCTCATCACAGCCATCAGCAGGGCAGCAGGTACGCCCTTGCCGCTCACGTCGCCGATACAGAAGACGAGGCGCCCTTCGTTCAGGAAGTAGTCGTAGAGGTCGCCACCCACATCGCGGGCTGGTGTCTGCGAGGCATAGAGATCGATGTCTGCATGTTCGGGGAATGGTTTTGGCAACAGGGCCATCTGGATATTATGGGCGATGGTTAACTCGCGGTCAACCGCAGCCTTCTGTGCAGCAATGGGGTCGGCAATCCCTTTGATCTGACGGCGACAGAACAGATAGATGGCAATCAGACCGACAATCATCGTCAGGAGGATGATGATGTTCAGCCGCCGTCCATTGTGGAAGATAACCTCCTCGGGCACCACAATGACCATCGTCCAATCCACGTATTTAAAGGAACGGTAGTACAGCCTTGACTTCACACCATCAATCTCCGTCAGGCAGGTACCTCGATTGGCCAGCATCATTTTGCCAACCTCCTCGTCGAAATGTTGCAGCATGCGCTGTTTGTCGGGATGTATGACGTAGGTACCTTCCCGGTCAATGATAAAGAAGTAGGATTGGTGCTGTTGTCCTTTCTCGTAGTTGTTGTTAATCTTGCTGATGTCTTCCATGAGCTCGCTTCTCAACCACTCCAACGACATGTCGGCAGCCAGCAAAGCCACAGGGCGTCCGTCGCGATTGTGGATGGGAACGACGTAGGTGGTCAGCAGACGCGGCTCCTGGTTGCCGGCGAACTGCTGACTCTCGTAGTAGGGCTTGGTCCAGCTGCTTTGGTCCTTCTTCAACTGCTCTTGGAACCATTCCCCATAGAAGTAGCTGTTATACGTGCTGTCAATCCTCGACACCACAATGCTGTCTGCCTTGTCCTTTCTGGCACAAGGCACGAATACCCGCCCTTTGCTGGGATAATAGTCTTGCAGGAACAACATGGCGCAGCAGACAATGCTTGGGTTCTGCCTGACAATACGTTCCATGTGGCTGAACATCTTGTCGGGATTGTCAATGTCGCGCTCAATGTCGTGGACGTTGTTGTCGGCAGCCACATGGACATCAGACAGTTTGCGGCGTATCTCCTGATGATTCTCGAGCAGAAAGCCCAGATAGCGCTCCCTGGCCTCGTCAATCATATATTCCCTCACCGTATAATACACTACGCCGGCAATGACAGCCATCATTACCAGAACCACCGCCATGATGCGGTAGGTGAGTCGTGCCGACAGGGATTTCTGCATACTTAACAACGATTGCCTTGCAAAAGTAAACAAAAAAACTCGAAGTTCAAAACTTCCTGCTGTTTTTTTCTCACACCGAGTTTATTTTATCCTCACATCGAGGGTTATTTTTCTCACACAGAAGGGTATTTATCTCACACAGAGCCACAGAGGACACAGAGTTGGGCACAGAGAAGAATATAAGATTCTCCGTGAAACTCCGCGGCTCTGCGCGAGAAAGAAAAACATACAGAAATTTGGCTGTTCTCATAAATAGTCGTACCTTTGCACCCGTCAAAAAGCCGAAGATAATAAACGGCAAACAATAAACAAACAGGAACAATTAGAAATCGTACAATGATGAAAAAGTATTTTGCTATTATGGTCGTCGTTGCAGCTGTGATTCTTCTCACGGGCTGCAGCAAGGATGATGAAAAGTTGAGTCCCCAGGAGTTTGCCCGCCTGTTGACCAGTACGACGTGGGCAGGAACGCACCAGTCGCAGCACAAGAGCATGGGCAGCTGGTCGTCCAACGCACCGCAGGACGTGGTCATCGTCTTTGAGCGTGCCAACGCCAGTGCCACCAGTGGAACGGGCTATCAGTTGGAGTTCAAGTCCTCTTCTTACACTGAGGACCAGTTTGAGCGTAAGTCGGCCATCAGCTGGGAGATTCATGGTGACCAGTTCATCATCAACTATGCCGCTGGATGGGACAAGTCGTACATGATATATACCGACAACGAGTGCCATCTCAATGCCAGCAGCTTCAGCGGCATCCTTTACACAGACAGCGACCACCGCTTCCTCTACACCTACGTGAAGAGTAGTTTTAACGACTGGGCAAAGTACTGGAACAAATGATAGTGGTGTTCGTATAATTAGATATTTTTCTTTTATAATTTAAAAAACGTATGAAAAAGTTATATAAATTCCAGCCCGGTATTCTTGGCGACGGTCATGTTGTCAATGTTGGCGTAGGCGTGAGATTCTAATTCATCATTAACACCATGAGATTAAGATAATGGATGATAGCCGCCATCCTCTAAAATAATGATGCCGTTAGGGACGACAATGCCTCCTAACCCTATAGGGCTCCCTCCTGTAACCATCAGCGTGGGAGCCTTTTTTATAGATCAATATCCCTTTTTGTAACTTCGCAGGGATTAAACAAAAAGGATAACATAGACCAATCACCACCGCACCTCGAGACGCTGCGGACGGAAGGGGCCAGAAATTAGCCGGATATTTTGGTGATTAGTGCACAGCGGAACCGCATTCTATGCTGAATTCCAAACATTAATTGATATTTAACTATATATTTAACATTTCACAGATTAAGCAATTTCCTTGTTAGTCCGATAGAC
>CAJOFA010000039.1 GCA_905233985.1 uncultured Prevotella sp.
ACCCGTTCGATAAGTCAGATTGATTCTCTCATTATTGGCATAGCCGCGCCCACAGCGAGACCATGATGACAATTCCACACCCAGACCTTCACCTGCTGCACGTTTGGTGCGGATAATGATGACAGCATTTACAGAAGCATCATAGCGAGCACCTGGATTCTGGATGACCTCAACGCTCTTGAAATTGTCCGACAGGATGTTCTTCAGTTCATTCAGATCGGTCAGCTTGCGGCTGTTCAGATAGATCAGCGGTGCACCCTTTCCTAAGATTTCAAAGCCTTCGCCTCGCTTGGCTATCATCGGCACACGTGAGAGCACATCTTCGGCTGTTCCCAGCCGTTCCATCACAGTGCCTTCTACATTCATTATCAGTGAACTGCCCTGTATTTGTACTTTGGGGCGTTCCCCTTGTACCACTACTCCTTTCAGCGTAAGGTTGTCGGGTTGCATTTTGATGGTTCCCACTTCGGAGTTGTTGCAGAGCCGATAGATGGTCTTATAGCCGACATAGGAAATGCGGGCGAGGACTCGCTCTGTTTCGTAAGGGATTGCGAAGTAGCCGCTCTCGTTGCTGACACCGCCGCTGAGCAGGGTGGAGTCCTGAGGTGAGAGTAAGGCAACGTTGGCGTAGGGCAAAGGCAAACCTTCCTCGTCGATGATAGTACCCGTCAGGCGGCGAGCGGTCTTGTGGGTACATTCCACGTATATCTCATGGTCATTACTTTTGACAACACGGACGGGATAGAAACCTACAATCTGCTGAATAGCATCGGGGACGGACTTGTGCTGCACATGCGTGGTAACACGGAAGTCTTCCAGTTCGTCGTAGATAAATACTAGGTCATAGTTGGTTGTCTGCGATTGAATGTATTTCAATGCATCCGAGAGTGACACATTATGAAAGTCCCGATTGATGCGCTGTGCGCTAACGGTCATGCCTGTCAGACACAGCAATAGAATCATTATCTGTCTCATGGCTGTGGTTCTGTTTTTGATGAGACAAATAGAGTGTCGTTCTCCAGTTCCAGTTGCAACCACTCAAAGTTGTTCAGCATTTCAACGACTTTTTCGAGGGAATATTCCGGTTTCCACTGGTAGAACAGGCGAAGTCGGGAAGCATCTTCGTTTCGATAGACCACCTTGACATGATAATAGTCAGACATTTTTTCTAAGATTTCGCCTAATGGTATGTTGTCATAGAGCTTGGGCTGGGGTACAACGATAGTGTCAGACTTTTCAACTTGAGCGTTGATTGTTGTGCGCTGAGCATGAGCTACCGCTTTAGTAGGCTGTTCCTTTGGAGTTTCCTTATGACTAACAATGTGGAAGGCAGCATAGGCTAAGCCGGAAAGCATTAATATTCCGACGAACATAGCAGCATACTTATACATAACAGAGAATTGACGAGAAGAATGGGTCTGTTTTAATTGTTGCCATTCGGCATCAATCATTTCATCGGTAACTACCTCGTCGGCACATGCAGCATCAATGGCACTTTGTGTCTTTGACATCAGCATGTAGAGCTCACGGCATTCGTTGTCGGCAAGTATTTCCTGCCACTCGTCAGCCGTGTATCGTTGGGGCTGCTCCATCATTTGGAGCAATCGATCGGTCTTGTTCATAAGCTCAATGTTTTTAGTTGTGTACGTAATTGACTGAGCGCACGGCGTAGATGCTTATAGACGGTAGTTTCGCTGACACCAAGACGATTGGCAATCTCACTAAAGGTAATGCCGTCATGGAAGTGCCGCATGATGATGTCGCGGCAGACGGGCGGCTCCAGTTCGTTGATACCCTTCTGCAGGGCTTTCAACTCTTCGTTGAGCCTTCCTCCTTCGGAGGGATTGAGGGAGGTATCAACATCGAGGAGATAAAGCCGTTCCACCCGTTCCTGTATCTGACGGCTACGAATCACGTTCAGGCATCGGTTTCGTACGCTTGTAAGCAGATAGGACTCGGCTGTCTCTTCCCGTAGCTCAATGGGATGGTCGAGCAAACGGGCGAAGATGTCGTGCACCACATCCTTGCTCTCTGCATCATCGTGCAGAAGTATGGTGGCCTGCCGATACATCTGACGGTAATGCTGTTTAAACAGCTTTTCGAGTTTCCTTTGATCTGTCATACACTCATTATACACACGAAAACTGATTTACTAAACCCCCAACACCTGTTTTTTTATGTTATTTGTTGTTTTTAGGCCACAAAACTACAAAAAACAACACAAAAATCCCTCGGCAATGTCCAGAAAATGATTGCCGAGGGTAAAAGTCTTTACCTAAGTTAAGAATGGGGGATAGACTATTTATTATGTAGAAGCCACGCTTTCAGCTCCATCAGCATTTCGGTGTGCCAGGCAAAGGATGTGCGCAGACCCCAACCATGGTCACCCGTCGGATAGACATGGAGCACGGCGGGTACGTGGTGGGCGTTCAGCGCAGCATAGTAATTGATGCCGTTTATCGGCGGCACCACATGGTCATCGTCGCTCAGCACGATAAAGGCCTGCGGCGTCTGGGGACTGACCTGCTGCTCGTTGCTGTAGAGAGTCTCCAAAGCCTCGGAGGCTCCAACACCCAGAAGGTTGTCATGCGAACCCTGATGGGTGACACCAGGTTGCATGGAGATGACGGGATAGAAGAGTATCTGGAAGTCGGGACGTGCATCGGCAGGGGCATGGGTGGCTATGGTCGAGGCTAAGTGTCCGCCTGCCGACGAGCCCATGATGCCCACGCACTGCGGATCAACATGCCACTCGCGTGCATGGCGCCGCACTAAGCGGATGGCTTCCTCAGCATCCTCAAAAGGTATCTCCTTCACGCCGTGAGGCATGCGGTATTTCAACACGACGACGCTGATGCCGAGGTTATTGAATACGGGCGCCCAGTCGTAGCCCTCATGGTCTATAGCCAGATGGCTGTAGCCGCCGCCGGGAAGGATGACGATGCAGGGAGTCCCCTTAAAGCCCTCAGAATCCGTAGGTGAGCCTTCCCTTTTGGGGAGGTTTTGTGGGGCTAAGAACACCTTGACAAAGGCGGTATCCTGGGAATTGCTGCTGGGATGCGGAGCTCCCTGCGGCCAGAGGTCGATGCGCTGCTGCGCCTCTACGGGGCAAAATGGCAAATGACAAAGAATCAATGATAAACCTATTACCATTAGCCATTGAACATTAGACATAGCGTCTTTCTTTCTCATATTCTTTTTCATTTTTCATTTAGAATTCGTAGAGTCCGCTCCCTTACTTCCTGACGGGTATGTCAAGTATGCTGCCATTACGTCGGCGGACGGTGAAGATGTGCGTCTCTCCACGCACGAAGCGCCATTGTTGGAAAGCGGTAAATGTCGGGACGTCGCGACCGTCTATCTTTAAGATGACATCACCCTGTCGCAGACCGTCCTGATAGGCATCACTCTCTTCACGGATGAGTCCTATCATGGCGCGGCCCAGATAAGGCACGATGGACATCTGGAACTGTTGGTTGCTGATAGTGATGCTGTCGGCACCGTTATAGGGCTGGAAAAGCATGCGCTCGCGTCGGGGATTGATGATGATCGAGCCATAGTTAAGCAGTGCGGCACCAATATGCGAAGAGCCGTCGCTGGTGGTAGTATGGTAATCGCGGAAGGCAAAGTCGTCCCACTTCAGACGGTCGAGCGCCAGGAAATAGACGGTGTCGGAAGCCTCGACACTGTTGACTCCAATGAAACTGCTGCCCACCGCACGTCCCTCCACCTGCGCTGCCACCTGTCGGCTCTTATAGACATGTGTCTGGAAACTCTCGCGGTTCATGGAGTAGAGCCGAGGGAAGCCTGTATCGAAGAGTGCACAGTCCATGTGGCGCATGAAAGGGCTGACCCAGACGTAGGGCACAAAGCCTTTCATCTTATATTTCACCTCGTAGCCCTCCTCATCGGCAAAGTGTTTCTTGCGGTCGGTGAGTATCAGGCGTTTGTTTTGGGTATCTATCTTACAGAGCAGTCCCTTGTTGACGATGTCGAAGCCTATCATGCCATCGTAGGGCCGTCGGATGCCGCGACCATTAACCACCTGAGCAATATAGCCGTCAATGGTCAGCCGACCGAACTGCAGCGGTGGCAGCTGTACCACGCGGACGGTGTCAGGGCGACCGTTGAAATCGACAGCCACCACATAACCCGCATTACGAACGTAGGGCATTCCGGAACCCGTAAAGGCAACACCCTGCGATGCTCCTGTGTCAAAGAGGAAACGAAACGTGCGACCACTGATTTGAACAGGGATGATGATTTCGTTGGCTGCCGTGAACTCTATGGCTATGGTGTCGGCGAAATCTTCATCGACAGCCTCCTCCATCCCGCAAGAAGGAGTATAGGTGACCGTGAAACCTGTGTCGTAGAGACGCTTCTGGGCGTTAACAAATGAAGAACGAAAAATGAAGAATGAAGAATGATACGCTGCCACGCTCCAAAGCATACAGCACAACAGCAGTATGCGGCGCATCACAAGGGCGGTAGCAAACTCTTCATTCTTCATTCTTAATTCTTAATTCTTCATTTAACGTGCATTGATTTCACGCAGCAGACGGTCAGCATGTCCCCAGCGGTCCATCATGAAGAGGACATAACGGATATCTACGCTGATGGTGCGTGCCAGCTCGCGGTCGAAGAAGATATCGCTCGACAGGCTGTCCCAGTTGCCGTCAAAGGCAAGACCTATCAGCTCACCCTTGCCGTTGAAAACGGGAGAGCCGCTATTGCCGCCCGTGATGTCGTTGTTCGACAGGAAACAGAGCTGCATGGTACCGGTACGCGGGTCGGTATAGGTGCCGAAGTCACGGGCAGAAAGAAGTGTCTTCATCTCCGGCTCCGCCTCGTAGTCAATGACACCACGCTCACCCATGATCATCTTATCGACCATGCTGGCAGCGGTGGTGTAATAGTCGGACTGCTGTCCGCCCAGAACGTAGCCACCCACCTGACCGTAGGAGAGGCGCAGCGTGAAGTTGGCGTCCGAGTAGTTGGGCATGTCCTGCTCCATGCGCAGCTTGGCAGCACAGAGCTTCATCTCCTGCTCATCGATATCTGTCATGTCGTCGCGGATGTCAGCCATCAGGCGCATGATGCCGTCAATGAGGTCAACACCATACTCCACACCCTTGTCGCTGCCGTAGGTAGGACGGTTGACATAGATAGGCTTGTCACTTTCCAACAGCTGCGAGTGGTCATAAAGATACTCAGCATAGCGGCGGCAGTCGCCGTTGAACGCAGAGTCAATATACTCATAGAAAGAGGGAATATACTGCGGCAACGCCTGCTCGCGGTAATTCTGCAACAGAGCACCGAGAATCTCGCTGTCTGTAGCCTTGTCCCACTCGTTGCTGTTGTCTTCAAACTGTATGTATTGATTCTCGGGAGTGTCCTCCGAACCCTGAACCTCCATACGTCCGAAACAGGCTTTGAAGGCACGGGTGGAAAGCTCGTCGCTGAAGAACGTCTCCTGGAACAGGGTAAACATACGAACGGCATCATAGCGCTTGGTGTAAAGCTCACCCATACGCTCGAAGTTCAGCTCGTCCTTCAGATAGCCAGTGGTCTCCTGCCAGCGGCGCAGCTGTTCCTCAAAGCGCTGTTTCTGGCCTATCAGTCCGATGGAATCAATACATTTGTTCATTCCGATGGAGTTTTTCCAATAGTTAGATGACTGGGCATACTTCGAGTCATACTTGATGCGAATGGCCTCGTCAGCACGCATGTGGCGGCTCATCACCTCCTGCTTGACGCCACGTACCTGGGCACGGGCAGCATTCTCGGCATAGCGCTCACGGATGCCAAAACTCGACAGGTAACGATTCGTGGAGCCTGGATAACCCATCGTCATAGCGAAGTCACCTTCCTTGTAACCCTGCATCGACACAGGGGCCCAATGGTCAGGATGATAGGGTACGTTGCGCTCGCTGTACTCTGCCGGTCCGTTAGTGTCGGGGTCGGCATAGATACGGAACACGGAGAAGTCGCACGTCTGACGCGGCCACATCCAGTTATCCGTCTCACCACCGAACTTACCCATTGACTTGGGAATGGCAAACACAAGGCGCACATCCTTGAAGTCACGATAGGTCGTGGCATAGTAACGGTTGCCCTCATAGAACGGTTTTACCTCCAGACGTAACGTGGGGTCAATCTCACGCAGCTGGCGTGACAGCACAGACTCCACGGTATCGACCAGCTCCTCGACCATCGAGAAAGGCATGTTACGCACGCCGAGGGAGTCCATCAGCGACGTGATGTCCTTCTGTGCCACCATGAAACTGACAAAGAGGTTCTCGTTGGGCAACTCCTCAGCATACGAGTTGGCAATAAAGCCATTGAGCATGTAGTCGTGCTCGACAGTGGAATGGGTGCGGATGGCATCAAAGCCACAATGGTGATTGGTGAATACCAGACCGTCGGGGCTGACCACGACGCCCGAACAGAATCCGCCGAAGTTAACGACAGACTTCATGATGGCGTTGTCAGCCTCATAGATAGACTCATAGGGCAGCGCAAAACCTTCGGCCTGCATCTGCTGGAACACGGGCTGTGGAAGGTCGAACAGCGTCCACATACCCTCGTCGGCCTTCACCTCGAAAGGCATCAAGGCAAAAAGAGTGCCAAGAAAGAATAATACTATTTTTTTCATTGTTGTATTTATTTTGGTTATTTCTTTCGGAAGTATTTGCCCACTACAGGCAGGCTGCTCAGCGGGAAGTCATGACAAACGATGCGGATTACAAACAGCAGGATAAGTGCTGCATTGAGGGTGATGGACAACCACTGTGCCAGGTGATGACGGCCATAGTTCATCACGGCAAAAAGGGCGATGGCCATGAGGACATAATCAATAATGCTACGGTTTGGATAAGCCACCGGATGATAGATGCGCCCCACGATGTAGCTGAGCAGCATGGCCGTCAGATAGCCGGCAAAGCCTGCCCAAGCACAGGCGATATAGCCGTAGCGCGGAACAAAGATAATGTTGATGGCTATCAGCACCGTACAGCCGACAGCAGAGAAGACAGCACCCCAATAGGTCTTGTCGGACAGCTTATACCAGAACGACAGATTGAAGTAGATGCCCATCATAATCTCTGCCGCCATGACGATGGGCACCACGCGGAGTCCTTCCCAGTAGTCGGGCGCAATGAGATACTTGATGACATCGATGAAGCCCATGACACAGAGGAACGCCAACAGGGTGAAGATGACGAAGTATTTCATCGCTGTGCCTTGCATCTGCTCGTTATCCTTGTCGTGCGTCTTGCCGAACACAAACGGCTCATAGGCATAGCGGAACGCCTGGGTAATCATCGCCATAATCATGGCTATCTTCACCGTTGCTCCATAGATGCCAAGCTGCATCTGCATGTCGGCACCCTCATAGACGAAAGGGAATAAGATTTTGTCAGCCACCTGGTTCAAAATACCTGCCACACCAAGAATCACGATGGGCCAGCTGTAGGAAAGCATGCGGCGCATCAGCTGGGCATCGTAGCCATAGCGGATACCCATCAGTTCCTTGTAGAGACAAAGGGTGATGACGGTAGAACTGACAAGGTTAATATAGAAAGCATAGCCTGGGTCGCTGCCGCCAAGCAACACGTAATAGACGAGGTTCAGCGAGATGTTGACAGCAATGTTCAGCAGCTGCAGGGCAGCGAACTTGACGGCTTTCTTCTGCTGTCGCAGATAGACGAAGGGAATGGCACGCACGGCATCGATGGCAACGGTCAGAGCCATAGCCGACACATACGACGGGTGGTCGGCATAGCCGAGGAAGTCGCTGACGGGAACAATGAACAGCAGCACAAGGACGATGAACAGGGTCGCCGCAGAGCCGATGCCGATGAGTGCTGTGGAAAAAACGCGGCGCGGGTCTTCATCACCCTTGTTGGCAAAACGGAAGAACGTGGTCTCCATGCCGAACGTCAGCAGCACCAGAATGAGGGCCGTGATAGCATACATATTGGTGATGACACCATAGCCACCACTCTCTGCCGACATGGTCTGCGTATAAAGCGGCACGAGCAGGTAGTTGAGGAACCTGCCCACGATGCTCGACAATCCGTAAATGGCCGTATCCTTGGCCAACGATTTCATATTCGCCATAACGCTGCAAAGGTAATAAAAAGAATTGAAACACGGCACTAATTTACGAATAATAACAAAAAGAAAGGGCACCTGCATCACGCAAGCGCCCTCTCCATCATTAATTATAGAGTATTTGATGTATTATTCAAACAATTTCCACCAAGCCGATACAAAGTTGTTAGCAGTTGCCCACTCAACGAACTTAGGATATCTGCCCTTGATGCTCTCGCGCTCAGCAAGAACCTGGAAGTCATCGTCAACAGCGAGCTTACAAGCGGGCTCACCCTTCGGAGCCTTCATCTCCTGCCACTCACCATTCTTGTACACCTCAAGCTTCAGCTTGGTATCTGCTTCAGCAGCATCAAAAATCTTCATCTGCAGAGTGTTCGTCAGGTCAACGGGATCACAGGTAGCACCTGCTTCGGGAGCATAACCAGTGTTAACCATCTTCTGCTTGCCTTCATCAACCCATACACCGAAGAGCTTGTGAACTTCCCACTGGTCATTTCCAGCGATGCGCAGGGGCAGTGTACCACCAGCTGCAAGGAGGGTAATCTTTGCATAATCATCAGCATTCTTGCTGAACTCTACGCGCAGAACAACATCATTGAAGTCGAAGTCAGAAGCCTCAGTAGCGCTCAGGTCCTCAGCGATAATCACGATATGATCCTCAGCAGGAACAGTACCCTTAGCCTCGGTCAGCGTAACAATCCAGTCGCTGTAGTAGCCATCGGCGCAACCACCAACCTTTGCCCATACACGGAGGCTCTTGTTGTCAACGGGCAGATAACCCTGAGAAAGAAGATCATCAATGAAGTCGGTGTTCACCTGCTTGCCAAGGTCTTCACCATTGACACGATAATCAGAATACAACTGTGAGTCATCAACATTCAAGACGTCAGCGCAATAACGGTTCATCTGATCACTCAGCATCCGGACAGGCTGACCATTGTACGTATAAGTATAGTTGCTCAGCTTTTCACCGTTAATGTAATATTCGGGATAATATTCATTGATAACAAAATCCTTTTCAACTTCTTGACCATCAACCCATTTTGTAGCATAGCACTGGTCATCAATCATCTGCTCGAAGTCGAAGCCCATGAATGAACGGTTCCAACCGTCGTTAAGGCAATTTGCTTCAGCACCCATAGCCTCCATAATGGTCTTGTAGCTAACCAAGGCTGTGTACTCAGTATGGCACAAAGAACCATTGCTATTAAAGTAACCGAAAGACTTCGTCGTTGAATTCTGCATATACATGATCTTGTCGGTGTGGAAGGGACCGTCATTGGCATTACCGCCAGCGTCCAGCACGTGGTCATTCTCACCGCAATCTCCGTGGTTGAAGTTGTTGATGTGATCAACAAAAGGTTTTAGACCCGTTTCAGGATCTTCCTTATTAGGATCTATTGCTGCGAGGTGATCCATGTAGTCTGAAGCAATGAGATAAGTTGTGCCGTTAGCAGCCATATATGCCTCGGGGGTAGCACATCCCTCAGGTACATCAGTATGTCCCTTATAAACCTGCTGCATGAAGTAGTTGGTCCATTTAGGATCCTCATAACCAAGATTCGGATGAGTCTGGAAATACTTCTTCAGTAAGGGGAGGTGGAACAACCAAGCCACCATACTCCTTGTTGGGATCTGCCCACTCGTTAGCGTTTGCATTTTCACCACGGGTCTTAGCTGAGAAACCCCAGTCCTGATTAGGAGCAATGGTTCCACCAATGTAACGGAGGAAAGCTGCATCGTACTTGGCCTGATCAATCTCGGCCTGGCTCATAGACTCAAAGTCATTCTTTGTACAGCTGGTTGCAAGAGCAGCAACTGCAAGAGCCATCATCAAATACTTCTTCATAATTGTTTTTTGTTTTTAATAAAGGATTAATAATATAAATTTGTTGAATTCTCGTTTTTGACGCTGCAAAATTATGACGAATATATATAATAAGAAAACTTTTTTTGTTAAATTAAGTGAAATGTTATGTAATCGGTTGTATAATGTTACATTTAGTGTAAAAAAGACACATTATTTTCAATATACATCTTTGTCTGTCGGGTAGAGATACCAGTCGGTAGATTGGTCACTATGGGCTGCCCACTGGCCAAATGAGTGGCCGGGTTCACAATAGGCCCCACTAAGTTCTCCTTTTTGGTAGCCGCCGATGACCTTACCCTCTAAGGGATAGCGGAACCAGGAATAAGGTACTTCGAGCGCCCAGGTAAAACCTGTGTCGTAATTAAAGGGATTGCCGCCATAGTACTGGAACAGCACTTCGTCAAGCTTGTAGGCATATTTGTGTATCTCCCACATAGAACCGTTATAACCATAAATCATAAAGGGATCTATCTTGTCGAAGGTTACAATGGCAGCAACACCACTTTGCTTGAAACGAACATCGTAAGTCACCGTGACTTCATTGCGGATATAAAAGCCTGCGGCAGCTGTGTTACCTACATTGTAGTAGTTACGCATCACCTGACCAGTCTTGTCAACACCGTAGGTATTTATGGCATAATGTGCGTCGTCAAAGAGATTGATGACCGCCTCACCATTACGACTCTTAATCAAGTCCCCTGTCTGTGTGATGATAAAACGGCCATATTGCTCATTGGCGGGAAAGCGTTTGTCATCAACACATGTCAAACTTTCTATCTCATCATAGTTAATACCAACTAAACGAAGAGCAGCTGCCTCCTGAACAGTCGTTCCAACTGCTGCAAGTGTTACCTTGAGCCGCAGGGTATAATCATCCACGACCTGGCGCGACACACGCAATACCAAATCGTTGAAGTCCCACGTCAGGCTGGGCTCGGGATAACCATTGCAGAAGCAATAAGACACCTCTTGACGCTCAGGCTTCCTAATCTGTGAACTGGTAAGGGTTGTGGCATCCGAGTCAATAGATACAGATTTATCACCCTTCGTAAAGGGAACAATATAATAAGCTCCATTCTTATCAACGGCAGCAGCATAGAGCTGTTGCTGAGCCAGATGGACTGAGTAGGTCAAGGATACCGTGCCACCTGAAGTAATCGACTGCTCTGCCAGCAATTCTCCCACGGCCTCTCTCGGGTTGGCTGTCAACAGCTCAACTCGTTCCACATCATTGACCGAGGTTGTCACTAAAATGCTATGTTCTGTCATGAGGCGCCAAGTGTGGTTGGCGTCGATGGTGTCGTTATGGAACGAGCGTTCAAGGATTTCCTCAACCGTGCCCTTGTCAAAATATTCGTTGTTGCATCCCTGCATGACAAGCAGGGAAACGCAAGCTGATATCAATGTTATAAGCTTCTTCATAATCGCTTTGGTTTTGATTCGGCTGTAAAATTACAAAAAAATATTGATTTACAACGCAATTCATTACTTTTTTAACACATTGTAGCTGTCGCGCGCGTACATTATTATATATAGAGAGAAGAAAAAAATCAAAAAAAAGAAAACTGGCGATCCTTAGGAATGAGGGCCGCCAGTTCATACAATAACTATTCGTGGACCAGGTAGGGCTTGAACCTACGACCTCCAGATTATGAGTCGGTTTTGCATGTATTTCATGAAATTGTAAATAATGTTAAAGCACTAAAAATAAACGCTTTAACATGTTTGACTATTTCCAAGAATTTCGTAAATTTGCAGCAGTTTTCGGGCGAAAAGGTCACCTGAAGGTCACCCAAAACGACA
>CAJOFA010000040.1 GCA_905233985.1 uncultured Prevotella sp.
CATGGTACTTCTTTGTCTTCTGGACAAACTTACCATAAATCGGGTGCTTCTCCTTGAACTTAGCTGCAATAACAATGGTTTTATCCATTTTGTTGCTGACTACGACACCCTGTCTTGTCTTTCTTAAATTTCTTGTTTCCATCTGGACCACTATTATTTGTTAAGTTCTCTCTGACGAAGTTCGGTTTTCATACGTGCGATGTCACGACGTGCAGCCTTAATCTGTGATGGATTCTCAAGCGGAGAGACAGCATGGTTCAACTTCATCTGGTTGTACTTGGCAACCTCTGATTCAATGCGCTCGGCCAGTTCTTTGGTCTCAAGCTCTCTTACTTCTTTACTCTTCATAAATTAAGCGTTTTTGTCGTAATCACGACGTACTACAAATTTTGTCTTCACAGGCAGTTTCTGGGCACCCAGGCGAAGAGCTTCCTTGGCTACTTCGAAGGGAACGCCCTCAACTTCAAAGAGGATACGTCCGGGGGTCACGGGTGCCACCCATCCTGCGGGGTCACCTTTACCCTTACCCATACGCACGTCAGCAGGCTTGCGAGTAATGGGCTTGTCGGGGAAGATGCGAATCCACACCTGACCTTCACGGTTCATGTAACGGTTGATGGCAACACGAGCTGCCTCAATCTGACGGCTGTCAATCCATTTTGCGTCAAGCGTCTTGATGCCGAACGAACCGAAAGCCAGCGTTGTACCTCTGTGGGCGTTGCCTTTGTTGCCGCGTCCGTCCTGAGGCCTTCTATATCTTACTCTCTTAGGCTGTAACATGATAGCTTCTTTCTTTTAAAAGTGTTATTACTTCTTCTTATTACGGAATTTTCTGCCATCGCGGTTACCACCATTCGAGCGAGCACCACCCTTGTCCTGTGAGAAGTTCGGGGAGAGGTCCACGTCGCCATAGACTTCTCCACGGCAGATCCAAACCTTGATACCCAGAATACCCACCTTCGTGAGAGCCTCAGCCTGGCAGTAATCAATGTCAGCACGGAAGGTGTGCAGCGGGGTGCGGCCTTCCTTAATCATTTCGCTACGTGCGATTTCAGCACCGTTCAGACGTCCGGAGATCAGCACCTTGATACCCTCTGCACCGGCACGCATCGTGTTTGCAACAGCCATCTTGATAGCACGGCGGTAAGCAATCTTACCCTCTATCTGGCGAGCGATGTTGTTGGCTACGATAACGGCGTCGAGCTCAGGCTTCTTCACCTCGTAGATATTAATCTGAACTTCCTTATCATAGAGCTTCTTCAGCTCTTCCTTCAACTTGTCAACGTCTTGACCACCTTTACCAATGACGATACCCGGACGAGCCGTGCAGATAGTAATGGTAACGAGTTTCAAAGTGCGCTCGATGACAATCTTCGACACGCTGGCCTTTGCCAGGCGCTCGTTCAGATACTTACGGATTTTCTGATCCTCAACCAGGTTGTCTCCGAAGTCCTTGCCTCCGAACCAGTTTGAATCCCAACCTCTTACGATACCAAGTCGGTTGCTAATTGGATTTACTTTCTGTCCCATACTTAATCTTTATCATTAGTTTTAGCATCAACAAACAGCGTTACGTGGTTCGAACGCTTGCGGATACGATAGCCGCGTCCCTGCGGGGCGGGTCTCATGCGCTTCAGCGTAACACCCTCATCTACGAAGATCTTGGTGATATAGAGCTCACCGTCTTCGGCCTTGCGGTCATTCTTAGCCTCCCAGTTTGCGATGGCTGAGCGGAGAAGCTTCTCCACATCAGCTGCAGCAGCCTTCTTCGAGAAGCGCAGCACACCGAGTGCACGGTTCACTTCCATACCGCGAACCATGTCCACAACGTAGCGCATCTTGCGTGGAGAAGAAGGAACACCTTTCAGCTTTGCAAAATACTGTGTCTTATTGGCAGCCTTTCTATTCTCTGCCGCTAATCTTTTTCTTGCTCCCATTGTTAATTTTCAGTTTTCAATTTTCAATTTTCAATTTGCATCCCTGGAGCTTTACTTCTTGTTACCGGCATGGCCACCGAAACGACGCGTCGGAGAAAACTCACCGAGCTTGTGTCCCACCATGTTCTCAGTAATGTAAACAGGGATAAACTTATTTCCGTTATGAACTGCAACAGTATGTCCCACGAAGTCGGGGGAAATCATTGAAGCTCTGGCCCAAGTCTTCACGACGCTCTTCTTGCCGCTCTCATTCATAGCGAGAATCTTCTTCTCGAGCGATACGTTGATGTACGGACCTTTTTTTAATGAACGACTCATAATTTCTTCGTTAACTTAATTACTTCTTGTTAGCTCTTTCAATAATATACTTGTTCGAAAGCTTCTTCGGTGCACGAGTCTTGAGGCCCTTTGCATAGAGACCCTTGCGTGAACGCGGATGTCCACCTGACTGACGGCCTTCACCACCACCCATCGGGTGATCGTGCGGGTTCATCACAACACCACGGTTGTGCGGGCGACGTCCCAACCAACGGCTGCGGCCGGCCTTACCCGACTGCTCCAGTGCGTGGTCAGAGTTACCTACACTTCCTACAGTAGCCTTACAAGCTGAGAGAATCTGACGTGTCTCGCCTGAGGGCAGCTTGATAACACAATAGCTACCTTCACGAGAAGTCAACTGAGCGAAATTACCAGCCGAACGAACGAGCAGGGCACCCTGACCGGGACGCAACTCAATGTTGTGAATCACCGTACCGACGGGGATGTTGGCCAGCGGCAGGGCGTTACCCACTTCGGGAACAGCCTCCGCACCAGACATCAGCGTGGCACCCACCTGCAGTCCATTAGGAGCAATGATATAACGTTTCTCACCATCAGCGTAGTAGAGCAATGCGATACGAGCCGAACGGTTCGGATCGTACTCGATTGTCTTCACTACAGCTGGAACACCATCCTTCTCTCGCTTGAAGTCGATCAGACGATACTTCTTCTTGTGGCCGCCGCCCATGTAGCGGACAGTCATCTTACCGGTGTTGTTTCGACCGCCGGTAGAACTTCTCTGGCACGGATGCAGTAATGTCCTCGAACGTGCCAATAATCTTGTGTCTTTGACCCGGTGTAACGGGCTTTAATTTACGTACTGCCATTTCTTATTAAATATTGCTGTAAAAATCAATAGTGTCGCCCTCCTTCAGTGTCACGACGGCCTTCTTGAAGGCGCTCTTGTGTCCCTTCACGAGACCTGCCTTTGTATAGCGGCTTGAGCGCTTGCCGGCGTAGCGGGCGGTGTTAACATCTAATACCGTAACATTATACAGACCCTCAACCTCTTTCTTGATCTCGAGCTTGTTGGCCTCGGGCTTCACGATGAAACCGTACTTCATCAGTGCGGGCTTCGTGTACTTCTCGCCCTTCTTCTTCAGCGTTTTCTCGACAGAAGACTTGTCTGTAATCTTGGTCATCTTCTCAGTGACCAGGGGTTTAATGATAAATGCCATAACCTTTTGTCTCCTTTATTTGTTTAAGATTCCGTCGATGGTCTTCAGCGAGTTCTCAGTAATAACCATCACATCTGCATTCAAGATCTTGTAGGCATTGATAGCAGATGCGAGCATGACTTCTGAGCGCTGTAAGTTACGAGCCGACAAATATACGTTTTTATTTGCTTCTGGCAAAACCATGAGAAGTTTCTTACCTTCGACTTTAAGATTTTTAGCAATATTTACGAATTCTTTAGTTTTCGGAGCTTCGAAGCTGAAGTCCTCAACTACCAATATTGCATTTTCCTGAGCCTTGTAAGAAAGAGCCGACTTGCGGGCGAGCACCTTCACCTTCTTGTTCAGCTTGAAGCGATAGTCGCGGGGCTTCGGACCGAACACGCGGCCACCACCACGCAGCAGGGGTGAGTTGATGTCACCGTGACGGGCACCGCCGCCGCCCTTCTGACGACCGAGCTTACGGGTAGAGCCCGAAATCTCGCTGCGCTCCTTAGACTTGTGCGTGCCCTGGCGCTGGTTGGCAAGATATTGCTTCACGTCCAGATAGAGAACGTGGTCATTAGGTTCAATTCCGAAGATAGATTCGTTCAACGTAACCTTTCTTCCGGTCTCCTGACCATTGATGTTTAATACGCTAACTTCCATACTACTTATTAATTAATACGGTTGAACCATTACAACCGGCCACACTACCCTTCACGAGAAGCAGGTTGTGCTCCGGTATCACCTTTAACACTCTGAGGTTCTGCGTCGTCACGCGGTCACCACCCATCTGGCCACCCATGCGCATACCCTTGAACACCTTGGCAGGATAAGAACAAGCGCCGATAGAACCCGGCTTGCGGGCACGGTCGTCCTGACCGTGAGTGCTCTGACCTACGCCGCCGAAACCGTGGCGCTTCATCACACCCTGGAAGCCCTTACCCTTCGATGTACCTACCACGTCCACGAAATCAACGTCGTTGAACAGCTCAACGGTAATGGTGTCACCGAGGTTGTGCTCCTCGTCAAACTTGAACTCGGCCAAGTGGGCCTTTGGTGTCGTACCGGCTTTCTTGAAGATACCCATCATCGGCTTCGTGGTGTTCTTTTCCTTCTTCTCACCGAAAGCTAACTGATAGGCTGAATAACCGTCCTTCTCGACGGTCTTCACCTGAGTAACAACACAAGGACCAGCTTCGATAACAGTGCACGGTACATTCTTACCGTCGGCACTGAAAACGGATTTCCAATTAATCCTGGCATTTCAGTTTAAAATTTAATAATAATGTGAATAATTTTCTGTTTCTTTTTAAGTGTAATCGCACAAAACTCAACTCACAAAACACTTAAAAAGATGCTTCCCACTTCTTCCAAACTGAAGGTTAAGTCGCTCTTTATCAGCGTATTGTTAGCCATCGAGCCAGCGCAATACCCACTTTTTGCGGTGCAAAGGTACGCATTATTATTGATACGCGCAAGAGTATTACTTCTATTTATAACATTATTTAACTTCTGGTTTTTATTTTTAACCTTACACGCCTTGTGTAATATTTGTTTTAAGAATTAGGTTTGTGTTCATATTTTTGTGCATTATGCCAATAAATCATAAATATCAGCCGTTTAAGCGTCCAGAAGTTGCAGGATTCAAACAGATTGTTTACTTTTGCATAGTAAACGAAATCAGTTAATTACATGGCAAAAGGACTATTCAAGAACAGAGTTTACGCTCTATTGGCCATCGTTGCCGTCGGGTTGTCTGCTACAACGGCAATGGCACAGGAGAACCTGCAGGCACAGGCCAGCAGTTCAAAAGTAGGAAAGACCTTCCAGACGGTAAAGGTGATTCCCATCACGAATGTGAAGAACCAGCATCGCAGCGGCACCTGCTGGGCCTATGCCACGCTGGGCTATTTCGAGAGTGAGATACTGCGTAAGACGGGCAAGACCTACGACCTGTGCGAGATGTTTGTGGTGAACAAAGACTACATGGACTGCGCCACACACTATGTGCGCATGCACGGCTACAGCCAGATTTCCGAGGGCGGCTCGTGCGACGACGTGCTGGAGGTCATACGCCAGCACGGCATCTGTCCGGAGAACGCGATGCCAGCACCCGGCTCCCTGACGGGCGACTCGCTCGCTAACTTCAATGTGTTCTTCCCTGAACTGGAGCGCACGGTGAGCGGCATCGTCAGCAAAGACGCCAACGAGCCCCTACCCCATTGGCAGGAGCGTGTTCAGGCGGTCATTGAGAAATATATAGGCCGCTGTCCCAAGACATTTATGTATGAGGGAACCGCCTACACACCGAAGACCTTTGCTACAAGCCTCGGACTCGACATCGACGACTATGTGAGTCTGACGAGCTTCACACATCATCCGTTCAACAAGTGGTTCATCATCGAGGCCCCCTACAAATGGCGGCTGAAGCCCAGCTACAACATCCCCATCGAACAACTGATGGACGTGCTCGACAAGGCACTGGATGCAGGTTACACGGTGGCATGGGGCGGCGACGTGACGGGTGACTTCACCCGCACAGGACTCGCTATGCTACCCGACGGAGTGACTCCTACGCAGGCGCTACGTCAGGAGCAGTGGAACGACTGGCGGTTCACCTACGACCACGTGATGCTCATCTACGGCAAGGCCGTTGACGAACAGGGCAAGCCCTACTACATGGTGAAGAACTCATGGGGCGAGGTCGGCCCCTACAAAGGCATCTGGTACATGTCACGCGACTACATGGCGCTGAACACCACTTACCTGTTCCTCAACCGCCACGCACTCCCGAAGAAACTCCGCAAAGCCATCAAGAAAGCAGGGCTTTAGAGATTGAAAAAGCAAGAGCATTACATATCAAAAGGGGCAGTGCTCCTTCATATAAATAAAAAGGAAAGCGGGCCATGCGGCTCGCTTTTCCTTTGTGAGTGTGAGAGAGGACTCCTTAGCGACGGAGGTCATAGGGCTTCAGCAGCTTCATCAGGTTGTCCAGGCTTCCGTTCTCCGTGTCACCTTCCTCATGCGGGAAGTTGTAGTGGAAGATGTTATAGCCCTCGCCAAACTTGATTTCCTTCTCCCAGTCGCACAGTTCCCATTTCCAGATCTTCAGCTTGGCACCGATTTCTCCGACGAACTCGACATCTACCGAGGTAGCGAACTTGAAGTCGTTGACATCCTGGCTGACCTTCAGGCTTGCGTCTGCCGTGAGTTTCGGACCGATGGCAATCTTCGGGCCTGCCAGCTTCTGTACGATGACGTCTGCTCCGAGCATGAGGCCGATGCCTGCATGTGCCTTGAACTCACCCGTCGGGGGAATCATCGTCACCTTGTTGTCGTCAGTCTGGTACTCATTGATCATCTGCCAGTCGTCGTTGACGTATGCTGCACCGAACTTGAAGTGGCTTGCGTAGTGGTACTTGAGGCCTGTGTAGGCGCTGCCTGATACCTCACCCTCGAACTTCAGGAAGACGTAGGGGTCGATGTCGATAGTGACGGGGACGGGACCTACCTGGAAGTAGAGCGATACAGAGGGGAATTGGGCCACCTTCAGGCGCTGCTTGTCTTCGGGAATCTCAAACTTCTTGCAGAATCCGAGTGTTACCTGCGGAGCGAAGTCGAACGTACCGGCTACAGAAGTCTCGAAGCGGTTGAGGTTAGGCAGGCTGACCAGTGAGCCCTTGGCGTCGAGGATGAAGTCGTAGGTGAGTGCGAAATCCACTGGAAGCTTGACGGTGACGTTGAACGTATCAGCCTTCTCGCCCTTTCTCTTGGCCTTGGGACCGAACTCAAACTTCTTCGTGAACGTGGTGTTGTCCTGGATGAGCGAGTTGCCGCGGTGATACTCTCTGACGTTGTAAGTGGTCTTGTCCTTGGTCCAGTCGTAAGCCTCCTTCAGACCATTGACAATTTTATTGCCCAAATCCTTGAGCTGGTCGTACGGCCACCAGCGTGAGCCTGCCTGACGTGCCAACAGGATGTCCTCTGTCGAGAAGGTGCCATAGGTAGCGTCGTTGCTGCGCGTAGCCGTCTGGTTCTTAGCCGGACTATAGGTGACTGCGATGGGGTGTATCATGTTGCCTTCATCGACGTACTTGGCAGCATACTCCGGAATATTCATCTCTGCGGCGCGGGTGCGGGTCTTGTTGGCATCCTGCTCGACGAAGAGGTCTGAGCTCAGTCGGATGTCCGTGCCGTTCAGCAGTTCTGCCAGCGAGCAGGGAGCAACGTCAATCAGGTAGCGGTCGCCCACCAGCTGCTGCCTGACGGCCTTACACATATAGGAATGTTCCTCCATGCTGTGCTTGATACCCATTGGGTGACCCACGAATGAAGAGAGGCCCAGCTTGTCGGCGAGTGCCTTGCTGACAGAGATCTGTGTGGTGTCTGCATCGACGATGCGCACGTCGTCCTCAGAGATAAAGTCTTGGAAGGTGAGACCGATAGACTCCAGGGTCGGGCCGGTGTAGGCCTGCTCCATGTTCTTACCCGAGGCTGCGCCCTCGCTGATAAGGTCACTGTCATCGCTGCAAGCGGTGAAGTTGAACATTGCTCCTACGGTAATGATGCTCATGAGCATCAACTTTACCAAAACTGAATTCTTTTTCATAATCGTAAGTTTTAAAATGATGAATACTATTTTTTATTTTTTTCTTTGTTCAGATTGTCGTTGTTTTCGACTTTCGTTGGTGCAAAATTATGATGAAAAACTATCCATTCCAAGAAATATCATCTTTTTTG
This sequence comes from uncultured Prevotella sp., assembly GCA_905233985.1. Lineage (GTDB taxonomy): Bacteria > Bacteroidota > Bacteroidia > Bacteroidales > Bacteroidaceae > Prevotella. The sequence goes on from CAJOFA010000040.1 coordinate 8,156, forward strand.
TCTCAGTTCGTTGCGACAAACGGGGGTATTTTGCGACAAACCGCCGAAACCTTGTCATAACTGTCGCATGAAGGGGGGGGCACTGCAGGCGCAGAGTCTTTTTCTGTGATTTGGAAAAGATCTGTGTGGGTTAAGAAAGACTCAATGAAACTCTATGCCTCTGCGCGAGGCATCCCAGCATGAAGAGGAAGTTGCTGGCGCGTATCATTCCGCCAGTCATCAAAGGCGAGGATTTCAGTGAAGAACTGAAAATAGACATAGCCCACGCCATGGAAAGCGGAGAATTGTTTAGTGAGTGAATTCCATCCCAATCCCCAAAGAGCAGGCTCGTATAAATAAAAATGGCAATCAGTTTGGCAGATTCAAAAGTTTCTTCAATCCCCCAGACTGCCTTTATATAAAGAAATCCTGCAAATTCTCACAAAGTTACGAAAAATCGAGTACAGAACAAAAAGAATACATTTTTTTATGCCGAGATGAAGTAACTTATCTAAAGTTACGAAAAAACGAGAGCAAAGCAAAAGAAAACTACGATTTTCTTTTGCTTTGCCGGAATTACTCCCTTTTTTTTGTTTGATGAAACAACAGGTGCCTTACTGGTTGACGACGTAGAACCATTGCAGCTGTTGGATGTGCTTGTTGAGTGAAGCATAGCACTCGCCGTATTCAACCGTTGGGTCTTGCGGCACGAAGAGGCTCACGCCGTGATACTTCTCCTTGGTCATCGTGAAATCGGTATAGAACGCGTCCCAGGGCTTGATGGTGGCCCAGCTGTCGGCGTAGCGCTTTTCGATGACGGCAGCGTCGAGGGTCTGCTTCCACTGCTGGTACTCCTCTGAGGTGGCATAGCCGAGTAAGAAGTTGCCGGCATCGTAGAAGATATTGTAGGGCTGATGGAACTCCTGAGTGTTCTTGAGATAGTTGTAATGGATCATTCCCTTCATGTCGGGCCAGGTGTCGCCCTGACGCTTGCTGATGCTCTTCAGCACGTCTCTCGTAGCCTGTGCCACGTGTTCCATCTCGCTTGTCTTCACCACGGAGAGGGGCAGATGACCGCCTTCATGCTCGTGGTATCGGTCGATGATGGAACGATAGAATGTCGTTGGCTCGAACAGGGCAGGCACCACTTCCTCGTAGGGAGCACCGGTGGCAGGCACCTCTGCCGGAGAACCGATGATATAGTCGGCCACATTGCGTATCTCATAGAGCGTCTCCAGACACATGAAGTTGCAACAGTCGGCAAAGATGAACTTCAGGTGAGGCATGCGGCTGATGACTTTGTTCATCGTCGGAACGTTGATCCACTTGCCGTCGGGGTTATAGATGTAGTTACCCACGTCAACGCCATAGCCACGGGTTGACTTCACGCTGACAGAATCCTGTATCAGCCAGCCGCTACCATGTCCCCAGAGCACTAGTCCATAGTCGTTTTTCACTGACGGGTAGTGGCTGTAAGCGTAATGGAGCACTTTCTCCATCACCTCAGGGTCGCTGGCATACAGCTCGTCCTTCTTGATTCCCATATCGGCTATGGTCACCTTTCCTGTCAGTTCACCGTTCTCGACACGTGCCAGCCAGGGCTGTCCGCCATCGTAGTTTCTGCGCATGAAAACAAGCAACGTCTGGTTGCTGCCAATCAGTTTAGAACCTCTCTTAATCTCGTCCAAATCGGACGTGGCAAAGAGCGACAGGTTATTACGTCCTGCCATATATATCAGCACCGTACGCTCGCTGCGGGCGACGGGATTATTCATGACTTGGCTGGCGTTCTGTGCCTCGGTAAACACGTCGTCCTCGCTTGAACAAGCAGTGAGGGTCATCATTCCTGCGGTCAGGATGCTCATGAACATCAACTTAACCAGATTCTTCTTTGTCTTCATCTTTACTTTGTTGTTGAATTGTTTTCTGACGGCAAAGGTAAGGCAAAAAAGAGCTGGTAAAAAGAAAATCCCCGTTTTTCGCCTGAATAGGTTGCGACAAACGGGGATATTTTGCGACAAATAGCCAGAACATTGTCATAGTTGTCGCAAAGAAGGGAAAAGAACACGAGTATTGATGGAGATACAAAAAACGAGAAAAAAAGTTAATCCGATTAACCATTGCGCCAACATGTCGGCGCAATGGTTTCCTACGTTATTCGTACCTTCGCGATATGAACAAGAACAAAAGTACTAAAAATACCATTTATTTTGCACGACGCTGGCTTGAAGAGGAGTTCATCCAGTGTCGCGGAATAAAAGGATTCCTTCGTTTTCTGCGCACAAACGGACACCTTCACTGGCGCTATACCTCATTTGATTTTGACGAGAAGAAATACAAGGTGGAGCATCTGCTGCGCATTGAAGTGAACAAGGCGATGGAGTTGGACGAGACACAATTTCTCAAGTATTGGATTCATTTGGGCAAAATCATCTATGTTTTTGCCAATGAACACGGTGACGAATTTAACAAAATGTACGAGAATCATCATGAGCTATGTAATGAACGACGAAAAGGGAGCAAAGCCGACAGGCATCAACGCCAAGGCATCATCCATCCTCCAGCAAGAGGTTAACCACGCGGGCATCTCGAGAGAACAGGCAGCTGCAGCCCGCGAACTGGAGGAGATGCTCGGGCGGCTGGAGCTACGGCGCATCACGCCCCAACGGGAGCTGCCGAAGATGGAGTTCCTCTTCCGGCTGTTCCATAAGCCCTGCTTCCCACGAGGGGAGCTGGTGGCACTGTCAGGCAAGGCCAAGAGCGGAAAGACGTTCGTCTCCACCATCCTGATGGCCCTCTGTTTCCGCAGCGAGGTGCTCTCCGTCGAACGGATCGAGCCTAAGAAGCTGCACGTCCTGTGGTATGACACCGAACAGAGCGAGGAATCGACGCAAGATATCCTGCGCTCACGCATCATCCCCATGACAGGAATCGCCGAGGACCAGTTCCCGATGGACCGGATGGACGTGTTCAACGTTCGCCCCGACCCCTATGCCCTGCGACTGCCCATGCTGGAGGTGGCCGTCAGGGAGTACCACCCCGACCTCGTCATCCTGGACGGTGTGCGCGACCTCGTCAGCGACATCAACGACGGCGAGGTGGCACAGAACTGTATCGAGCGTCTGATGCACCTCGCATCCGATGCCCGCTGCTGCATCGTGTGTGTGCTCCACCAGAACAAGTCCGCGGAGGACAGGAACCTGCGCGGATGGATCGGCACGGAACTGAAGAACAAGGCCTTCGAGGTCTATGAGTGCAGCAAGTCCTCCGAGCGCATCTTCGCGTGGTGCCAGACGGACACCCGCAAATACGACATCCTCGACACGCTGCGCTTTGCCGTGAATGACAACGGCATCCCCTACCTGTGCAGCGAGGAACAGCTCAAGGAGGCACTCTTCAAGGCCCAACGGCATGCCGTCGATGAGCGGCAACGACAGGGTATCAGCACCAAGCTGGCTCCCTTCGACCCCAGGTATGTCCTCGGCAAGAAGAACCACAAGACGGTCTTTGACCTGCCAAAGCTCTTCGCCGCCTGTATGGTGGCAGGACAGCAATATACCGAGGAAGAACTGCACACGAAGGTCGGCATCGAGTCGGGCATCGCCACGGAAAGGGTGTTACGTGAGCAGGTGACGAAAGCGGTGGACGACGGCATCATCAAGATGTCCCGCAGCGCCATCAACGGCAAGTCTATCTACCTACGCCCCGAGGTGAAGGCTTCAGGCCCCATACGTACTTCTCTCTACGAGAGAGAAGGTAGTATGATGGGGCCCGATGAAGCGACCTTCACCGAGGGGACACTCGACTTCAAGACCGAACAGCCATGAAGATCCGTGACGTGCTGACGCCCTCGATGACCCTGTTCAGGAAACCGCCGTCCACGCCCTTGGTACAGCTGATGCGGAGCGACGACTCCTACACCTGCCGTGACATCGTGGCGAGCGGGCGGCTCACCCAAGAGCAGATGAAGCATGCCGCCGGGCGCTACCAGTTAGGACGCAGCAGGGGCGGAGCGACGGTATTCTGGATGATAGACGAGCAGGGAGTGCTGCGTGACGGCCATGTGGGAGACGCCTGGGCCTCCGCACTGATGAAAGCTACAGGACAGCTGCCTGAGTGGTGGAACCCCTCGCATTGCTTCTTCGGTCAACACCTCATTTCGGAGGAAGGTGGAGGGTGGAAGGTGGAGGGAGATATGTTTTCTAGGAGATCTGCGATTTCTGCGGTTTCCGCGAGAAATTCAGCAAGAGGCATCGGCATCGTAGAGTCCGAACGTTCTGCAGTGATTCTCTCCGAGCTGTACCCTTCCCTGCTGTGGCTGGCCAACAGCTATCCCGCCAACCTGACGGAGCAGCACTTCCAGCCATTTCAGGGCCATGCCGTCACCCTCTTCCCACGTACCGACCCCTTTGGGAACACCTATACCGCCTATCTGGAGCTGGCCGACCAGGTGCATCGCTCCCTCGGCCTTGACATCCGCGTCAGTCCCATCCTCGAGGATCATGCCACGCCCGAGCAGAAGCAGCGGCAGATAGATATCGTAGATTTTTATTTTGAGAGTGAATTTTGAACACGGATTACACAGATGACACGGATTATTCTAAACCACGACACAGATTATTTAGAACACGAATTACGCAAATTGCACGAATTAACGAGTGCAGAAGAAAACGACCACAGATTACGCAGATGAAACGGATTATTCTAAACCACGACACAGATTATTTAGAACACGAATTACGCAAATTGCACGAATTAACGAGTGCAGAAAAAAGATTAGTGAGATTCGTGGGATTCGTGTTCAATAAAACAAACATGCAATCAGTGGTAAATTAAACTTGAATAAGAGTATGAAAGCAATGTCGAAACAGCAGCTGGCCGAACGCGCCGGCGTAAGTATGAATACACTCAACAAGTGGATGAAGCCCTTTCAGCAGGAACTGGAACAACTGGGACTACAGCCCAACGCCAGGATGCTGCCACCCAGCGCCCTCCTGTTCCTTGCCGAGAAATACTGCATTGACATCAAATGACTTTATTATCTCACTTTATTTCACTTTATCCCACTTTATTTCACTTTATCTCCCTTAACTCACCGTAACTCGAAAGTGCACTTTCCCAATGTTGTACCTTTGCAAATGTAAGGCAGGTGAGCCGGAAGGGAATGTCTCCCAAGGGTCATGCGAATGGTACCTATGACTCAAAGGAAGCATCCCTATGGGGGTAAAGGAGATATTCGGACGACCCAAGCACACGGAAGATATCTCCAAGACCCCAAGGAAGCATCCCTGTCAGATTCATCATTCACAAATTAAAAATTTAATCTTATGTCTCAGAAATTCATCAAGAACAAAAACAACAACTCCAAGTCGGAGGCCTATGGCAAGTACTACGCCAAGGCAGTGTATGACAAGAACTTCATCGAGACGGAGCAGCTGGCAGAGTATATCCAGAGCCAGGCATCGGTGAAGAAGTCGGACATCAAGGCTACGCTCGACGAGCTGGGCGGTGCGCTCAAGCACTTCTTCGAGCTGGGTCAGAAGGTACGTCTCGACGGCATCGGCATCTTCAAGGTAGGCTTCTCCAGCATCGGTGTCACGAAGGCGGAAGACTGTAACGCAGCCACCATCACGAAGCGCCGCGTACTGTTCCAGCCCGAGACCACCCGTGTCGTGGTAGGTCAGGTCACCCGCACCGACGGCACCGTCGCACAGAAGTACGTCACCGCCAAGAGGCTCATCATGGATGTCACCTTCGAGGAAGCCCACGAGAACACGCCCATCGTAACCACGCCCGCCAGCCCCGGCTCCGGTGACTAAGCCCTATTCTCACACAGAAACTCTATTTTCACACAGAGCCGCAGAGGACACAGAGTGAGGCACAGAGAACAATATATTAAACTCCGTGAAACTCTGTGTCTCTGTGAGAGAAAACAAAACCTCTGTGTGAAACAACAAATTTAAACAAAAAACAATGAAAAAGGAAACTTGGAAAAAGATCATTCAGATCATCATCACGATTCTCACCGCCATTAGTTCAACGATCCTCGTGCAGAGTTGCATGAACTCTTAACTATTCTCACACAGAGCCGCAGAGGACACAGAGTGAGGCACAGAGAACAATATAAATAAACTCCGTGAA
>CAJOFA010000041.1 GCA_905233985.1 uncultured Prevotella sp.
CTGCACTTGCCAACATCGGCAGCAGCACAAGGACTGACAACAATATATACTTTTTCATATTTTGGGGACTTTAGTTATTTTACACGGCAAAGGTACAAATTTTTTCCGAAACAACAAAGAAAAAGGTGAAAATATTATCATGGCTAAGGATTTTGAGGATTAAAAGAAAAGTAGGAGGCACACCAACACTCGCAGGCTCCTCGAGCCTACACTTGCAGACTCTAGGGGCAACAGTTCAGAATCCCCTTGCGTAATAACTGCGAGTGATGTAGGGCGAAGGCTCGTAATAGGCACTACAATTATAGTTGTCTATCGTTTCGCAGATAGGATGATTGTAAACTCTGAGAATAGCATCAGCGAAATCTTCGTCTTGCTGCATGGTACTTAGCACCAGTCGCTTATAAACCTTTCCCATTTGTGTTGGGGTAGGAATTTTCGGGCAAAGATTTGAATCAACTTTCGTCACATCATAATTACCCTCTTTTAGCTGGTACTCATCAATCCAGTCGGAGGCTACAGCCAAGGGGTTCTCAGAATGGAGAACATCGGCCAGCGACATTTTCCTTGCCAGTTCATCATGTCCCATAGCATTGGCAATGTATTTTTTAGGCTGTTTCAACTGCCTTGCAATCCGCTCAATCATATAACAGACGAAATACAGGTCATCCGTCCGTACCATTTCTTCAGGGAAAAATACGTTTGTCATAGGCTGATACTCCTTTCAAAAGCGATAGACTCTAAAGCCTTTTGAGTACAAAAAACAATCTGGTGCGTGGGATATTTGAACTTGGCCAATATCCAGAAAGCCTCTCTTGTGATGGTTCCCTCCATGAAATCCTCCACATAATCCCATATCTGGTCGTCAGCCATTGGTCCTTCCACAATATCATAATCATGCTTGACACCTCGTCTGCAATCAACGACAAAGTCAAGCCATTCGTCTGTCATTTGAGGGAAGGATAACACTTTCAGATTCTCTGTCGGCTCATATTTAAAAACAGAAACAACACTATCTCCCCGCTTTGTCAATGCCCATTTCTGCGCTTGCTTCTCTAATTTCGTGCAATAAAACCCATATCCAAAGTCCTTATAGAACCCTGAAATGAATATCTGTGGTTTTTCAACCACGACATTACTTCCGTGATAGATTGTTGTTTCCTTCATCGCTGCAAAGATACAAACAATAATCCGAACAACAAAACAAAACATGGAAAAAGTACAAAACCTTGCAAGTTGTAAGGTTGTGCGATTCAGCTAAGCATTAACAGCATCCTGAATGACGAGACCCGCCAACATGAAGCCAAAGATGGCTGTGATATGTGCGATGGTGCCATTTCCTTTGTCATCAGGATCAATGGGCAACTTGTTCTTCAGGAGCTCGTCAGAATAAACGCACTGGAACTTACGCTTGGGGAACACCTTTTCGCGCTTGAAGCGGTTGCGTAGCGCACGAGCAAGCGGGTCGCCCTTCACTTTCCAGAACTCAGCTATCTTGATGCGTGTGGGGTCGAGCTTGAGGGCGGCGCCCATCGACGAGAAGAAACGACCCCCTCCTCGCTCCCCGAGGGGAGTGCTGGTGGCCATGAGGATGAGCAGGGCCTTGTCCTTCAGCGAGTCGATGGCGTCGATGATGTAGTCGTATTCCTCTAAGCAAAACTGAGAGGCGGTTTCTGCCGTGAAAACCTGCTGCAGGGCGGTGATTTCTGCCGAGGGGTTGATGCTCAGCAGCCGCTCCTTGAGGGCATCCACCTTCACTTGTCCCACGGTTTTTGTCGTCGCCATCAGCTGGCGGTTGATATTCGTAATGCACACGCGGTCGGAATCGACAATCGTCAACTTTCTGATACCAGAACGAATCAGACTCTCAGCGCACCACGAGCCGACGCCGCCTACACCGAAGATAATCACACGCTTCTCGGCGATGCAGCCCATCGCCTCATCACCCAACAGAAGTTCCGCCCTGCGGAATATTGCTTGTTCTATAGCCATCGTTCAAATTTTGGGTACAAAGGTACAACTTTATTTTGAAATAGCGATGCGCCGCACTCAGAAAGTTTAAACCGACAACAGTTCTGGCGGACGCATCGCGTAAAAAGCGGTTTTACCCTTTTAATTACTTAATAACCACGATGCACCAATGAAAAAACAGGAAAATGTTTGGTCATTTGAGGGAAAAAGCGTACTTTTGCAAATAAAACTAAAAACAACATGAAAAAGCTCTTTATACTATTATCCCTGTGGGGGGCTGTGCTGACGGTACAGGCACAGAACACCATTGAGAGTATCCGCAAAGCGTATCAGAGCGAGAATGAATACATCGCTATGATGTGTGACAGTTTTCCCAGCGAGGGCATCCCTGCTGAGTACTACCACCTGCACGTGGCACAGAACCTGCCGGCCACAGGGCCTCATACAGAGGACATACGAATGTTCTACAACGAGGTTGAGCCCAAGAACGAGGAGGAGGAGATGGTCATCTATAAGCCTCACTACCTGCGTTTCGCTACAACGAAGTACAACTATGCCGCACGCGAATTCTACGAAGAATACCTCTTCGACGAGAAGGGACAGGTGATGTTCGTCTATGCCATCAATCCCGATGTGGGCGACGAGCTGATTCCTTACGAGTTGCGTATGTGGTTCGACGGCAAACGCCTGCTGCGCTTCCAAGCCAAGAAGTATGCGGGACAGCCAGACTATATTGATATTGCTTTCCTGCGCAACGCCACGTTCAAGGAAGAATTTTCGGGAACGACCATTCCCGAAAAATACAGCCGCGATACTGATCATCTGCTGGAGCGCGCCAAGGGCTTCCTGCTGATGTTCAAGAACATTGAGAACTGTACTTACTTTTCTGAAGAAATTAACTACTAAAGATACATGAGCGACGAAACAAAGGATATCACGCTACCCGAGAATCCGGAGAACTCTGAGATCTCAGAATATTCCGAAAACTCAGAATCCCACTCTGACTACAAACCCGTCAACCGCTTTGATGCAGCAGCTGTGCACCACTTGAGCGGTATGTACCAGAACTGGTTTCTAGACTATGCCTCCTACGTTATCCTGGAACGTGCCGTGCCTCACATTGAGGACGGACTGAAGCCCGTGCAGCGCCGCATCCTGCACTCCATGAAACGCATGGACGACGGGCGCTATAACAAGGTGGCAAACATCGTGGGTCACACCATGCAGTTCCACCCGCACGGCGACGCCTCCATCGGCGACGCACTGGTGCAGTTGGGACAGAAGGACCTGCTCATCGACACACAAGGAAACTGGGGCAATATCTTGACGGGTGACCGTGCCGCAGCACCGCGTTACATTGAGGCTCGCCTGTCGAAGTTTGCACTCGACACGGTGTTCAATCCCAAGACGACGGAGTGGCAGCTTTCGTACGACGGCCGCAACAAAGAGCCTATTACGCTACCCGTCAAGTTCCCGCTACTGCTCTCACAGGGTGCAGAGGGTATTGCCGTCGGACTCAGTTCAAAGATTCTCCCACACAACTTCTGCGAGATATGCGACGCCGCCATCAGCTACCTGCACGGCGAGGAGTTCCATCTCTACCCCGACTTCCAGACGGGCGGCAGCATCGACGTCAGCAAATACAACGACGGTCAGCGTGGTGGTGTACTGAAGGTGCGCGCTAAGATTGAGAAGCTCGACCCAAAGACGCTCGTCATCCGCGAACTACCGTTCACGAAGACTGTATCGACACTCATTGAGAGTATCACGAAGGCTATTGAGAAAGGAAAGATTAAGGCCCGCAGCGTGACCGACCTGACCTCTGCCGAGGTGGAGATTCAGGTACATCTGGCACCTGGGGCATCCAGCGACAAGACCATCGATGCACTCTATGCCTTCACCGACTGCGAAATCAACATCTCACCCAACTGCTGCGTCATTGAGGACAACAAGCCGCAGTTCCTGACCATCAGCGACGTGCTGCGCCACTCCACGGAGCGCACCAAGGACCTCATCCGTCAGGAGCTGGAGATACGCAAGAACGAGCTGTTGGAGCAGCTGCACTTCTATTCGCTGGAAAAGATTTTCATCGAGGAACGCATCTATAAGGATAAGAAATTCGAACAGGCACCCACCATTGATGCCGTCTGCGAGCATATCGACGACCGACTGACGCCCTACTACCCCACCCTGGTACGTGAGGTGACGAAGGACGACATCCTGAAACTTCTTGAAATCAAGATGCAGCGCATCCTGAAGTTTAACAAGGAGAAGGCTGACGAGCTGATGGCCCGCATCAAGGCAGAGATAGACCAGATTGACCGTGACCTGAAGAACCTGACGGAAGTCACCGCACAGTGGTTCCAGTTCCTCAAGGACAAATACGGTAACGGCCACCAGCGCCAGACGGAAATACGCAACTTCGACACCATTGAGGCTGCGAAGGTGGTGGAAGCCAACCAGAAGCTCTACATCAACCGTCAGGACGGCTTCATCGGTACAGGACTGAAGAAGGACGAGTTTGTCTGCAACTGCTCCGACATCGATGACATCATTATCTTCTACCGCGACGGTAAGTTCAAGGTCATCCGTGTGGCAGAAAAGATTTTCGTAGGCAAGAACGTGCTGTGGCTTGGTATCTACAAGCGCAACGACCAGCGCACAACCTACAATGTCGTCTATCGTTCGGGCAAGAAGGGTCCCTACTACATCAAGCGCTTCAACGTGCCGGCTATCACCCGTGACCGTGAGTATGACCTCACCACTGGCGAGGACGGCAGCCGCGTCATGTACTTCACCGCCAACCCCAACGGTGAGGCGGAGACGGTCAAGGTGACGCTCGACCCCTCGGAGCTCACGAACCGGAACAGCAAGCAATTCCTCGACCGCAGCTTTGCCGAAGTACCCATCAAGGGACGCGGCGCGAAAGGTCTGCTGGTCACCAAGAAGGCTGTGGCCCGTGTCGGGCTGAAGAGCCACGGACATTCTACGCTGGGCGGACGCAAGGTGTGGTACGACCCCGACGTGAACCGACTCAACTATGATGAGCACGGACGACTGCTCGGTGAGTTCTTCGACAACGACCAGATTCTCGTCGTGCTTACGAACGGGGAATACTATCTGACGAACTTCGACGTCAACAACCACTTCGAGGATAACGTGCGCATCATCGAGAAGTACAACCCGCAGAAGGTGTGGACCTGCGTGCTCTTCGATGCCGACAACTCCGACTATCCTTATATCAAACGCTTCCAGATGGAGGCTACCAAGCGTAAGCAGACCTATCTGGGTGAAAACAGCAACTCGCGTGAGGTGCTGTTGACGGAACAGGTCTATCCGCGCATCCTTATCACCTTCGGCGGTGCCGATGCCGTGAGACCGCAGCTGGAGATTGACGTGGAAGAGTTTATTGCCGTCAAGGGCTTCAAAGCCAAGGGCAAACGTCTCACCACCTGGCAGGTGGAGAGCATCGAAGAGCTGGAGCCCCTGCGCTTCCCCGAGGATTCAGAAACCTCAGAGGACACAGAGGAAACAGAGAACACAGAGGCCCCAATAGTCCCAGAAGACTCATCAGTCCCAGAAGACTCATCAGCCCCAGAAGACTCAGTAGTCCAAGAAGACACGGAGGCCCCATCTGACCCTTCTGACCCCGACGCCCCAAGCGCACCCATAGAACTCAGTCTCTTCCCTAATGATTAGACTCAGCGCCATACTCCTGTTCATGCTATGCGCTTGCAACATGCAGGCGCAAACCGATTCACTGCCCCGCATCACCCAGACGTGGCAGGTGGGTATCGGCCCAACGCATGTGCTGGACACCTACCTCTCACAGGAGAAGTTCAGCGGCACGGGCTTCAGCTTCCTAGCTACCACAGAGCGTGAACGAGAGGGTAAGCACTGGCAGACGCTCATGGAGCACCAGGCAAACTTCTCCATCTTGCATGACCGTGCCGATAATCAACGGGAACTGGAGGGGGCTTACGACTTCTACATCGGACGACTGCGTCGCTGGAACTTCATGGACAACCGACTGCGCTTGCAGGCCGGTGCGATGGCAAACGCCTCGCTGGGTGTCATCTACAACACCAGCAACTCCAACAACCCCGCCCAGGCTCGTGCCCACATCGCCCTGATGCCGACAGTACGCGCCGCCTACGACTTCACGCTTTGGAAGCAGAAGATGAGCATCGGCTACGAGCTGCAGCTGCCACTCGTCGGTGTGATGTTCTCACCCAACTACGGACAGTCGTATTACGAGATGTTCAACCGAGGGAACTATGACCATAACATCGTGCCCACGACATTCATCTCTGCGCCGAATTTCCGCCAGCAACTCTCCGTTGACTGGCAGATTAGCCGCAAGTTCACCCTGCGCATCGGCTACTTGGGCGACTATCAGCAGTCAGATGTCAACCAGCTGAAGCAGCACGTCTATACGCATCGCATCATGATTGGCTTCGTCAAACAATTCAGCATCATCAACCACCCGTTATGAAAGTAAAAAGTCCCATAAAGCCCATTGGCCCCATAAGACTCATTGGTCTTATTAGCCTTATCTGCTTCATCAGTTTCACCTCCTGCGTCAATGAGGACGAGATGCCTGATACGCCACAGGGGAACCTCGAGGCTTTATGGAAAATCATTGACGAGCATTACTGCTTCTTTGACTACAAGCAACACGAGTACGGGCTCGACTGGAATGCCGTCTATCAGAAATACCATCGGCAGGTTGATGAGCACATGTCGGAGGAGCAGCTCTTCGAGGTACTGGGTAACATGCTGGCTGAGCTGCGTGACGGTCACGTCAACCTGAGCACAAGCTACGACTATGCCCGCTACTGGCACTGGCACGAGGACTATCCCAAGAACTTCAGCGACACTCTGGAGCGCCGCTATCTCGGTACCGACTACCGCATCGCTGCCGGACTCCGCTATCGCATCCTTGATGATAACATCGGCTATGTGCGCTACTCCAGTTTCTCAAATGCCATCGGCGACGGCAACATTGACGAGGTGCTCTCCTACTTCACGCTCTGCCGTGGCATCATCATCGACATCCGCAACAACGGCGGTGGCAACCTGACATACGCGGAGAAGCTGGCTGCCCGCTTTACCGACGAGCGTGTGCTGGTGGGCTACTTGCAGCACAAAACGGGGACGGGCCACAATGACTTCTCGGAACCGGAGCCGCAGTATCTCGACCCCTCGAGCCGGCTGCGTTGGCACAAGCCCGTCTGCGTGCTGACCAACAGAAGCGTGTTCAGCTCTGCCAACGAGTTCACCATGTATATGAAACAGCTACCGTTGGTCAAAATCGTAGGCGATCATACGGGCGGCGGAGCCGGACTGCCGTTCTCCTCTACCCTTCCCAACGGCTGGAGCGTGCGTTTCTCGGCTTGTCCTATGTATGATGCCACCCACCAAAGCACGGAGTTCGGCATTGAACCCGACTACCAAGTTTCATTGACCGACGAGGACTTCCAGCGCGGCGAAGACACCATCATTGAGTTCGCACGTCAGTTGATAGTGAAAGAATAAAAGAACAAGCGACAAGCCGAGCGCGAAAAAGTCCAAATAAATTTGGCTTTTTGCTTACTTATTTGTACCTTTGCAGCCGCAAACCGAAAAAGCGCCTGTGGCGGAATTGGTAGACGCGTTAGACTTAGGATCTAATGTCTCACGGCGTGCAGGTTCGAGTCCTGTCAGGCGTACAATAAGAGGCCGTA
>CAJOFA010000042.1 GCA_905233985.1 uncultured Prevotella sp.
CAGTGCCACGCGCTGCAACCGTAGCTTTCCCGTGACGGCGCTCATCCGCTGTCACGCGGATCGCTTCGGATTCACGGGCTACCACTACTACATCACCCGCGACGGCCAGACCTACCAGACGCGCCATGAACAGCTCGTCGGGGCACACGCCAAGGGCTATAACAGCCATTCCTTAGGTGTCTGCTACGAGGGTGGCCTCGACACGAACGGCAAGCCTGCCGACACCCGCACCCCGAAGCAGAAACGTGCCCTGCTGAAACTGCTGAAAAAGTTGAAGGTCGCATACCCCGATGCCCGCATCGTGGGACACCGCGACCTGCCTGACGTCCACAAGGCCTGCCCCTGCTTCAACGCCAAGGAAGAATATCAAAATCTCTGAACGTAATGTCCCCTGCTCACCAAAAAAGTGCTGAAATGATAACAAACAAAAAACCGCTGAACTCACGTCCAGCGGTCAATTCTCTCAAAGTTGTTCGTAAGTAACTTAATTACTTCTTAACCTCAACCTTAGCGGTGTCAGCCTTTGCTGTGTCAGCCTTGGCGGTGTCAACCTTAGCGGTGTCAACCTTAGCAGTGTCAACAGCTGCAGTGTCAGCAGGAGTGTCAACTTTCTTTGCCTTGTTGTCGCAAGAAGCGAATGAGATGGCTGCGATAGCAACGAACATCAATACTAATTTCTTCATTTTCTTAGCTTTTTTAAATCTGTAAAACAATCTTGTTTATTAAAAACGGTGCAAAGGTAAGTATTTTTTCAATACGTTGTACTTTTTTTTCGATTTTTTTTAGGGTATTTTTGTAACTTTTTTGCAAGTCACTATCAATCAGTTAATTACGAAATGTTAAAAAATTGTATTAAAAATACACTTATTCGGAAAATAGCAAAAAAGCGTGAAAATCTTTGTTTTTTCTTCTATTTATTTGTACCTTTGACCAGTCAAAGAAAAAGACATGATTGATACATCAGTTTTTCAAGGTAAGACAGCCGTTTATTTCACGCTTGGATGCAAGCTGAACTTCTCCGAGACCTCGACGTTTGCGAAGATGCTCGGCGAGATGGGTGTGCGTCCTGTGGCGAAGGGCGAACCGGCAGACCTGTGTATCATCAATACCTGTTCGGTGACTGATGTCGCTGACCATAAGTGTCGCCAGGCCATTCACCGGCTTGTACGTGAGAACCCTGCAGCTTTCGTTGTCGTGACAGGCTGCTATGCGCAGCTCGAGCCACAGCATGTGGCCGGTATCGAGGGTGTAGATCTTGTGTTAGGCTCCGACGAGAAAGCCCGGCTCATCCAGTATCTCTCGGAGGCCTGGATGGAGGGAGAGAAGAAAGAGACGCCTTACTTCACGCAGAAGACGAAGGATATCCGTTCCTTTGCGCCCAGCTGTTCGCGTGGCAACCGCACCCGTTTTTTCCTGAAGGTGCAGGATGGTTGCGATTATTTCTGTACCTATTGTACCATTCCCTATGCCCGTGGCTTCTCGCGTAATCCCACTATTGCCTCGCTGGTCAGGCAGGCAGAGGAGGCTGAGCAGGAGGGCGGCAAGGAGATTGTGCTGACGGGGGTGAATATCGGTGACTTCGGGAAGTCAACGGGCGAGTCGTTCCTTGACTTGGTTCAGGCGCTTGACAACGTGGAGGGCATCAGCCGCTATCGCATCAGTAGTCTTGAGCCGGACCTGCTCAGTGACGGGCTGATAGACTTCTGCGCTCATAGCCGTGCCTTCATGCCCCACTTCCATATCCCTCTGCAGAGCGGTAGTGACACCGTTCTGAAGCTGATGCATCGCCACTACGACCGTCAGCTGTTTGCCGATAAGATAAATCGTATCAAGACGGTGATGCCCGATGCCTTTATCGGCGTTGACGTCATGGTGGGGTGTCGGGGTGAGACGCCCGAGTGTTTCGAGGAGACTTATGAGTTCCTGAACGGGCTTGACGTCACCCAGCTGCATGTGTTCCCCTATTCAGAACGTCCCGGTACGGCAGCCCTGAAGATTCCCTATGTCGTTGACGAGCGGACGAAGAAAGAGCGTTGCCGTAGGCTCCTGCAGCTCTCCGACGAGAAGACACAGGCGTTCTATGAGCATTTTATGGGCGCTGAGGCAGAGGTGTTGTTTGAGAAAGCCACTCGTGGGCGGGCCATGCACGGTTTTACACGCAACTATATCCGTGTAGAGCTGCCGTCAGCAGAAGCCAGGGCAGAATACGACAACCAGCTGATCCGTGTCCGTTTGGGTGATTTCAATCACGACAAGACGGCGTTGGTAGTTCATAATTCATAGTTCATAATTCATAGTTAAGGATGGATAAGGTTGCGATTGTCATACTCAACTGGAACGGCAAGGAGATGCTTCGTCAGTATCTGCCGGGCGTGTTGCGCTATTCACGCAGTGAGGCCACCGTCTATGTAGCCGACAATGCCTCCACCGATGTGTCGCTCGAGTTGTTGAACACCCGTTTCCGTCCCGATGTGCAAACCATAGAGCTCGACCGTAACTACGGTTTTGCCGAAGGCTATAACAAGGCCCTGCGACAGATAGATGCCGAGTACTACGTGCTGCTTAACAGCGATGTGGAGGTGACTGAGGGTTGGCTGACGCCCCTTGTCAGTTTCATGGATGAGCACCCCGGCGTGGCAGCATGCCAGCCGAAGTTGCTAGCTGTCCATGACCGCGAGAGTTTCGAGTATGCAGGGGCGAGTGGGGGATACCTTGACCGCTATGGCTATCCTTTCTGTCGCGGACGACTGTTCGACACGGTAGAGCGTGACAACGGACAGTATGACGATGTGGCCGATGTGCTTTGGGCAACGGGTGCAGCGCTGATGATACGTTCCAAGGATTACTGGGAGGCTGGAGGCCTTGACGGACGTTTCTTTGCCCATAACGAGGAGATAGACCTCTGCTGGCGTTTACGCATCCGTGGACGTCGTGTCTGTTGTGTGCCGCAGAGCTGTGTCTATCATGTCGGTGGTGGCACGTTACCGAAGTCGAATCCCATGAAGACCTTTCTGAATTTCCGCAATAATCTGACGATGCTTTATAAATGTTTGCCCGACGGTGAGCTGCGACATGTCATGCGTATGCGCTGGTTCCTTGACTATCTGGCAGCGTGGCAGATGTTACTGCTGAAGCAAAGCTGGGGCGACTTCCGTGCCGTCTATCGAGCCCGTCACGCCTTCTGTCAGTGGAAAAAAGACTTTGTAGCCGATCGCACCGCAATCCAAGCCTCCAGAAAAACCTCCTCTGCCACCCTTCGTCAGCCCTACTCGCTGCTCTGGCAGTATTATGTCAAGGGCCATAAGCACTTCTCCCAACTGCCAGGAAATTATTCTAATGACAAATTGAAGTGTCTATACAAGTAACATACAGAAGAACCAGGCGGCTGTCGATGCGCATCGTGAAGAATGGCGATGTGCATGTGTCGGCACCTATAGGAATGCCCAAGTCTGTGGTGGAACGGTTCATTGAGGAACATCGTGACTGGATCACTGAGGCGCGTAAGAAGACTTACGAAAGCCAGAAGCGAAGGGCAGAGTTTTATAATCAGCTGCCGCTAAGGACAAAAGAACAAGCCGACGATGCCCTCCGTCGATTGAAAGCCCTGATAGAGCCGATGGTAGAACGTTACTCCAAGGAGATGGGTGTGAAACCTTCCGTGGTCTATTACAAGGCGATGATTTCCCGTTGGGGCGTATGTAACGTTAAGTCCATCTGTTTTTCAACCTACTTGCTGCTATTGCCAGAGTGGTGTGTCGAGCATGTGGTCGTTCATGAGCTGTGCCATCTGCTGGAACCCAGTCATAATGCCCGTTTCCACGCACTGATGGATAAATACTTCCCCCGTTGGAGAGAAGCCCGCAAGGCTGCGCGTGAGCGAGTGAAGAATGGAGTATCAATGAAGAAGATATTGTTTCTACACGGTTTTTTTGCAAGCGGTCAGTGCATTCCTGCATTGGCCTTTCGTGAGGCTTTGGCTGATAAGGTCCAGGTGCTGACACCTGACCTTCCTCAGCATCCCAAGGAGGCACTGGAACTGATAAGGTCGATTTGCGACAAGGAGCATCCTGATTTGCTGGTTGGCAATAGTTGTGGTTCCTTCTATGCACAAATGCTTGCGCCCATTGTCGGAGTGCCTGCCTTGTTGGGTAATCCCCATTTCCGAATGACAGAGTTTCTGCAGCAGCGTATTGGAGAGCATGAATACAAGTCACCTCGGAGCGACGGCAACCAGCAGTTTGTCATCGACGAAGCCTTGATAAAGGAGTTCGCAGAAATGGAGGCTATCCAGTTCAACTGCTGTAATCCATCTTATAAGGACAAAGTGTGGGGACTGTTTGGTGAAAAGGACAAGTTGGCACATTTCGAGCCAATGTTTTTAGAGCATTATAACAAGACGTTCCACTTCCCCGGAGCTCATACACCAACTGCCGATGAAGTACGCACATGGTATGTTCCTTTGATTGAGAAAATGTTGTTGGGCTAAAGGGGTCACTTTCCCACGCACTCGGTTTTCATAATTGATAATCAGTGCTTTAGCCTCAAAAAAGTAGGAAACTCGAAATACACTTTCTATACGCTTTCCAAAAGGCCATTTTTAACGTATTTAACGTTCTTTTATTGGTGCAGTGACTTCATTGGGGCCTTATGGGTGCAAAAGTACAAAAAATCGTTCATAATTCGTACAATTATCCGATAAAAATTGGAAGTCAGGAAAATCGTATATATTGTGATGCGTTTCAGTTCTCATTATAGGAAAGCCGTGTTGAAGAGATCAAGAAGACGTTGGGCATCCAAACCTCTTAGTCCTGCATTCTTGAAGAAGTCGGAATTTGGCAATTCTCCTATCCTTTGATAGAAATCGCTCATGTCATTCCTCAATTTCTCAGGGAGCGAGAATCGAGAGTCTTGTGGCAGCATGGCTATCAGCCTGAACACATCTTTCTTATGTTTCTCGATGTCACGGCTGTCTACCTGTTCACCTTCGGCTTTTCTGTCCAGCATTTCCGTGTATGCTTTGGCTTTTTACGGATTTAGCAGATTTTTCGCTTTAATGTCGGTAAGTCACTGAGATATTGGTTTTATTGTCAGATGTCGCTCGTAGCGGGCGGGCTTGACCTGATAGCCGGGCAGCACATAGCAGGCCGTACAGCCTACGCCTGTGGTGTTGTAGTCCAGGTTCAGGGTGATGCCGTCCTGCTTTTGCAATTGGTAGGTATATACCGCCTTCGTCAGGTTGTCGGTGCTGTAGTGGTAGGCGTTGAAGTTGAACGGCTCATCCATCGCAAAGCGCAGTCCCAGTCCTGATTTATTGCTCATGGCAAGCCAGCGGTTGTCGCACCGCAGGCCGCAGTCCTGTGGAATGAGGTAGGGTTCGAACATATCGTCCACATTGTTCTCATAGATGCCGATGGCATAGCCGGTCTTGCGGTCTGGATAGTTCTCCTCAGGTCCACGGCCGTACCACTTCACCTGTTGCAACGGGTCGATGAGCGTCATGGTCAGTCCGATGCGGGGCAGGAGAGCAGGCATCGGGCCTTCGGGCTCAAGGATGTGATGCAGGGCGATGGTTCCGTCGCCGTTGATGCGGTATTCATAGACCTCAGAGAAGCCTGAATAGCGCAGGCCGGTGATATAGGCATCGAGCGATGTGTTGACGGGTGCCCCGAATTGTGAGAAACAGCGTACGTTGATATACACCTGACCGTTGGCTTCGAAGGCCTGACAAGAGATGGGGATGCGGGTGATGGCATCCAGGTTGTTGCTGTAGAACTCGTTGGCTATCTGC
>CAJOFA010000043.1 GCA_905233985.1 uncultured Prevotella sp.
CAGACCCCAAGGTTGTTCATTGCCTTGGTGTCACCCTCGTAAGCCTTCTCGCGATACGAGTCTGCCTTGTTACGCTCCTTTGGCATGGCTATTCTCCTAAATAATGTTCTTTTCTGTGAAAAGCGAATAAATTCGAGCGGCAAAATTAGTCAATTCTGATAAATATCGGAGATAAATCCGTAATTTTGTGCCTGATTTTAGGATGTTTTATGAATATTAGCATGACACTCTGGGAATATTTATACAGAAGATAACGGTATAGATGCAAAATACAAAAGAATCCGCAAGAACTTGTACAGAACTTACGGATTTTACGGCTCTCCACCCCAGAGCGGTTTGTGTTTGTTCATAATCCGTAAAAATGGTTAGATAATCCGTAATTTGTTTATCAAGATTTATGGTGTTTTGTCGTACCTTTGCAGCCAGATATTTACAAAGGAAACGATATGGAATATGTAAAACTTGGGAACTCAGACCTGCGCGTGTCGCGCATCTGTCTGGGATGCATGGGATTCGGAGATCCAACCATCGGACAGCATTCTTGGACGATTGGTGAGGAACCGACACGTGAAATCATTCGCCGTTCACTCGACCTCGGCGTGAACTTCTTTGATACCGCCATCGCTTATCAACTGGGAACGTCTGAGCAGTATGTAGGGCGGTCCCTGAAAGATATGGCAAAG
This sequence comes from uncultured Prevotella sp., assembly GCA_905233985.1. Classification (GTDB taxonomy): domain Bacteria; phylum Bacteroidota; class Bacteroidia; order Bacteroidales; family Bacteroidaceae; genus Prevotella. Next base: position 684 of record CAJOFA010000043.1, read on the forward strand.
CGCGAAGACGTGATAGTCGCCACGAAGTTCCTGCCTCGCACGGAAGAGGAAATACAGCAGGGGGTCAATGGCCGTCAGCATGTGCTGAACAACATCGACCTGAGTCTGCAACACCTCGGCATGGACTATGTTGATCTCTACATCTACCACATCTGGGACTATAAGACCCCAGCGGAGGAGATTCTGGAAGGCATGAACGAGGCTGTGCGCTCAGGCAAGACCCGCTATATCGGCATTGCCAATGCCTACGCCTATCAGTTGGCGAAGATGAACGCACTGGCAGAGAAGCGTGGCTGGGCAAAGTTCATCAGCGTACAGAACCATTACAACCTGATTATGCGTGAGGAGGAGCGCGAGATGCAGCTCCTCTGCCGTGAAGACAACATCGCACAGACACCTTACAGTGCACTGGCCTCTGGCAAACTGGCCAAGCGTCCTGGTGAGACCTCGAAGCGTCAGAAAGAAGACTCGTTTATGCACTTCAAGTACGATGCCACCGCCGAGCAGGACAACCGCATCGTGAAACGTGTCGTAGAACTGGCAGACCGCTATGGAGTTGAGATGACGCAGATATCACTTGCGTGGCTGTTGACGAAGGTGGAATCACCTATTGTGGGTGCTACGAAGCTACATCATATTGAGGGTGCCGTGAAATCACTCGATGTTCGTCTGACTGCCGATGACATCCGCTATCTGGAAGAACCATACGTGCCTCACAACCTCTCTGGCGTGATGGCTGTCAACAAGCCCGTGATGAACGAAGAGCCCGTCTGGGTGGCAGCAAGTAGAAACAAATAATGCCCCAAAGTCGAAGTGGATATGAAAACATTAATCGATAAGAGTATGAAGAGAACATTTCTGAACAGAGTGCTGCTGACGGTCATGAGCCTGTTGGCCGTCGTTTGCAGCGGTGACGAGGCAGGGAAAGTGAATGCACAGACCACAGGATCATCGGACAAGACGCTCGTGGTGTACTACAGTTACACGAACAACTGCCGTGAGATTGTGAACACGCTGACCAGCCAGATTCAGGCTGACGTGCTGGAGATTCAGCCTGCTGAGAAGGGACTGAAGTATGAGGCCGACAACTATGCGCTGGGTACTCAGTTGCTCAATGCCATCCAGGCAGCTCCCAACGATGCGAGCAGTTATCCTGCCATCGATCCAGTAAACACATCATTGAGCGACTATGGAACCATCATCATCGTTACGCCCCTCTGGTGGAGCCAAATGGCGGCTAACATGCAGACCTATTTGTATAATTATGGTTCACAGATGGCAGGCAAGAATGTCGGGTTGATTGTGTCGAGTGCCAGCAGCGGCATCAGTCAGGTCGTAGCCGACTGTAAGCGCCTAGTTCCTGACGGTAAGTATTTCAGTGAGAATCTTTGGATCAACCATTCCAATCACTCCAATCGGGCATCGCTGATACAGAATTGGCTGACGGCTGTCAACTATAATACCGTGACAGGCATCAGCGAGACGCGTGCCGTTGAGACTGTCCCCGCCCGCATCTATGACCTTAGCGGACGACTGTTGGCACAGGAGCCACAAAAGGGTATCTATATCAAAAATGGTAAGAAGATTGTAAGATGAGAAAACAGGTAATGGCTACGAAACATCAAATGGATAATAGAAGTATTTTTGAACGGGACTATGCCGGTGAACCAGTATCGCCCAACGAGCCGGACTATCAGTTGCTGATAGCCGATATTGAGGACTGTATGGCGAAAGCCAACGAACTGAACAGTGGGCGTTTCTCCTTTGCGGAGGCTCGCAAGCGTTTCGGAGAGATTATCGGTCAGGAGATTGATGATAGTTGCTTAATCATGCCGCCCGTCTATATCGACTACGGCAAGCATGTCAAGATGGGTAAGGGCTGCGTCATCCAGCAGTGCTGCACGTTCTTCGGACGGTGTGGCATCGAACTTGGCAATGGTGTGTTCGTCGGTCCGAAGGTGAACCTCATCACCATCAACCACGATCCCAACCCCGAGAACCGCTCTACCACCTACGGGAAGAAAATCGTCATCGATGACAATGTGTGGATAGGTATCGCTGCCACCATCCTGCCTGGCGTACATCTCGGCTACGGCTGCATCGTCGGTGCCAATGCCGTGGTAACAAAGGATGTGCCTCCCTATGCCGTCGTTGCAGGCAATCCCGCCAAGATTATCAAGTATATTGAGCATTAACTAAACAGTCGTAAGACAGAGACAATGAAACAGAAACTAAAGTAACAGGTAAGCAATGAAGAAAGTATATCTATTTATGCTGTCCGTCATGATGACTGTCGGATGTTTCGGACAGAGTTCCGTGGTGTAGTTCACGAAAGACATCACGCCAGAGTCGCTGGTGAGCATCTACGAGGCATTGGGCGCCTATGTTTCTTCTATGTTACATGACCTGTTTCTGCTGATCGGCTCCGTAGCGGTCACCGACAACGGGGATGGCTGACAGTTGCTGCTCCAGCTCTGCCCACTCGCTGTCGCTGAGTTTGAAGTCGAGCGTATGAAGATTCTCCTCAAAATGAGCGGTCTTCGTGGTGCCGGGGATAGGCACGATGAACGGAGCCTTGTGCAGCAGCCAAGCGAGTGCCACCTGTGCCGATGTCATGCCACGGGTACGTCCGAATTGCTGCAGCACATTCACAATGCGCGTGTTCTGCCGCAGGGCTTCGGGCTGGAATCGGGGCAGCGTATGGCGGTTGTCGTTGGTGGTGTCGAACTGCGTGAACTCGTTGATGCAGCCTCCGAGGAAGCCACGGTTGATGGGGCTGTAGGGCACGAATCCGATGCCGAGTTCCCGACACGTATTAAGCACGTCGTTCTGCTCCACCAGACGATGCATCAGGTGCAACTCGCTCTGGATGGCCGTCAGCGGACAGACCTTGTGGGCTCGCCAGATGATGTCTGCCGACACCTCGCACATCCCCCACCGCTGTACCTTGCCCTCGCGGATGAGGTCGCTGATGCAGTCGGCCACCTCCTCGATGGGTGTGTCGCGGTCGAAGCGGTGCTGGTAGAACAGCGGGATACTGTCGATGCGCAGGCGGCGCAGCGAGTCCTCGCAATACTGGCGCACCACGCTGGGGCGGCTCGTCTGTCGTCCCGTAGCCTTGCCATCAATGACCTCGTGGCCGAACTTTGTGGTGACATATACCTTATTTTTATATGGTGCTAGCGCCTCGCCCACGAACTCCTCGTTATGCAGCGGGCCGTAGATGATAGCTGTGTCGAAAAGCGTCACGCCACGGCTGACGGCTTCGTGCAACAGTCGTGTCATCTGCTCCTTCGAGGGGTGCTGCGAGCGGTTGTAGGTCATGCCCATGCAGCCGAAGCCCAATGCCGATACCGCCATTGCCGCGCTTCCGCTTCCAAGCGTCCTGTACTGCATACCCTCGTGCTTTGTTGGCACACGATAATGGTCTTTCGCAACCAGTCTGTTTGCTGCCTGTACCTTTTCAACCATAGGTTCCACGGCCAGAGCCGTTCCAATCGCTGCCGCTGTCTTCAGAAATCCCCTGCGGCTGATGTTCTTGTCGTTCATATCCATGATTTATTCTACAATCTAATCTCGGCTGCAATGTCAGTGCAAACCGAACGCAATCGAGCTTGCTCGAATTGCTGAGGTGCAGCCTGACTTCGCAAATCCGCTGCAAAGGTACACCTTTTCTTTTTTACTCCGTTTATACAAATTACTGCTTTTCCTACCAAGATTATGGTTTCTGAGTTCAGGGACATTGTAATTGCGGAATTTTTTCGTAATTTTGCAGCAAAAATCAGACGATATGGCAAACGAAAACTTGATTCTGGTTGATAGCGTGGATGTGTACAACAAGGCATTCGGACTGGAGACCCTGCATCCGCTGGTATCGGTAGTAGATTTAAGCAAAGCTACGAAGACGCTGCGTCGCGCACGGATGCATTATGGCGTGTATGCGCTCTTCCTGAAACATGGTGAAGGTTGTGCCCTGCACTACGGACGACAGAAGTACGACTATCAGGAAGGCACAGTAGTGAGTTTTGCACCAGGGCAGGTGGTGGACATCAATTTCTCCGACGATGCCCCTGCGCCAGAAGCCATCGGAGTACTGTTTCACCCTGATCTCATTTACGGCACACCGCTGGCAGACCGCATCCGCCGCTATACCTTCTTCGAATACAGCGAGCGCGAGGCCCTGCACCTATCGTCGGCAGAGCAGGCCATAGTCACCGCCATCCTGACACAGATTGCACAGGAGTTGGAGCACCCCGTTGACAAGCACTCGCAAGGGCTTATCGTGGATGCCATCGGACTGTTGCTCGACTACTGCATGCGTTACTACGACCGCCAGTTCATCACCCGTCATCGGGTGAACAGTGACATCCTCACACGCTTCGAGCATCATCTAAGGGAATACTTTGACAACGGTCATCCAGAGCGAAACGGACTGCCTACCGTCAGTTATTTTGCCGACAAGGCCTGTCTTTCGCCCAGTTACTTCGGCGACCTCATCAAACGCGAGACAGGCATCACCGCCCAGCGATATATCCAGAACAAGGTCATCGACCTATCGAAGCAGTATGTCCTTGACCCGTCGCTCTCGGTCAATCAGGTGGCCTACCGCCTCGGATTCCAATACCCTCAGCACTTTACCCGCATGTTCAAGAAACTGGTAGGTGTAACGCCGAGCGAGTACAGACAGTAGCACCATCATAATCATCAAGCACCATCAT
>CAJOFA010000044.1 GCA_905233985.1 uncultured Prevotella sp.
ATGAGCAAGAAAAAGGGAGGTTATCTTACGTCAGAAAGAGCAAAGGGGGTCACAAATCGTGACTCCCTTTTGCCATGTTATGCTACATGTTTCTGATAGTAGAGTTCCGTCTTGCAGTAGATTCCCAGCTCGACATTCTCCTCTATCCAGCCTCGCTTCTTCCACTGCGAAAGCAGGTTGCTAGCAGCTTTGCTGACATCACCGATGGTAGCATTCTGAGCCCTGTAGAGGATATTGAACTCCTGGCGTGTGAACGTATCGCCCAACAGTTCCAGCATGCAGGGTACTCCAGGCTTCATCACCCGATTGTCCTCAGCCAACTTGTGGGTGATTTCCTCGCCGAAGAGACACATCTTCACCCACATGTCGTAGTCGAACAGATAGGTCACGAGGTCCTCGATCTCCTTGCTCCACTTCATACCGTTCATCACGTAGAGGATGATGCTCTTGCGGAAGGCTATTTCCACAGCGCGATACGACAGTTGCTCGTAGCTCTCGTTGGCCATCATCAGCGCACGTTCCTCGGCTCGGTCCAACAGACTTTCAGCCAGTCGCTTAGCCTGTGAACACACGATGGCCCCCTTCACATTCTCCAGTCGAGCAAGGTAGACAGCCAGCTTCTTGTCGAAGGCCTCGTCATACTGCTTGAACTTCGGACGGCGCTCCACGTCTTCCTTGACGATGGTGCTCAGGCTCAGTCGCGACAGCGTACCGTTATCGATGTTCTTGCCCAGATACATCTTCGCGGTGTTGGGTGTTGTCGAGAACACCATATTCATGCGCAACGTGGTGCGGGCCTTGACACTCTGCGCACCCACACGCTCCTGACCGTACTTGTCGGTATCGAAATCGCGACGGATTATCTCCGTGACCTCAGACATCGAGCCGCCAGCCATCTTCTTCAGCTGCTCCATCTCGTCCATGATACAGAACAGCGCCTTGTTCCCAGCACGCTCAGCATCGTCCAGACGCTGGGTCAGGGCTGCATTGGTCATGTCGGAGTCGACCACCTGCACGCAGATGTCAGTCGGACGCTCGGGCTTTTCCTTGTTGGCACCTCTGCAGTTCGTGGCTTCTGCCCACTCGCGCTCCCGCTGACGGGCCTCCATGTCACGACGCTCGATAGGGGCAAGGATGTGGTTGATGGGGTCCTTGATGCTCGACTTACCCGTCGACATTGGTGCTACGAGTCCGTTCAACAGGGTGCATTCTTCCAGCCTGCCGTTCCAGAACTCTGCCTTCACGCCACCCATATAGGTGGCAAAGGCTGAGAGCGTTGCGTTGATGATGCAAGGCCAGTAGCCACGCGGAGCCTTCGACGTGATGAGCCTGATGGGAGCAGGCAGACGCTCGGGAATCTGGGGTTGGCGCATCAGCGACTGCTCGTCGGTGCCGTTCTCCATGGCCTTACGCTTGCGCGCCAGCGTAATGGCCGTCTTCATCTTCGTGTTCATCGTCATCGACTGGTTGCGCTTGCAGGCACTCTCGATGGTTGCATTCACACGGTCCTGAGCCTCACCGTAGTTGGGCAGCACGCTGCGAATCCACTGGGCATCGTTGTCGCAAACGTAGCGCAGATGGCAGGCCATCGTGAAGATGAACGCGTTGCGCGAACCGTGCTCTGGAGCACCACCCAGCTGATCGGCCAGCTCCTCGACGATGTACGAGTAGGGAATGCCGGAGTACTCTGTGGGATACGATTTACACAAAAGGGACGGTTCCTTCTGTGTAATTTCCGATGTCCGCTCAATTTTGAGCTCACGTCCATCGAAGTCCAATCCACGATCAGTGTAGGCCTTGCGACGCAGGGCGATCTCCTCGTCCGAGAGGCGTGCCTGCCAATCTTCGCTGGTGTAGAGCTGCGAGGCTGCATCGACAATGTAGATCATGCGCTCAGGCGAGCAGCAGTCCTCGTCGAAGTCGACACCCAATGCCTGGCAGTAGGCTCGCTGCGCCTCCTCGATGGTCATGCCCACAGGGATGCGGATGTCGATGTGCAGCTTCTTCGAAGCCGAATACTCCATGTGCAGCAACTTGCCCTGCCACTCACCCTCCTTATTATTAAGAATGAACGCGCGTGTGCGAGCCATTGCTACCTGGTCGGCATTGTCGATGTCGACGCATGTCTGGAAGGTGAACTCCTCAGGCAGAATCGCATCCTGTGCACGATGGTCGCCAGCAAAGCGGAAGTAGTGTGGACAGCGGAAGGGCAGCTGACCCTTCAACTGACGACGCTCGTCCTTGTCCTCCGTAGCGCGAATCTTGGTTATTAAACTGGCCACCTCGTCAGTCTTGGTGACGTTAACGAACTCCTCGAGGCTAACCTCGAACACTTGCCCCTTGGGGGCGCGAACCATACGGTTCATTGCGATTGTTTTAGATTTTGATTTTAACATAACTTTTTGGACCGTGAATGTGATCACGGTACTGCAAAGTTATATATAAAAATAAGGTATAGCAAGGCTTTCAGCCCTTTTCCCATACGTCGGAAAAGAGTTGGGCGGCACTTCGGAAAACCTCGGAAAAGTGATGGAAAACCTCGGTGTTTTTTCGGCAGTTTCTTGGGGGATAACGTTAGATTTCCGCGCAGATGGTGCGCGAGAGGATAGGGGCGAACTCAAGGGCAATCTGGTTGCAGATGGAGCGCTCGGCAGCAAGGGTGGGGTTGATGTAGGACTGTTGGGTCCAAGCCGACCACGGCTCGTCCTGCCCCATGATGTAGTCGTAGTCGCCATGCTTGCGAACGGTGTCGCGCCCCTTGTCGGGCACCATGGCGCAGATGAGCTGGTCGAAGCGGTTGATGGTGGGTTTGTAGAGGATGCCCTCGTCCGTCATCACGCGCATCACGTGCGCCCACGTCCAGTTCTCCTGTTTCGAGGCAATGATGGCATCTATCTTGCGTACAATCTCAATCAGCTTCTCGGCCACCTCGGGCTGACGATAGCGGGGCATGAACTCGCGCGGCATCTTCATGGGGTCCAGCACCTGGCCGTCGCGCAAGCGCTTCAGCAGCTGGCGAGCTTCGTCGGCACGGTTCATCTCGTCGCCCCACCGCTCTATCAGTTCGATGTAGGGGCGTCGTTGGGCAGGCGTGGCCTTCGACTGCGCAATGCCCAGAATGTATTCTACGGGTATGGGCTCCATACATGTCAGCGTCGTTTCCATCTTCACAAACCTGATGATATGTTAGTCGCGACGCTTGTTCATTTCCTCCACCCAGTTGTCTTCAAAGAGGTCGGATGTGTGGAAGGAAATGCTGTTTATCTCGTCGATGAAAGCCCCCAAATATACGCTCCTTTGGTATTCAAGCTCGCTTTGTATCTCCTTCGGCGTACCTTCGGCCTCGAAGTAGAAGCCGTTGTGGCGGTTGCTCGTCACGCGGAACACCCCCTCGTTGTCATTGCCAACCGGACCCGACACCTTCATTACATAAAGCGTCACATTGAAGTTTATCCGATAAACCTCCTCGCCCGTCTCCTTGTCCTTCTCCGTAGGCATCGCAATCTGGCAGCCCAGCAGCTTCATGCGTTCCAATATGTATTCAGCCCCGACAGGTTCCAGCTGTTGGAAGTCGTACTCAATCATCTTGGCTACCCAGTAGAGGTTGGTGCCCCCAGGCGGACAGATGACACGGCAGTCGTGCAGCTCGGCGTAGTCGATGAGCGTGCCTGCAGGAAATTCCTCACCCTCGTCAATCACGGGGTACGAGGCCGCGTCCGTGATGCCGCCTGCCATCTCGTCATCGTCGTTCCATACCATCAGCGTGGCTATGTGCCTGCCCACCTTGCCCCCAGCGTAGATGACGTTGTACGGGGCATCCAGTTTCATCAGTTTCGAGTTCATCGTCGTTCTTTCTGTTTCCGACTACAAAAGTACGAAGAAAAAAGCAAAGCGCAAAATTTTAAAGTTCAAATTACCCTCACTCCCAAGAAATAAATACCCCGTTGTCATCAGTGTCATTTCCGTCGCTGTTCGCAATTTTTTAGTAAATCTTAGCGTAAATATGAAAAATAAGGCGTATATTTGCAGCGGCAAAACGTACGAAGACAATGACGGTGTCAGCGACAATGTCTTCATGCTTGACACCTCGAAATATCCAGGTGCGGTCATTGTCAGGAAGTGACACCAGAGGGCAAATAGCAAAATGTCTCTCTCATTACACAAAAAGAACCGTCCCTTTTGTGTATATAGCTTACTGCACAGCCTCGAGGAAACTTGCCAAACTCGTCCTCGATCCCCATTAAGGCATCAAGGCTAACGGAGCCGGTTCTCATAAGGTCTGGGTTCGGAGTTGATTTCAGCTTTTCCTAGTTGATTTCAACCATCATTTACAAAAAAGAGGCAGGAAAGTTGCCGTCATTCGAAATTAATTTGTATATTTGCAACTGAAATCTAAATATTTATGCGTATGAGTTATTCACAAATTGCACAACTGGAGCTGCTAGATGCCTTGAACAGCATTAACTCTGAGGATGAGTTGAACGAGTTCAAGAACGTCCTGGCTCACTATTTTGCCCAGAAGGCCCAGAAAGCTATTGATGCTTTGTGGGACGAAGGTGTTATCAGCGAAGAAACTATCGAGCAATGGGGCAAAGAGCACATGCGCACTCCTTACGGTTATGAGAAGCATCGTTCTTGATACCAACTGCTTGTTACAGGCTCTGCCCACTCAAAGCCCTTATCACAAGATCTGGACTGAGGTGATGGCTGGTCATATCAGTTTGTGTGTTAACTCAGATATTCTCAACGAGTACGAGGAGATTTTGAGCCAAAAGACCACAGCTGAGATTGCTCGCAACGTTATCAAAACCATCATACGACTTAATACTACCGTCTTTCAGCAAGTGTACTACCATTTCGGACTGATAGAGACTGATCCTGATGATAACAAGTTTGTTGACTGCGCTATAGCCGTCAATGCCGAATACATTGTATCCAACGATGCGCACTTCAATGTTCTCAAGCATGTTGACTGGCCACGTTTGACAGTCATTGACATTCAGACTTTTACGAAGGAGATTGATAAAGACTTATAAAAGTGAGTAAGACAAAAAAGAGCCGGAAAGTTGCAGTCAAATCGAAATTTCTTTGTATATTTGCAACGTAATACATATTT
>CAJOFA010000045.1 GCA_905233985.1 uncultured Prevotella sp.
TGGGCTGCGTCGTAGATGAGCTCCCAGAACTGGCGGCGCGTAGCGGGATCAACACCACCCGTGGGTTCGTCGAGGAACACCACACCTGGCTCGTGGAATATCGAGACTGAGAAGGCCAGCTTCTGCTTCCAACCCAGTGGCAGTGAGCCAACGAGATCGTTCTTGTGCTCCGTGAATTTCAGACGTTCCATGAGTTCATCGGTCTTGCGGCGAATCTCATCGTCGTTCATACCGTAGATGCCGGCAAATAGACGGATATTCTCTGTTACCGTCAGATCTTCGTAGAGCGAGAACTTCTGCGACATGTAGCCGATATGTTTCTTGATCTCTTCATGTTGCGTGCGGATGTCGTAGCCCACGACGGTTCCTGTGCCACTGGTTGGCTGGTTCAGACCCGTCAGCATGTGCATAGCCGTCGTCTTGCCGGCACCGTTGGCACCCAGGAATCCGAATATCTCGCCCCTCTTTACACTGAACGAGATGTCGTCAACGGCATGGAAATCGCCAAAGGCTTTAACCAGATGTTCTACTTCGATGACGTTATCTTCTTTCACTTCTGCAATCTTCTCGTGTTCAATGCCTGACGGATTGAAGATACTGGCAAACTGGGTGAGAATATCATCAGGAGTGCCGATGCCGCGCAACTGCCCCTGATCCAGAAAAGCGACACGCTCACAGCAGCGCACTTCATCAAGATAAGGCGTTGAAGCCAAGATAGTTATTCCACGTTCCTTCAACAAGAGCAGCATCTCCCACAACTCCTTACGACTGACGGGATCAACACCCGTAGTGGGCTCGTCGAGGAAGAGCACACTCGGCTGATGCACCAACGCACAAGAGAGTGCCAGTTTCTGCTTCATACCACCCGACAGTGCCCCCGCCTTGCGGTCCTTGAAGCGCTCTATCTGCGAATAGACGGCTTTAATGGAGTCATAGCCTTCGTCAACAGTAGTGCCGAAAAGGGTGGCAAAGAAGTTCAGGTTCTCCTCGATGGTGAGGTCCTGATAGAGCGAGAACTTGCCTGGCATATACCCCACCCGACTACGCACCTCACGTATCTGCTTCACCACATCATAGCCATCTACCACCGCCGTACCAGCATCGGGCAGCAACAGCGAGCAGAGTATGCGGAACATCGACGTCTTGCCGGCACCATCGGGACCAATCAGCCCGAACACCTCGCCCTTGCCGACAGCAAACGACACATCGCTGAGTGCCTGCACTGGAGCCTCACCCCCAGCCCCTCTCCAAAGGGCGAGAGGAGTAGTTACTTTTTTACCGTAACTTTTGCTGACGTTTTTTACAATGATTGCTTCATTCATCGCTATCTATTTTCGAGGGAATTGTCTATTTATTCCCCTCGCCCTTTGGAGAGGGGTTGGGGGTGAGGCCTTTCACTTCCCCATACATACCAATCTTTACGAATCCGTCGTTTTTGATAGCCACCTTGACGGCATACACCAGGTCGGCACGTTCGTCATCAGTAAGGATAGTTTTGGGTGTAAACTCCGAACGAGACGATATCCAGCTGATAGTGCCTGTGTACTCCTTACGCTGCCCGTCACCATAATCGGCAAAGACCTTTACCTGCTGACCTATCTTGATGTGCTGCAACTGTGCAGAAGTAACGTAGGCACGCAGATACATCGACTCCGTATCGGCTATCTTAAACAGCGGTTTACCCACACTCACAAATTCACCCCGCTCTACATATTTCTCAAGTACCGTACCCTTTGTGGGAGTCATGATGTGGCACTTATGCAGCATGTCAAGCAACTGCGCTTTCTGCACATCGGCAGTCGAAACCTGAGAGTTGAGTGTTGAGAGTTGGGTACTCAGCGATGATATCTGCGCATCCAACTGCTTCTGCAGCACCTTCACCTGACTCGTAGCGTCGTCGAGCATCTTTGAGGGAGCAGCCCCGTCGGCCACCAGTTCGCGGTAGCGCTGTTCGTCTTGCCTGGCCTTAGCCAACTGCTGGCGCGTGGCTGCTATCTGTCGTTCCATATCGGGCTTCTGACTCTGATACACCGTCTTCGTAGCATCCGTCTGCTGAATCTTCAACCACGTCTGCGTGGTGTCTATAAGACCCACTTCCCGGGCAGCCTCAATCATGTCGCCCTCGTTCACGTCGAACGACAATAGTACCCCACTTTGTTCGGCAAACACGGTTGTCTCGGTAGCCTCGAACGTACCCGTAGCATCGTAGTCCTTTTCACTTCCTCCGCAGGCAGCTATCATGAAGGATAAGCACACAAGAGCCTCACCCCCAACCCCTCTCCGGCTGGAGAGGAGAGTAAATAGACTTGTAAATGACTTCATATTATTCATGTATTTTGTTATTAAATTCTTCGCTCATCACTCTTCACTTTAAACTCCCCTCGCCCTTTGGAGAGGGGTCGGGAGTGAGGCTTCCTATCGTGTATTTGTTGTCGTATATCTCTTTCAGCATCTCTATCTCGTGTACCGACTGTTGCACGTAAGCAGCATGCTCCTGATTTATTTCGCGCACCAGGTCGTTCACGTCGATAATGCCATGTGCCAGCTTCGATTCAGCCGCTTTTCTGACAGCTGAGCGCAGCGAGATAATCTCCTCGTCGTTTGCCATCAGCTGGCGGTAACGCGCTATGTTCTCGTTCTGCTGAATCTGTTCCAGGTTATTATTGAAGAGGAACACCTCCCGGTTGTTCTCCGTCATATCGCGCTGCAACTGCAGTTTTGCCTTGTCGTTCTTGCGGGTATAGAGGGCACCGATGTTCCATGTCACGCGGGCACCGATGATACCGTTCAGACTCCATTTGTGTCGCATCATGTCTTCAAACATATTCAGCCCCGGATAACCATAGAATCCCTGCGCAAACACGCCCACCTTCGGCATCAGCATCGCGTCGAGTGCCTTCTCCTGAGCATTCAGCAAGCCAATCTGTGCATCCAGTGCCTTCAGTTCCGGCCGATGCCCCATTTGCTGTTGTGTCACAGTAACAGACAGAACGGGCTTCCGCACCTCCCTCACCTCCATACCGCAGAACGTGCTCAACATCCTCAGTAGCATCTGCTTCTGCGATGCCAGCTCGGTAGCCTTCTGTACCACATTCAGTCGCTCTGCCTTCACATTCAGCAGGTCGCTCTCGGCAGCAGTGCCCCGCTTGGTCATCGACTCCAGTTTGCGCTCATTGCCTGCCAGCAATGTTTGCAGGTCGCTGTTCAGCTTGATCTGTTCGTCAATCAGCAACAAACTGAAGTACATCTCGTTCACGCGCTTGCGTACATTATATATATTGACTTCGTTCTGTGCCGCTTGCACTTTGCCCTCTTCACGGGCAATGCGTTTCTGACTGCCGATGACGCCACCGTCATAGATGGTCTGCTGCACATCAATCCCCACTCGGTACTGGTCCTTCGTCAGCCCCTTCATGTCGATGCCCATTCCCGTCATCATCGTTTTCATCTCACCGGGCCATGCCGTCACATCACTCTGATACGTAGCTTGAGCAGATACCGACACCTGCGGAAGCCATCCCTTCTGAATGTTGGATACCGTCAATTCGGTAGTCTTCTCAATGAGTCCATATTGTTGTATCAGCGGATAATTTTTCTCTGCTGCCTGCTGACACTCTTCCAGTGTCTGTCCCAGAGCCAGCATCGGCAGCATCGTCAAAGCTAAAAACAATTTCTTCATGTCTTTTTGTCATTGAATTTCAGGTGCAAAAGTACGAAGTTTATTTCTACACGGCATTATCCGCTGGAACGAAAAAATGTCCTTTTTGTTCGATTTAAATAAAAACAGAGCATTATTTCTTTGAAAATGATTATCTTTGCCAACAAAAAGGGCTTATTATGAACAGACAACCGCAACTGATGGACGTCACACGAATGCGTGACATCCTCACACCACACCTCTCGCAAATCCGCGAGCATGTTTTTCTGAACAGCGAACTGGGAATGGTTCGCGGCGACCACAAGGTGTTCAGTCTGCTGATGCGTCAAACGTCTCCTTTCGTCATCAACGATAACCGCCTGGGCATCATTATGAGCGGCGAGGCTGTCATCAACTTCAACCTGCAAGACCGCCACCTCACGAGCGGCACACTCGTCTATATCGGTCCGGGCACCATCATCCACCCCAAACGTCTGTCGCCAGACCTCCGCATCTTTGGCATGGGGCTTTTTTCCAACTTCCCCATGCCCTTTGCGCAAGGACAGATGCCGTCAGCCTTCAACGGTCAGGTGCGCGACTTCCAGTTGCCCGTCAGCGAGGAGCATATCGCTACTGCCCAACATATTCTGGAAACTATCTGGCAAATGGTCCATGTCACCGACAACTATCACCGTCCCACCGTCACAGCTCTTGTAGCAGCACTGATGCACCACTACGACCAGCTGTTTAATCAGCAGATTGACCAGTTAGCCAATAGTCGTTCACGCGAGCAGACCATCTTCGACCGCTTCCTCCAACTGGTCACCCAACATTGTACCGAGCACCACCAAATAGGCTACTATGCCGACCGCATGTGCCTCACCGAGCGTTACCTAAGCACTGTCGTCCGCCAGACCAGCGGCACCACTGCCAAGGACTGGATAGACCGTGCCCTCATCACCCGCATCAAAATAGAACTGCGCCACACAGACAAGTCTTCGGCGCAGATAGCTGAGGAGATGCACTTTGCCAACCCCTCGTTCTTCTCCAAGTATTTCCGCCGTCTCACGGGGATGACACCTGGAGAGTATAAAAACTACAGTTGATTTTTTCCTAAGAACTCGCTGGGTGTAAGTCCTGTTATGCGTTTGAACAGACGAGTGAAGTGATGGGGGAAGTCGAAACCTAGCAGGCGGGAGGTCTCGCTGATGTTGTGACCCTGCATCAACAGACTTTTCGCCTGATTGATTATATAATTATGTATGTAACCGATAGCCGTGCCACCAGTGGCCTTGTGGACGATGTCGCCAAAATAACGAGGCGAATAGGCCAGTTCGGAAGCGCACCAAGCGACGGTAGGCAAACCCTGCATCAGCTGACGGTTCTCACGAAAATAGGTTTGAAGCAAGTTGTGAAAGCGCTTCAGCAGGTCAGCCTCTCCCCTGTCCTCTTCGAAAAGCTGGCGCTGATAGAT
>CAJOFA010000046.1 GCA_905233985.1 uncultured Prevotella sp.
GGTATCTCGCCATCGTCCGACTTGATTTCAGTCAGTGTCCGTCCCATGACGGACTTCTGCCATAGGGCAAAGAACCATACCCCTGCGCGGCTCACCAACCGCGTCTTCGGGTAAAAGTCACATCGCGCCTCCGTGTCCTTGTCCCAGGCTTCCCGTTTCTTTTTCCCGAAGAGATCCTTGACTGTTCTCTGTCTGGTTGACTCGGAAAAAGAACGAAGCGCACCGTCCATGTCCGGCACTTGCACCTCAGCGAGGAGGTCACTCATGTCTATGGCGGTGCGCTCATCCAACGTTTCAAAGATATGATTTCAAGAGTCTTTATCAGGAACCAGTCAGAACTACCGTTCCGTCCTCGCCTTGGTAGAACGGCGAGGGGCAAACATCCGTAGCTTCCACGTTGATGGTGGTGCTGGCCGTTCCCGTAGCTCCCTGTCCGTTGTCCTGTGTCACCGTTGTCTTCGTCTCATAGAAACGAGACCCGACGATGCGCCAGTAGCCGGACATGTCCTGTACGAGGAACACGTTATCGGAGTTGTTGAGGTAACACGCAACGGCAGAAGCCTCGGGGCCTACTCCCGGATGGACGGCAGTGAGCTTGTTCAACTGCGTCTGCGAGGGAGCTTCCCCCTGTGGGTCAGAAGTCAGCGTAGACTTCTCCGCGAGGATGTCAATGTAATACCAATAGGTATCAGCCTTCAGCGCGAAGTTGCCCGTCACGGTGGCAAAAGAGTATCTGCCTCCGTTGTCCGTGCTGTAATTTGGCCACTGCACGATATTCTGCTTACTCGTGTAGTAGAGCCTGCGGCGGATGCCAGGCATGACGGGCATACCTTGGCACCAACCGAGTGAGCGCTGCAATGGCGTGAAGCAAGAGTTATTGTTAGGCATAGTCGTACAATTTAGAGTTTCAACGATTAACCGCCATTGTTCTGTTCTTCAGTGGAATCATCCTCGTCATCCAGAGTCAGTTCTCCGTCCTCGGTGACGATTTTTCCAGCATAGAAAGGTGACGGCGCGATGTCAGTAGCTTCCACGTTGATGGTTGTGCTGGCCGTTCCCGTTGCGCCCTGTCCGTTGTCCTGCGTCACCGTTGTCTTCGTCTCATAGAAACGAGAGCCGACGATGCGCCACTTCCCGGACATGTCCTGAACGATGAACACGTTATCGGAGTTATTGAGGTAACAGGCGACGGCAGAAGCCTCGGGGCCTACTCCCGGATGAACGGCAGTCAGTTTGTTCAACTGTGTCTGCGAGGGTGTTTCCCCTTGCGGATCCGAGTTTAGTGTGGACTTCTCCGCGAGGATGTCAATATAATGCCAATAGGTATCTGCCTTCAGCGTGAAGTTACCCGACGTATTGGCAAAGGACAGGCTGCTGCCGCTGGTATAGGCTGGCCATTGCACGATATTCTGCTTGCTAGTGTAGTAGAGCCTGCGGCGGATGCCCGGCAATACAGGCATTCCCTGGCACCATCCAAGAGACTTCTGCAATGGAGTAAAGCAAGTATTTTGCGTAGGCATAGCAGTAATGATTTAACAGTTCAACATT
This sequence comes from uncultured Prevotella sp., assembly GCA_905233985.1. Taxonomy (GTDB): domain Bacteria; phylum Bacteroidota; class Bacteroidia; order Bacteroidales; family Bacteroidaceae; genus Prevotella. The sequence continues at coordinate 1,549 of CAJOFA010000046.1, forward strand.
TACATGAATTCAGTTGTCATTACCGACTTAGCCGTTGCCCCCTGTGTTTTCTCCACCTTCATTGTTACCTCCGGTGTTTTCACCGCCTTGGGTGTTGCCTTGTTCCTGGCTTCCACCTTGGTTCTGAGACTGGCCGCTGTTCTGGTCCTGTCCGTTGCCCTGTTCCTCTTCGGAAGAGCCGAACAGTTCGATAACCTTCAGGCGGCGACGGTCGATGCTCTCGAACTGCACGCCGAAGAACATGGTGGCGATGTAGGTAAGCACGAAGGGAGCGAACTCACGTACATCTACGCTTTCCATGTCACCCATCTGGTCGAAACCGACGAGCATATTGCTCTTGGGAGCGATATGGATGAAGTTGGAGCCCAGTTTGTTCGTGAGCGGGATCATGTGCAGCTTGTTATTGCTGCCCTCGACGGTATTCTTCTCATAACCGAGGTTATAGGGAAGAGCCCCGTGCATGGACTGGTAGGATTCGTTGTACATGTCAACGAACTCCTGTGTGCAGTACATGTTCAGGTCCTGGGCGCGGAGAATCGGGTCAAGGCTGAACAGAATCTTCTTGGCGACGGTACAGGCGTTCAGCTCGGTAATCTCCTCAGTCAGTTTGAGGTAGTTACCCTTGTTGGCTGCGATGTTACCAGCGGTGATTTCCGTTGAGGTAATCGTATCGAAGCCGTTGAACAGATCCATCGTAGTGTCGCCGTTCTCATTGCGTACAGCCGACCAGATAGCATTGTTGAGCGTTTCGGACAGACCACGGGAAATGAGGGCAAGCACTTCTCTTGCCTGAATCGTGTTCTTCTGTCCGTCACCCTTGGTAGAGCCAGCCATCATGCCGAGCAATGTACTTACGGCACTGTTAGGCTCGAAATCCGTACATACGGAACCGAAGAACGTTTCCAAAGTGCGGAAACTCAGGTGAAGATCCGTGTTAGTGCGTCGGCTGGCCTTATACGGAGCGAACTGAGCCGTGCCGCTGATTTCGCCCACGGACTCCTTATAGCGGATGCCCGGGCGCTTAGTCATGTGCTGCAGAGTTTCCTCACAGCCGATGATGGGGAGCATCAACAGTTCCTTGCGCCACTTGTGCGCTGCCTCCTGATACTCTTGCGGGGTAAAGTGAACTATTCCTGCCATGGTAGTAAAAATTTGTGTTTGTGTTGTTTGGAAGAATTGGATAAAAGAAAGATGGGCTTAGGAAACCAGATCATACAGCTCCTTGGCGCTGTTCACCCTGGCCAGGTACTCACTTGCTCTGTTGGGCTGCTGGTTTTTCTCGCCGGAGTTGTTGTTGACCACAGAAGAAGTAGTATCAGCGGGAGTAGCTTTGAGTGCTCTCACCTCTGCTTCAAGCTCAGTGATGCGGTTGTTACGCTCTGTCAGCTGGTTCTCCTGGTCAGTGATACGTGTTTCCTGTGCGGTGATGTGGTCTTCGAGGCTCTGCAGCTGTGCCTCCGTAAGAGGTACGCTGCCCTCGGCGTTGGGAGTGAAGCCCTCCACTTGCAGTGTGGCTTCGATGTGAGGCATCTGTTTCATGGGAGTGATGGGTGTGTTTGGAGTTTGTGTTTGATTATCTTCTTGGTTTTGAATCGATGTGTCAGGATCCTGGGCTGCAGCTTCAGGGGTCTTGTTCCCGAATGTAAACAGACCCGCCAGCGCCGCCATGAACCTCGTGAAGAGCGGTTCCGATGGCTGCTCAGTCTTCCCCTCTGCATAAGGAATGGCCGGAATAGGAATGCAAGCCGTCGCCAATGCGGTGGCCAGCGCCTCGGTCATCATCGGCTTCACGTCCTCCTCATATTCCGTGATGTCATCGACGAAGCCCCATTCCTTAGCTTCCTTGGCTGTCAGCCAGCCGCCCGTCTTCATCAATGCCAGCAGATCCTCCTGAGGCTTGCGGCATCGTGCGGCATACATGGCAGCTACATGAGAGTCCAGTTTTTCCAGATTTGCCTTCTGCTTGTCAAGGCTGTCAATGTATTCTTGTAGCTGGTCGGCGTTCATGCTTGCCCACTCAAACACCGCCACCGAGCATTTGTGCACCAGATAGAGCGCAGACGCATCCATGGAGATGCGCTGCGCTCCGAGCGAGGAGATGGTGGCGGCAGAGGCATTCATGCCGGAGAAGTGGACGTGAACTTTCCCATGACGGTGGAAAGCGGAGGATATAGAGAGTGCCGTGGCCAGCTGACCACCTGTGGAATCCACAAGTACGCTGACCTCGGCATCGGGATTTGCGGCCAGCGTGGCCAGCACGGATTCCGTATTGAAGTCCACGCCGCCCACATAGCCTTTAAGATGAAGATGATATTGAGTCATGTGGCAGATGTGTTTGTTTCTGCCGCAAAAGTACTATATTATATATATACGCGAAAAGACATAATAGCCATACAAAAGCAAAGCCCGCTCTCAGGAACGGGCGGGTAAGGTAATAGTATAAATCTACTTCTTTTTAATGACTTCCCAATGGCCACCTCGTGTAGGGCCTACATGTCTTATGATACCTTTTTCCGTTAGGAAGGTGAGGTCGCGCTTTATTGTTGCTATACCAACACTTAGCATTTCTGCAAGTTCGCTTGTGGAAACCTTTGCTTGTCTTGCCAGCAAACTGACGATTGCCTCACGACGTCTGTTTTGTTTCTTGTCATCCTTGACATCTTGGAAGATGTGACCTTCATGCCTGTCATTATTGGTGTCATTCGGAAGAATTTTGGTATCATCACCGTCTGTTTTAGTATCATTCAAACGGTCTTTGGTATCATTTTCCCCTGTTTTGGTATCATTTTTCACCTCCGCATACGTAATGGCAAACAAGAACTGCTGGCCGCTCTGAATGGAAATCTGATAGTCGGGGTAGTAGAGGGGAGCATATTTCAGGATGTTCCTTGTGCCGCTTCCAAGTTCCTCAACCCATTCC
>CAJOFA010000047.1 GCA_905233985.1 uncultured Prevotella sp.
GGTGAGTCCGCTAATGCTTGCACCAATCATGCCGAAGGCTACCAGCCACCAGGGCGACTGACGGTTTCCTCGGAAAAAAGTATCGTTATCGGTACGCACGGTTGCAAGTCGCGACACTATAAAGAGCACTGCAAAATAAACTAACAGAATCAGTAGCATAACAAGATATTTTGGTTGCGGATGACGAACGAACAGATCAGATGTCGATTCGTCTGATAGCGATTATACAAATTAGGGCACTCACGACGATGAGTCCCACTTCGGTACCCATGCCCAGATAATCATAATAATGAATCTCCCTGGTTCCGTCGCCCAGCAGATTCATCTCCAGCACTGCAATGGAGTTGTTAGTCACATGTATGATTGATGTCAGCACCACATTCCGCATTCTGTAGTAGATCAGTCCGAAGACGGTTCCGACGGCTATGGCGAAGGGTATCTGAATAGGGTTGCCGTGGATGATTCCGAAAAGCAAAGCACTCACGACGATGGCTGTCCACTTGTCAATTCCAGAGCGAAGCATGTGTCCCAGGATTGCCTCACGGAACACGAGTTCCTCGACAATCGGTCCTACCACCGCTATGGCTACTATGCCCCACCAGTTATGTGCCATATCCATAAACTGCTCTGCCATAATATCGGGCAAGCGCAAGAGTTCGCTCAGCAAATCAACCGCAACAATACAAGAGAAGGCAGCTACTACCGATGCCTTCCACCCCATGCGATTAGGATGCTGGAGCATCTGCCGGCTGAACTGCACCATGCCGATTTTCCACAGCACAAGTACGGTAAACAGACCTGACAACATAACTGCTATCGACAATGTGGTGGTGCTCACTCCCGCCCATCTGAGCAGAACGCCGCTGGCTGCCTGCATTCCAGCAAAAACCAAAAGCGGCACAAGGGTCTTCATATATACATTTTTCATAAGAAGAACGATTATGCCGCGAAGGTAGTAAAAATTTTTATGCTACAAAAAAGAAATTGACACTAACGATAAGTATTCATCTCTCTGCACGCATTTTCTTGAGCATATCCAACGAAAGAGCACTGCGGATAGTGGTGAAGAGCGGATGAATCTCACCGACAGGTCGCATGCTGCTCTTGCGCAGAGCAAGCAACAGGAGCATGAGGAGCGAGAAGATGAGCAGTATGCCGTAGATTTGCTTCATGCTTTCGAGAAGTGCCTGCACCTGGAGCGTGCCGAAGAGCGGGAGGACGTTGCCGTGAATGGCACCCGAGACGCTATCTACAGCTTCGGAGAGTTCCATGTAGTTCTGTTGCTGCAGCACCTTTAGCATCCTGCCCACTATTGCTGAACCAATGTTGCCGGCGAGGGCTGCGGAGAACATGTTCTGCATGCAGACAGACTGGGTGAAGTAGAACGGGAATGGCAGGCGCGTGTTGGCTGTGAGCACTGCGATGCCGAGCACAACATATCCGAAACTGCGGACAAAGACAGGCAGGTAGAGCGCCTCCTTGGGCAGGTTGTAGTCGATAAGGAAGTAGAAGTACGCCAAATAGGCTGTGATACATGCGAAGGCGATGACTGCCATACGGTGGTATGACCACTTCCTCTTGCCGAATATTATCCACATGGCGAAACAGCCGACAGCACTGCCCAGCGCACCTACCCAGTTGAGCGAAATCTCGTTCAGTTCGTCATAGCCCAGAACCGCCTGCATGTAGGCAGATTCGAGCACATGTTCCGGAGCGAGCAGTGTGTCAGCAATAACAATAAGGGCAATAAGTTTAAGTGTAATTGGGAACCTTGTGAACAAATCGTGGAAAATGTAAGAATGTCGGATAAACATAGAGCGGCGGCGGTTGACCACGAAAGTAACAATGAACAGCGCCGTAGCGAAGCAGATGTAGGGTGAGGTCCACCAGTCGTAGTGTTCGCCATAGATGCATACAAAGGCTACGCTGAGTCCCATCACGCACCACATGACCATGCCGAGCCAATCGATGCCGTAGAGGGGCAATGGCGGCATTACGCGTTTGTCGTTGTAGAGCACAAGCACGAGCAGAAGCATGACTGCCATCACGGCAACTATCGTGTAGTGCATGTATTGCCACGTGGAGAAGAACGCGATATACACCGACATGATGCCCGAGAGATTGATGGCTACGTTGACGATGAGATACACGTAGCAGAAAAACACCGACATGTCGCGCTTGGGGGTGAGCCATAGCTGGATGGTGCTGTTACACTCGAATGTGCCCCAAATGCGACAGAAACCGGCAAGGAAACTGCACAGCACGAGCACCGGCACAGAACGGGTGTTGGCACAGATGATGTTCGCCGCGATGATGGTCATGCCGGTAATCATGAACGTGGGTCGCGACTTCACTGCCATCTTCAGGCGGAACATGATGGCGAAAAAGACTGCCATGCCCACCAGCGAGGCGGCTCCTGCCATGCGTATGTCTTCGCTGAGCAACTGCGTGCTCCCCACCATCGAAGCTACGGAGGCAAGATAGACTCCACCCGAGAACTGATAGACCAGAACGAAGAGAATGAGTATCCAGGGGCGCAGACGCTCAGGCACGAAGTCGCGCATCTGCGGGATGGAGAACTGGGGTATATTTTGCTGTTCCATCAATATTTCACACTACATTCCACATTCATTCCTGCACCCACTCGCAACAGGTCGTCTGCATCATTATCCTCGGTGAAGTCGATACGAAGAGGTATGCGCTGTTCTATCTTCACGAAGTTACCGCTCGAATTGTCCTGCGGCATAAGGGAGAAGGCTGTGCCAGTAGCACCGGAGATACTCGTCACCCTACCCTTGAACGTAACTCCAGGCACGGCATCCACCTTTATCTCAACATCCTGACCGGGACGGATATTGGCAGTCTGGGTTTCGCGGTAGTTTGCCACCACCCATTTTTCAGCACTGTCCACAATGCTGACCATAGTCTGCCCGGGTTGGATGAGCTGACCTTTCTGGATTTCCTTACGACCAGTAAGTCCATCGCATGGAGCTGTAATAACAGTATATGAGAGATTAAGTCGTGCCAGTTCTACTGCTGCTTCTGCCAGACGGATGCCAGCATCGTTCTGTCCCAGACGGGTATTTTGTTCTGCGACGGTAAGCGTGGCTGAACGCTGAGTGCGACTGAGCATTTCGTAGCGTGCCTTGGCAGCCTCATATACCGTCTTCATGTCGTCGTATTGCTGGCGCGTCACGCTCTCCTGCTTCAAGAGGTTGGCAAAGCGCTCGTAATTCCGTTTTGCATTTTCCATCACTATGCGTGCCTCGTCGATTGAAGCTTGAGTAACGGCTACATTATTAGTTGTTGTGGAAATGGCATTTTGCATAGCACTCTTTCCTGTACGCGCACTTTGGCAGTCCGCCTCAGCCTGAGCCAGACGATAGCGGAATTCTGCATCCTCGATAATCACAAGAGTGTCGCCCTTCTTGACCGGTTGGAATTCGTCAAAACGGATCTCTCGTACAAATCCCTGCACACGACTGTTTACAGGCACTATATGCTGACGAACCTGTGCATTTTCTGTGTATTCCACACTACCCAAATGAACAAACTTGCTCCAAACCCATACGAGGCAAACCACGAGAGCGATTACTACCAGGCTGTTATAAATCAGTTTTTTTGTCTTATGTTTCATAATTCTATCTATTTTTTAATTCATAAAGTATTTGTAAGATATTTCAGTTTATAGTAATTGTAAAGGAGCGACATGCG
>CAJOFA010000048.1 GCA_905233985.1 uncultured Prevotella sp.
ACGGTAACTGGAAAGTGCCGCCCGGTACGTTGATGTTCACATGCTTCACTTCAGACTTCTTCATAGAGGAAGCCGATGAATGGCGCGAAGATGCCTGGCTGATGATTCGCAGACGAAACGACCTGCACTTTTTCATGGTCACCAAACGACCTGAACGGATTCCGCAATGTCTGCCAGAGGATTGGGGTAACGGCTACGAACACGTTACTATCTGCTGCACGATGGAGAACCAAAGGCGAACGGATGAGCGTCTGCCAATCTTCCGTGAGTTGCCGATTCTTCACAAAGCCATCATCTGCGAACCACTGTTAGAGAGTATCAACTTCCGAGGAAATCTCGGCAGTTGGTGTGAACAGGTGACTGTAGGAGGTGAATCTGGAAATGATGCCCGTGTCTGTGATTACGAATGGGTGCTGAACATCCGTGAGCAGTGTATTAAAGCCGATGTTCCATTCCACTTCAAACAAACGGGAGCGCATTTCCGCAAGGGTGGACGAATCTATAATATTCCCCGTAACCAACAAACGGCACAGGCCAATAAAGCTGCCATTGACTTTCATACAACTCCAATATCTGATCAACCATGATTCGGGACTTCATCGCCATCGACTTCGAGACGGCCAATCAGCAGCCGTCAAGTGTCTGCTCTGTTGGAGTGGTCATGGTTCGTAATGGGCAGGTAGCTGACAGTTTCTATAGTCTTATTCAACCAGAGCCAAACTACTACAATTACTGGTGTCAGCGGGTGCATGGACTGAGCCAATGCGATACGGACGATGCGCCAGTGTTCTCGAAGGTATGGCAGCAGTTGGAGGAAAAGATTGCCGATGTGTTTTTCCCTGATCAATTGGCGTTTAACAATCGACGTGACCTGATAGCCTCCATCCAATTCGTGGCCCATAACGCACGTTTCGATGAAGGTTGCCTGAAAGCTGTGTTCAAGGTGTACCAGATGGATTACCCTGATTATCGTTTCTATGATACCCTTACTGCCGCCCGCCGACAATTCGGACACACGCTGCCTAACCACCAGCTCCACACCGTTGCAGCAGCCTGTGGCTACGATCTCCAACGGCATCACCACGCACTAGCCGATGCTGAAGCCTGTGCAGCAATAGCTTTATACCTTTTATAATATGTATAGGAGAAATCAAAGCCCCGACCTGCAAATGACAGATCGGGACTTCTTGGATTATATATAGAATGGCAAACAGTTATGCCATGAAGTGCCTGATATGACGGGCAGACGTTACCTTGGCATCGTAGATGACTGTCACTTCACGAGTACGAGGATTCCACTTGGTGTCCATCACACCCTTCATGCGCTCAACCTTGGCAACGTATTTTCTGTGAGAATCGTGACGGCTGAGCTTGAAAGTGCAGGCTTTCACGTCAGGACGATAGGCATGATGTCTGTGGTTGTCGAAGTGACTCGTATTCTTGTCAACCTTGTCAAAGTGCGACCCCTTCTTGTCGTTATACACTACCACAACCTTGTCATTCTTACCGTGGTTGTTGGGCTTCTTATTGCCAGCCATTGCGGGCATTGCGAATGTGATGGTCATCATCATCATGACTGCGATCACTTTATTCATCTTCTTCATAATCGTCTTCTTTTTAATTGTTCAACTTCCGTTCAATGACCAGACTCCTATGTTCTGAATCACGGTGCAAAGTTAAGGCGATTTCGTGGAATTTGAAAGTGAAAAGTCCTATTCTGTGATTCCTAATTCCCTAAACTTATGTGGGGATTTCCCCTGACGTGCTATTATCTGCCATACGGAAATGTCCCGAATGAAGCCACAAAAGGCTACATCCAGGACGTTGGTTTTCAGTGTACAAAGAACAGGTCAAACTCCACTTGCCTTCGGAACTTGATGGACTTCACTTGTCGGCCATGCCAGCGGCAGAAGGCGATGTAGTCATTGTAGATGTTCCTGTCGCCACGTTCAATCTTTCGAAGCAAGCGGCTCTTGGGACGCTTGGATGTGCCGAGAATGGCAAATGGCCCGATGTTGTAAGCCAGTACCGAGAGCAACAGAGCATCCTTGCCGTAGCCACGGAACAGATAAAGGTTGCGCATCAGGTCGAGACGAAGCAGCAAATCACCCTGTTTCCTTGTCAGTGTGCGGGCAGAATAGCGTTCGCCACGTTGCACCTGGTGACCATAGCCGACATAATCCTTCATGTTATGCCAGCCCTCGAAATGCTTGATGCAGACGACGGCCATTTCAAACTGCTTTTCCGTATAGGGTAGCTTTTGTGGCATTGCCCTTGCTGACACAACCGATGTCAGAATGGTCAACGACAGTAGTCTAATCCTCATTCTCGTCATCCTTCTTGTTCTCGTTGTTGAAGTTGAACGTCAGCGTCTGGCTGTTGCCGTTGGAATCCTCCACGACCACGATGAACTTGTGCGCATCCGTACTGGCTGAGGTATAGTAAAGCCGGAAGGTTTCGTTCTCCAGCAGGTAACGGTCGTTGGGTTGGAGGATCGCCCCGTTCTCCATCCTCAGCGAACCCGTGCCATCGTAAAGGAACCAGCGGATGGTATAGAGCGTATTTTTGTAGTCACCTTCTTTGTTCAGATGGCAGCGGATTTCCACCGTCTGCCCTCGCAACACCTTCGTCGGTACGGGCATCACCTCCACCTCAAACGGATAGTTGGTCTGAATATCCAGGTCATCCTCGCAGGAGGTAAAACCCACCAGTGCTGCCATCATCGTGGCGCACATCATCACTTTCTTCAATAGCTTCTTCATAAATTCAAATTCGTTTTATTGGTTTGTTGTTTGTTCGTTAATGACAGTTGGTGCTCACTACTGTCTTGTTGCAGGTACTCGTTCACGTCATTGTAGGGACGGAAAACGAAAGAGAGGTCTTTCACTTTTTCTCCATACTGATTTTTCAGGGCTTCAAGACATTGCTGCCCTGCTTTGTCATTGTCGAGCCAGCAGTTGATGCAGTCATACCCGTCAAGGTGCTTGTATGCCTTTTCCTTGTTGGCAACTGAGTTGAGTACCAGATTGTCCTCCTTCCTACCGTAGCCAAGCGTCAGACCTGAAAGGAAATCTATGAATCCCTCATAGACATTGACTGCGGTCGAACCGTTACTGATGAGCGACACCGCTTTAGGCGGGATGCTGCCCTTAAAAAACTTGTTCCTAATCTCATATCCACCACTCTCGTTGGGAAATCCAACTGCAAAATAGTTCTTGCCGTGCAGCCTGTAGTGAATCTCCATACAATGGGCTGTTGCAATGTCCGAGGATATGCCTCGCTCTCTCAGGTAACCCAACAGTGCAGGGTGATTTAGCGATTTCACTTCGACATCCGTAAATAGCGGTTCATTTTCCACTTGTTCATATACAGGAGGCTTTGAACACTCTATTGGATTGTCCGTCACCTCACCAATATACCTCGCCTGTGCCATGAAATCGCTGGAGTTTATCATCAGTCCTGCCAGCGTAAAGATGTCACCGCCCATTCCTGCCCCGAAGTCATTCCAGATATTCTTTTTGGTGTTCACACAGAACGATGGGGTCTTGTCAGAGCGGTATGGTGCATGATACCATACTTCATTGCCTCTTTGCCTAACGGGCTTCTCCCCCAACTTATGCAGGAAGTCCGTCACGGGCATATCACGTATTTCCTCGATACTCATAGCCTACCGTCAGTTGATGATCAGTTTCACT
>CAJOFA010000049.1 GCA_905233985.1 uncultured Prevotella sp.
TACGATGCCTTCCACATCCTGCCCACCGACAAGATGTTCATACCCAAGGAGAAAAGGGCTTTGGTATGGTGAGTTCCCCGTGTTTAATCTGAAAACAAAAATATTTTAACCCCTAAAAATAATCAAAGTATGCGAAAATTGAACAAACGGATGCTTGCCGCCATCCTGATTTGCGGCACAACAACAGTTGTCACGTCATGCATTAGCAACGATGACAACCCTGCCCCTGCAGAGCCAGAGAAGAGCGATGCAATTGACTATTCCCAGAAGTCCAATTGGTACCAGATTCCTGAAATCACCAAGCCCTACGACACGTTCTACATCCTCGCGACGGAGTATGTGGTGACGAGTATGGAGGAGGGTGCCTCTGATTACGCGCCAATCGGCTGTCCGGAGATGATAGAGAAAGCACCGGGCGAATACGAGGCGCATGCAAGCGTATATCAGGATGCCACCAATGTGTTCGTGCCGTGGTACCGCCAAGCCGGCTTGCGCTTCGCCAGTGAAGTTGCGAAAGAGACCGGCAACATCGACGCTGCCATTTCTGGCATGCCCTACGATGATATCACTGCTGCCCTCGACTACTACTTCAAGAACTACAACCAGGGCCGTCCGTTCATCATTGCGGGCCACAGTCAGGGTTCTGCCATGACAAAACTCGTGCTGAAGAATTACTTCAAAGAGCATCCCGACTACTACAGCCGCATGATTGCAGCCTACGTCATAGGTTACTCCGTCACAAAGGATGACCTCGAGGAATACCCGCACATGAAGTTTGCAACCGGCGAGAGCGACACGGGTGTCATCATCAGTTGGAACACCGAGGGCATCAAGAACGTGGAGGAGAAAGCCTATAATGTCGTGGTGCTGCCGGGGGCCATCAGCATCAATCCGCTGAACTGGAAACTTGACGACACCTACGCACCAGCGAGCATGAACCTGGGTTCATACATGCCAAACGAGGAAGGTACGTACGAGTTTACCGACGTCGGTGCCGACGCACAGGTGAACATCGAACGCGGAGTAGTCGTGACGAACGCCCTTACCGAACCGCTGCCTGAGGAGCTCTCTGAGATTGCCAAGATATTCGGACCGGACGGCAGACACGCCAGCGACTATTCGTACTTCTACAACAACATCAAGGACAACGTGGCAAAGCGCATCGCGACTTATAAGGCGAACCACTAATAGTCAATAAGGAAATATGCTTACACAAACGAATATGAGTGAAATTCATAAGTGGATGCTTGCCGCCATCCTGATTTGCGGCTCAACAACTATGCTCAATTCATGTACCGACAAAGATGACACTCCAGTTCCAGTAACTCCGGAGAGTCAGAACGGCGAGAACAAAAAGATTACTGATGGCAACTATGACAAATCGCTGGCCGTCAAGTGTATTAACGGCACCTTCGTTGGAAAAAAGACGGATAATGTTATCACCTACAAGGGTATTCCGTTTGTAGGACAGCAGCCTGTAGGCAACCTTCGCTGGAAGGCTCCAGTGGATGTTGCGGCAGACAATGGTGTCTATGAGGCCTATTATAATGCCAAAGCGTCCTGCCAGAGCGAGGAAGTCATCAGTTATCAAGGCGAGGACTGCCTGTACCTGAACGTATGGAAGGCAGAGGACGCATCGGCAGAGAAAAAGCCGGTTATGGTATATATTCACGGCGGAGCATGGGCCGTGGGCGGTACGGGTGTCGAATTGTTTGACTGCACCAATTTCATCAAGGAGAATCCCGATGTCATCGTCGTTACCGTGGCATACAGACTCGGCATTTTAGGTTTCCTCCATTTGTCTCACCTGTCCGATGGCAAAGACTATCCCGACGCACAGAATCTGGGACTGCTGGACCAAAAGATGGCCTTGAAGTGGGTGCATGAGAACATAGCAGGATTTGGCGGCGACCCCGACAACGTGACCATCTGGGGTGAATCCGCTGGTGGTGCAAGTGTAACGATGCTACCGCTCATCAGCGGTGCCCAACAGTATTTCAAGAAAGTCATTGCCCAGAGCGGCGCCCCCTCGCAAACGAGGTCTTCGGAAGAGGCTATCGCATGTACGAATGACGTAATGAAAGTTCTCGGCTGCAAAACCGTTGCCGACCTGATGAAGATAGATGCCAAGACGCTTGTGGAAGCGGCAGGAGCCGTGCTCACTTTACGCATGTTCCCTGAAAGAGATGACAGAGTCCTGCCCCTGGAGCCGCATGAGGCATACGCCAACGGGGCGGCGAAGAACATAGACTTCCTCCAGGGCTGCAACAAGGACGAGATGAACTACTTCGTGGCATCCATGGGAGTAGAAGACTTCAAAACGTGGGCCGCAGACCGCAAGACAAAGAAATATGCAGGGCTGCCCAGTGAAGAAAAGGCACTCGTAGAGAGTTTCTGCAATGAAGGGGCAGTGGAAGACTGGGAACCAGACAGCCGCCTGTTCAGCCAAAGTTGGTTTATTGCGCCGTGCGTCAGAATGTCGGAGAACCAGACCAAGGCCGGAGGTAAGTCATATACCTACTATTATAGGGTTGAAGCTTCCGCACCGATATTGAAAGCCGCACACGGAGAGGAACTTCCCATCGTATTCTGTCATCCGGAGATGACCGATATTGACGTCACCTTCTGCAAGACCATGCGCAAGATGTGGGTGCAGTTCGCCAAGACCGGTAATCCATCGCTCAGTGCAGACATATCCCCAGATGGAAAGGCAAAGGAATGGCCGCTCTACGACTTAGGGGAGAAGAATGTAATGGTACTCGACGAGTTCGATATCCATCCGGCACGCGAGTCCGAGGTAAAGATTGTGGACTGGAACAAGAGCTATTTCCTGACCAAATATTACATGCTTTGACAGAATTAACCCAAGGAGGGCGGTCCCTTCGCCACGGCGCGTGGGAGCCGCCCTCCTTTCTGCCATTTTTACCTGTTCACGGGTCAGATAGCGGATTTCCACGTTACGCTTCACCTTCTCATATTCGATGTCCTCCAACGGATTGGAGCGCATTATCTCCTTGTCAACTGCCATGGCCTCGCTTGTTCTGTTTGATAAATTATAATTTACTTGTTTCGATAATCGGCTGCAGAAAGACAACAAAAAAGTGAGAATCCGTAAAAGTGGTTGAT
>CAJOFA010000050.1 GCA_905233985.1 uncultured Prevotella sp.
CTAATGTTGCTCTCGCCGGCCTTTAAGAACGTACGCAGCTCACTTTCCGACAATCCGTCAATTTTACCCAGAAGTGTGTAGTTCCATGAGTTTGTGCCGTAGAACATGCAGATATTGCTACCGTTGTAAAGGACGATGTCGCCAGGTTGTGCATTGATCTGTTCGTTGCTTGTTGGCAGCGAGAATCCCAGTGCCCCCCATATCTCAAAACCGCCACTGGAGTTAAGCGTTACCGTGACAGATGCCTCTTGCAATTTGGCGACCAATGCCTGCGTGGCACTATTATTGGTCAGCGTGACGGCCTCAGTCCTTCCATCGATAGTGATGTACATCTTTGTTGTCATTGTCTCGTAGTTCGTTGTCTGTGCTTGAATCTCGTCTCTGCTGCATGACATGACAAGCAACGCAGCTAAAATCATAAAAATCTGTTTCATCGCAATTCTCAAATTTCAATTATGAATTCACGACCTGGTATCTCATCCACACGATTCCGTCCTGCTCCTCCACGCTCTTGAAGGCCAGCCGGACGGGGTTCCGCTCCATCGTTCTACCGTCGAAGGCAGCAGCCATGCCCTCGCGCCCGTCGATGCCGTAGCCGTACATTATGCTCACCTCGTCGATCAAACCCTGGTCGAGCAGCGATCCATTGATGTGTCCGCCACCCACCACGGCCAGACGGTTCACGCCGAACACCGTGCGCAACGTCTCTAAAGCCGATGCTAGGTCGATGCCATCGCGCCCCGTGGTAATATAAGATATGTGTTTCTGCTTCAGATAGTTCAGATACTCCTGACTGGCCTGCTCCGATAGTATCATCAGCAGCGGACGCCCGAACAGCTCCGTGGTGTCGTCGTCCCAAAGTAGCGTGCCGCGAGTATCAACGCCGATGGCATAACCGTTGGCCTCTGTGGCCCGATAAATCTGTTGCCCGGCATTCTCATGCGCTTTCTGCGGTTGGAATTCGCCAGTCTGTGCATAGTGCATCGCCAGCGTTGTCTTGCCCTCCAGCGTCGAAGGGCAATCGAGTTGTTTTAGTGCCTCGTAGTAGTGGTTCGTGTCGTCAATCTGCTCTGTCATTGCACAGTCTATCCTGCCGTCGAGCGAAGCCATCATGTGGCAAATTACGTATGGTCTCATTCTTGTTTGTTTTAAAATTCGCTGCAAAGGTACGACGATTTAGCCATACTCCGCTTAGACGGATTACGGATAAATCTACCAAAAATGATGATTGTTTATTTTTCGCGCTGTTCGGCGAAAAATTGTGAGGGAGTCTGCCCTGTTAGCTGTTTGAAAAGGCGGGTGAAATGGTTAGGATACTCGAAACCAAGCGCATCGGACACTTGCGTGATACTCATGCCGCCAAGCATCAGACTTTTGGCACGCATGATGATGAAACCTCTGATGTAGTCTTTCGGACTCTCTCCCAAAGCACCACGCACGATGTCGCCGAAATAGCCAGGCGACAGACACAGCTCGCTGGCACAGTATTTCACGCTGGGGAGACCCCCGGTGCGCTGACGGCCTTTGTCGTAGTAGTCGATAAGCACCTGTTGGAATCGGGCTAGGATGTCGCTGCTGCCAGCTGTCATCTCCTTAAATTGGCGGGCATAGAAACGGTTACAGTAGTCCAGAATAAGCAGGATGTAGTCTCGCACGATGTCGTCCTGTACATTATCGTCATCAGTTGTTTGCAGCTCCCTTCGAATGTTCGCCATCAAACCCGATAACGTGTCCTTCTCTTCGGTATTCAGAAAGAGTGCCTCGTTGTTGTTGTACGAGAAGAAATGGTAGTCCTTCATGCGTCGTTCAATCTCCGTGCCGTGGATGAATACAGGGTCGAACAGCAGCACCCAACCGTGATACTGCCGCCTGCTGCCGTCATCGCGCTTGCCCCCAATTTGTCCCGGAGCAAAAGCAATTAGCGAGCCGTCGCCCTCGTGGTAGATGCCTATGCCGTAGGTCAGGTTCTCAGGGAACTCGCGTTGCAGGAAGATGCCGTAGCAGTCGATGCGGTTCAGCGAATGGCGTATCTCGCCCACCTCGTCGTAATGGATAATGGCGACGTGGGGATGTAGGATTGGCACACGAATGTCACGTGCATAGTCGTTAGCCTCGTTGATATACAGATCCAACTTCATTGCGGGTACAAAGTTACTAATTTTCTTCGAATTAACTGCAGAATAACATAAATGAGTCTTACAAATCAAGCTTTGGTTGCAGACTCAGACGGTATTCGCTGGGCGACTGGCCGAGATGCTTGGTGCAGTAGCGGCTGAAGTAAGAGAGCGATGTAAAATTCATAAGTTCTGCTATCTGGGTGAGGGACAGGCGTTCATCATTCAGATAGTCTTTTAATATAGGTATGGTGTGGCGGTCTATGTACGAGGTGACACTATGGCCAGTCACGCGCTTGATGGTGGCCGAGAGATACTTGGGCGATACGTTCAGACGCTCGGCATAGTAGCTCACATCACGCTCCGTTCGGCTGATGCCTGTAGCCAGCAGTGCCATTAGTTGTTTCACAATGTAGGCTGTGCGGTCGGTATGCGAGTCTGTGGATTCTCGTTGGGCATGGGCCTCGAAGATGTCGTACATCATCGTCAGGCAGAGGCTCCCCATCAGTTCGCGGTAGAACAGCAGGTGGCGGTCGTCCATGCGGTCGCGCAGGCGGTGGAAGTCTGCCAGCAGGATGGCAGCCTGCTCATCCGTTAGCGAGATGACTGGATCGTGGTTCAGTGAGATACTGCCTCCGATGCTGTAGTTGTTCGACGGCAACAGGTTCTGCAGGAACTTGTAGTCGGCGGCGAACCACTCCACTTGCATATCCTCATGTGCCGCGAGGTTGCTGACACGGGCAGGCATCGGTATCACCACCAGGTCGTTCTTCACGATATGGTAGCATCGCTCGTTGAACACAAAACTTGCCTCACCTGCCAAGCAAAGTAGATGCATGCAGGTGTGGCTCAACTCACGGGCATTCATCCCATAAAAGTCTGTAGAATATTGAAAATCTGCCTTCATATCGTGCTGTTTTAGTGCAAATTTACACATTATTTGTAAAAAACAAATGTAATACGCAAATAACTTATATAAAAGTTG
>CAJOFA010000051.1 GCA_905233985.1 uncultured Prevotella sp.
TAATATGAAGAAAGAAGAAATAGGAACCCTCGCTGGCATCGTCTGGCGGGCACTCAACGAAAAAGGGTCTCTCTCATTTGAGGATCTGCAGCGTGAAACGCTACTCGACACAGAGTCTATATGTACCGCTATCGGTTGGCTTGCTCGTGAGAACAAAATCGAGTTCAACGAGCAGAACGGCATCACGATTTTCTATGTATATCAAGAGAAATACTATTAAAAATAGGACAAGGATAGTAAATCAAACAAACGTGTTATGCCGAATATAGATGTCCGAAAGGTAACTTGTCGCAAGGAGCAGGATGACTTTATCAACATTCCGAAATATATCTACAAGGGCTGCATGCAGTGGGTACCAGACTTAGACCGTGATGCCCGCATGCTGTTCGACCGCCGCAGGAATCCTGAGCCTGAGCATTGTCATATCCAGCCATTTGTGGCCTATTGCAACGATGTACCCCTTGGGCGCGTTGTGGGCATTGTGAACCACAAGACCAACGAGCGGTGGCAGCAACGGGTTGTGCGTTTCGGACAGATAGAGTTTATTGATGACCTCGATGTCTCACGGGCGCTGATTGAGATCGTGGAGCGGTGGGGACGCACCTTCGGCATGGACACCCTGCAGGGGCCGATGGGCGTTACTGATTTCGATAAAGAGGGGATGCTCATAGATGACTTCCAACTGACAGGAACGATGAGCACCATCTACAATCTCGACTACTATCCACGTCACATGGAGGCACTGGGATTTCGAAAAGAAGTGGACTGGGTGCAAATACGTATAAACATCCCCGACAAGACACCTGCCCGTTATGCAAGAACGGCACAGTATGTGCGCGAACAAATGGGGCTGCGCGTGATAAAGTTGGACACCCCCGGCATCGACAAACGGCATTATGCCGAACAGGTTATGAGACTGTTCAACGAGGCTTATCGCCCAATCTTCGGATTCGCGGCCCTTTCGGAGGCTCAGATAGCGGCCTACCTCGACCGCTATCTGCCAATCATCGACCCTAAGATGGTTCCTATCGTCATCAATGAGCAACATGAAGTGGTGGGGGCAGCTGTCACCATCGGTAGCCTGACGCAGGCCTTGCAGAAGACGAGTGGCCGACTGTGGCCTACAGGATGGTGGCATCTGCTCAAGGCACTGAAATGGCGACACGAGGACACTGTGGAAATGTTGCTCGTGGGTGTGCGTCCCGATTATCAGGGAATGGGAGTGAATGCCCTATTCTTCGACGATCTGATACCTATTTATAACCAATTGGGATTCAAGTGGGCCGAGACTGGGCCGCAACTGGAGGACAACGTGCGCGAACTGTCGCAGTGGAAACCGCTGAAACCAGAGTTCGTAAAACGCAGAAGATGTTATATTAAACAGATATAGAAAGGTATATAAGTAGTAATTACAGGCATGGGCATTTGGTCGTGCATCGGTACGACGCTTGACGAGGTGCGCCTGTCATTGTTCGAAGGGCGCAGCGGTATCGTGTTCAGCCAGCAGCGGCTGGATGCAGGTTTCCGTTCACCCATCTGCGGCAATGTGCCGCGTCCCGACCTGAAAAAGGTGCTGAGCCGCAACGTACGTCAGATGATGCCCGAGGAGGCGCAGTACGCCTATTGTGCCACCGTGCAGGCTCTGGAGCAGGCGCGACTCACGCAGGACTATATCGACAGCCACGAGGTTGGCATCATCTACGGCAACGACTCCGTGGCCGAATCGACCATGGTAGCCATGGACAAGTTTCGTCAAGCCCGATCCACGGCGGCCTGCGGCTCCGGGGCCATCTTCCAGTCGATGAACTCCACGGTGACGATGAACCTCGCCACGCTGTTCCACCTGAAGGGCATCAACCTGACGGCCTCGGCTGCCTGTGCCAGTGGGTCGCAGTCGTTGGGACTGGCCTTCCTGCTCATCCGCAATGGCTTGCAGAACTGCATTGTATGCGGCGGTGCTGAAGAGAACAACATGTATGGTATCGCTTCGTTCGATGCACTGCAGACCTTCTCAACCCGTATCAGTGAACCCACGAAAGCCAGTCGACCCTTTGACCGCGACCGCGACGGACTGGTGCCCAGCGGTGGTGCCGCCACCCTGATCGTCGAGAGCTACGAACACGCTGTACGCCGTGGCGCGCCCATCCTGGCAGAAATCCTCGGCTGGGGATTCTCAGGCAATGGCGACCATATCTCCACACCTAACGTCGAGGGTCCTGCCCGTTCACTGCTACGCTGCATATCGTGTGCCGGTATCAAGCCACAAGACATTGGGTATGTCAATGCTCACGCCACCTCTACTCCTATCGGCGACAGTCGCGAGGCAGAGGCTATCGCACGGGTGTTCGGCGACTATCGTGTACCCGTCACCTCAACAAAGAGTCTGACAGGCCACGAAATGTGGATGGCCGGCGCATCGGAGATTATCTATTCGATGCTGATGATGAAGAACGACTTCATCGGGGGCTCGCTCAACTTTGAGAATCCCGACGAGGTAACCCGCTGCATCAACGTCATCCCTGAAACCCGTCAGCAGCACTTCGACATGTTCCTCAGCAACTCGTTCGGCTTCGGCGGTACCAATTCGACATTAATCATCAAAAACTTATAAAAAAATGACAAGACAAGAAATCATTGAGCAGGTGAACAGCCTGCTGGAAGAAGAGTTTGAAGTAGAACAGAGTGAGTTCGCCCCTGAAGCAAACCTGAAGGAGACGCTTAACCTGGACAGTATCAACCTGGTGGATCTCATCGCACTGGTGCAGTTCACCTACAAGATTACTATTCCCGTGGAGGACTTGAAGAAGATTCAGACCTTCAACGACCTGTACGATTATATTGAGCAGCACCAGTAATGTATGAAGTTTGTCGGTGAAGACATATTCAGGTTGATTCCTCAGCGCAACCCTTTTGTGATGGTGGACGAGTTTGAGACGACAGGCGAAAGCACTGCCCAGGCCGCCTTGTATGTCCGAACCGACAACTTCTTCATCCTGCCCGACGGCACGCTGGCTGAGACGGGGCTCATAGAGCATATCGCACAATCGGCTGCTGCCCTCGCAGGCTACCAGCAGAAGAACCGCGACAAGCCACGGATAGGACTTATCGGCGAAGTGAAGCATTTCGAATGTCTGTGCCGTCCTGAGACAGGTCATCTCATCCGCACCAGTATCGCCTTTGGATTCTCTATCGGCAACGTGACGCTCGTAGAGGGACGCTGTTGCATCGACGGAGAAGAAATAGCCCATGCGAAACTTAAAATATTCATGCAATGACAGAGCTGTTTATCCATATCTACCACTATTTTCGTAGCCATCGTGCTGCCTGTTGGTTGTCTATGGTGGCGCTATTCGTGTTTTTCGGCTATTATGCCTCTCGGATACATTTGGAGGAAGACATCAACAAACTCATGCCGTCATCGAAGAATGAGGATGGCACCACCAAACTGGCCTTTGCCGACCTGAAAATCAAGGATAAGGTATTTCTGCTGTTTGAAAGGCCACGGGTAGGCGCGTCAGCGGGAATGGGGCAGAATGTTGACGAACTCATTGAAACCTGCGATGCATTTGTCGATTCGTTGTTGGCCCAAGATAAAGATTCTACTATCGGTGATGTCTTTTACCGTTTGGACGATGACTTGATTCCCGATGCCATAGATTACCTGGCAGAACACCAACCTGCCTATATTGACACCTCGGCATACATCTGTTTTGACACGCTTTTGACACGCGAACATTTCGTCGTGCAGATGCAGCAGAACCGTAGCGACCTGACAGGTGAGTTTGGTAGCATGTACCCTGAACTGATTCAGATGGACCC
>CAJOFA010000052.1 GCA_905233985.1 uncultured Prevotella sp.
GCTCCGAACGGACTATATCGCCTGTAATTATTGCCTTAATCTCCATATTTCGTAACATATTTAGTGGCTTCGGGTGCAAAATTACGAAAAAAAATGGAAAACAACAACCTTTTTCGGTTGTTTTTGTCTTATACAACCAAAAAAGGTTGTATTTTAGGTTTACAACCAAAAAAGGTTGTTACAAACAACGAAAAATGGAAGCAAATAGAAGAATCCGTCTTCCATTTGCCTCCATTTATCTACTTCACAAAGAACAGGTCGAACTCCACTTGCCTACGGAACTTGATGGACTTCACTGGTCTGCCATGCCAACGGCAGAAGGCGATGTAGTCATTGTAGATATTCCTGTCGCCACGCTCGATCTTTCGCAGTAGTCGGCTCTTCGGACGCTTGGAGGTGCCGAGGATCGCATATGGCCCGACGTTATAGGCCAGTACCGAGAGCAGCAACGCATCCTTTCCGTAGCCACGGAACAGATAGAGATTGCGCATCAGGTCGAGACGGAGCAACAAGTCACCCTGTTTCCTGGTCATTATCCGTGCCGAATACCTTTCACCCCTCTGAAGCTGATGACCATAGCCGACATACGGATAGTTCTTAGTCGTGTGCCAGCCCTCGAAGTGCTTGATACAGGCGACGGCCATTTCAAACTGCTTTTCGCTATATGGTAGTTGATTGGGTGTCGCCCTCGCCATCCCCACTGTGCAGAGGCACAGGAGCGACAGCAGTCTAATCCTCATCCTTTTCATCCTTCTTGTTCTCGTTGTTGAAGTTGAACGTCAGCGTCTGGCTGTTGCCGTTGCTATCCTCCACGACCACGATAAACTTGTGCGCATCGATACTGGCCGAGGTGTAATAGAGCCGGAAGGTCTCGTTCTCCAGCAGGTAGCGGTCGTTGGGCAGGAGTACCGTGCCGTTCTCCATGCGAAGCGAACCCGTGCCGTCGTAGAGGAACCAACGGATGGTATAGAGCGTATTTTTGTAGTCGCCCTCCTTCGCCAGATGGCAGCGGATTTCCACCGTCTGCCCACGCAGCACCTTCGTCGGTACGGGCATCACCTCCACCTCAAACGGGTAGTTCGTCTGAATATCCAGGTCATCCTCGCAGGAAATAAAACCCACCAGTGCGGCCATCATCGTGGCGCACATCATCACTTTCTTCAATAGTTTCTTCATAATTTCAGTTTCGATTTTGTTTGTTGTTTGTTCGTGTTCACGTCTTTGCAGGGACGGAAAACGACGGAGAAGTCCTTTACCCTTTCACCGTACCGTTTTTGCAGGGCTTTGAGGCATTTCTTTCCGGCATCGTCGTTGTCAAGCCAACACTTGATGAGATCGTAGTCGTCCAGATGCCTGTACGCTTTCCCCTTGTTGGAGACGGAGTTCAGCACCAGATTGTCCTCCGTCCTGCCATAGCCGAGCGTCAGCCCCGAAAGGAAGTCCACGAATCCCTCATAGACGTTTACCGTAGCCGAGCCCTGCCTGATGAGCGACACTGCTTTTGGCGGGATGCTGCCCTTGAAGAACCTGTTGCGTATCTCATAGCCTCCGTCCTCATTAGGGAATCCTACGGCAAAATAGTTTTTGTCGTGTGGCCTGTAGTGAATCTCCACGCAGTTCGCCGATGCAATTTCCGAGGATATGCCCCTCTCTCTTAGATACCACAGCAATGCAGGATGATTCAACGGTCTTACTTCTACATCCGTGAACTGAGGCAACGCTGGCTCAGGCTCATACTTGGGAGACTCAGACTGTTCTATCGGATTGTTCGTCACCTCGCCGATGTACCTCGCCTGTGCCATGAAGCCACCAGAGTTAATCATCAGCCCGGCAAGGGTAAAAATGTCACCGCCTACGCCAGTCCCGAAGTCATTGAAGATGTTCTTCTCCGTATTCACGCAGAACGACGGAGTGCTGTCTGAACGGTAAGGCGCATGGAACCACACTTCTTTGCCCCGCTTCTTCGTTGACTTGCAGCCGAGTCGGTGCATGAAGTCCGTGATGGGCATATCCCGTATTTCCTCTATCGTCATCGCCCGTCAGTTGATCATCAGTTTCAGTCCCACGCCGTACTGCGTATGGAAATGCCCCGTGTCGTTGCCCCACAGATAGCGCTCACGCACACTGCCCGTCAGAGCCAAGCGGTCAGTAAGATAGACCTCAATATTCAATGTCACTGCACCGCCATAGATAAAGGCATCTTTGTCCTGCAGCGTTGCACCGTCAGGCAGCAGCGTCTTTCCCCAATTCACGCTCTCGTACCCGGCCAGTGCCGACACTCCGCCATATATAAACAAGGTCTTACTGGCATCCGTGAGCAACTTCTGATAGTAACCGCCCTCCGCCGTGAACTGAGCGACGGGAATAGTCGTGTCCTCGTCGTAGCCGTATTCACGCTGCAGGTACCCGCCGCCGAACACCCACTTGCTGCCGTTCTTCGTGTAGGTGGACAGTGCCACGCCGCCACTGAATGCAGCACTCAACGGCTTCCCGTCCACGAAAGCACCGCTAACCTCTATGCCCTGCATCTTGGGCAAACATCGCTGTGCGGAGGCTTGCCCCATAGTCAGGGCAAGCACTCCAAGCATCAATAGTTTCTTCATTATGTTCCTTTTTTTGTTCCTCTTCTACTTCACTTTGAGTTCACTGATTAACTTCGCACGTACCAGGTCCGAGTTCTCAATAACGAACTGCTGATTACGCCCGCCGTTCTTCTCTGCCAGTTCCACCACCAGACACTTGTCATCGGGCAGCGTAAACTTATCCATCGTCCATACTGTACGTTCCGATGAGTTGCCCGATACGTTCAGTACGAAGTTCTGTGTGCGCAGGGGCTGGATCACCTGCTCCTGAATGGCCGTACGCTTCAACACCTTCTTATCCACGATCTTCCATGTGATATAGTCCACATCGAACAGTACGTTACTGGAGTTCCTGATTTCCGTGTGGAAGTACAGCAATCCGTTGTGCGTATAGATGCCCTTCAGCAAGAAGCGGATGCCAAAGCCCTTGCTGCCGATGTGCTTCACGATGCGCTCGTTCTGTTTCCAGATGCTCTTCATCACCAGTCGCACCAGCACTGGACTCTCCGAACCGAGTTCCTTCAGATAAATGTCCATCGAGTTATTGGGCCTGTTCACTGTCGAACCGTCATGGATGAAGTCCTTCATCTCGATGTTCAGTTTGTCCGGCTCCTTGGCATACTTCACGTTGAATGCGTAAAATGAGCCGTCTTCGGTTATCACGCTCATGTTCGTCTCGCCCTTGAACCAACGCTTTGTGGCTTTTACACGGATTACGTTCTCCGCACCGTCAGCCTTACCCGCCATGATGTTTGCTGAGCCCAAATCCACGTAGGTCACGGAGGCAGGGAAGATAATATGCACGGTCTTGTCGAAGGTCACCTGCAATCCGTGAGGCGGAATCATGCGGTCGTATGTAATACTGCGCGTCAGTCCCTGAAACAAGTCGCCGTCCTTGGGCAATGTCGTTTCCTGTGCACTCACTGCGCTTGCGCCCACCAACAGGGCGCAAGCCATCATCAATACTTTCTTCATTCTCATTGTCGTTTGTCTGTTTGTTAATTAGTTATACACTTAGTTCTCCTTCTGGTACAGCAGCACCCCGGCCTTCAGATGCACCTTTACGGTTCGCATCTTCTTTGCCACATACTGGCTCGTTCCCTGTATTAGTCCCTTGCCGACATCAGAGACCAGTTGCGCCTTGGCATCCGACGAGATATTGATGCTGCTACCCATCGACCCGCCCATGTTGGCGGCAACCTCCTTGGCGGCACTCACCTCCATCGAGTTTGGAATGAAAATGCCCTCCTGTCCGTCAGTGTCATAGACCGACAACTCCACGGGAATGATCATCCTGCCGTTCTCTATCGAGGTAATGGTGATACAGAGCCGTTCGCCTTGGATCTTCGTCGCACCGACCACGATTGAGTTCTTCGGGATGATGCGCTCGTCCACCGCCATCGGCTCCAACAGCCGTAGCCTCACCGTCTGCCCGTCAGTCACGGTCTGGTATCCATAGACCGATGCCGAGATGGTGTTCTTGCGCGTCACTCCGCCACCCGAGCCTACCGCCGTATTGAACGAATTGAAGGCAAAGCCGCCATTGTCATCCTCACTGTCATACACCTGATTGCTCAGGGCCGAGACCACCGTCTTTGCAACCTGCTGCACGGGCGATACCTTGCGCTTCTTTCCCTGCTGGTCCGAAGTTCCCTGTTCACCTGCTCCTGCGTAGGCGACCTGACCGTTTCCACCCTGTGCCGCTGGCATATACTTGGCAGCGAGTTGATAGGACTTTTCCATCAAGGCCAACTGGTCATCAACGTTGTTCCCGCTTGATGCTGTCTGTGACGTCAGTTTCTGCTCCAGTTCCGCTATGCGGTTCTTCAGTTCCTCGTTGGCAGCGTCGCCCGACGGCTGGTAGAAACTGCCGAGCGTCTGGCTCAGTTCGTTGCATGCCGCCGCCGACTGCTGCACTCTCTGCTTTGCTGGCGACACCTCTTCGTCCTTATGTTCAGCCTTTGCCATCAGGTTCATGTCGTCAGTCACCGCGACGGAATCCGTCTCACTCACCGAGTACGCCCCCAGGTCGTGCCGTGCCTGCTGGTTCTTCTTCACGCCGTCCATCTCATAGGCTTTGCTCTTGTCGGCAATGCCAGTACTGCCCTTGTCAGCGTCAGGCATCTCGGTATTGAAACCGCTCCTAACCACAGCATCGTCACTACCGCCACCCAGAGAACTGAACAGCCAGAGCACGATGACCACCATGCCGATGACGGCAGCACCGAGCACCATCATCTTATTGCGCTTCAACTTCTCTTCCTCCGTCAGTTCCTTCTTGAGCTTAGGTTCCGGCTCCTGTCTCTCATTCTTCTGCCCCTCCTGGGATGAGCTGTCTGAGTCCCTGCCTTGCAACTGCTCCAGTTCCTTCTTTTCTTCCTGTTCCATTTACCATATCTTTAAGTTGTGAATAATCCTGTTTCCCATCCACGATGATGGGACTGTCAATGTGTTCAATCACGATGTTCGTGCTTTCTTTCCTGTCGGCAATGTCC
>CAJOFA010000053.1 GCA_905233985.1 uncultured Prevotella sp.
ATCCAGCCCCTGCGCACACAGAACTTCGTGCTGAACGTATCGGGCAACTCATCAGAGCGCACGGTGTGGACGATGGATAAGTTTACGCTGCCCGATGACAAGTGTCTGGTGGTGGAACTGGCAGAGAAGAACGGCGGGCGTAATCAGCAGTTCGTCATTGAGAACTCGGACCTGGTACGTGCAAAACTGATTTCAGAACTTAAAGTGAAGTAGAAGATGAAGAAACTATTGATGATTGGAGTGCTTGCCCTGACTATGGGGCAAGCCTCCGCACAGCGATGTTTGCCCAAGATGCAGGGCATTGAGGTTAGCGGTGCTTTCGTGGACGGCAAGCCGTTGAGTGCAGCATTCAGTGGCGGCGTGGCGCTTTCCACCTACACGAAGAACGGCAGCAAGTGGGTGTTCGGCGGCGAGTATCTGCAGCGTGAATACGACTACGACGAGGACACGGTCATCCCCGTCGTTCAGTTCACGGCAGAGGGCGGCTACTATCAGAAGCTGCTCACGGATGCCAGCAAGACCCTGTTTGTCTATGGTGGTGCTTCTGCCTTGGCAGGTTATGAGACAGTGAACTGGGGCAAGACGCTGCTGCCTGACGGTGCCACACTACAGGACAGGAATGCCTTTATCTATGGTGGAGCAGTGACGCTTAACATTGAGGTATATCTCACAGATCGTCTGGCTCTGATGGGTAATGTGCGTGAGCGATGCCTGTGGGGCAACGACACTGGTCATTTCCATACGCAGTACGGCGTGGGGCTGAAAATGATTATCAACTGACAGGCGATGACGATAGAGGAAATACGCGACATGCCCATCACGGACTTCATGCACCGACTCGGCTGCAAGTCAACGAAGAAGCGGGGCAAGGAAGTGTGGTTCCATGCGCCTTACCGTTCGGACAGCACGCCGTCGTTCTGCGTGAATACGGAGAAGAACATCTTTAATGACTTCGGGGCGGGTGTAGGCGGCGACATTTTTACGCTGGCGGGAATGATGATCAACTCCAACGACTTCATGGCACAGGCGAGGTACATCGGCGAGGTGACGAACAATCCGATAGAACGGTCAGAGCCTCCAAAATATGAGCCAGAGCCAGCGGTGCCTCAGTTCACGGACGTGGAGGTAAAACCGTTGGGACATCCGGCACTGCTGGCTTACCTTCGGGAGAGGGGCATTCCCTCGGACATCGCATCGGCAAACTGCGTGGAGATTCACTACAGGCTGCACGACAAGAACTATTTTGCCGTGGGCTTCCCAAACGAGGACGGTGGCTATGAGATTCGCAACAGGTTCTTCAAGGGCAGCATCCCGCCAAAGGCAGTGTCGCTCATCAGGCACGGCTCGGCTACGGTCAACGTCTATGAGGGATTCATTGATTATCTCTCAGACTTGACGTTGGGATATGGTAGGACGGAGGACAATCTTGTATTGAACTCTGTAGCCAACAAGGAAAAGGCGTACAAGCATTTAGACAATTATGAACTGATAAAATGCTGGCTCGACAATGACGATGCCGGAAAGAAATGCCTCGCTGCCCTGCAAAAACGATACGGTGACAGAGTGAAGGACTTGTCCCTGCAAGGACGTGAACGAGTACCTGCAACTGCAATTAACGAACAAACAACAAACGAAATCGAAACTGAAATTATGAAGAAACTATTGAAGAAAGTGATGATGTGCGCCACGATGATGGCCGCACTGGTGGGTCTTACTTCCTGCGAGGATGACCTGGACATTCAGACCAACTACCCGTTTGAGGTGGAGGTGATGCCCGTGCCGACGAAAGTACTGCGTGGGCAAACGGTGGAAATCCGCTGCCACTTAGCGAAGGTGGGCGATTATACTCACACGCTCTACACCATCCGTTGGTTCCTCTACGACGGCAAGGGTTCGCTCCGCATGGAGAACGGCACGATCCTCCAGCCCAACGATCGCTACCTGTTGGAGAACGAGACCTTCCGGCTCTACTATACCTCGGCCAGTACGGATGCGCACAAGTTCATCGTGGTCGTGGAGGACTCTAACGGCAACGACGCTGACGTTCAACTTCAACAACGAGAACAAGAAAGATGATGAAGACAAGGATTAAGTTGCTCTCCCTGCTATGCCTCTGCTCGGTGGGCTATGCAAGGGCGACACCAAGGCATAACAGCTTGCCATACACGGAAAAACAGTTTGAAATGGCCGTCGCTTGTATCAAACATTTCGAGGGCTGGCATGGGGTGAGAGCATGGCCTTATGTCGGCTATGGGCATCAAGTCCAAAAGAGTGAACGGTACTCGGCACGGACGATGACCAGAAAACAGGGTGACTTGCTACTCCGTCTCGACCTGATGCGAAACTTATACCTGTTCCGTGGCTACGGCAAGGATGCGCTGCTGCTCTCGGTACTGGCCTACAACGTCGGGCCATACGCCATCCTCGGCACCTCCAAACGTCCGAAGAGCCGACTGCTGCGGAAGATAGAGCGAGGCGACAGGAACATCTATACGGATTATGTATCATTCTGCCGATGGAAGGGGCGGCAAGTACCGTCCATCAAGTTCCGTAGACAGGTAGAGTTTGACCTGTTTTTTGTGCGCTAAGAAACCAACGTCCTGAATGGAGTCTTTTTAGGCTTTATTCGGGACGTTTCTATTAGGCAGATAATAGCACGTCAGGGGAAATCCCTACACAAGTTTAGGGAATCTGGAATCATAGAATAGGATTTTTCACTTTCATATCTCACCAAAAGTACCGATCTTTGCACCGTGAATCAGAACATAGGAGTCTGACACAGAACGTAAGTTGAACAATTTAAAAGAAGAAAATTATGAAGAAGATGAATAAAGTGATAGTTGCCATGATGACAATGGCCATCACATTTGCAATGCCCGCAATGGCTGGTAATAAGAAGAACAACAACCACGGTAAGAATGACAAGATTGTGGTAGTGAATAACGACAAGAAGGGTTCGCACTTCGACAAGGTTGACAAGCGGACTTCCCACTTCGATTCGCACAGAAGCCATGCCTATTATCCTGATGTGAAGACCTGCACCTTCAAGGTAAGCCGTCACGACTCTCACAAGATGGTCGTTGCCAAGGTCGAGAACATGAAGGGTGTGCTGGACACCAAGTGGGATCCCCGCACTCGTGAAGTGACAGTCATCTACGATGCCAAGGTAACGTCACCACACCACATCATGCACTTCGTGGCATAACTGTTTACCATACCATATATATTCCCAAAGACTCCGGCTTGCATTATTGCAGGTCGGAGCCTTGATTTGATAGCTCGATCTTCTAAATAATGTTGGATTATCGGTCATTTCTGATTCTTTTTGAGTATTTATGAGTAACTTTGCAGCTGATTTTATGAATAATGATAAAAGACAATGGCATACATGAACAAATTCGGCCAGTCCGATGAATATAGGCGTGATGAACTGATTCGCATTATCGAGCATAGTGTTGAGAAACTGACTTTGCAGGAGTTGGAAGCCCTGTATTACGACATGTCCACAAAAAGTTATATCAACGATTAGCAATCATAAGAGGATTATAATGACATTACGCGAACTTATCCTTTCTGTTGATTCAGAGCAATATAGCGACTCTCCGCTATATCAGAAACTCCGTGAGACTAAACCTGAATACGGTTCCAACAGGCGTATTCTAGTAAAACTCTTGAATGGCGATATTGCCGTTGTCAATGCTCATGTCGGCTCATTGGCTGATATTATCACTTATCCCATTGACGTCGAACCAGACTTGAAAGTCTCAAAAGTTCAGTTACTTGATGCCATTCTCCACGAGATTTCATCTAACGGTTTCAATGAATCTGAAGAAGCAGACTTCTGGAGTGAAATGACAAACCTTCAAAAAGCAAAGATTATCAGATAAATCAGAAATGACGGTAAATTGGCTATCGTTTTGGCGGTTTCTTTTTCGCTTCCTTGTTCTTTCCCGCTGTCTGAAAGAAAAAGGAAGCCGAGGATTTTCGCTTTCCTCGGCTCATTGATAATTAGTCCATCTGTTGCGTTTTCTTCATTAGCCAAACGTCACGTTCCTCTCTACACTCTTCTAATGTAGGTCTGACGATAGAGAAGAGCATTCCATCAGTGGCATCGCGGAAATCATATTGGACGTACTGCTTCTTTCGTTTGCCTCGTCCCATTGTAAACCATTCGTAACGCTCGGTGCCTGGCACTACGCATGTGCTCACACCGTCAACAGTCATTCTTGTTGCCATATCAAATTTGTTTTTAAGGGATGGGAGTTTTTGGCTCCCACCCGTGGTTAATATAATTCTGCGAAAAGGTCGGGTTCTATCACCATGTTTCTGTAGCCCTCCAACTTCGTGGTGCCTTTGAGATACTGGTAACCGAAACGGCAGCGGAGGACTCACGCTGCTGTTGGATAAGTGCCTGAGTCTGTCCTGCGCTGTCGGCATTGATGCCGTACTGCTGCCAGTGCTTGGTGATGGTGTTCTTCTCTGCCTTGCACACTTCAATGAAGTCAAAGGCTTGGTCACAATAACTTTCCTGCGCCATTTCACGACCGTATGCGAAGAGCATGGGCACGACTGCGTTAATGACTATCAGATTCAGCCGTTCTGCACTGAGTTGGCTAATACTTGCTTTAGCCATTGCACCAAAGTGGGTGTGCGTCTGCCAATAGGGTGTAGCGGACACTTTCAGCAGATTCCTCACTTCCGTCATAGTCTCGCATTTGAGCATGGTGTGTAGCGAGGTCTTGCGCTGATAGTACATGTTGGCAAGGAAAGAGAAAGCAAGGTGCGTAGTGCGGTTGCGTCCGTTGCCCATCGGTTGCCATTGCTTGCCGTCAAGGGGCTGGAGTGAATACTTGTGCGCAAGGTAGAGATATTCGTTGCGGAGTTTGGCGA
>CAJOFA010000054.1 GCA_905233985.1 uncultured Prevotella sp.
AGGGAATTAGGAGATAAGCCTATCCCTTTTTTTGTCCAAACAGCAAAAATGCCAAAACCGCCCGAAAGCGAACCAATGGTTTTCGGGCGGTATCGTGAACCAATCAAAGCATATAATAGTTGGTCAGGAAATAACTCTTGTTCCAATCTACAATCTTTACCTCGGATTCTTTTGCCGGATGGATGTCGAACTCGTCGAGAACCATCACTTTCTTGTCCCCTAAGTCGTAGAGCGGCCACTCTTTTGCCTTCCCGTCTGGGGAGATGTCGGCACTGAGCGATGGGTTGCCAGTCTTGGCAAACTGAACCCACATCTTGCGCATGGTCTTAGAGAAGGTTGCGTCGTATGGTCTTCCGTCGGTCATCTCCGGATGACAGAATACGATGGGAAGTTCTTCTCCGTGTGCGGCTTTCAATATCGGCATGGAAGATTCTACCCTGTAGAAATATGTGTACGACTTGCCGCCGGCTTTGGTCTGGTTCTCCGACATTCTGATGCACGGCGCAATAAACCAACTCTGGCTGAATAAACGGCTGTCAGGTTCCCAGTCTTCTACAGCCCCTTCATTGCAGAAACTTTCGACAAGTGCTTTCTCTTCATCTGGCAGTTGAGCGTATTTCTTTGTCTTGCGGTCAGCGGCCCATGCTTTGAAGTCTTCTACTCCCATGGATGACACGAAGTAGTTCATCTCGTCCTTGTTGCAGCCCTGCAGGAATACTATATCTTTCGCTGTGCCATTTGCGTATGCCTCATGTGGCTCTAAAGGCAGAACTCTGTCATCTCTTTCAGGGAACATGCGTAATGTGAGCACGGCTCCTGCTGCTTCCACAAGTTTCTTGGCATCAACTTTCTGTAGGTCGGCAACAGTCTTGCAGCCAAGGACTTTCATCACATCGTCCGTACATGCAATAGCCTCTTCCTCAGACCTTGTTTGTGAGGGGGCACCACTCTGGGCAATGACTTTCTTAAAATACTGTTGAGCGCCCTTGATCAGCGGAAGCATAGTCACGCTTGCACCACCGGCAGACTCTCCCCAAATGGTCACATTGTCAGGGTCGCCGCCGAAGCCTGCAATGTTCTCATGAACCCACTTCAAGGCCATCTTTTGGTCTAGAAGCCCCAGATTTTGTGCGTCTGGATAGTCCTTACCGTCAGGCAGATGAGACAAATGGAGGAAACCTAAGATGCCGAGTCTGTAAGCGACTGTAACAACGATGACATCCGGATTCTCTTGGATGAAATTAGTGCAATCAAACAAATCGACGCCCGTACCGCCCACAGTCCAGGCACCTCCGTGAATATATACCATAACCGGCTTCTTCTCAGCAGATGTGCCCTCCGCTTTCCACACGTTCAGATACAGGCAGTCCTCGCCCTGATAATTGCTGATTTCCTCGCTCTGGCAGGAGGCTTTCGCATTATAATAGGCTTCATAGACACCATTATCTGCCACAACATCTACTGCTGCCCTACAAACGGAATGCCCTTATAGGTAATGACATTCTCCGTCTTTTTGCCAACGAAGGTGCCGTTAATACACTTGACAGCCAGCGATTTGTCATAGTTGCCGTCAGTAATCTTTTTGTTCTCGCCGTTCTGGCTCTCCGGAGTCGTAGGAACAGGGTTGTCTGTTTCGGAGATGCATGAATTGAGCATCGTTGTCGTGCCGCAAATCAGAATGGCGGCCGACATCCATTTACTAAATTTACTCATATTCTTTCAATTAACATATTTGAGTACTGGCTGTTAGTGGTTTGACTTATAAGTCGCGATACGCTTCGCCACGTTGTCCTTGATGTTGTTGTAGAAGTACGAATAGTCGCTGGCGTGCCGGCCGTCAGGTCCGAAGATTTTGGCAATCTCAGAGAGTTCCTCAGGCAACGGTTCGGTAAGGGCGTTCGTCACGACTACTCCGCGTTCGAGGTTTACCTGCGCATCTGCGCTGACATCGATGAACTCGTACTTACCTTCCTCGTTTGGCATATATGAACCCAGGTTCATGCTCGCTGGTGCGTAGGTGTCGTCAAGTTTCCAGTTCAGCGGATTGATGCTGATGGCACCTGGCAACACCACGACGTTATAGGCGTTCTCCTCCACGTTCTTGATGCCCTCGGTGTTCCAACTGATGATGACACCTGTGTCGCTCTCGCCGGTTGCAAACTTCATGTGCGGGTATTCCTTGAGGTCATCCTTCGTGACGGAATAACCTATGACGTAGGCAGCAATCATGCGGCTGTAGTAGTCGGGATGCTCTTTGAAATAATTCTTCAGCACGAGTTTAGTCATGGCAGAACCCTGACTGTGGCCTGCAATGATGAACGGACGGCCTTGGTTGTAGTTCTTGAAGTAGTAGTCGAGGGCAGCAGTGATATCATCGTAGGGCATGCCGGAAATGGCGGCGTCGATGTTCCCCGTCTCCTTTGCAACTTCACTGGCGAAGCGCAAACCGGCTTGGCGATACCACGGCACGAACACATTGGTGGCATCCTGATATACGCTTGCATGCGCCTCGTATTCGCCCGGTGCTTTCTCTATCATTTCTGGGCAACCGATTGGCGCGTAATCGGAGGCTCCCTCATCCATACTCGACACCACATACTCCGTTGCGAGGATGTAGAACGTGTCGTAGGGCTTCGTGATTTCTGGAATCTGATACCAATTGGACTTCTGGGAATAGTCTATTGCATTGCTCTTCTCTGGCTCAGTAGGAACTGGGTTGTCATCGTTGCTAATGCATGACGAGAGCACTGTTGTCATGCCGCAAATCAGGATGGCGGCAAGCATCCGTTTGTTCATTTTTCGCATACTTTGATTATTTTTAGGGGTTAAAATATTTATGTTTTCAGATTAAACACGGGGAACTCACCATACCAAAGCCCTTTTCTCTTTGGGGATGAACATCTTGTCTGTGGGCTTGATGTGGAAGGCATCGTACCAACTGTCAATCATTGGCAGGGCGGCATTCACACGGAAGATGTTTGGTGAGTGGACATCACTATTGACTATGTAGGCGAGGAACTCATCCGTTATATTGCTAGCCCAGATGCGGGCGTAAGCCAGATAGAAACGCTGGGCGGGGGTGAAACCATCTTTTGAATTCTGGGGCTCCTGCTTCATGCGATTCTCGAAAGCACGATAGGCCACCTTCAGTCCGCCGTTGTCGCCGATGTTCTCGCCCAGGGTCTTCTCACCGTTCACTTTCAAGCCAGACAGTACTTCCTGTTCTGAGAACCAGTCGGCAAGAACTTTGGCACGTTCGTCAAACTTTGCCTTATCATTGGCAGTCCACCAATTCTTTAGGTTTCCGTCCTTGTCGTACTGGCAACCTTCATCGTCAAAGCCGTGGGTCAGTTCGTGACCAATAACGGTACCGACGGCTCCATAGTTCGAGACATAGTCGGCCTCTGCGTCAAAGAACGGTGGCTGCAGGATGGCAGCGGGGAAGTTGATGCTGTTGAATAGCGGAATGTAGCAGGCGTTCACCGTCTGTGGGGAAAATGGCATCATCTTCTTATCTACAGGCTTACGCCAATACTTGCGGAACAGGGCAGCGCGTGCCTCCTGCTTAATGCGGATG
>CAJOFA010000055.1 GCA_905233985.1 uncultured Prevotella sp.
TCAATCCAACCAGTTAGACCAGCCTCGGCCCTCTTTGGCGTTTGTTCTTCATCCTCGGCTGCCGTTGTCAGCAGATAGACATCACGGAACTGATAATCCAGTTCATACATAGCGTTCATGCGGTCTATGAGTGTCTTCATCTGTCCACTCATCTCGTAATAGTAGATGGGAGTAGCCCAGCAGATGACGTCGGCCTGAAGCACTTTCGTCATGATGTCGTTCACGTCATCGTTGATGACACAGCGCCCCAGTTTCTGACAAGCCAAACAGCCCTTACAGAACTGGATATTCTTGCCTGCAAGTGAGATCTTCTCTACATCGTTTCCAGCAGCCTTGGCACCTTCCACGAACTGGTCAGCGAGCATATCGCTGTTTGAACCTAGATATTATAATTACTCTTTTCATCTTTGTTTGTTTTATGCTGTTAATCTATATTCATTCGGAGTCATGCCGGTCTTGGCCTTAAACAGACGGGTGAAATGCTGGGGATACTCGAAGCCGAGCTGGTAGGCAATCTCGCTAATGGGCAGTTTTGTTTCAAGCAGAAGCTGCTTCGACCGATCGATGACGGCATCCTGGATGTGATGCTGACAGGTGATGCCCGTCTCCTTGCTGATGAGGTCACCAAAGTAGTTGGGCGATAGACAGGCTTTGTCGGCAAAGTAGGCTACCGATGGCAGACCGTTTCGCTCTGGATGACCGTTCTCGAAGTATTCCTTCAGCTGTTTCTGGAATACAAGGAATACCTCGCTGTTCACCTTATGTCGCGTGATGAACTGGCGGTCGTAGTATCGCATGCAGTAATCTAGGAGCAGGCCGATGGCATCGGTGATGAGCGTCTGTGAGTGGCGGTCGATGGGGTGCTGCAATTCCTCTTCGATTCTGTCGAACAGTTCCACCACCATGTGCTGCTCGCGCTCCGAGAGGTGCAGGGCCTCGCGCCGAAGAACGTGTAGTCGTTGATGCGGCGGGCGAGTTGCGTGCCGTAGAGCAAATCTGGGTGGAACAGCAGTCCGCGTGAGGGCGGCATGGGTCGGCTCTCGTCCCATTCCACATCGACCACCTGTCCGGGTTTGAAGCTCACCACGGTTCCCTCCTGATAGTCGTATTTCTCGCGTCCGTAACGTATCGAGCAGCCGTCGCCCTGCTTCAGGAACAGCGCATACAGTCCATAGTTCAGCCGCGAGTGGTTCAGGTCACTGGCCATCGGATTGGCGTGGTTCACCACTGTCACCAACGGGTGTAGCGTCTCCCATCCATACAGTTTGTTGTACGCATCAACGCTGTCTATCTGGATGATTCTCTTGTTGGTCATTTCAAATTGTCGTGGAAGAATGTAGCAAGCTTGTCGAAGGGGATGTAGTTCTGTTCACCACCATCGTAGAGGTCGCAGTGGGTGGCACCAGGAACAATGTAGAGTTGTTTGTTGCCGCGAGTAACGATGAACGGCTCAGCAAGCGGTGCATTGAGCGGCTGCAGGTTCTCATCCTGTCCCTGCAAATCAACCTTTGCGCCCGTCATGTTCTCGTAGGCAGTGATGCCGAAATAGCGGCTGTGAGCCTTCTCACCGTGAAGAATCATGACGGCATTATCAATCTCGTTGGTGAACTTGAGGAAACCGGCATTGAGCCAGGGCAGCACGGATGTCTTGTTCCAGCCCTCGTTGGAATTGAGGCTGCGCTCGTGGTAGCCGCGTGGCGTCTTGTAGTAGGCATGGTACTGCTGAACGAACCACGGCATGTCGGTCGTATCTTCCACCACGCCGCCTGCACGCTCATAGGAACCACTCTGATAGTCCTTCAGCCGCTGCTTGGCCAAAGCTTTACGCATCTCGTTACGTGCCTCTTTGCTGTCGCTATCATCGTGATAGCCGTTTTGCGACACACGGCTCATGTCGTACATCGTTGTCGCCACGGTGGCCTTGATACGTGGGTCGAGTGCCGCTGCATTGAGGGCGATGCCTCCCCATCCGCACACGCCGAGGATACCCACGCGGTCAGGGTTCACATCATCGCGCGTCATGAGGTAATCCACCGCCGCAGAGAAATCCTCCGTGTTGATGTCGGGAGAAGATACATAGCGAGGTTCGCCACCCGACTCACCGGTATAGGACGGGTCGAAGGCGATAGTCAGGAATCCGTGCTCGGCCAGCGTCTGTGCATAGAGACCGCTCGACTGTTCCTTCACGGCGCCGAAGGGACCAGAGACGGCGATAGCAGCCAACTTCCCCTCTGCATTCTTCGGTGTGTACATGTCGGCAGCCAATTCGATGCCGAAGCGGTTCTTAAAGGTCACTTTCTCGTGAGTCACCTTGTCACTCTGCGGGAACACCTTGTCCCACTCCTGAGTCAATTGCAATGTTGTATTCATATCTTCGTTTGTAGTTTGTTTGTTCTCGTTGCAGGCCGTGAGCGTCAACCCCATCAGCACTGCGGCAAATACTGACTTTCTCATAAAATTACTTTTTTACAATTTCTAATGAATATGCCTTTGCTTGGATTCTCTACTCGCTGACCATTCAGCGAATAGTACGCTCCGCTTTCTACATTGGAGCGGACATTGCTGATACCTGTTGCATTGTTCAGCGACAGCGTGACCCTGATGTTGCTTTCGCCTGCTTTGAGGTACGTGCGCAGTTCGCTCTCCGACAGTCCGTCAATCTTGCCCAAACGGGTGTAGCTCCACGAGTTCGTGCCGTAGAAGATGCAGATATTCGAACCGTTGTACAGGATGACGTCACCCGGTTGTGCGTTAATCTGCTCGTTGCTTGTGGGCAGCGAGAAGCCCAGTGCTCCCCAAATCTCAAAGTCTCCGCTGCTGTTCAGCGTCACGGTTACCGCTCCGTCTTTCAGTCTCTCCACAAGTGCCTGAGTGGCGGCATTGTCAACAAGCGTAGCCGGTTGCGTCACGCCGCCAATAGTGATATACATTTT
>CAJOFA010000056.1:0-649 GCA_905233985.1 uncultured Prevotella sp.
CTTCTCCCCCAACTTATGCAGGAAGTCCGTCACGGGCATATCACGTATTTCCTCGATACTCATAGCCTACCGTCAGTTGATGATCAGTTTCACTCCCACGCCGTACTGTGTATGGAAATGCCCCGTATCATTGCCCCACAGGCAGCGTTCACGCACATTGCCCATGAGTGCCAAACGGTCTGACAGATACACCTCGACGTTCAGCGTCAGCGCACCGCCATAGACGAAAGCATCCCTGTCCTGTAGCGTGGCACCGTCAGGCAGCAGCGTCTTTCCCCTGTTCACACTCTCGTACCCGGCCAGTGCCGACACGCCGCCATATATAAACAAGGTCTTGCTGGCATCTGTAAGCAGTTTCTTGTAATAGCCACCTTCTGCCGTGAACTGAGCGACGGGGATAGTCATGTCCTCATCATAGGCGTAATTACGCTGGAGGTATTCACCGCCGAACACCCACTTGCTGCCGTTCTTCGTGTAGGTGGAAAGGGCTGCACCGCCACAGAATGCTGCACTCAGTGGCTTGCCGTCCACGCAGGCAACATTTATCTCTATGCCCTGCATCTTGGGCAGACACCGCTGTGCGGAGGCTTGCCCCATAGTCAGGGCAAGCACTCCAATCATCAATAGTTTCTTCATTTTTTTCTTGTAA
>CAJOFA010000056.1:660-4949 GCA_905233985.1 uncultured Prevotella sp.
CGATACTCTATATCTGTTCACCTACTTCACTTTCAATTCACTGATTAACTTTGCACGTACCAGGTCCGAGTTCTCAATGACGAACTGCTGATTGCGCCCACCGTTCTTCTCCGCCAGTTCCAACACCAGACACTTGTCATCGGGCAGCGTAAACTTATCCATCGTCCACACCGTGCGCTCTGACGAGTTGCCCGATACGTTCAGCACAAAGTTCTGTGTGCGCAATGGCTGGATCACCTGCTCCTGAATGGCAGTGCGCTTCACAACCTTCTTGTCCACGATCTTCCATGTGATATAGTCCACGTCAAACGGCACATTGCTCGTATTCTTGATTTCCGTGTGGAAGTACAGCAGTCCGTTGTGAGTATAGATGCCCTTCAGCAAGAAGTGAATCCCGAAGCCCTTGCTTCCGATGTGTTTTACTATTCGCTCATTCTGCTTCCAGATACTCTTCATCACCAGTCGCACTAATACAGGACTCTCCGAGCCGAGTTCCTTTAGGTAGATGTCCATCGAGTTATTCGGTCTGTTCACCTCAGAGCCGTCATGGATGAAGTCCTTCATCTCGATGTTCAGTTTGTCCGGCTCCTTGGCGTACTTCACGTTGAATGCATAAAAACTACCATCTTCCGTGATAACGCTCATGTTTGTCTCGCCCTTGAACCATCGCTTGGTAGCCTTGACTCGAATCACATTCTCTGCACCGTCAGCCTTGCCAGCCATGATGTTGGCAGAACCCAAGTCCACGAGGCAGGGAAGATAATATGCACGGTCTTGTCGAAGGTCACCTGCAATCCGTGAGGCGGAATCATGCGGTCGTATGTAATACTTCGTGTCAGCCCCTGAAACAAGTCGCCATCCTTGGGCAGTTCCGTATTCTGTGCATTCACTGCGCTTGCGCCCATAAACAGGGCGCAAGCAATCATCAAAACAGTCTTCATTCTCATAATCGTTATTTCTTTTGTCGTTAATTGGTTATAAAATTAGTTCTCCTTCTGATAGAGCAGCACCTGATACCCTGCCTTCAGATGCACCTTTATCGTGCGCATCTTTTTGGCGATGTACTGACTCGTCCCTTGAATCAGTCCCTTGCCGACGTCAGAGACCAGTTGCGCCTTGGCATCCGACGAGATATTGATGCTGCTTCCCATCGATCCGCCCATGTTGGCTGCAACTTCCTTGGCGGCACTCACCTCCATTGAGTTGGGAATGAAGATTCCTTCCTGTCCGTCGGTGTCATAGACTGACAACTCCACAGGAATGATCATCCTGCCGTTCTCTATAGATGTGATGGTGATACAAAGCCGTTCGCCCTGGATCTTCGTGGAGCCGACCACTATAGAGTTTTTCGGGATGATGCGCTCATCCACCGCCATCGACTCCAACAGCCGCAGTCTCACCGTCTGCCCGTCAGTTATGGTCTGGTAGCCATAGACCGATGCTGAAATCGTGTTCTTGCGACTGACACCGCCATTAGCACCTACCGCAGTATTGAACGAGTTGAAGGCGAAACCGCCATCGTCATCCTCACAGTCATACACCTGATTGCTCAGAGCCGAGACCACCGTCTTTGCCACCTGCTGCACTGGCGAGACCTTGCGTTTCTTTCCCTGCTGGCCAGAAGTCCCTTGTTCACCTGCTCCTGCGTATGCAACCTGACCGTTTCCACTCTGTGCCGCTGGCATATACTTGGCAGCGAGTTGATAGGACTTCTCCATCAAGGCCAACTGGTCATCAACATTGCTCCCGCTTGATGCAGCCTGTGATGTCAGTTTCTGCTCCAGCTCCGCTATGCGGTTCTTCAGTTCCTCATTGACAGCATCGCCCGAAGACTGGTAGAAACTGCCGAGCGTCTGGCTCAGTTCGTTACATGCCTCTGCCGACTGCTGCACCCTCTGCATGGCTGGCGAAACCTCTTCATCCTTGTGTTCAGCCTTTGACATCAGGTTCATATCGTCTGTTACCGCGACGGAATCCGTCTCACTCACTGAGTACGCTCCCAGGTCGTGTCGTGCCTGTTGGTCTTTCTTTATGCCGTCCATCTCGTAGGCTTTGCTCTTGTCGGCAATACCAGTACTTTCCTTGTCAGCGTCAGGCATCTCGGTATTGAAACCGCTTCTGCCCACAGCATCGTCACTACCACCACCCAGCGAACTGAACAGCCAGAGCACGATGACCACCATGCCAATGACGGCAGCACCGAGCACCATCATCTTATTGCGCTTCAGCTTCTCTTCCTCAGTCAGTTCCTTTCTGGGCTTCGGTTCCTGCTTCTGACTCTCATTCTTCTGCCCCGCCAGGGATGAGCTGTCCGAGGCCCCGCCTTGCACTTGTTCCTGATCCAACATTTCCTTTTCTTCTTTCTCCATTTGATTTTTCGTTTGTTGTTAGTGAATTACGATCCCTGACACTCCCAATCACGACGGGCTTGTCGATATGCTCTATCACGATGGTCATGCCGTCCCGCCTGTTGTTGGCAATGTCCGTCACCGTCTGCCAGATGCAGAACAGCAGCAGGACAACCAAGATACAGAACATACCAATGACTACGTGCATCCTCTGCTCAGGCGAGAGCGCATCAAGCCTTACCTTGATGCCTCCCGCAATCCTGTCTTTCAGCCTTACAACTTCCCTGATGTCCTTGTTCTCGATGATCGTGAAGTTCCGTATCTGGAAGCCGTTGGGGTTATCGTCCGAGCGGCTGGAGTTCATCAGTCGGCACTCCGTCACCAGCGTCCTTTCAGTCACGTTACTCTCACGGATAATCGTCTGTCTTGCGAACGTCCTCACCTGATATGGATAGCTGTCGAAGTCGCACACCACGCTGTCCACCCTCACTGTCTGATTGATGTTACCTGCGATGACACGGTTATAAAAGCCCTGCTCCGCAAAGTCACGGTAGTAGTTGTAGGCACTCTTGTCG
The DNA here is from genome assembly GCA_905233985.1 of uncultured Prevotella sp. Classification (GTDB taxonomy): domain Bacteria; phylum Bacteroidota; class Bacteroidia; order Bacteroidales; family Bacteroidaceae; genus Prevotella. Next base: position 3,584 of record CAJOFA010000056.1, read on the forward strand.
GCCATCACCAGCGCACGCTGCACGTTGCTCTCGATGGCACTCTTCTCCGGTGCCAGCGTAAAGAATAGTTCGTGAAAGCGGCGCACGTGTTCCCTCGCCTCTGCCGGACGGTTCTGTGAAAGGTCCTGCGAGCTTGCCGCCGTCGAGCACGTAGATCTTCTCGCGCTGCTTCTCAGCGAAGCTGTACGAACTCCACACCGACCACACCGTGACCACCGTACATGCGGCCAGGAAGATCATCCCGAACAGCCGAAGCTGCCGGAATGATGATTCGATGTTCTTCAATGACTTGAATTCCATTTCTCTTTTTGTCGTTACAATTTTAGTTGTTCATATTCTCTATTTGGCTAGCCACAGCGCACCGCTCTTCATAGCGCCTCCGCTCTTGGTCAGCGACTTGTTCACGTTGCGGTTGTAGTTGCCGATTCCGCCTGCCTGTATCACCCATCCGGCCACCGTAGGCACGGTGAAGTAGCCGATGATGCCTATCAGCATCATGATAAGATAAACCCCATCCGATGAGTCGAGCGAGAAACCCGGATCCGTCTGCATCTGCACAATGTCATGTTCGATGCTCAACTGCTGGATTCTCGCCAGTATGCAGCTGAACAAATCAGCGATGGGCAACCAGAGATATACCTGTATGTATCTGCACATCCACCCCGTGAGCGTGCTCTGGAATCCGTCGTACACCGCTATGCCGAATGCCAGCGGCCCGAGTATCGACAGCACGATGAGGAAGAACGTCCTGAGCACGTCTATCATCAGCGACACCGCCTCGAACACCAGTTCCAGGATATAGCGGAAGCCGTCGCGTATCATCTTCTGCAGCTTGTACAGTCCGCGCTCCGCATACATCCCCGCCATCGTCGCCAAATCCGACGGCGATATGCCGAGATTTTCCAGTTCCTTGTCAAACTCCGCATCATCCACCAGATAGGCCGTCTCAGGGTTACGCTTCATCATCTCCGTCTCCAGTTCGTCCTTCTGCTGTCGCAGTTCCTCCAAGTCCAGCTTCTGCCCTTCAAGCATCGTGCTCACGCCCTGCACTATCGGACTCATCACACTGTTGAGCGTTCCGAGAACCAGCGTCGGGAAGAGCAGGATGCAGATGCCGATGGCGAACGGGCGCAGCATTGGGAACACGTCTATTGGCTCTGCCCGTGCCAGCGACTGCCATACCCTGTAGGCGATATAGAACAGCGCACCGAACCCGGCCACCGCCCTTGCCACGCCCGTCATCTGTGAGCAGAGCGGCATCATGTCATCGTACAACTGGCGCAGGATGGTGTGGATGTTGTCCGTGTCGATGATTAGCAATAAGTCTGTCATCATTCCTGTTGAGCCTTTGGTTTACCAGTACTTC
>CAJOFA010000057.1 GCA_905233985.1 uncultured Prevotella sp.
TCGTACCATCGAGAGCAACACCCTCAGCGGCAACAACTTCTGGGCCACAAAACTCATCCTCTCCTATCCTGTATGGAAAGGTAATCTCTCTCTGGGTGGCGAATATAGCTATAATCATCGCACCGACGCCTACTCGTTTATGGCTAGCGACTATGTGCCTGTGAAGACCACCGACACAGAGATCAATGAGAAATCATCAGCTGCCTTCCTGGAGTATGGTCGCTCTTTTGGCAAAGTCTATGCACAGGTAGGGCTGCGCTATGAACACCTGACAAACGACTACTTCAACTTCGGCAAGAAGGAGGATGAAGTTTGCCGCAACTATGGCGACTGGTTCCCCACGGCGGTCATCTCTGCCCCTGTAGGCAAGGCACAACTCTCCCTCTCCTACCGTCGTGACATCGAGCGTCCTAACTATGCCAATCTGACCAGTTCGACGTGTTGCCGACTTATACCCATAGCCTGGTGCTCAATGCTGCCTATAAATGGGCGAACTTGATGCTGAACTATGGCCGTGTGAAGGATGCCCTCACTATGTCGACAGAGCCTTTCCCTGGTTCAGAAGATCCCCTTGTCAGCCTTGTGCGTCCCATCAACAGCTGGGAGGATTACAACAAGTTCAGCATCCAGTTATCAGCACGGCCAACCATCGGCTGCTGGCATCCTATGTGGACTATCATCACTCAGTTGCAGGATTTCCAGTCGCCTACGGCCGATGGCTCTACCATCACGTTGAACCGTCCTTGGTTTATTCTTGGTTGGCAGAACGACATCGAATTGCCACACGGTTTCCGGCTCAACGCCTCACTCCAGTGGTACTCGAAGGGTGACTACAACAACTTCCGCATGACCAGCACTCGCCTTTTCACCAACGTAGGACTGCAGCGTGATTTCAATTTGAAGCGTATGGGTACACTCACTTTCGACTTGCGTTGCAGCGATATCTTCCATACCAACAAGACCGATGCCATCGTCTTCGGTTATCGAGAGCTGACTACGCACAATCCTGCCCGTCGCACCTTTGTGCTTGACCTTACCTGGAAGTTCAACGAGGCCCGCTCTAAATATCGTGGCTCTGGTGCCGGAGAGAAGCAGAAGGCAAGAATGTATCGGTGCAGAGCGGTCAGGCCCTTTTTTGTGACGATTTGTTAATTTTTCGAGGGGAATGGAATTTATTCGCAGATTATTTCGTATCTTTCCTCTATAAACTGAAAACAAATTGCCCCGCCAAAGTAACTAAATCCGTGGATTGGCTTCCTGTAGGCACATGACAATACATCACGGTCATCCTTAGACATCCGTGTTTTAAGTAATACTTTCCTCTTCGAGCTCTAAGCTATAGACTGGCTTTCATTGCCGCCCATGTTATCGGTTAATTTGCAGACGGGGTTACATTTCCACTGTTGTGAAGACGCATAGCCACCACAAAGATAATAGCCTTACCATGGGCGGTATATCGTGTCACCCGTTGTTTCCAACGGATGTGTCACAATCGTTGTCGGCTCCGAAGTCCTTGTAGTCTGTCTCATCATGCAGCACATGCCATACGGCGATGAGCAGCTTGCGTGCCACTGCCACGAGGACTTTCATCTTGTTCTTCTTGCGGACCTGTGTCTGATGGTAGGAGAAGCGGCTGAAGAAGCAGTCCTTCGTCCGGCTTGCTCCCCAGGCACACTCAATGATGGTCTTGCGCAGGAACACGTTGCCGTGCGTAATCCTGCGTGACTTGTACTTCCCGTTGGACACGTCGTTACGCGGCTTCAGTCCGCTCCATGATGCAAGGTGCGCCGCAGTCTGGAATTTGGTCATGTCGACTCCGATCTCTGCGATCAATGATGTGGCGGCGCGTTCCTTGATGCCTGGTATGGTCATCAGCCTTCTGAGTTCATCGGGATAGTAAGTCTGGCAGATATGCAGCATCCTGTCCATACATTCCTGCTTGTGCTTCTCCGCAAGGTCCAGCTCGTCCCTGAGCTGGCGCATCGTGTCCTTCTCCGCATCGGATACTACTCCCGTCAATGATGCCAGGATGGTTTCTCGTCCGTGCTTGTTCACGATGCGCCCGTGTATTTTCTTAATGAGTTCCTCAGGGTCGGTGATGCCGCTGCACAGGGCATCGACTACGTCCTTGTAGCTCTTGGTGTCGGTGTTCGACACGTAGTTGCTCAGGCGGATGTTACAGCGCTGCATCACCGCATCAAGTTTGGACAGCTTGCGTACAATCTCAGCGTCAAGGTCGAAGATGCGGCGGTCGTACTGGCGCAACTGCTGGATGCGCTCGGACGGGACGAAACTGCCACGAACCAGATCCTTCAGCGTACACTCGGCAATCCACTGTGCATCCTTCACGTCGCTCTTGCGGCCGGGCAACTGCTTGATGAAATAGGGATTGACCAGCTTCAGACGGAAACCGTGGGGTTCAAGCACACGCCAGATGGGAATCCAATAGACAGCCGTACTCTCCATCGTCACCTCAGTCACACCGTGAGACTGCATCGTATGACGCATATCCTCAAGCTGAAAAGTTAAAACTCCGTAAACATTCTCGAAAATCTCGCCGGAATCGTGCAGAATACAAAGAAATACACTATCTTTGTGCACGTCAAGG
>CAJOFA010000058.1 GCA_905233985.1 uncultured Prevotella sp.
GCCACCCAACCCGTTGATTGCCTCCGTTTTCTATCGGAGGGGACTGATGGAAAGATGGGGACGTGGCATCGGTTTGATAATGCACAAGTGTACTGAGGCCGGGCTACCGCAACCGACTTTTGAAATAAGTCACTCGTTTGTTACACTGACTATTCCTTTCCGCCACCCAATTACCGCCAATGGCGGATTAAATGGCGGAATAAATGGCGGATTAAGTGGCGGATTAAATCTGAGTGAGAGAGAGCGGATAATCTTAGATATATTAAAGAATTCGCCAAGTATAACAATCGACGAACTGGCAGCGGAAATAAACCTGTCAAAGCGAACAACGGAGCGTGTAATCTCCTCTCTCAAGGAGAAAGGCATTATTGAGAAGGACGGTAGCAAAAAGTCCGGCTCATGGACAGTCAAGGAGTAGTTTCGTTGCTGTAAAATAAAGATAGTGGAGTCCCATGAATACTGACAGTATTTGGAACTCCACTAATTTCATTACATCACGAAAAACAAATCATACTCCACCTGCCTGCGGAACTTGATGGACTTCACCTGTCGCCCATGCCAGCGGCAAAAGGAAACGTATTCGCTGTAGATATTCCTGTCGCCACGCTCTATCTTACGCAGCAGTCGGCTCTTTGGTCGTTTGGAAGTGCCGAGGATGGCGTATGGCCCGACATTGTAAGCCAGCACTGAGAGCAACAGAGCGTCTTTCCCGTAAGCACGGAACAGGTAGAGGTTTCGCATCAGGTCGAGACGCAGCAGCAAGTCACCTTGTTTTTTAGTCATCGTTCGTGCCGAGTACCGTTCACCTTTTTGTAATTGGTGACCATAGCCCACATAATCCTTCATGTAGTGCCATCCCTCAAAGTGCTTGATGCAGGCGACAGCCATTTCAAACTGCTTTTCAGTGTAGGGCAACTTTTGCGGCATTGCTCTTACTGACACCACCGATGTCAGGATGGTCAGCGTCAGTATTCTAATCCTCATTCTCTTCATCTTTCTTGTTCTCGTTATTGAAGTTGAACGTCAGCGTCTGGCTGTTGCCGTTGCTGTCCTCTACGACCACAATGAACTTGTGCGCATCGGTGCTGGCAGAGGTATAGTACAAGCGGAAGGTCTCGTTCTCCAGCAGGTAGCGGTCGTTGGGCTGGAGAATCGTGCCGTTCTCCATACGAAGTGAGCCCGTGCCGTCATAGAGAAACCAACGGATGGTATAGAGCGTGTTCTTGTAATCACCTTCCTTGTTCAGATTGCAGCGGATTTCCACCGTCTGACCTCGCAGCACCTTGGTAGGTACTGGCATCACCTCCAACTCAAACGGGTAGTTTGTCTGAATGTCCAGGTCATCCTCGCAGGAGGTAAAACCCACCAGTGCGGCCATCATCGTGGCGCACATCATCACTTTCTTCAATAGTTTCTTCATAATTTCAGTTTCGATTTAATCATTTGTTGTTTGTTCGTTAATTGCTGTTGCAGATATTCGTTCACGTCCTTGCAGGGACGGAACACGATGGAGAAGTCTTTGACCTTTTCGCCGTATCGTTCTTGAAGGGTTTTCTTTCCTGCATCGTCATTGTCGAGCCAGCATTTTATCTGGTCGTAGCCGTCCAGGTGCCTGTATGCCTTTTCCTTGTTGGCAACGGAATTGAGCACCAGATTGTCCTCCGTCCTGCCATAGCCGAGCGTCAAGCCCGAGAGGAAGTCCATAAAGCCCTCATAGACATTCACGGTAGCCGAGCCGTTTCTTATAAGCGACACCGCCTTTGGCGGGATGCTACCCTTGAAGAACTTGTTGCGAATCTCATACCCGCCACTCTCGTTAGGGAAGCCGACAGCAAAATACTGCTTGTCATGCAGCCTGTAGTGAATCTCCACGCAATTAGCCGTTGCAATGTCCGAGGGTATGCCCCTCTCCCGAAGGTATGCCAGCAGTGCTGGATGGTTCAAAGGCTTCACATCCACATCCGTAAACTGAGGCACAATCGGCTCTGGCACATACTTTGGAGGCTCTGACCTTTCAATGGGATTGTTCGTCACCTCACCGATATACCGTGCCTGTGCCATGAAGTCGGTGGAGTTGATCATCAGCCCTGCCAGAGTAAAGATGTCACCACCGACGCCCGCCCCGAAGTCATTAAAGATGTTCTTCTCCGTATTCACGCAGAACGACGGGGTACTGTCCGAGCGGTAAGGCGCATGAAACCACACTTCGTTTCCTCGCTTTTTAGTGGACTTGCAGCCGAGTTTGTGCATAAAGGTCGTGATGGGCATATCCCGTATTTCTTCGATTGTCATATTATCACCTTCAGTTAATGATTAGTTTCAGTCCGACACCATATTGTGTATGGAAATGTCCCGTGTCATTACCCCACAGGCAGCGTTCACGCACATTGCCAAGCAGTGCTAATCTGTCCGACAGATACACCTCAATGTTCAATGTCAGCGCACCGCCATAGATGAAAGCATCCCTGTCTTGTAGTGTGGCACCATCAGGCAGTAGTTTCTTGCCCCAGTTCACTGTCTCATAACCTGCCAAGGCAGAAACGCCACCATAAACCAACAGGGTCTTACTGCCATCCGTGAGCAACTTCTGATAGTAGCCACCTTCTGCCGTGAACTGAGCGACGGGAATGGTTGTGTCCGAATAGCCGTAGTCACGCTG